>JAGBSH010000031.1 GCA_017631885.1 Fibrobacteraceae bacterium
ATGCATTATACATAGTTTCACCAAAAGGATACACACTTCCTTGCACTTTATCAAAAATCGTTTTTCCCACTCGTGTTTCCTTTTTATCATTAGGTTTTTCATATACGCGATTATAAGAAAATTCTCCATCGTCTGTTTTAGTTTTAACTAAGTTCCCGTAGAACTCCATTACAACCTACTTTGTAATATACCTTATTCCATAAGGGGTGGCAAGCAATTTCAGCATAAAAAAATCAGAAAAATTGAATTGTATCTAAAGATTTTGGCCAGTTTTTTGGTGCTTTAGAATATCCAAAATGACTATAAATTTCTGAAAATTCTTTATCTGCAATGTTTAACAAACAAACTGTTGAGCGAGGGATTATTGAACTTATTATTTTATTCTTATGAACTCTGGCATTTGCGGCTGTAGAGCAATAACGCACATACATTCCTTTTTGAATTTTACTAAACCCTTCTTTTTCTAAATGCTTTGTAAACAAAAGCATATTTTGCCTACCACTTTTACAATATCTTGGAAAATCAAAAATAGCAACTACCCACATACAATCCTCGGATAAACAATATTCTTTGTTTCACCCATTAAAAATTTTGTGACTGACGCTGTTGTATAACTCAAACAAGTATTTAATTGCACCATTTGTTCGCCTAAAGGAACACTTGTATAAAATAATTCTAAGAACATGCCTTTTATATTTTTATTCAAAGTCTTTTGTTTTGTACAAAATAATTTATATACAATTTGATCTACAAAAGGTCTATAAGGTTCCATAATATCATCTGCTAAAGGAAACGCATTGTAATAATTCCGATGAAAAATTCCTAGGGAAGGTAGTAATCCACTTGACATTAGTGCTCGTGCTATTGCGGCTCGCAATAAAGCATACCCATAATTCAATTGATTGTTTGGGTATTCCCCAAATCTATCACGGATAAAATTTTTCCCAAAGAGTTCTTTCCAATAAAATTGCGCCGCTAGTCCTTCTCTGTTACTTGAATCTCCACTTAAAACACTTGATGCGTATTTAAACATTTTTTCATTCTTTTTATTTAGAGATTTTAAAAACAACGCTTGGTTTTTAATTTTAGCCTCAACTATATTTTTCCACATTTGCTTTTTCAAAGGTTGCGATGCATTTAGTTGTAACCTGAAATATTTTTCCTGCAATGAATTAGCATCTAAATTCATTAACATAGATATAGGCATGTGTTTTTCATTACAATAAACAACGGCAACATTATATTCTGAAAGTTTTGCTATAAGCGGTGTCGTTAACGATGCTGAATGATTATCTATAAGTATTGTTCCAATATCTTCAATCGCTCTAAAACATACTTCGTCCGGATTTTCTTTGTATGCGATTTTTAATAAAGAATTGTGCAATGATAATTGAACAGGGTTTTCAAAAACAAGCGTTTGCTTAGGCATATTAGCTCCTTAATTATATATGATTCCCTCTAGACAAAATAAGTTTATTTTGTTACTTGTTTTCAGATTACTTTAGCCTTTTAGGAAGCAAGAGTAAAAAACTAATTATGGCAAACAACATTTGCGTCGTTTGCCACCTGTCTATTAGCCGATTTACAAGTTTTTAGAATCTAAAGAGCAAGCCAAAACGCATTTGGCCATCGCGAACGCCTTCGTTATCGCCTACGTCTTTAATAGAAGAAAAGTCAAATTGGAAAACATCAGAAAGCATAAAGCCAAAGCCTAAATCAACTTCTTGACGTTTACCTGTTTTATCGTAAAGATAACCTACACGCAAAGCAACTGTGTTTGCATAAATGTATTCCATACCAACATTGAATACACCTTGCAATAACGAGTTCTTTGCAGCAGTTAAACCGTCCCCACCAAGCTCAGGTTCTACAATAGATTTCCAAGCTGAAATGTAGAATGGCTCTGGGTTTCCTTTATCATCATCAATAATAACTTCACGATTATAATCCCCAGCAATAACTAATTTATGGTCTGCTAATGTTAACAAATCATACGCAAGTCCTAAACGCCATGTCAAAGGGATTGGGTCTTCATTTGTTTTATCGACATAATAAACACTTGGACCAATATTATTCAAAACAACCGCAAAACTTAAATCTTCAACGAATAAATCTTTTTTCAGAACGCCGACATCAAACGCATAACCAAGTGTCGTTGCCTTTTCGCCACCAACAGAAGCACCAGAACTCAAATCAGAATAAAAAAGCTTAGCAGTCAAACCTAAACCCCAACCGCGACCAAGAGAAGTTCCATAACTAAAGCCACCAACAATTTCATAACTATTATGAGCAACTAAATCATCAGAAGTATATTCATCAGAAACAACAGTTGAACCAAAAGAAACAAAGTTCAAGAAAAATCCCAACGTTCCCCATTCAGCAACAGGAACTGTCATCGCAGCATACAAATGATAAAGGTCCGGAATATTTAAAACAGGAAGCAGTTGTTCGTAAAAGAAAACCAATTGGTAGTCAGCATCTTTATAAAGTTCCATACCAGCATTTGTACTAAACCAGACATCGTTACCTTGCGGCAAAACAGCATAAACATGATTATCAGAAAGACCATTGCCAGAGTGATAATGATTCCATTCATCATCTTGCTTTTTTTCTTCTTCTCCAGGGCGGCGTTCTAGTTCAGCTTTCTTGCCACTTGCCGTTGCATAATCTGGCAAGTAACGCCAAACACCTTTATTGGTTGCAATCCATACAGCACCTTTGCGGTCAACTGAAATGTCATTTACAATATTATCTTCAAAACGAACTTGTTCCCATTTTCTCAAATTAAAATGAGAAAGTCCGCCTTCATGAGCAGCCCAAACATGGCCAGAGCTATCAACGACAATAGCATTTGGTTCTAAATTAAAAATTCCATCTTCTTCTGTGAAAAGGCTCCAACGGTCTTTATCATTGTTACTCTTTTTTGGAATCAATCGGGCAATACCTGCTCCATGAACAGAGACATAAAGTTCTTTTCTTAATTCAGACCAGGCAAGCCCGCGAATATCTTGTTTAGGTAACACCACACCTTTGCGTTCTACCGTTCCATTTCTGTAAGAAAAGAGGCCGTCATTTGTACCCACCCAAAGTGTAGCCCCTTGGTTTGCAAGTGCTGTAATGCGCACTTTACCCAGTTCTGATTCAAACGATTTCCAAGAACGACCATCAAAGCGGAACAAACCTTTTGGCGTACCCACCCAAAGCTTTTCAGTCCTGGTTTCATATAAAAGAGCTGTAATAGTATCTTTTACAACAAGGTTCCAAGGGATTTTTACATCTACCAAAAACGATTCATCGGCAGCACTTTCTATGCCATTATATTTTTTCACTTGACGTACATATTCATCAAGACCGCGTTCAGTGCCAGCAAAAACACGAACCGCATCTCTGATTTTTGCATTGCCTTCAAGTTCTACTTTATGGTATTCCACCCAATCATCGCCATCATATTTTAAAATACCAGCAACAGTCCCTGCCCACAATTCACTTTTAGAGAAAAAGCCTGGGCGAGTTCTAGCTGAAAGTTTCGTAAACTGCGGCGCGTTTTTAGAACTGGCTGGGTAAGAAACCATCCATTCATCAGAAAGCGGTCCAAAAGCAAGGCCCGCTGGGTTATAATACATTGCAGTCGCATCGTCTGCAACAGCTGCACCGACTTCTCCCATACCAAGCTGACGCGTGCCCACTGGCATTTGAAGAGTAATAATCGCCGAACCGGCTGCCGAAGCTAAAACAGGAAAAAGAAATACAAGAAAGAAAAAGTACTTACGCAAATTGTCTCCAATCGGGCACATGATAGACACCATTATCTGGAACTACAGCCTTCCAACCTGATTTCCCTGGGTTTTCCCAAGGTAATTTCGGCATCAAGCGACAATCGCAGCCAAAAACATAAGGCGGAAGCAATTCAGCATGATTTCGAATCTGTTCCCGAGTAATAAAATTTTCTTCGTTCAAGAATTTACAATATTGCTTGCCTTTCGGACCAAGTTCAATACGATAAGTTACAGTTCCATTTCTATCGCCTTCATCAATAATCCGAATGGTTTCTTCGTAAGTTTTTTGCCATTGTTCAAAATAGCGTGACTTTTCTTCTTCAGAAATATTTTGAGAAGAAAGCCATTTTTTCAAATCTGTTTCAGAAGGCTTTACAGATTCCATAGAAAGTCTTGCAGGGCGAACCACAACTGCATATTGACCAGATACATCTATAGGTGGTGGTGCTTCTTCTTTTTCTTCAGCACTATGAATAACTACATAAGCCCCGATCGCTGCCAAAATGATCGAAAGCACAATAATAGTCACAACAATTAAAATAACAGATAAATCCATATTAAAAAACAATCTATAGTTTTTTACAAAACTAGCATTTTCTATTTTTGGAGAAAGGTAATTTTATGTTGAAAAACGTTTTTTTTGCATTTCTTTTAGCATCTACGGCTCTTTATGCCATTCCTTTTGAGTACCAAATTCTGAAACCGGGACAAGGCGACACTATTCGGTCGGGACAATTAATCAAAGTCCATTATAAAGGTTGGCTTTCAGACAGCACTTATTTTGATAATTCCTACGAAAGAGGTGAACCGCTTGAGTTTTCTCTCGGTACTGGCCAAGTAATTCCTGGGTGGGATAGAGGCCTTGTCGGTATGCGCGTTGGAGAAATCCGCAAATTAAACATCCCTTACGAATTAGGATATGGTGACCGTGCGATAGGGCCTATTCCAGCGAAATCAGACCTTTATTTTGAAGTAGAACTTGTTTTTGCTGAAAAACCTTTACCACCAGATACTTTACCAAAAAATGTTTCCCAAATGCCTTGGAAAGAACTTGTTCCCGGCGTTAAAGTTATTGATGAAAAAACAGGTTCTGGTGAAGCAACAAAACCTGGTACTAAAATCAAACTCCACTACACCGGCTGGACTTTTTCTGGCAGAAAATTCAGCAGTTCAAAAGATTTAGGACGCCCTCTTGAAACACTTCTCGGAGCCGGCAAGTTTATCCCTGGTGTAGAAGTTGGGTTAGAAAACTTAAAACCAGGAGCTATCCGTTGGTTACAAATTAGCCCTGCTATGGGTTATGGTGCAAAACCATTTTCTATGATTCCTCCAAACTCAACTCTTCTTTTCCGCATGGAAATCCTTGATGCTGAAAAAGACGAAGCATTAGCAGAAACAATGGACTTTTTCCCAGACACTTCCGCTTTAGAATTTAAAGAAGGACCTGAAGGTTTGCGTTATGCTGTAATTAAAACAGGTGAAGGTGAACCTGCTGTAACCGGAAAAGTGGCACGCGTTCATTATACAGGTTGGCTACAAAACGGCACCAAATTTGACAGTTCAAGAGAACGCGGTCAAGAATTCGCATTCCCACTTGGTGGTGGTCGCGTTATAAGAGGCTGGGATTTAGGTGTTGAAGGTATGTTGCCTGGTGAAAAAAGAATTTTAATTATTCCTCCTGGACTCGGTTACGGTAGCCGCGGTGGTGGTCCTATTCCAGGAGACGCTACTCTCATATTCGCAGTTGAATATTTAGGCGGTGAATAATATGATAACAAACATAGCCTGTATCGCTATCGGAAGCGCTTTTGGCGGAATTTCTCGATACGGGCTTTCTAGATTACTGAACCCTATTTTTATAAACTTGCCTTTAGGAACTTTTTCTGTAAATGTCTTAGGTTGTTTTATTTTAGGTTTCATTAACGCACTTGCCTTGAAAAATTCACCATTCTCACCAGCCATTCACTTAGCTTTAACAACAGGATTCTGCGGGAGCTTTACCACATTTTCCACATTCATTTGCGAATCAGCAAAAATTGCTGAACAAGGAAAATTTTCAAGTATTCTTTATGCTTGTTTAAGTTTAGTTTTTGGATTTTTGGCTTTTTTCTTAGCAAATCAAATCGTAAAAAAGTTTATGTAAAAATACCCTTTTCTCCACTTTATACAAATAATATGTTCAGCTCGTGGAGAAACTATGAACGATTTAACCTACGAAGATTTCTTTTTTTTGCCAGAAAATAAAGAGGAGCCTCTTTTCCTTTTAACTTTATACAATAATACAACTCAACAAAACTTTAATTTATCAGACATTCAAAAGTTAAAAGAGCTGATTTCTTCTAGCGATTATAATCTTTGGCTAGAAATTCAAGGAGCAACTGACAAAAAAACTATTGAAGAAATTGGAAATCTTTTTAACCTAGATTATTTAACGCAACAAGATATATTGAATTTAGAACACCCGACAAAAATAGAAACCAGAGAAAACTATGTCCTTCTTATTAGTAAAATTTTTGCATTCCATAACCATAACACTCTTCACCAAGAACAACTCACTATTATCTGCGGAGAACATTTCGTCATTTGCTTTGAAGAGAAAAAGAACGATTTTTTTGAAGTTATTCGCCAAGCATTTTCAAACAACACCTTAAATATCAAAAGCCAAAGCTCTGAATATTTATTTTATTTCTTGTTAAAAATCATTACTAAAAATCACTCTAGCGTTCTAGAATATTTTAATGAAAAATTAGAACAACACGAAGAAAAACTACTTTCTTTTAAAAACATTAAAAGTTCTAATTCAACACTCCAAAATTTCAAACACCAATACAGCACTTTCAAAAAAAATATCCCAATACTACTACAAGAAACGCAACAAATAAACAATAGAACTCTCAACAAATCTCTTCGCCCGTTTTTCAATGATTTGCAAGATCACCTTAAATTAGCCAATCAAAATTTAGAATCCACTAAAGAGGCTTTAGATTCTTTGGTCGAACTTTACATTTCAAATATGAATATCCACTTAAATGAAATAATAAAACGCCTCACCATAATTTCTACCATATTTATCCCGCTTACATTTATGGCAGGAATATGGGGAATGAATTTTAAATACATGCCAGAACTTGAATCACCTTATGGTTACCCAATAGCCCTTAGCGTTATGGCTATAACGGGTTTATTAATTTATCTGTATTTCAAAAAACGAGAATGGTGAATTACTCTTCGCCCAAAGAACGCTTTTGTGGTTTTGGGAGTCCCATGAGTTCAAAAGCATGAGCACTGCGTTTTCTAAAATCTTTTGCTTTATTAGATTCCCCGTTTCGTTCGGCAATTAAAGCGCGATAATAAAGTATTGTAGCCGTTCTGTAAATGCGGTTTTCTTGTATAGAAATTTTTTCTGCTTCAGAGTATAAAGAATCAGCATTACTTGCTTTAGAAACATCTGCTACGCGAGCTTTCGCTAAAACGTAACGACCATCTTTTTTAGAAAGTTCTTTACGCACTTTTTCAAGTGTTTCTTCGGCTTTAGAAATATCGCCTTTTGCCGCTAAAGCATAAGCTTCTTCTGAATAAAGAGCGGCAAGCAAAGCTTCTGGTGCATTTTTCAACATTTCTTCTGTTACTGAAGCGACTTTTGAAATCACTTCTGCATGCTTACCTTTGATATTATCTAAAGAAATTTTTGCTTGTAATAAAGCAAGCTTTGTATTTAAATCTAAAACGTCTTCTCTAACTTGCGAAAGTAATGAATCAGCAAGTTCTAAATCTAAACTGCTTGTTCTAATTTGCGCCATAGACAAAAGAATTCTTGATTCTGAAAGCAAATCAGATTCTTTACGGCTTGCTAGTAATGCTGCTTCATAAAGAGAATAAGCAGAAGCAAATTTCCCTTCTTCTAAATATTTTTGAGCACGAAACGCATAACGACCAGATTCTTTTGCAAACAAAGAAACAGATAACAAAGCACAGATAAGCAAAAAACGCACTACCATAAAGTCTCCACCGTAAATGGTACTGAATCTTTTTGCGGCATAGAACGGCGAATTATCCACATATTAGAAATACCTTCTACCATTTCATCTGCGCCATAAAGCGTTTTTTCACCGACTTCAATAAATCCTGAAAGTGAATTAGCAACGCCGTCAAAATTTGTCATTAAAGTATCCATGCGGTTAAACATCCCGTCCATAGAATTAAAAACTCCATTCAACTGCGCCGGGATATCTTTTACACCTGTAACAACTGTTTGTAAATCACCCACTAAAGTATCTGTTTTAGATAAAAGTATCGGTAAATGGCCATCTAATGAATAAAGCAAATGAGACCCCACACGAGTCATATTATCAAGCCGTGTAAGTTGCGTACTAATATTTGTATAAAATGATTTTGAGCCAAGTAGGGCGCCAAGCGTGGTACTTGTATCCATCACATAAGTCACAATGGTATCTACTACATCAACTAAATCTCCGACCCGAGTCAACAACTCATTTGCTGTTTCTAAAACTGTTTCTAAATCCTGAGCCTGACCCGCAGTAATAGTATCACCATCATTTAAAATATTACCAGCTCTTGCTACTTCTACGTTAACTACGCGTGAAGAAATCACGTTTTGGTCACGAATAGCAAATACTTTAGCACTATCTGTTATCCAGTTCTGGTATTTTTTTTGGAGAGTGAGTTCGAGCCAAACGCCTCTTGAGTCAAGAGTGACATTAGAGATTTTACCCACTTCCACACCACTTATCTGGACTTTTGTGCCTACGTTTAAACCAAGTGCTTTTTCAAAACGGCTGTGGAGTTTGTATTCTTCAACCCCAATCATGCCAGAATTAAAAAGTTTAACGTACAAGACAATTCCAACCACCATTAAAGCAAACATAAGGAAGGCTCCAACAAGTAAGCCTGAAAGTTCCATCCAATTTATGTGTTTTAGTGGTCGCATATTACTTTAAAATATATAAAATCAATTCTTAATACAACCCGTCCCGCTTTTGTAAATCACGAAAGAGTTGAACTGCAAAAACTTCTTTTGAATGGAGCCAATAATCAAAAGAATGTGGCTCTGTTAAAGTTTTATTGTGTAAAAATATCAAATTAGCATCTAGTTCGTCGGCCATACGCAAATCATGAGTCACAATAATAATCGATGTTTGGAACAAACTTCGCATATTATCAATCAAAGGCAATAAATTTCGTCTGTTATAATTATCAAGACCGGCGGTAGGTTCATCTAACAAAAGAAGTTTTGGATCCATCACCCAAGAACGTGCAATCGCTACGCGTTTTAACATACCAGCACTCAAAGTATGTGGAAAATTTGTTGCGACAGAACTTACGCGCATTAAATCCAAAGCCATATTTACTTTTTCCGATATTTCTTTTTCTGTGCCTCGCCTATGATAACGTAATGGAAGAGCGACATTGTCTCGAACAGTCAAATTTGAAATCAACGCTCCATTTTGCAAAACCAAACCAACTTGACGTAAAGCAATTTCTAACGCTGAATGTTTTTCTTTAGGTAGATATTCTCCGAAGTAGAAAAAATTCCCTGAATCTGGTTTTTCAAGACCAGCAATTAATCGGAGCAATAAACTTTTCCCTTGCCCAGAAGGCCCTCCAATACAAAGTGTTTCTCCTGGGTTTAAAGACAAATTAATATTCTCTAAAATATGGCGACTAGAAAGTGTTGAAAAACGAAATAGATTACCGAAAATTTTTGATATGACGTTTTTACCAGCAGAAGCTTGCCGCAAAGTTTCATAAACGCTAAAATTCAAATTTTCTATTCGTAAAACTTCTGCCATATTAAATAATCTTAGAAAGTTCTCCCATATACTGGAATATATAGAATACAGAAAGCAGAGCGTCAGCTATCACTATGTATAAAAACGAATAAATAACAGAACGAGAAGTAGCTTTTGGCAAATTACGGAAATCACGTTCAACACGCAAACCTTGATAACAAGCATTTATCACAATAATTATTGCAAAGACACAAGGTTTTATAACCATCATTATAAAATCAGTATAAGTCAAAGCGTTTACTAAAGAATTAAACAGATAATGCCAAGTTAACTGAACGTTAGCCGCTTGCCCAAGAATCATAACAAAAAATTTTGAAATTAAAAAGCCCATGCCAAGAGAAGAAATGCAAAAACAAACACTCATTATAAATACCGCAACCACACCACCAAGTAGTGATGGCATAACAAGGTAACGAATTGGACTAATTCCCATAGAAGAAAGCGCATCTATTTCAGAATTGATTTGCATATTACCAAGCATTGTTGCTAAAGCAGAGCCACTTCGACCAGCAATTAAGAACGCTGTAAAAATAGGTCCAAGTTCACGTACAATAATTACAGCCAAAACATTACCAATCACATTGGCAAAGCCTACTTTACTCATAATGGACATCGTTTCAACAATAACAACCGTGCCAAAAAGAGAAGCAACAATAAAAAGAATGGGAAAAATTTCTACACCCGTAAAAAAAGTTTGCAATACAACATTACGGAAATCCGTTCTTAAATTTCTATTCTCTGAAAAAAAGGAAAGTATCGTTTGAACAAATAATGAAAATAATTTACCAGGCGTTGTTTTTAAAAACGATTCGCCTAACCAATTAAAAAACTTTCCTATAAAACTTAGTGTAGATTTGTTGTCTTGCATTTAAAACTCCACACTAACAGCTTTCAAAACTTCATTCCACAATTCCTTTAGTCCTGTTTTCTTTAAAGAACTTACAGCTAAAGGTAATGTTTCTAATCCAAAACGTTCTTGCATTAACTTTCTGTTTTTAGCAAATTCTGATTGATTTACTTTATCTCGTTTGCTTGCAACAATTAAAACCGGACAGCCTGCATTACGAATGTGTTCAACCGTTTCAATATCTATCGGAGTCCCTGCGTGACGAATATCAACAAGGTAAATTACGCCTTTTAAATCTTCTGCACCTTCTATATACTGGCGAATCGAATTTTCCATTTGTTCTTGTTTGGAAAAACTCACTTTAGCATACCCCACACCAGGTAAATCAACAATGTAAAAAGCATTGTTGATTTCAAAGAAATTGATTTCTCTTGTTTTACCAGGAGTTGCACTCACCTTCACTAAATTTTTCTTACCAGTTAAAGCATTCAATAAAGAAGATTTACCAACATTAGACCTACCTAAAAAAGCAATTTGTGGCAAACGTTCTTTGGGCAAATCTTTTAAAGAAACTGCACTTTTTACAAACCTTGCCGAAGGATACTGATAAACTGTTTTTTGATTTTCTATCATAACATGTTCCTTCCTTCAAATGCTTTAAGCATAGTAATTTCATCAACAAATTCCAAATCGCTTCCCATTGGAATTCCACGAGCAAGGCGAGTACATTTAACTGGTAAATCAGACATCAATCTGTCTATCAGAAGCATTGTACTTTCTGCTTCTGGACTTGAACCTAAAGCTAAAATAAGTTCTTCAATATTTTCCTCTTGAACTCTTTTAACTAATTTTGTTAAATGTAATTTTTCTGGGCCAACTCCATCTAATGGCGAAAGCACACCACCTAAAACAAAATATAAACCTTGATAAATGCCTGAGCGTTCAAAGGGTAAAACATCTGAAGGCTTTTCAACAACACAAATACTTTTCGCCCCAACTCTTTCACAACACACAGAGCATATTTCTGTGTCTGTATACAAATAACATTTAGAACATGGTCTTACTTTTATTGATACTTCTTTTAATCTATCGGCAAAGCGTTCAATATCTTGCTTTGGTTTTTGCAACAAATGATAAGCAAGACGCCGCGCTGTTTTTTTCCCGATGCCTGGAAGCGAAGCAAATTCTTGAACTAATTGTTCTAAACTAAAAGGTTCAAGCATAAGCAGCCCATGTATAAGCGTTTTCTACACAAATTTTCAAAACAAACGATTTCAAAGAAAGTTGCGTTAAACTATCAGAAATTTCTTCTTGACAATCTTTTTCCATAGCATCTGTTAAACGCAATATCAAACCAAGTTGGCCACGATATTGCAAGCCGTCTTTTATTGCGTCAGAAAGATTCAACTTAGAAATGAGAGAATCTAATGAAACATTAGACAAAGCTTCTAAACGACTCAATACCCCAAGCAAAAAAGCATCGGCACAAAAATTTTCAGTTGCATTCGGAATAAAAGCCGCTATGTTTTCCATAAACTTTGCTCTATGAGAAACATTTCTAAACAAAGCTGAATCTCTAGAATCTGAATCGGCAGAAGAACGCGAATAAAGTAAAAGCATCAACCATTCATGTAAACGACGAATCCCTATCCACTCAATGATTTCTTGAATAGAACGGTTTTCCACTTGCCGTAATACATTACCGGTAACAGCATAACGCAAAAGGCTCTCTTTAATTTCTGGATAATTTTCTATTTCTTTACATAAAAGACCAAGCGTTGGTTCTTTGCGTAAAAGCCTGAGTAAAGAAAGTATCGCTTGAGTTTCTGCCGGAACAAAATTCCCGGTTAAAATTTCTGGCCTTGCAAAAAAGAATCCTTGAAAATAATCATAACCTTCATCTAAACATTCTTGAAATGTAGATTCAGTTTCAACTTTTTCTGCTAAAAGCGAAATTCCCAATTTTCTAAAATAAGAAACAGCCTCTTTTCTTTGCGTCAAAGTATTATTAACAAGGTCAATTTTTATGTAAGACAAATAAGGAAAAATCGGACTGAAAAGACGGCAATTTTCTTCTGTATAAACAAAGTCATCTAAAGCTATTTCAAACCCTTTGTATTTTAAAGAAGCAACTGCCGCTACTATAGTTTCATCGGGTATAACATCTTCTAAAATTTCTAAGACAAAATGCTTTGCATCAAGTAAACTCGTTATGTTTCCTAAAAGCATTTCTCTATTGCAATTGATGAATCCCTTATGAGAACCAAGCAAAGCTTGCAATCCAATTCCATTTAATGCGTTTTCTAAAACATTCGCCGTTGCCGCTATAGCGCTTCGGATAATAGCAGAATCTTTTTTAGGCGAATCGCGAAACAACAATTCAAACGCAAACAGTTTACCTGTTTTGTCTAATATAGGTTGTCTTGCTAAATAAACGCTAGAATCCATTTTTATCTTTTTAAATACGTGCTGATTTTATTGCAAACAATAAAATGCTACGGCAACCTATTTTCCATAATTGGTCCATAATGCCATTTGCTTCTTCTTGAGAAACCATCGCTTTCACAGCATACCAATCGCGACCATGTAATTTGGAAATAGTTGGTGCATCTAAACCTGGAGTAAGCTCACAAGCTTTGGATAAAAGTTCAGAAGGTACATCGTATTCAATCATCATATAAGACTGAGCAACTAATTTACCTTCTATACGGCGAACTAATGTGTGAACTTCTTCAAGATCTTGTTTTTGTGGATGACAGAAAAGGGCCGCGTTACTGCGGAAAAGCGGTTCACCTAAAATACGTAACCCAGCTTGTTTTAAAGTCGTTCCTGTTTCAACAACATCAACAACTGCATCTGCAACACCAAGACTGACAGAAATTTCAACAGCACCTTCTAAAACAACTGTATCCATTTCCTTTTGGTAAAAAGTATTTACGATATTTGGAAAACTTGTTGCAATTGTTGCCGTTTTTAAATCTTCTAATGTTTGTACCGGACTATTTTCTGGAACAGCTGCACACATTTTAGAAGCACCAAATGGCAAATCCAAAACTTTAACAGCCGGGCTTTTGGCTTCGGCATTAAAATCCATTCCTGTAATGCCTGCGTCTATAATCCCACGACCGACATACATCGGGATATCACTTGGGCGCAAAAAGAAAAACTCTATTCCATTTTTTGAATCTATTTGTGTCAGAGTTTTGTATGGCTTAGATGCTTTATAACCACAAGCTTTCAATAATTCTTGAGTGGGTTCAAAAAGCATGCCCTTATTTGGTAAAGCAACTTTAATCATAATTTTTTATAAACCTCTTCAAGTGTAAGGCCTTTTTCTGCCATCATCACTGCTACATAATAAAGCACTTGTGAAAGTTCTAATGCTTGGTCATCACGAGATTCAAACCGAGCTGCCATCCATGATTCAGCAGCTTCTTCAACGAGTTTTTTCCCTATCGCATGAGCCCCTTTACGAAAAAGTTCCGTTGTTCCCTTTCCTTCGGGCATTTCTTGCTTGCGTTTACAAGCAAGTTCATACATTTCTTCAAAAGTCATATAAACCTCTTTTCACCTTTAAAAGTTCTACACAACAAAGGCATTTCATGGATTTAAAAAGAAAAATAGAAATTTTGAAACTACTTGTGTTCTACCATTACACAGAAAAGTTCCTGCCCGGCCTTTGCATACTTTTCTTCAAATGCCGTTTCTGGGATTTCAGACTGAAAAATGTGCTTTGATACCGAAAGAGGCATTTTTAACATATCGCCTGCTAAAACAGAAGCCATTGCAAATTCTTCTGCATAAATTCCCCAATTAGTCCGCAATTCGGTTTTAGGAGCAAGTTTCAAAAGAGTCGGAAAAATCGGATGAAAATGGAACCGGCGTGTAGCTTCTGACGCTTTAGGCCAAGGGTTTGGGTAATAAAGAGCGTGAAATTTTATTTCCCATTTATTTTCAAGAACTAGACGCCAAAAATCCAAAAGTTCTGCCCGGACCCACATTAGATTTTCACAAGGTTTTCCAGAACGAGAAAGGCGTACTTCTGATTTATCAATGCCAATAACCGTACATTCAGGAAATTTTTGGGCTAAAACTTGTGTACTTCGCCCTGTTCCACAACCAGAATCCAAGACAATTGGACAAGCCCGTTTTTCAATAAATGTTTCCACTTCAAAAAAAGCTTTTCTTGTATGTTCAGCAATTGGGCGTAAATATTGCGTATTTACATAACGCATTACCCATTCTTTTAAATTTTCATGAGGGCCTTCTTGATTAGAAAAAACTTTTTTGACTGCATTTTTATCCATTTCCATAACTTAGAAACATAAAAAAAACTCGCCAATAAAATTTTCAAAAATCAATAAAGTAAAAAGAATTAAAAAAAGACCCAAATTTCAATCCTGTTTACCAAAGAATACAAAAAAATCTTAAAAATTTCCCTTTCTGCTAAATATGATTATACATTCTTACACAAAGGAATTCCTTTATCTTTTTTAAGAGGATTTATGAAAAAAATTATTCTTTTACCTCTCGCGGCTTCTATCACCTCTTTTGCCGCTATGCCAGCAATAAACCAATTAGGATTTGCTCCCAAAGCCGAAAAACAGGTTGTGATTCCTGGAAATGACGCTAGTCCTTTAGAAGTTATTGATTTAAAAACTGGAAAACCTGTTTTGACAGTTAAAGCGCCTTATGTTGGCGAATGGGATGCTAGTGGAGAAGAAACGCAGGTTTTTGATTTTTCAAGCATAAAAAAAACGGGGACTTATCGTTTACGCCGTTCCAATGAATTTTTAGGGACACCTTTTGAAATTCAAGAATCACCTTATATTGATTTAACCAAAGGTGCTTTAAAATGGTTTTATTACCAACGTGCCGGTTTGAATCTTGAAGCAAAATACGCTGGTAAATGGGCAAGAGCCAAAGGCCACCCAGATAATAAAGCTAAAGTTTATGGCGAAAAAAGAACTATAGATAGCCCTAAAGGCTGGTATGACGCTGGTGATTATGGCAAGTACATTGTTAATTCTGGTATTACCGTATTTACATTACTTGAGCTCTACGAACATTTCCCAAAAACTTTTGATTCCCTTTCATGGAACATCCCAACAGAGCATTCTAAACACCCAGACCTTTTAGAAGAAATTCGTTGGAATTTAGATTGGATGCTTTCTATGCAAGATAAAGATGGTGGCGTATTCCATAAACTCACATCGCTTAAATTCTGCGGTTCTATTATGCCAGAACAAGATCTCGCAGAACGTTTTGCTATCGGTAAAAATACTGTTGCGACTTTAGACTTTGCTGCTGTTATGGCACAAGCCGCTTATGTTTATAAAAATATTGACGCTCCTTATGCAAAAAAAATGCTGAGTGCAGCAGAAAAAGCTTATGCTTGGGCAAAAGCCAATCCTAAAATCATTTATGAACAGCCAAGTGATGTAGAAACAGGTTCTTACGTTCACAAGTCTGAAGATGCTTTAGATGAATTCCGTTTTGCTGCAAGTGAACTCTATCGAACAACGGGTAAAAAAGAATATCTTGACGAACTAAAACAGAACCCATTTAATCCGAACGGACCTTGGTGGGGAGACGTTAACTTCCTTGGCATTTACCGCATCGCTTTAGACAAAAAAACATTTGGAGATTCTCTTTCTAATGCGGCACAAAAAATCCTTTTAAATGAAGCGGATAACTTAACAAAAGAAGGCGATACTTCTGCATACAGATTACCAATGCACCCATGGAACTGGAACTGGGGTTCAAATAGTGCTGTAGCTAATAATGGCATCATTTTGTTGCACGCTTACTATTTAACGGGTAAACGTGATTATTTAGATGGAGCTCAGCAGACATTAGATTATTTGCTAGGGAAAAATCCATTTCAACTTTCTTATGTAACTGGCTTTGGTGTTCGTAGCCCTAAAAATCCACACCACCGTCCAAGTGAAGCTGATTATGTTGACAATCCTGTGCCAGGTATGCTTGTAGGAGGTCCTCATTTAGGCAAACAAGATATTGGTCCTGAAAACTGGAAATGTGATGATTATGCTCAGGCAAATAAACCGGCTTTAGCTTACGCTGACGAACGTTGTAGCTATGCAACAAACGAAGTGGCTATTAACTGGAATGCGCCTCTTGCTTATTTAGCCGGGGCTTTACATTCTATTTATAATGGTTATGGCTATTTAAATGGAAAAGGTTTAAAATAACATCTATTCAAAACAAAAAGAATCCATAATTTATGGATTCTTTTTTTATTTCAAGTCATCGCGCGAAACACCATACAGGACAATGTCATCTACCCAAAGGTCTGCGCCATCATAGCCGAAAATGGCAATATTAGAAACAGAGTCGCGGACATCTTCCCAACCAGTATTTTGTCCAACCGTATCTGATGCTGGTAAAAAATCTTCTTTCGTGAAAACATAACGTTTCCATTCCATTGTTAAATCTGCTTTAGTCCAAGCCTTTCCTTCTTTTTCAACATCTAATTTTTCTAAAGCAAAAGAAAGAATTCCATTACCTTTTGCCCAAATAGCAACAGAATCAAATGCTGCAAAATTACAATGTTCCTTTAAAGGAGCTCCAATCAAAACCCATGAATCATCAACAGAAGAATAACTGAATCGGAACGCAGAACCACCTCTTGGAAGGTCTGCTGAATCAATTGATGTGTACATATTGGCATTTTCTGAAGAAACCACGTACCATTCTCTAGATTCTAAAGGTTCAGGGAAACCAACATCCATATTGCCAGATTCAAAACCACCAAAAGAAACTGAACTTAATTTTAAGCGAACTGAATCAGGAATACCTTCCCAGATATCAGAAACAACATTTCCTTTTCCTTGCACAATCTCTAAAGTATCATTTTCAACAGCGGATGCTGGGACTCTCACTTGAAAAATCCCTATTGAAGAAGAGTTGTCAAAACGAACAACATGATATGGTAAAAGAGTTTCAGCATTTGACAAACGTAATTCAACATCTGCTGCATCAGTTGCTATTTTAGAAAAATCAAATATCGATTCATCTAATCGTAAAGTAACGACTGTAGAATCATACAGAGGTTTCATCCAAGCAGAAACAAGATTTGCAACAGGCACAGAATACAAAACAGAATCTTCTTTAACTTCTGGGATTGTATCTGTTGGGATTGTATCTGTCGGAATAGAATCATTTTCTGGAATAGAATCTTTTGTAGGTTCTTTATATTTACCTAAAAGACCAACCTTATTAACCTTTTTAGAACGAACCGCAACAGAAAGAGTGGCTAATGTATCACCTGGAATAATAGCTAATATCTGAATATCACCAACAGGTAATGAATCTAACTGGAAGTAACCGTCTTCATCGGTTTTTGCTAAATAGTCAAGACCTTTTAATTGCACCCAACCATGTTTTACATTTTCTGGCAAAGCTAACTGCCCTGAAATTCCACCAACAGGAACAAGCGTCAAAGAATCTAATATATCTTCGGCATTCATTTTTACAAAACCACGAAGATTTTTATAAATGCCTTCTACTATATAAGAGCCTTCTGGCAATTCTTCAAGTTCTGTTTTTCCCAAAGAATCAGATTGCAAGTCTAGACAATTTTCGCATTCTTCTGCAAGAGTATCCACTACAAACGATTCAGGACGTATTCTAAACAAAGCATTGGACAAAGCATTGCCGTCAGCATCAACGGCTACTAAAGCAACCGTATTTTCTGTTTCTACACTATTGCCACTAACGCTATTCTTGTCGCAAGCACAGAATAGAAAGAGTAAACCAAACAATACCAACACCCAACGCTTCATTTTATTTCCTAATCTCTGTAACTGGGAAAAACGCCATAGAAAGTTCCATAATTCTATCTGGAGCAACCGATTCATCAACTCTTTTTTGAATAAGTCTACGCATTTCTCTTAGCATATCACGGATATCATCAAAAGCTGCTGCATCAACTGCCATAGTTAATGTAGAAATATCTCGTTTGTCAACAGGGCATTCATCTATCGCTTTGGCTGCTAATTGCAGTATTTCTTGCTGGTACCTACGTACAGCTTGTATTTTTTCTGGTCCACCAACCGTCAAATGAGCATCGGCTATTTTCAATTTTCCCGAAGCAAGGCGTTTGACTAACCCTAAATCCTTTAACAATTGTAAGGCTTCTGTCGCTTGCGCTTCTGTAATTTTCGGGCGAATATATTCTGCAATACGTTTTGGATTGGCATCTCCACCAGAAATTTCTAAATAAGCTCGAACTGCAGGAATCCACCATTCTCCAAAAAAACGTAATTCTGATTGCGTTATTTCTTTTCTCGCTACATCTCTCAAAGCAAGGGCTTTTTCCATCAATTCATGACTTTCTTTTGAATTCTTTGATTTAGCAGCAGCAACGAGCAAATCAAAATATTCAGCAGCACGACCAGTCAAGCCCAAAAGTTCACGAGCAGCAGGTATAGAACGAGATGGTAATTGTTGGCGTTTTTGCAAAACACGATATAAATAACTGCTATCAACGCCTAACTTTTCTCCCATCATACGATAGGAATAAATAGAGAGTTCTTCTTTACGACGTTCGTAATAACTCTTAAGCAAATCTCGATAATCTGAAACATTCCAAAAATTAAGCATCATGACAAAGATAGCCTTTTGTCTTTCTAACGGCTACTTTTTTCTTCATGGGGGGTATGGATTTTTTATCCATAAAAAAATCATAATACCCTCTACCTTTTCTTCTAGGAGTATCTACATTTAGAGTACTACAATACAAAACCCAATATCCAAACAAACACCAAAAAACGCCTTCCTTCGGGAAGGCGTTTTTTTATTGTATAAAATTTATCGGATAGAATCTGCTAAACGTTCAAGAGCATCTACACAAAGAGACGCATAACGTTCCGGTTCATTAGTTGCTTGCCAAGCGAAATTAAGCCCGCTAGAACTATTTAATACATGGAAGTTTCTTTTACCACCACCATTACGAATAGCACGCAAAACAGAAACGGCGTCTCCGCCTTGTCCACCAGGGACTCCAGGAATAGAAACACCAGGAATTAAAAATGGAATTTCATGACCGCGTTCTACAAAGAACCTTGTAATGTTTTCCATTTCTTCTAAATTTGTAGCACCAACAACAGCGCCTAAATTTCCATTATCCCATTCTACTAACTTTTCTCCTACTGCATAAAAAGCTTTATTCTTTTCTGCAACAGGTAAGTCTTGAAAATCCATAGCACCTTTATTGCTTGTGCGCAATAAAACATAAACTCCACCCAAAGCTTCATGATTCAAGAAAGGGCCAACAGAATCAGTTCCCATCCAAGGACTAACCGTAATAGCATCAGCACCAAAAACTTTAAACCCAGCATTTGCATAAGCAGCACTTGATTTTCCTATATCGCCACGTTTTGCATCTAAAATAACTGGAATATTTTCTTTTTGGTAAATAGCTATTAAATCTTGCAAAACTTGTAATGCTTGAATACTAATACATTCATAATAAGCACTATTAGGTTTTACAACTGCTGGAAACACATTACGACGAACACATTCTTCTAGAATATCTAAATAAAATCGCTTAATTGATTCTTCTGGAGTATCACCAGGCGCTGGAATCAATTTTAAAACAGGGTCCATTCCAAGGCAAACCGGATTCCCTACACTTGCGATTCTATTTTCTAACAAGGTTGAAAAATTTTCAGCCATTTTAGATTTCCTTTTGAAGTTGAGCTAATTCATAAGATAAAATACCATGAGCAACAGCCACATTCAAAGATTCTAAATCACTGCTCATAGGAATCTTTACTGTTTCATCAGCTAATTCAATCAAATAAGCATTTGTACCGGCACCTTCATTACCAACTAAGAAAGCTACTTTACGCAATTTTCTTGGTGGCAAATCCCGTAAAGATTGTCTTGCATGCAAATCGGTCGCTACAATCAAATAACCCTTTTGACGCAAGAAATTTATTTTATCAATCAAATCCACATCAGATTCAAA
Organism: Fibrobacteraceae bacterium; assembly: GCA_017631885.1. GTDB lineage: Bacteria > Fibrobacterota > Fibrobacteria > Fibrobacterales > Fibrobacteraceae > UBA1765. Next base: position 20,428 of record JAGBSH010000031.1, read on the forward strand.
TGGGACACGTAAAAATGTTCCCGAAGAACCTCGAACTACTTTAGGATTAAACGGGCTAACTGTCCCTTTACCAAGAATCATACCGCCAGAAGAGAAACCTAAACTTGTACGGAAAAGAGTTCCCAAATTTCCTGGATCTTGAACGGCATCTACAATAGTCAAAACATTTCTTGTAGTTTCATAATTCGGACGACAACTTGCTTGACGGCAAACTGCAAAAATCCCTTGTGATGTTACCGTTGTAGAAGCTTTTTCCATCAATTCATCTGAAATATCATGCAAGCGTACACCCGCAGCACGAACTAAGTCTAATAATTCAGCATTCTGGAATGATTCTGCGTAATAAACACCTATAACCTGATCAGCATGGTGGGTAACCAATTCTTGAACAACGTGAATTCCTTCTCCAATAAAATTACCTTCACGTTCACGACCTTTTTCAGTCGTTAAAGCCAGCACTTTTTTAAACCAAGGTGGGATAACATCATCTGGAGCAGAAGTCGCTTCAAGTACGGAAGCTTCAAGCAAAGATTCTTCTTTTTGCGTTTCAAAATCTTGCTTAGGTTTCGCTTCAGGGCGTTGTCTATAAATCGGAGTCTGTTCGTCTTCTTTCCAGACACGACGGCCTACAGAACGGCGTTTATCACCGCCAAAGGATTTTCTTTCTCTGTATTCACCATCCCGAGAAAAGGAACGACGTTCACCGAATGGCTTGCGTTCAGAATCTCTAGAAAAAGAACGACGTTCACCAAATGGCTTACGATCTGAATTTCTAGAAAAAGATTTTTTCCCTTCAAAAGAACCTTGCGACTTTGAAGCTGAAAATTCACTTCTTTCGTTTCTGTTGTATTTACGTTCATGGATATTTTCGCTTACTCCAAACTTTTTGTTTAGAGTCGTGCGAACTGTTCTTTTGGAATCCAATTTTTTATCAGGCATTATAGACTTCCATTATTTTCGCGGCAACTGATTCGCCGTCTATTTTCAATTGTTTGTATAAATTAGCAACTTCTCCGTGTTCTACAAAGGCATCTGGTAAGCCCATTCGAAGAAGTGTTTTATTTTTAAAACCAAAATCAGCAAGCATTTCTGCAATAACCGAGCCATAGCCACCCACAAGCGTATTATCTTCTAAAGAAACAATCACTGAATGTTTTTCAAATAATTCACGATAAGCTTCTGTATCAAGTGGCTTAATGAATCTTGCATTCACAAGAGTTGGTTTTTTCCCATGTTCTTTAAGAATTGCAGAAGTCTTTTTCAACTCTTGCAACATAAATCCAGCCCCAAGCAATAAGATTTCTTCACCTTCTTCTTCGACAAAGAACTTACCAAATGGTATTGAAGGGAGAGTTTCTTTCCATTCATTAGAAAGAGCATTACCTCTTGGATAACGAATAGCCACAGGGCAATTCAATTCTTTAGTTGCTTGCGTAAGCATTGCGCGCATTTCATGCTCATCAGCCGGAGCCATAATCACAAGACCTGGTACGGAACGCAAGAAGGTCAAATCAAAAGCCCCATGATGCGTCGGGCCATCGGCACCGACAAGGCCTGCTCTATCAAGAACTAAAACAACATGAAGATTTTGCAAAGCGACATCATGAATAATCTGGTCATAAGCCCTTTGCATAAATGAAGAATAAATTGCCACAACAGGAACCACTCCTGCACAAGCAAGACCTGCTGCAAAAGTGACAGCATGTTCTTCTGCAATCCCAACATCTATTACTCTATCTGGCAATTCCTGAGCGACAATATCTAAACCACACCCAGAAGGCATAGCTGCAGTAATCCCTAAAATACGAGAATCTTCTTTGGCTAGTTCAAGAACTGTTTTCCCAAAAACAGATGTTAAAGAAGGATTAGTATTTCCAGGCGAAAGAGGCAACCCACTTTCTGGGTCAAACGGATTACAACCATGCCATTTAGAAGGATTCTTTACGGCTAGTTCAAGGCCGCGCCCTTTTTCTGTAACAACATGAACAAGACAAGGACCTGGAAATTCTTTTACTTTTTTCAATAAAGGAACAAGCTCTGTTAAATTGTGCCCATCTATCGGACCAAAATAACGAATCCCTAAATCTTCAAACAAACGACCTGGTTTAAGAGCAAACTTAGTTGCCGTTTCTGTTGCCGCAAAAAGATCTCTAAAACGGCTCCCTAATACGCCTGGAATTCGTTGCATTGCTTTATCCACATCATTACGCAACTTATTGTATTTAGGGTCAGAAATAATCTGATTCAAATATTTTGAAAATGCACCAACATTTGGAGCAATGCTCATTTTGTTGTCATTCAAAATAATGGTCATGTTTTGCTTTAATTCGCCTGCATTATTCAATGCTTCAAAAGCCATTCCACCAGTCAAAGAACCATCACCAATAATAGCGACAACACTATTCTTTTTACCGAAATGGTCACGGGCTACAGCAAAACCCAAAGCTGCAGAAATAGAAGTTGAAGCATGGCCTGCCCCAAACTGATCAAATTCACTTTCAGAACGTTTTAAAAATCCAGACAAGCCACCTTGCTGACGAAGCGTATTGAAACGATTAAACCTTCCTGTTAACAGCTTATGGACATAAGCTTGGTGGCCAACATCCCAAACCATAACATCTTCAGGAAGATTATATACCTGGTGTAAAGCAAGCGTTAACTCAACCACACCTAAAGAAGAGGCTAAATGCCCACCATGTTTTGATACCTGACCAATAATGGTAGAACGGATTTCTTCAGCAAGAATTTCCAATTCCGTGACAGAAAGATTCTTTATGTCTTGTGGAGTTTGAATATCTTGAATATGCATATTAATTTACTCTTGTCACAATAAAGGCCGCAATAGAACGCAATACACTTGTATCACCAGGTAAGCTATCTAATTCAGCAATAGCTTCTTTATACAAAGCATTCGCTCGTTCTCTTGATGCTTCAAGACCAATTACAGAAGGGTAAGTTGCTTTCCCACGTTCTTCATCAGAACCTGCGTCTTTACCTAATTGCTCTGTTGTGGAAATAACATCTAAAATATCATCAACAACTTGGAAGGCAAGGCCAATAGATTTACCAAATTTTTGAATAGAAGCTACTTGTTCTTCTGTCGCAGAAGCAAGTTCAGCACCAATGCAAAGCGAAGCTTCTATAAGAGCTGCCGTTTTATGGTAGTGGATATAATCTACTTCAGCTAAAGAAACTGTTTTACCTTCGCATTCTACATCGCGCATTTCTCCGCCGAGCATACCAAAAGTGCCTAATTTTCTAGCAAGAATTTCAATCGCACGAGCATTCCCTGTTTTTGCCATAAGTTCAAAAGCAAGAATACACAAGGCATCACCAGAAAGAACGGCAGTTGCTTCTCCATACTTTTTATGAGCGGTTGGCTTTCCACGACGCATGTCGTCATTATCTACACAAGGCAAATCATCATGAATCAATGAAAAAGTATGCAACATTTCAAGAGCACTCATTGCATACCAAACAGAATCACCCGTTCCACCAAACAATTCAAAAGCAGCCTTAACTAAAGCCGGACGCAAACGTTTACCACCAGCAAACATTGAATACCGCATGGCTTCATGTAAACGTTTAGGTTCTTCCTGTTCTGATGGCAGGAGTTCATCAAATTTCAATTCAACTGCTTTAGCAGTCTGAGAAAGATATTGTACGGCAAGAGCCGCATCGGCATCATATTTTTGCATAGTACAAAGATATTTAATTCTAGAGAAAACAAAAGATTTATTTTAAAAAATTAGCCCTAAAAACAGCTTTTTATAAACCGAAAGCAAAGGATTTCTATTTTGAGAACTTAGGGTGAAAGAAATTCCAAATCTACTTTAGAATCTTTAGCACAAGACGCTTTCCATTTACAAAGTGTCGGGGCGCTCACTACAGCATCTGCAGAACAAACGCCGTCAAAAACAAACGATTCTGTTTCTGCCTTTTTAACACTTGAAATAGTTGCAATAAATGAAAAATTGGATTTGTCTGCATTTTTTTGTATTTCAGAATGTTCCATCAAAGCATTAGTAACAAGAACCATACACTTTGAAACATCAGGACTATCTGTATCTAAATCATTCAAAGGTTCCCACGAAATCTGAAGTGGCACAAACTGTACATTTGATTTAGAAGTACCTGCACAACCAAAAAAGTTAAATACTAAAAAAAGCAATAAAGAAAAGAAGATTACTCGTTTCACTAGGAGCCTCCACGGAAAGCAGCACTTGTAACTCTATTACGGCCACCTTCTTTAGAAGCATACAATGCCTTATCAGCACGTTCAAACAAGTTTTTCGGGTCTTCGCCTGGAACCATTTCAGCGACACCAAACGAACATGTCACCTGACGCTGTTTAATAAGAACGGAAGATTCAATAGCTGTGCGTAATTTTTCTGCCAAGAACTGAGCATTTTGTAGAGGAGTATCGCCACAAAGTACAACAAATTCTTCGCCACCCCAACGAACTAAAGCATCTGTATTTCTGATTTTTCCTTGAATCAAACGAGATAAATTCAAAAGAACTTCATCGCCAGTATTATGACCAAATGTATCGTTTACATCTTTAAAGTGGTCTATATCCATGATAACAAAAGAAACTGGAATACCATGCTTATTTAAGCGTTCTTGTTCACGGGTAAGCACATCAACAAAACCAGCTCTATTTAAACAACCTGTTAAAGGATCTGTTTTACTTTCTCTTTCATAATTGTTCTTAACAACTTCTAATGCAGCCAAGTTGCGTTCAAGTTCTTTTTGACGTTCTTTATTAACTTTCTGGGCTCTGTGGTAATCCATAAAGCGGAACACAAGAATTATAAGGAACGTAATAAACCAAGCAAAAATCAATGCAGAAACAAGGCGCAATTCTGAAATCATTTTCCCTTTGAAACAAATGCCCATAATTTCAAAAGTACCAAAGCCAAGTGGAGCGCCTGTGCCTGTTTGGATTTCAATTAAAGGCACATTAGAAATATCAACTCTCGCTTTATGCACATTCACAGAATTCTGTGCAACCCACCAGCCAGCTACACGAAATTCTTGTGGGACAAATGCTGCAGGATAAGATTCTTCTAATGGGAAAAATTCAAGTTCATTAAACTTTAATGATGTTAAATCGCCTTCACGGTAAATATCTTTATCATAACCGCGCAAATAAAGGCGAACAGAACCTTCACCACGAGGTTTTATCCATAAAAAGACACTATCATAAACTGACAAATCTTTCCCTTGGGTTTTACCATCGCCAAGATATATCTGTAAACCAGCATAAGGGTAAGGCATACCTTCGCGCAATTCATAATCCATAATGATAGAAGAATCTGTTTTTTGCAAACTAACTACAGAATTACCACCATCAAGAGAATCAGAAGTCGGCACAATATAAGGATAAGAGGCCATATTTATGTGGTAAAGTGAATTCAAGCCATATTTATGTGTCAACAGAGCTGCTACTGTAAATACAAGCAATACCAGAATGAGCACATTCATTCTGAACAGAGCTAGCGTTTTGTGAACTATTTTATGCATTTAAATCCTATTTACCAAGTAAGAGTAATATATATAAAAAAAGAATATGTGTTATACGAATTTTAAAAAAATGCTGTTTTGAGCATTTACCGGCTTAAAAAACCGCCAAGTCGAGCTATTTTAGGCAACAATTTTTGGGCCATATCTTGTTGAGAACGTTCATTAGGATGCCCATGAAGAGCCGTATTTTCAGAATAAACTATTTCCATTTCAAGATCTTTAAAGCCAGCGTTTTTTTCTGCAAGAAAAACTTTTTCAACAGCAGGAATTAACAGGTCTTCTGGATAAATTTTCGTAGCCACTAAAAGGAACTTAACTCCAGGAGAGGCTTTTCTATACTTAGCAAGTAAATCTCTGTATGCTTTGATAAAAGCATCTTCTGAAGCTTTCGGGCCTTCACCTTGAAAATCATTTATTCCAACAAAAACAACTACAACAGAAGGTTGCCAGGCAGAAAAATCTCGTTTTTTACCGCCTTTTGAAACTGCAGCCATTCCCGGAACAGTATATTCTAACAAATCCGGAATATGCCAGTTAGGTTCAATCCCTGCATAATTATGTACAAGCCCACGCCCACTAAATGCAGAAATTCTATAATCTGCTTTCAGTTTACTTGCAACAATATAAGCATAACTTTTAGTTGTATTCGTTGTTTCTTCGACAGTTCCTGTTTCTGGATTAGGAGCCTCTACACCATAACCAACTGTATAAGAATCACCTATAAACTCTATTTTGCGAGAAGAAGGTTTTAATTGTTCAAAAGAAAAGTCTTTTGAAAGTTTCAAACCATAAATTTTTGATTCCCCTGGCAAAGATTCACTACAATGCACTAGTTCTACCAAATAATTTCCCACTGGTAAATTTTCAACAATGTTATAAGATTTTCGGTCAGAAATAAGAAGCTTCTGTGTAGCTTTTCCATCTACAATCACTTGCCAATAAGAAGAACCTTCCATATCAACAGATAAAGTTCCACCAGAAATTTTAAAAGCTATTTTGGCGCCAGGAGCACTTGTTCGGTAAAAATCGGTATTTGATTCCCACAAACCAACAAAAAGAGTATTCGAAAAATTATTTGCAGCAGAAGAAACTACAGCAAGTAACATTGTTAAAACTCCCGGAAAAAGAAATTTCATTAAAATGCTGCTTTTTTCAAAGAACTAGGGCTGTTGGCATTTTGACGTTCTTGTTTTTCGCCAGAAAGAACTCGATGCGTTACAGAGCCTATAGAATAATAACGGCCATCTTTTGATACAATCGCAGTAAATACGTTCAATAATCTAACCGAAAACCATTCTTCGTAGAGGTTTAAACCTTCTCGTAAGTTAGATTCTGTTATGTCACCCTTTTTACCTGCGGTTCCATATTTTAAACTGAACTGTTCACCCATATAATTTACAGCTTCAAGAACTTTAGGCATACGAGCGGCTTCAATACGCCCCGTACGAATTTCAAATGAATAAAATTTTTCATTGCGATTAAAAAGAAAATCTACTTGTACCGGGAGTTCTCCCATCATAAAAACAGGAATAACTATACGACTGCTAGATTCAGCCATGCCATAAGGTTCATAGCCCAATTTGAGAATTTCTTCAATGACCGTTTCTCTATCCATGCCAAACGGAATACCGGCAAATTCATTTTTATCACCAGTCAAGGTAGTTGCCATAGCCACTACATGCAAACAGAGTACGCAAAAAAGAAAAAGCACTTTATTCATAAATCACCACTAATTTCTTGTGTCAATTTAGTAAAAAGACAAAAATATCGTCAATAAATCACAAAAAACATCTGTGGATAAAATAACAACAAGGAATTTTTCTACGGAATGAGGGCTTTTTAACGCAGAAATGGCCTCATTTTTCTTTGTGAATTCTATATTTTCTGCCATGTCTAGCAATTTTGGCAAAATTTTCACTATTTCAACATGGGGGGAATCCCATGGAGCAGGTATTGGAGTAACTATTGATGGGTGTCCTGCAGGAGTTCCTTTAACCGTAGAAGACATCCAGTTCTACCTGGATAGAAGAAAACCAGGTCAAAATACACTTACAACCGCTCGTTCTGAAAAAGATAAAGTGCAAATTCTTTCTGGGGTTTTTGAAGGAAAAACAACAGGAACACCTATTTCGCTAGCTATTTTTAATGAAGACCAACGCAGTGGCGATTATTCAGAAATACAATCCTGGTATCGCCCGGGGCATGCCGATTTAACTTATGATTTAAAATATGGTTTTCGCGATTATCGCGGTGGTGGCCGCAGTTCTGCAAGAGAAACGGCTGCTCGAGTTGCTGCAGGTAGCGTTGCTCGAAAAATTTTAAAATCTCTTTTTGCTACAGAATTCCTTTCCTGGGTTTCTTCTGTTGGGCAATTTGAAGCAAATATTGATTTTGATTCCCTTACTTACGATTTGATAGATGCTTCTCCGATTCGTTGCCCAGATAAAGAAGCTTCTTCAAAAATGGAAGCAACCATCGCATCTGTCAAAGCAGAAAAAGATAGTATTGGCGGAACAGTTTCTCTTTTAATTCGAAATGTTCCTCCTTGTCTTGGCGAACCTGCTTTCGATAGGACAGAAGCATTGCTTGCCCAAGCCATGTTAAGCATTCCTGCAAGTAAAGGATTTGAAATAGGATCTGGTTTTCAAAGTGCAAAAATGCGCGGGAGTGAGCATAACGACATTCCTTACTTTGAAAATGGAACTTTCCATACCAAAACAAATTATGCAGGTGGCACTTTGGGCGGGATAACTAATGGCGAAAACATTTATTGTAAAATAGCCTTTAAACCTACTGCGACCATTGCAAAAGAACAAGAAACAGTAAACAAAGAAGGAGTTTCTGGAACTCTTGCAGCAAAAGGCCGGCATGACCCTTGTGTTGCAGTTCGTGCACCAGTTATTGTTGAAAGTATGGCAGCCCTTGTCTTGGTAGATCTTTTTTTAAGAAACCGAGCAAGGCAAAATCTTTTTGAAATTTAAAAGAATATTTAAAAAGGCTCCACTAGGAGCCTTTAGCTTTTTCCCATAAAGATAAAACTTCTGTTTTGTCTTTAAAATTAGAAGTTTCAGCTAACACTTCCATTTTTCGGAAACGTTTTTCAAATTTATTATTTGCTTTAGACAAAGCTAATGCTGCATTTAAACCACAATGCCTTCCGTAGTTGATTAAAGAAAAAAGAATATCTCCAAATTCTTCTTCCAAACGATTTTTATCAGGGAAATCGGTTGCTTGCCTTTCTTTTTCAAATTCTTTAAATTCTTCTACAACTTTTTCAAAGGAATCTTCTGCATGTTTCCAGTCAAACCCAACTTTTGTAGCACGCCTTTGCAATTCTTGCGCTTTAGAAAGTGGCGGGAACCCTTTAGGAACTTTTGCCATTGCAGAAGGGTCTTTCAGCTGCCCTTTATTTTCTTCTGCTTTTATTTCATCCCATTGCTTTCTAACTGCAGAAGAATCTTCCGCATTTGCATTTCCAAATACATGTGGGTGACGGCGAATCATTTTTTCAGAAATACCCTGAATAACATCATTGATATCAAAAGCACCTTCTTCTTTACAAACTTGTGCATGAAATACCACTTGCAACAAGACATCGCCAAGTTCTTCTTGCATGTGTTTTATGTCGCTATTTTGAGCAGCTTCAATGTATTCGTAAGTTTCTTCTATAAGATAAGGCAAAAGTGTAGAAACATTTTGTGCTTTATCCCAAGGACAACCATGCTCTGAACGGAGCGTTTTCAATATATTCACCAAATCATCAAATGAGTATTTCATAATGGATAAAAATAACATTCCTACAAAACTTTTACCGCCAAATTTTCCAGAATTATTAACATTAATCAAAAACCCGCCACAAGAACTTTATTGCTTAGGAAATATTCCAAAAGGATTTTATATTGCGCTTGTCGGAACAAGAAGACCTAGTAATTACAGCAAAGAACTTTGCAAACGCCTTGTTAAAAGTCTACAAAATACACAAGCAATTGTTGTTTCTGGCTTAGCACAAGGTATTGATTGTTACTGCCATGAAGCAGCTATTGATTTTGGTGTACCAACAATTGCTGTTCTCGCTCAAGGATTAATGACTAAAATTCATGGTGAAAGAAGAATTCTTGCTGAACAAATTCTTCAAAAAGGTGGTGCTATCATTAGCGAGCTTCCTTTAGAAACCCCTAGTTATAAAAGTATGTTCCCTGCAAGAAATAGAATTATTGCAGGTATTTCTAATGCTGTTGTTATAGTAGAAAGTAAAGAAAAAGGCGGTTCTATGCTCACAGCCAATTTTGCACTCCAATACAACCGCCCACTTTTTGCTTTAAGTGGAAATTGCTTTCAAGAAACCTATCAAGGGCCACTTGCTTTATTACGTTCAGACAAAGCAAAGCCTATTTATTTCCCAGAAGATTTACCTTTTATTTGTAACATCCCAGTTAAAGATTCCGACGAAACGCCAATAAATTTTTCTATTTCGAATCTTTCTCTTGAGGCTCAAGAGTTATTTAAAAAGAATTCTGGATTTTTTAAAAATCTTTCTGAGTTAAGTTCTGATTCTAAAATGGTCATGAGTTCTTTATTTTCTATATTAACAGAATTGGAACTAGCTGGTCTAGTTTCAAGTCAAGATGGCTATCGCTATTTCTTTGAAAAGGAGTGCTCTTGCAAAAACTAAAAAATCCAACACTCATTATACTTGCCTTTTTCTTGGCAATTATTTTGTGTATGGCAGCTTTTTTAGTTTTTCAAAAAACAGGGCTACGCCAACAATACCATTTGAAACAAGAAATAATGCTTCTTGAAAATCGTAATGATTCTTTACAAAAACAACTAGAAAAACAAGAAGCTATTATCAAACGTTTAACTTATGATTCTCTTTATATAGAATCTATCGCTAGAACAAAATTCGGAATGATGAAAAAAGACGAAGTTGGGTTTCAATTCGTTGACATAGAAAAAAACAAATAAACTTTACGCTTTTTTGTGCAAGAGTTTTATTTCTCGGATAAAAGCCAAATCTAATTTTTCTTCTGCATTATTGCCTTGCTGTATCTGCACCATAAACGGCGTTTGAGAAAGGCGTAATCCACGGACTAATACCGTTTTTTCTTGGACTTTTGCCGTTTTTCTTTCTGGATTAGCTAGTCGAAGAACACAGAGTGTTTCAGATGTTTTGGCATAACGCAAAGCTTTTACCAAAGTAGAAACATCTAATTTCTGAAAATCTGTTCCAAAATTCTTTTTCCCTGTTTCAATTACAGAAGATTCTTTAACAGAAGGACTTTCCTTACCCATTTCTGGCATATTTTCTTGCGGCCAAGGCTCTGTAAAATTACTAGAGAAAGCAAGTTCGTTTATCACTTGTAATGAACTTTCATCTCTGTCACAAGCTGGTGTCAAACCATAATGAATTAAAAGATTTCTGACATCTTGTTCACATTCTGGCTTAATTAAAAAACCATAATTCGGGATAGAAGCCTGCACCAATTCCATAAATTGCGGGAACCCTAATAAATCTTCAAAAATGCTCTTATCATCTATTTTCAATATTCTTGCTGTAAAAATAGAGGCTCCAAAAAAGCTAGCACTCCATTCATATAAAGCCATTGAAACGTTCTCAGGTAAGTTCAACCAACTGAAGAATAATTTTACTTCTTGTTCTGAAAAACCACTTCGTAAAGCTTCGGAAAAAACTTCTTTGTCCAATCGGTATTTTAAAATGCTTTCATCATTTTCAGCTATTGCAAAACACGATGCATAAAACAAAACTCTTGGCGAAATTTGTGAAGGGATTACCACTTCAAAATTTGGAAGCGTTGAAACATTTAAATTTTTAACTATTGACTGGTTTGAATTTTCAGAAATTTCATTAGAAGAAACGGCTTCTATTTCAAAAGAGCGATTCACATAAAAATTCACAAGCCCCATAATCCACATTTCACGCAGGGGACGCGGCATTTGTTCAAAAGAAATGTTTGCCTTTTTTGATTGCAATCTAGCTACAGGATCTAGCGGCCAAAAAATTTCCACAGCCTTTTGCGCCGAAACTGGTTTTTGCAGTAAATTCATTAATTCAGAAAAATATTTCTTATCTCCATTAAATCTGGTTTCTAACCACCATCTGAAAAATTCTTGATGCAAACGAAAGCCATTCTTGTTTAAAAACGTCAGCGCTTCCGATGCCAAGATTAATTGAGAGTCAGCAGAAACAACAAGCCAAGACTTTGATACTAAAAATTGTAATATCAATAAGATTTCATCATTTGAGGCTTTAGGCGAAAGCTTTTTAGAAAAAGATGTCGTTTCTTCGCACAATTGTAAAGAACGTCTATGCAAATCTTTAGAAGCGTTTAATCGCAGTTTACCTAATTTCAAAAGTGAAAGCACACGACAAATGTGAACATCGCATAAAGAGCCATGAGAAAACTCTTGTACTTTAGATGGGATTTCAATAAAATCTTTTTTTGATAAAGCAAAGGCATAAGATTCTGCAAACGAACGATAAACTGTATTTTCTGTTTCTCCAGCCGTTTTCCAAACAATAAAATTTTCACACAAATATTTCAAAAAAGTTCTTAATGCATTCACTTGTCCCACAGGAACAGCAAGTCTTAATTCGCGAAAGCGCAAGCCTCGTTTTCCACTACGAGCAATAAGCAAAAAAACATCTTTTTGTTGTTCTGTCCAAAGTGAATAGACTGATGCTAACCTTTCAGAATTCGTATAAAAACTTTGCAATTCTTTTAATAGCAAAATATTGTTGACTAAACCTTTCATTGCAAAAGTTTTTGCATATACTTCTCGCAATGTTGTTTTTTCTAAACTTTCAAAATAAGACCGCAATGAAATCACAACAACCACCTTTAAAAAATCTTTTGCAAATCTGTAAACGAAGAAACTATTGTATGTTTTTCATTCCAAATTTTTTGGAATGTTTTGCCATAACTTTCTGTCAGAATTCTATTATCTAAAAGCAAAATAACGCCGGAATCTTTTTCAGAACGAATCAATCTTCCCATACCTTGCCTTAACCCCAAAAAAGCTTCAGGTACAAATAACTCTTTAAAAACATTCCGCCCTTGTTCTTTCATCGCTTCTACTTTTGCATTTACAAAAGGATCTACAGGGTTCGGAAATGGTAATTTAGGGATAATCAAATTTTTCAAAGCATCGCCTGGTAAATCAATTCCTTCCCACAAAATTTGGCACCCTAACAAACAAGCACCGCGTTCTTTGCGGAAATTTTCCATTAAATTTTCTAACGAGCCATCAATATTTTGACATAACAACAATTTTTTCTTTTCTGAAAAAACAGGTAACAACTTTTGATAAACTTGAGTCATCGCATGTAAACTGGTAAAAAGAACCATTGTATTTTCCGATAATCCCGGGAGTAATTCTACCAGTAAATTTTCTAATGCCGCTTGGTATTCAGGACTATTAGGCTTTGGCAAATAATCAACTACAACTACTTTTTCACCATCTACTCTTTCCATTTGCGGGTAAGTTTTTAAAAATGGCGTTTTATAAGCAGGGAGTTTTTGCATTTCCATTTTATTTACAAAATAATCTAGAGAATTTCTAATCGAAAGCGTTGCTGAAACAAAAGTGGCTGATTTAATCCATGTATAAAATTTTTCTTTCCAAAAAGTCCCTGTATAAAGAGGCTTTGCATTCAAACGAATTGTGTGTGGATTATAAGGTTCTTCTAAAAAGAAAGCCCAATCTTTTCGGTTTGCTAGAACTAAAAATTCAAAATCAGTTAAAAGCTTTTCAAGTGATGAATGAACACCATCGAAATCTTTTGCCAAATTTTTATTTTCAGAATTTTCCCGTAAACGTTCTGCAATAGAAGCAATACCTATTTTTAAATCTTGTAATTGTTTTAAGAACGACTCTGGATCAACATCGTAATCTGCTAAAATCCCGTTCGAATAACAAAAGGATTCTTTCTTTTGTTTGCCTAATCGTTTTCCAATTTTCATAAAGAAACGATGTAATGCTTTTTCTGTTTCTGCTATTTTTTCTGGCAAACTGATTAAAGGTTCTATTTCTCCAAGAACTTGTTTTGCTAAAACTAAAAGGCCTGTTGTTTGCCCACTTTGCAAATTCCTACAAGCATTTCGCAAATCAAACAATCTAAAAGATCTTCCAAACGCTTGTGCGGACAAAGAAGGCAAACGATGAGCTTCATCAAAAACCACATGTTCATAAGAAGGTAAAAGCGCAAAATCCAGTAAAAGATCTGATAAAAATAACGAATGGTTTACTAAGAGCAAATTAGAAGACATCGCTTTTCGTTTTGCAGAAAGTGCTGGGCAACGAGAATAGAAAGGACAATTTTCGCCGGCACAAGAAGCTGCTTCGCTAGCAAGCTTATTCCAAAGGAATCGATTCCTTTGGTGATTGAATCCTGAATTTTCACTGATGTCACCTGTCTTTGTCTGAACTATCCAAGGGAACAACGTCATAAAAGTTTCCCTTTCTTCTAAACTCAATAAAGAATCAGCTTGTTGGGTTAGTTCTTCAAACTTTCTCAAACAAAGGTAATTACTACGCCCTTTTAAAATAAATGGCCGTAAATCCGCACCTAAAATAGACTGCAAAACCGGAATTTCATTTGCAAAAAGTTGTTCTTGCAATGTCTTTGTCGCAGTGCTGATTAAAACTCGTTCTCCTGAAACAGCTTTTAATGCTGCAGAAACAAGATAAGCTAGAGATTTTCCAACACCTGTCCCTGCTTCTAATACAGCAATTCCACCTTTATGCATATTTCGTTCTACAATAGAGGCAAAATCTACTTGTGCAGGGCGTTCTACAAAATTTAAAACCTTGTCAGAAAGTAAACCCTTTTCGCCAAAAAATGCAGATGCTCTAAATGGAATCTTCTTTGGTAAAACAGGCAAGGCAGAACATTCCTCTAAAAATGGGTATTCTATTCTTACCTCAAACGATTCACTTTTTCCAAAAATGGTTTCCCAAATGGTTCCTTGAGAAAGCCTTTGGCACAAATGCAAAACATCGGGAGAAAATGTTTGTATTGTTTCAATAGCTTTTACAAAAAGTTTTCCACAAGCTTCTGCATCAGGTAAAGCACGATGCGCTACAGAGCGTTCAATTTTTAAATACTTTAACAATGTTTCAAGCTTATGATTCGCTACATTCTGAAAAGCAATTCGAGACAAGGCTAGTGAATCAAATACCGGATGAGAATCAAAAGGAACTCCTACACGAGCAAAAGCATTTTTTAAAAAGCGAAAATCAAACTGCGCATTATGAGCAACTAAAGGAGCATCTCCAATAAAAGAAAATACTTTTTCTGCTATTGCAGGAAAATCTTCTGCATTGGCTAAATCTTCTGAAGTAATACCTGTTAAATGTTCTATGAAAGGTCGCAATGTTTGAGAGGGCTTTACCAAAAAATCACACGATTCAAATGGTTTTCCATTCACAAAACGCACTAATGCAATTTCAATAATTTCATCTTTTTCAAATTCTAAACCAGTGGTTTCTAAATCTATTGCAACAAATGTTTCTGGTATTTTCATTTTTCCCTCTTATGGCAATTTCGGTAAAGTAATTAATTTTTCTAAAACATTTTCACCTGGTTGCAAAACCAAAGTATCTAAAGGTGTGCGCCAAGGTTTTGCAAAGCGCAATGGTTCTAAACTTCCGACATCTAAACAACCATTGGAATCTGGATAAAAATAATCTAGTAGATACTTTCCATCTAACAAAGATTCCATTTTAAAAGAACCATCTTCAAGAGAAAGAGTATCTTTTATTTCACCTGTTTCTACGCTGCGCAAGCGAATTTTTATTTTGCCTTGTGTTGTGGAAATTTTCCCTTGTAAAGTAGCCACACGCAATTTAGGAGCCGTTTCAAATGAAGCAAGAACTTTGTATTTTGTTTCAACAATCGTATCGCGTTTTCCTGTGCTATCTGGGAGAGCTAAGGTAGAATCTAAATAGCGTTGTTGCAATGAAATTTTGGCGTCATAAGGCAAAAGCGTCAAGGATTGCACTTCAAAATTTGCGGCATCTTTTCTTATAACTTTTACTGGCAAAGTATCTTTTCTCACAACAAAAAACAAATCTTTTTCCAAGGTATCGCCATAAACGACTTTATCGTAAGTCAATAAAACTGGTTTCTCTGGGAACACTAACTTTTGACCAGAACGCGGAATAACTGTTGCTAAATTTGCAGGGAATGTGTCATTTGGAAATTCTCTCCAAATAAATTCAAACTCATTTTGTAATGTATCTAAATACCTTCCTAAAGAATCTTTTGCAAACGCACACTTAAACACATAAGAAGAATCTTTTACAGGGACAACTGAAATAGCAAATGCTGGTTTACCATTAGGGGCAAGAATTTTTTGCAAAGAATCTAAGACTTTTTTATTGGAACCATAAAGCATACAGCCTTTTAACGAATCTGGATTTACAGCGGCATTAAATATCGGCTGGATAACGGTTGCTCCTAACTGTTTTACTGAATCTAAAACGACTTCCGATGTATCTAAATTGCCTAAAGGCAACCATAGAGAATCTTTAAAAAGAGAATCTAGTGAAATATCTCCATAAATTCCGCCAGGTTCTGTCGTCTGATCAAGTCGTCTATTTCCATTAGCATCAACAAATGCAACAATTCTGTATTTACCTAGAGAAAGCCCAATCACTTTAAAGAACCCATTTGAATCGGCTTGAGTAAAAAAGAGTGGAATTTCTTTTGTTAAAAATGGAACAGTATCTGGAGCATTCAAAAGAGAATCGCGATATTTTTTCAAATAGTTTCTTTTACTTCTTTCTGTTCCTAATGGATACAACCCAATACTAGGCAATTCTTTTGCAGCAACCATTTCTTGAGTCAAAAGTACTTTCCCTGACAAAGATAATGAATCTATATGATTACCTGTGGAAAAAGCAAGTTGAAACGGAGGCGCAATAGCATTACCTCGTAAATCTTTTAAAGCGTTTCCTAAAGTTAATGTATAAGTTGTATTTGAATCAAGAACAGCATTTGAAGAAATTTCTAAAACATCTCCTGAAACTTTTAACTTTATTTTTTTTTCTAAAGGCGGAGAAATTACAACTGCATTTCTTGGAAGAGACGATTGAATCCATTCATCAAATTCTAAACGCACAAAAAGTTCTGTTGGCATATTCGTTGCGTTTGGCATAGGATAAACTGCCGCGACACGAGGCGCTAATTTATCTTCAGGACCGCCACTTGGAGCCACAACGGTTGCACATGCTAAAAGCAAAAGCAACAAACTCAAAAGAAGTAATCTCCAAGAGAATTTCATTAAAAACCTTTTACTTTCCAATCAAGTGAATGACTTTTCCCAGACGCGTCCAACGGATTTTAAATGGAATTCGCCACCACGTAAATGGTTTATTCAAGGCAAATGTGCCGTCGCTATTTTCAAACGAGAAATAAATCACGAATGCTTTGGCTTTGATATTTCTTGTTGCCACCATTCCCCAATAACGGCTATCAGCAGAATTATCTCTATTATCTCCCATCATAAAATAAACTGGTGCTTGAACAACATATTTTGTGATAGGTTTTCCATCAAATAAAATCTGGTACTTCAAATCATAAACATCAGCAGAAACTAAAGTATCTGCATTGAGCGAATCTTTAGAAAGAGAATCAATTACAGGTTTTACTGCATTTAAAGCTTTTATATGGTTTTCTAAATCTTGTAATTGAGTCCCTTCAAAATTCATGTAGGAAACTTGGCGAGTAAAGCCTTCAAATTTCTTTCTCGGGTCAATCATTGGTAAAAAGCCTGTGCGAGCAAAAGAAGTAAAGAAAGCAAAAGATACAGGACCTTCTAATGTATCGCCTTGCTGTAAAGAAATTCCCACTGCTTGACGATTAGCCAAAACCGTATTCAAAAGTAGCCCTCTATCACTTTCTACAGGGACTTTAAAATCATCAAAAACAAAATTATCTGCTGGCAAACCATTGATAGACAAATGCAAATCTAATTCTACTTTTACATCTGGGTTTTCTTGCACTATTAAAGAACGAATGCGCCATAATTCATAAAGAGAAAGAGAATCTAAATATAATGTATCTTGTGGCATAGGTAAACGGAATTTAGCCACATAATCTCTTGGAGAATAACTCCTATAAGTTGCCGTAAACTTTCCATAACCTGGGAGATTTTTTTGTTCTACACCATTTAAATAAAAACGGCCTTCTTTAATTTCTATTGTATCACCACTTAAAGCAACACAACGTTTGATAAAATCTTTGGGCCCATCAGCATAATGCACCAAGTGTGGATTTCCATTTTCAGGTTTTGAATCCCAATATAAATTTCCAAACATCAAAGCATTTACCAAATGCGTGTAGCGTTTAGAATCATAGTCAGGATATTCAGGTTCTCCAGGGTAACGGAATATAACAACATCACCCCGCTCTGGTGTTGTTAATGCCGGGAACTTTTCATCTGAAAAAGGTATCGGTGAACCATAAACAAATTTCAATCCCAATAAAAAATCACCTACTAATAAGGTATCTTCCATAGAACCACTTGGTATTTGAAAAGCCTGTATAACATATTGAATAACAATAAGAGCTAAAGCAACAGGAACTAAAATTTCCCGAGCAACACCTTTTAAAAAACGGCCTACAAAAGAATCTGTTTTTGCTGTCTTTTCCATAGCTTCCAAAAATAGAAAATCGTATAGACTTCTACGTCTATACGATTTCAAAAACACTCTCAATTTAAAGACTTCGAACTCTTTTTACAAAATTCCGACTTACAGGAATTGCAGTCCTTGCTTTATCTTTCAGAACAACACACAAACGCCCAACATCTCCTCTTTGAATTTCTGCAATATAATCTATGGCTAAAAGATGTGCTCGATGAACTCGAACAAATTCTTGAGGATCTAGCTTTTTTTCTAATTCAATCAAAGGGACATCAATAACATATTGACTCGTAGGCGTATAAATTACAGTATACTTGTCTTCACTTTTAAAACGCACAATTTCATCAACAGGAACCAGTACAATTTTTTCACCAATTCGAACTTGAATGCGTTGCATATATTGGTTACTAAAACGAGCAAGAACTTGATTTAATTTTTCCCAAAAAGGCCCTATAGGTTCTTGTGTAACAGAAGGACGAAGTGCACGAATTTTTTCTATCGTTTTTTGCAGACGTTCTTCAGCAATAGGTTTTAGCAAATAATCAACAACATCTTCTTCAAAAGAATTCAAAGCATAATTATCATACGCTGTAGTGAATACAATAAAGAAGTCTTCATCTTGAATTTCTTGAAGCATTTCAAAAGCATTTTTATCTGGCAATTGAATATCAAGAAAAACTAAATCTGGCTTTAATTCTTTAATTTTTTCTACAGCTTGCATTGCCGAAGAAGCTTCTCCTATAATTTCAATATCTTCTGGATACGCCTCTAAAAGAGAACGCATACGAATTCTTGCAAGAGGTTCATCATCTATTATCAATGTTTTACACGCCATATTATTTCTCCACGGTTTTCAACATTCTAAAGAGTGTATAAAAATTGCTGTCGGCATCTAAAAAAGGTTCTCCAGTAGGATTCAAAAAAACATATTGTAAATCACTGGTTTGTTTAAATTTCCATACTTTTGCAGAAGATTTAAATTTAAAAATCAAAACACTTGATGAATCTTGATAAGTTAAAGTGTCTAAACGCGTTTCTAAAGAATCATATAAAATTCTCTCTGTTAAAAAAGCATTCCCTATGGAATCTAATTGCAACTGAATCTGATGTGCTTTAGCATTCTCTAATGGCAATCGCCCCGCATAAAGACCGACAACACCTTTAGGTTTTTCTATTTTAGGCAAATCAGGAAGTGGTTGTTTTTCTTCTGAAGAACAAGCAAAAAACAACAAAGAAACTATTGAATAAAAGAAAATCTTTTTCATTGAATACAATGTAGTAAAAAAGATTTTCTCTTTTTTGTAGTTGTAAAAAAATCGGACAGCCGTTTATTTTTTCAAGACAATACGAAAACCGCGATTATAAAGCGCTTCTTCAGGCAAGGCTTTTTCTCTATTATCACTAGCAAGTTCAGCTAAAGACGAAGACCAAGAACCGCCACGGAAAACGCGTTCAGACCCCTTCTCAGGACCTCTAGGATTTTCTTCAAAAGACACCCCTGAATAAGCTGAATACCAATCTTCTGTCCATTCAGAAACATTTCCTGCCATATCATAAAGTCCATAAGCATTAGGCAAAAAACTACCAACAGGCGTTACTCCTGACTCAGAATAATAATTTGCATACAAATGAGTTTTATCAGAAGCACCCCAATAATACTTTGTAGATGTCCCTGCTCGAATGGCTATTTCCCATTCAGCTTCTCTTGGTAAGCGAATAGTTGAATCTAGCGAAAGAATTTTTAAATCCAGTAAAACACCAGCAGTTCCCACAGAAGAATAAACATAATTTGTATCTAACCCATACGCTTTAGAAAGCGCATTACAAAAACGAACTGCATCATACCAAGAAACATTCGTTACTGGCAAAGAATCACCTTCTTTTTTTTGAGTTGGCAAATCTAAATAGGTTGCATATTGTTTTTGCGTAATTTCTGTTTCTAAAATTTGAAAAGGCGAAACTGTTACTTCTGTTACTCCACGAATAAATTGTGATTTCGGAATAGAAACCCATTTCATTCCTAAAGAATCTTCAATATTCTCTTGTGAAGAAGATGATGACAAAGAAGGTTCTACAGAAGAACTATTTGCAGAGCCATTCCCTTCTGGCGTAAAATTTTCTAATTCTTCTGAAGAAGAAACTGTATTTGAACAAGCATTCACAAGAAGCAAAATGCAAGCAAAAGAAAGAAAAAACAAAATGCTATTCTTTCTCATAAAAACCTCTTAACGAATAACTCCTAAACGATATATTTTTTTCTTTGTCTTTCCACTTTCAAAATGAACTTTCAGGCGAACAGTATAGACATCACTTCCTAAGGAAGAAAGATCGATAGCATCCCATTGATTCATTCCTTTTTTCGGATATAACATTTTTTCTTTGCGAACGCAAAGGCCTGTTATGTCAAAAATTTCAATTGTTGCATACTCTGCATCAGAACCTATTTCAAAACGAGATTTTGCATTGCCACCCCTGACAGGGTTTGGATACATATAAAAATCTTTGATTTCATCTTTGTCTTTTTCTGAAACAGGTTCTTTTAAAATAGAAACATCAAACCACGCATTGCGTTCATTTCCATTCCCAGGCATAGCCCAATTAGTATTTCTTTCTTTAGCACTTGGCAAGCGGAAAGCGGCTACATTATTTCTATGAAACGCATATAATTCAAGACCTTTAAGCGAATCAACCGCATTACCAACTAAAATAGTCATTGGCTTAATAGTATCTCCATATTCAAAGGTGCCAGCTTGTAAAGGAAATTGTTTGTCTAGCATTTTACCTTTACCTGTAAATGCATACAACAAGCCACCTGGTGCCGGAGCTAAAATTTCAGGCAATGAATCACCTACAACATCAACCAATAACGGGTCTGTAGAAAATTCATATTCAGAAAGGCCTCTCGTAAAACGAGCAGGGAACCCCGGAAGAGCTATACCTCGAGAATCTACAGCATACACTTTATTTTCTCCAAGAAAAACAGCATCGGGCAAACCATCACCTTGTAAATCAGCAATAGCTATTGGTGACGTTTCATGATAACTCAAACCTTCTTGTGAAGAACCTCTGTCATATTGTCTTGGAGTTGAAAGTAATGAAAGGGAATCCCCTACTTTTACAAAAGTTCCATAGCCTTTACTTCCAAGAACAAAAACTTCTGAAATGCCATTTCTATCAAAATCAGAACAAGCCACTCGGAATTTTTGGTTCTTCGGTGAAAGAACACCCTTCACATTTTGCGGTAATTGAAAACTCTTTTTATTGCCCTCTAAATCACTCACAAATAATTTTCCTGTTTTACCTGCAACTACAAATTGTAATTTTTCATCTTTACAAATTGCCAAATCTTCTGCCAAAAAATCTTCTGGAAAATCAATTGTTTCTTTTAAAGTCCATTTTCCAAAAACTGGATAAAATTGTAATTGCTTTTTAGTCGCTAATAAAGCAAGAGAATCAATAATCACAGGACCTATTAAAGGGTCTTGAACTTTTAGAACTTCGGAACTTGGGCGAACTAAATCCAAATCAGAAAATAACTCGGTCCGGACCATTTTATTTTTATGTAACGAAACAACAATATTATTAGTAGAAGCAAGCCCAATTAATTCTCCAAAACGTCCTAATCTATACAGAGGTTGTTCTTTAATGGAATCTTTTTCAGAAACTAGAGAAAGAGAAACTGATGTATCCGATTCTACCAAAGGTTCGCCAAAAGCAGAAATAGCCTGAAGTGTGCCATTTTCACTTCCAAATACTAACAACCGTTCTCCATCTCTACCAAGCATTGATGATGGATAATCAGCTAAAACTGCTGCTCTTGGGAAAGAATTCAGACCAACAGATTTTGGAAATTCTCCTGATGGTAAAGAAAGATCTTCAAATGCTATAGTAACTGAAATTACAGGAGAGGCAAAATTCAAAACACTATCTCCCATAAAGGAATTTGCATTTTTTTCTTTTCTAAATTCTTTTGGCAAAGACGCTGTTATCTGAATTCCAGTATACCCCCCTTGAACCGTTGCTGTGTTACCAAAACCATTTGGTTTAATGGTAAATACAGTATCAAATACGGAATCTTTTTTCACACGCAAATGCGGAATAATGTCTGTTCCAGAACCATAATCAAATGCATCTTGCCCTAAAGCATTTTTAAATGTTTTTCCAACTGTCAATAATCCATCGGCTTCTACCAATGAAATGCCAAATTGATGATCGCGCAAAGTATCGCCGCCCCAAAAATTAGTAACTCCATAAGGCAAAGATTCTTTTAAATACCATTCATTCACTTTCCATACAACAATCCCTGAAGCAGGCAAAACAGCATCATAAGAGGACGAACCAACAATTATCCCCTTCGCTTTGCGCGTATTCTTTTTACACTTACCTTTTGTACAAATACTGTCTTCAAAAACCAAAGAAAGACTATCTACAGGGAGCATTTTTGAAACAATGGTAGAATCATCAGAATCGCCACTCAAAAATATTTCAACTTCACCTTTTAATGAGGTGGAACGTTGTCTATTTTCTATCAATAAATATTCATTGGCACTCAATGGAACTTTTACAATTTCTGTTCCTGTATGAGAACCTGCTGCAGAAATATCAATCGTTAATGATTGGCCATATTTAGGTGTTACTTCTTTTACAGAAGACCACCCCATATAAGCTCTTAACCAAGCCGAAGGCAAAACTGGGAAAAAACCATTCCCGGCATTATACCCAGCAAAATCCATCATATCAAAATAGCCTAATCTTGAAATGCCTTTTACCACATCGTATGTATTAGGCATTCCAAGAGCGCGTCCAACCTGATTTACAAGAATACCATTAACGCCCCAATTTAAGCCATCTTGCGAAGCCGTTTCACTCACAACCATCACTTCTTTCAATGTATCAATTACAGAGCCTTCAAAAACAATTCCTCGGACTGAATCTCCTTCAGAAAGCCCGACAGAATCAGGAGGCAAATAACTCCAGTAATCAGCATTTACAAAAACATCCATAAAATCACCTGGAGTATCAGCGCCATTTGTTCCTAAAGAACCGCCATCAACTAAACGACTAGCTCCTGCATGCAAAATCATGTAAGCTCTTTGAGTATTTTCATTTTTTGACAAAGGAATTTTAAATGGTGAATTTTCAGATTGATGAGCTTTTTTCAAGGCATCAAAAACAAATGTCATATAATCACGACTACGAGCTTCATCAAAATCAGCAACTTTTTCATCATCGCGCTTTGCCGTTCTATTATAATCAATAATGAATTTATCTAACTGATAAGCGCTTTTCCCCGTTTCAGGAAACATTCGAAATTTTATCGCTTGTTTTCCATTACTTGCCACTTTAAAATAATCATTCACAAAATCAAAATGTTTGCGCCAATACGCAACAGTTCCCCGTCTACCTGAAGGGTCCAAACTATAATTTTCTGATGTCTCTCCAGAATCAAAAAGTCCTGTTCCGGTCGTTAAAGAATTATCTGTTTTTTCTTCTTTAAATTCTACACGGAGAACAAATACTTCTAAAGTATCTGTCGCAAAAGCAAATCCAGTAAGCCATAAAAACAAAGCAAAAAACAACATCTTTTTCATAAAAACCTCAAATCAAATTTTTTGATAACCTAATGGAATAGGAAGCTTCCAAATACTAGAATTCCAAGTCACATCAGTTTTTATCTTTTTCACTTTTATTCTTAAATACTCTTTACCCTTTTGCAATACTAAAATTTCAGGCCACTTGAAATAAACTCGTTCTAAACCTTTTTCGAGCCAAACCACTTTTCCGTTTTCTTCGTAAAAAGAAAAAGGGATTCCTGTTTCTTCTGTTGCTTGAACAATTCGGCCATTCAAAGAATCGACACTCTTAATTTCTGTATAGGTTCTAGGCAAAATCCGTTGCTCAAAAAACGAAGCCACCTGATGAATATTCACCAAAGGAAATTCACTATTTCCAATCATTCCAACTAAATAGCCGTTTCCTTGTAAATAAGTTCTCTCTGTCGGAAACACAATATTCCATAAAGAATCAGTCCATAAAAGCGAAGCCACTCCTATTCCCATTGGCCCACTTAATTCCAAACGATAACGTTTTTCAGGTACCGAAAATAAAACGGCTGAAAATTTTTGCCAGCCACCATCTGGTTTTTGAAATTCTAAAGAAAATGAAGCACGCAGACTATCAACCGATTGATTAGAAACAAGAGAAGGCGAAGATGTCTTGGCACTAGAAGCACAACCTTCCAAAAAAATCAAAAATAAACAAGAAATTACTAAAAGCCGAAACATTTTATTCTCTCTTAAAAACGCCCGGTTTTTCATTTATGGTTTCTTTTTTGGTGGGAATTTGGCATTAGGATGCTTGGGTTCAAGTTCTCCTAATTTTATAAAACATTCGTTTGCCATATCTTTATCGCCAAGAGCTTCTAGAACCTGGCCCAAATGATTCCAATAATCATGCTCTTGTAAAAATGAAGCATCTAAAGCAACAGCTTCTTGTAAAATTTTCAACGCCTCTTGGTATTTTCCAATTCTATACAAGCCCCAAGCTTTAGAATCTAAATAAGAAACATTTTGGGGTTCATATTGCAAAGCCGAATCAACTAAAGCTATACCTTCTAAAACTTCTTGTTCTGAACGATTTCCATCAATTAAAGAATAGCCTAAAAAATTCATTACCAAATGATCTTGAGGATTTTTCTTTAAAATTTCACGAAATGCTGCAAAAGCTTCATCATACCTTTTTAAACGCTCTAATAAAGAAGCTTTCAAAAAATTCATCCTTTCAGAAGTAGAATCTATTACAAGATAAGTTTCTACACTTTTTAAAGCATTCCCATAAAGAATTGCTGAAGAATCTGGTTTAGAGAAAATCAGTTTATAAGCAGAACCTGAATATATATCAGCAGCAAAAGTCAACAAAGCTAAATAAGGATGGTCTTTTAACAATGAATCATTCTTTTCAGGCTCTGCTTTTTGTTTTTCAAAATTTGTCTTTTGCTTTTCAAGTAAAACACCTAAATAAGAAATCAATTTCTGATTTTCTTTGTAAGTCATATAAAGCACTAAACGATCTCGCCAAAAAGATTCTGATTCTAAAGAATCAGCTTGTTCCATATAACGCATAGCTTTAAGAGAATCATTTTTAGTTCTTGCAATTACAGATAAATTAGCATAAGCTCTTGCTGCGACAGTGGAATCTTTTGTTATTGCAGAAAAATAAACCTCGGCAGAGTCAAGTTCACCTAATAATCTAGAAGTAACACCTTTATAAAAAAGAATCGTTGGCGTTTTAGAAGAATCACCTTGCTCTGCAATATATGAATTTAAAACCGTTTTACTTTCTTGCACTTTTTGCACATCTAATAAATGAGAAATATAAAGCAAAACAACACTTGAATCTGTTGGTAAAGCCTTGTACAATCGATTCGCAACAGAACCAACGCTATCTAACATTTGTTTTGATTCATAATAATTGATTTTTTCTAAAAGAAATTCTTTTTCTTTTGTTGCATTAAAAGCATTTTCTAAAAGAACTAAAAATGACGAATCTTGGTTATTATCTAAATACAATTGTGCTAAACGCCCAAACATCGGTTTCATATAATTCAATCGAGGAATGAGCATAGCGTAAATCCGCATGAGTTCTTTTGTATCAACTGGTTGCATCCATTCTAGAAAAAGACTATACTCATACATTTTCATATAATCTTCTTCGTTTTCTTGAATTGCTTTTTGGAAATATATTTTAGCGGAATCTGCTTTTCCTGTTCTCAAGTAAAGAGTGGCAAGTAACCCATATTCAGCACTATTTGCCATTCCCGGATATTTTTTTGCAGGTTCAGCAACCATTAAAGCTTCGTGAAATAATTTTTTGTCAGCAAGTGCTGAGGCAAAAGTAAAAGCTAAAAAACGATTCGAAGGTTCTGCTTCTTGGGCTTTGCGCAAAAATTCAAATGCCAAATCATCTTCACCCACATGAATCAGATAAAGATAACGCAAAAAGGCTTCTTGAGCAAGATCTGGGTTTCCCTTAGGCAAGACAACAACAGTATCTTTTTTTTCCTTTGAAAGAGTCTCTTGTGGTAATTGTTCTTTTGGAGCTGTTTTAGAAGCAGCACAAGCCGTCAAACTTAAAAGCACGGCCGATAAAATACAATACCAAATCAGAGATTTACTTTTCATAGCCTACTTAATGTACTATAATCCAATCAATAATAGTACCTGGATTTAAATATTCACCTGCTCTAGGAATTTGTGAAATAACAACTCCCGGAACTAAATTTGAGGCTGTATCCTTTTGCACTTTTCCCGAGACAAAACCCAACTTTTCTATTTCTTGTTTTGCGCTGTCAAGTGTAAATCCAGAACAATTAGGTAATAAAACTTTTCCTGCTTTTTCACCTGCAGAATAAACAACAGAAACCGTATCTCCTATGCGCAAAACAGACTTTGCTCTAGGCTCTGTGCGAATAACTACGCCACGCGGAATAGACACATGCGCCCCAGGAATAGGAGGGCCTTCTATTAAACCAGCTCTAGTAATAGACATCGAAGCTTGCTTTCTGCTTTTCCCACGCAAATCAGGTAAAGTCACTTCTCTTAAGCCTTTACTTTTTGTTAAAAAAACGGTTCTTCCCAATTTGGCTTCTCTATGAGCAACAGGATGTTGCACAAGAACAAAACCTTCTGGAATTTCGGAACTATAACGACTTTCAGGAACCCATTCAGAAACAAACCCTGCTTGTTCTAAAACTTTTACTGCAGAATCTGCTGGAAGACCCGTTACTTCCGGGATATTTCCACGAGAAGCATACCGCCCTGCAAAAATAGGCAAAACAATCAAATCAATAATAACGGCAACAATAAAGCAAAGAACAACAACCAAAGCCAATGCTTTTAGTACAGGTGATGCTACCAGTTTTTTTAAAAATCCTGGAAAAGCCATTACCCTTCTGTCTCCTGTAACAAAGCATTTTCAAAGACAACTATTTCTTTTGAAGTCATTGAAATAGCTCCTTTTTTAATCAACGAAGAACAAACACGGCTAACCGTTTCACGAGTAGTTCCAGACATATCAGCTAATTGTTGTTGCGTCGGACGATTTCGGATAACAGTCATCATTTGGCCTTTTTCTGAACGAACACGAACGCCTCGTTCTTCGACCAATGAAAGAATAGTCCTTGCGACTCGGCCATACACAGACATCGTAGAAAGAGAACCTATTTGATGATTCGCTCTGCGAAGGCGTAAAGCCATTTCTATTAACAAGCCCCGAGCAATGCCAGGTTGTTTTTCTAATAAAGAAAGGAAATCATCGCGCAAAATAATGAGCAATTCTGATTCTGTAACTGTACGGACAGAAGCTGAACGAGGTTCTCCATCAATCAAAGAAATTTCACCAAAAAAATCTCCTCGACCTAACAAAGAAAGAATCGTTTCTCTACCATCAACGCCAGAAAGATAAACCTGAACTTCACCAGAAGCTATGATATACAAAGCTTGGAACGAAACATCCTTTTCTAAAATAATCGTTTCATCTCTGCAAAATTTTTGCAAAACGGTTACAGAGGCAATCTGTTCCAATTCTTCTTCGCCAAGAGCAGAAAATAAATCAACTCCTTTCAACAATTGAAGAATATCTGGTGAACCTATCATAAGCTACTCCATGTCTATGATGATACTTTGGTCACGACGAGCCCCAACCGAAACCATACCTATTTTCACATCGACCAATTCAGCCAATCGTTTCAAATAGTTTTTCGCATTTTCAGGCAATTCGCCCCAGGACTTACAAGCCGTTGTATCTTGTTTCCAACCAGGCATTTCTTCATAGACCGGCTCACAGCGTCCGACCTTTGAAAGCTGGTTCGGAATAAGATCTAAAATTTCGCCATCGCACTTGTAAGCTGTACAAATCTTAATAGAGTCAAAAGTATCCAATACATCTAACTTGGTAATTGCCAAATGAGTAAGCCCATTTACCATAGCGGCTTTACGCACAACAGGAGCATCAAACCAACCACAACGACGATTACGGCCAGTTGTAGCACCGTATTCATTACCAATTTGGCGAAGGTTATCACCACAAGCATCCAACAATTCTGTTGGGAACGGACCATTACCTACTCGTGTAGTGTAAGCTTTAACCACGCCAACAATCTGATCTAAAGCTGTAGGGCCAACACCAGCACCACAACTTGCATAACCAGCAACCGTGTTACTGGAAGTCACATAAGGGTAAGTTCCTTGGTCTACATCAAGAATAGTCCCTTGAGCTCCTTCAAAAATCAAACGCTTCCCAGCTTTTAATGCTTTATGGAGCAAATCACTAACATCACAAACAAAAGCACGGATTTTATTACCTAGTTCTAGATAATCGCGAATGACAACTTCTGAATCAATAGGAGCTTCATTATACATAGCCACAAATTCATCGTTATGAACTTTTGCCATAGCTTCCACACGTGGACGCAATTCCTTTTCATCAAGTAAATCACCAACACGAACACCAATGCGGTTTACTTTATCGCTATAACAAGGACCAATACCACGACCAGTTGTTCCAATTGCAGCTTTACCAGCTTTCTTTTCTTTTGCTTTATCAAGTGCCGAATGATATGGCAAAACTACATGCGCATTATCAGCAATAAAAAGACGTCCTTCAGGAGTGATTCCCTTTTGGTGCAAATCTTCAATTTCAGCTAAAGTTTGAATTGGGTCTAAAACAACGCCATTTCCAATAACACAAACCTTATTATCATGCATAATTCCAGATGGAATTAAATGAAAAACAAATTTCTGGTCACCAACTTCTACTGTATGCCCAGCATTAGCACCACCTTGAAAGCGCACGATAACATCGGCATCAAGAGTCAAAAAATCAACAATTTTTGCTTTACCTTCATCTCCCCACTGGGAGCCGATAACAACACGATTAGCCATAATTCCTTCTAAGTTTATCCGGAAAACCGTTTTTCTCGGAAAATTACCCATAAAAGATAATAAAAGTATGGTTTTTCAAAAGAGCGAAGTTGAGAAATTGCCAAAAGGAGCGGAAATCACGCTTTTTAAAAGTTCTTTCTGTTATTTTGTCTCAAAGATTTTTGAGTTTATCCAAAACTATTCCCTTAAAATTCGAAGAATTGTAAAATAATTCTATCTTTTTTAAGAATATGAGCAATTTAGAAGCAGACAGTAATTTTTTAAAACGCAGTGTTATTCTGAATATTTTTGGAACGGTCCTGAAAGTTTGTGGTCCACTTCTAACTATCCTTTTGGCCCGTATTTTTGGTGCTGCAGAATTTGGAATTTTCGTTTCAATGCAGACACTTCTTTTAACAATTGCTCGTTCTTCTACACTAGGTTTAGACAAAGGGCTATACTGGTATTTACCTCAAAATAAACTTTTAAATCGCCCCTCTCATTCTGGGATTATGGAGTCATTTTGGATTACAGGTATCATTGCTCTTTTGTGCACTGCAATCATTTTTATTGGCTCCTTTACTCCTCTTATCTCAAAAGAATTTCCTTGGTACGCCCTATCTCTTGTCTTTTATTCTCTTTCTTATATTCTAAGCAATTCATCGGAAGGCAATCGCAAGCCTCAAAACGCTATTTTTATCAATTCATTCCTTGTCGCTGTTTTAGCCCCACTTTCTTCAATTATCCTCCATTTTTTTAAAATCCCACACGCTCTTCCACTTGGACTTTTAATAGGGCAAGTCGGTGGTTTTATTGTTCACGCTGTTTTAGTTCGCAAGCAATTTCCAGAAATGCCTCTTGTACCTAAAAATAGACTTTCAAAAGAACTTTTGATTTACTCTATTCCGTTAGGCGTTAATGAATTTGTCGTTTCTTTTTTAATCCGTTCTGGCCTCTGGATGGTTCTTGTATTTTTAGGTCCAGAAAAAGCTGGTGCTTATGGAATAATGGTTACTGTTTCAAATGCGCTACAAACCATTCGCGTTGGCTTTAACCCGATTCTTACTCCTGTTGTGGCCGGAATGAACAAAGAAAGACTCCACACCGATTTAAAACCAGTCTTTACTTATTGCGTTTCTATGATAACGCTTATTCAATTGGTTGTCGGTTTTTTCATTGTTTTATTCCCAGAAGAAATCTTAAGCATTGCTGGAAGCGACTTTATTGTTCAACCAGAAACGCTTGGCATTTTACTTTTAGTTCATCTGCTTTCTGGGTTCTTTGGTTTAACATCTACCATTATGAATGGAATTGGAAAAAGCCTTTACACACTTAAAATGAATATTGTTTCTTTGGTTATTGCTTTAGTCTCTGGATATTTTTTAGTTCCAAAATTCGGTCTTGTAGGAGCCGCTCTTTCAATGCTTGCTTATAACCTTGTCTTTATGATATGGAACAACGCTTACTTAGCTATTTTAAAACTATGGCCTTATTCTATCAAGCTTATTCCACAATTACTTTGGATGTTTGGCTTAATTCTATTTTACATTCTGTTAAACTTAGGCACTTTCTCTCCTTCTCTCTTAGAAAAGATAGGGATTTATGTCATTATTCTTTTAGCTTTAGGTGGACAATTTTTATTACAAAAGAAAAATAAACAAACAAAGGTGTAACTTCTTCTATCAAAAAAATAAACTCATAAAAAATGGCTATTTTTAAAATGAGGTTTTTATGAAAAAATATAAAGTTGGTCTTACTGTTGGCGTGTTTGATTTATTTCATGTTGGCCATTTAAATTTGTTAGAAAAATGTAAAGCCCAATGCGAACACTTGATTGTTGCAGTTTGTGGAGATGATTACGTTACACAAATCAAACATAAAACCCCTGTTGTTCCTGAAAAAGATCGTATGCGAATTATTGGGGCTTTAAAATGCGTTGATGAAGTTTCTCCTATCACATTAGAAGAAATTGACGACAAAATGCTTGCTTTGAAAAGATTTAATTTTGATGTTCTTTTTTCTGGAGATGACTGGAAAGGTTCAGAACGTTACAATCGCACAGAAAAACAATTTGCCGAACTTGGTGTAAGTATTGAATACTTGCCTTACACACAAGGTGTATCCACTTCTGATCTTAAAGAAAAAATGAACAACGGAGAATCTACAAAATGAGACTCATGAGTCAAGAAGAATGCAGAAATGTTCAAATGGACATTTTAGATGATGTTGCCGCAATTTGTAAAGAACATAATTTGCAATACTACTTGGCTTTTGGCTCTCTTTTAGGCGCTGTCCGCCATAAAGGTTATATTCCTTGGGATGACGATATTGATATTTGCATGATTCGTGAAGATTATGAAAAATTTATTTCTATTGCAAAACAAGGCTTGGGGGACAAATACAAACACCTTTCGTTAATTGATAATACAACTGATGGTTACTACAATCCTTTCGCAAAAGTGGTTGACAATAGAACAGAAGTTGAAATGGAACGTCATACAGCAAAACATGGTTTATGGTTAGATATTTTTCCCCTTGATGGAGTTCCTTCTTCTCCTACTAAAGCAAAAATCCACATGACCTTATGTGCTTTTTTACGCGTTGTAGCCTTAGCAACAGATGCTAATTTTTCTGCGTCAAAAATCAATTTTACTTGGTTATATAAAAGAATTTTTAATTTTTTAGCACGTGCTATGGGTTTAAAACGTTTTGCTAAACTTCATGAAACAGCATTCAAACATTTTAAAGCAAAAGATTCTGACTACATAGCAAACCTTTTTACTAATAATGGCACTCGTTCTGTAATGGATAAAGAACGCTTATTAAAAGTAGCTCTTTATACATTTGAAAATCGTCAATACGAAGGCTATGCTGATTATGATTATTATCTCAAAAGAATGTATGGCGATTATATGAAACTTCCTCCAAAAGAACAACAAATTACTCATGCTTTCAAGGCTTGGTGGAAAGAATAGGAACTACTTATGACTAAATACCTTTTTGTTTTAACCAGTTCTGAAAAAGATTTTTTCTGCGAACAAACTCTTGTCGCTATTGCTTCTTTACGTGTCCATAATCCAAATGCTTTTGTAACACTTTTAACAGACGACAAAACTTTTAACACACTTACAGGCAACCGAGCTGCTTTAAAAGAAGCTGTTGACGAATTGAAAGTTTTAACGCTAGATGAAAAATTCACTCCAATGCTACGTTCTCGTTATTTAAAAACAGTAATGAGAAATGTGATTGACGGCGATTTCCTTTATATGGATTCAGACATTGCTATCACAGGAGATCTTTCTATCCCTGAAGAATGGAAAGGCGGAATTTATGCAGTCCTTGACTTTCACACCAATTTACACAAAGCTATCAATCGAAAAAAAGTTTTAAACAACGCTAAAATGCTTGGATTTTCCCCTATTTTAAATGATGAAATTTTTAATGGGGGCGTTATGTTTGCAAGCGACACCAAAGAAGCTAGAGATTTTTTTGAAAAATGGCATGAGCTTTGGCTTTATTGTGTTTCCAAAAATTTCCCTTACGACATGGCATCTTTAGCCGAAGCTAATTTCAAATTCAACTATATAACGCAAAAAATGCCTGGCGAATGGAATTGTCAATTAGCTTATGGTAAAGAATTCTTACCTAAAGGCAAGGTTTTACATTTCTTTGGTTCTCGCATCATTGACACTTGCGGCCATAAAGTGCCTGAAAGTATGAATCTTTTCTTACCTAAAATTTTACGGAAAAGTTTTTACACCGATTTAAAAAATATTCCTGTAAAAATCAATCCCGATAAAAGTATTCACATCAATGAATATTACGACAATGTAATCGCAAACGCAAAAGAAGCTTTCCTTTACCAAACACGCCACGCTGGAACTTTCGGCGCCGATATTATCCGTTCGTATGCCTTTGCTCGTTCACTTGCATTTTTATACAAGAAAACACCTGTTTTAGTAAAACCTCTTGAATGGCTTGGAAAAATTTTATGAATTTACTTTTTAATTTAACTGCAGTCCAACCTATTCATAGTGCCAAATTTCATGGTGGTGGTTCTTATGGCGAAGTTCTCTTTTGGGCTTTAATAAATCGCGGTGCAAAATTTTCTTGCATTTACGATTCCAAAAAATACCTTGATGAAAAAATTCTTAATGCTTGTAAAGACAATCAAATTCCTTTATTTGACATCAATCAAAAAACACCTCAAGAATTTATAAACGAAAACAACATCACTGCTTTTTATACTCCGCTTTATTCTCTTGAAAAAAAATGGGATATTCAAGTTCAAGATTTTATTTTTACTTGGCATGGTGTGCGTGCGCTTGAAATGCAATACCACCCAGCAGGGATTCGTTTTTCAAAAAAACTTTCTCAAAAATTAGAAGCCGTTATCCGTTACAGAGAATCTTGGAAAAAATATTTCTATAAACCAAAATACCAAGAACTTGCAAAGCGAATGGCAAACGGACAAGCAAGAGCCATTACTGTAAGCGAACACAGCAAGGCTTCTATAAAATCATTTTTCCCTGAACTTTTAGATTTAGAAATCCCTGTATTTTATAGCCCAATGATTGAATACAATGCAGAAGGTTTTTTACCACCAGAAATTTCTTCTAAAAAATATTTTCTACTCACAAGTGGGGCTCGTTGGGAAAAAAATAATTGGCGTGTAGCTGAAGCTTTTGATGAATTGGTTGAAACTTATAAAAAGCAAAACCGCACTTTAGATTTTAAAGTGGTTATTACTGGCGTTACAAAACCAAAAGCTTATTTAAAACGCTTACGCCATAAAGATTTTTTCGTTTTTCTTGGTTATGTTGAAAATCGCGAATTAGAATTTTTACACCAAAATGCTTATGCTTTTATATTCCCTTCATTAAACGAAGGCTTTGGTTATCCTCCTATGCAATCCATGCGTTATGGTGTTCCTGTTGCGGCAAGTGGGACAACATCTATTCCTGAAATCTGTGGAGATGCCGCTTTATTTTTTGACCCTTATTCTGTAAGTGAAATAAAAAATAGACTCATTCAACTTTTAAATGAAAATATCTATAGCGATTACGCTAAACGTGCTAAATCGCATTACTTGCTTATTCACAACCGTCAAGAAACAGATTTGCAAAAAACTGTTGATTTTATTTTAAACCCAAATAAAAAAAATGTTGCAGAATCAGCAAGTTAACAACATAATGTTTTTTCTAGGTTTAAAATTATGATTGAAAAATTGAAGAATCCATTTGTAGGCATAGCACTTGTAGCCCTTTTAATACAAACGATTATGTTTGTATTATTTTATAGCTTACCAGACCCACTTGGCCTTTCTTTAGCAGAAATGTTTTCAGGTAAAACAATCTGGCAAGTGTTTATGGCTTTTGGAGCGATTCTTGTATTAACTGCAATCTTTGCTTTTTTCAAAGCCCCTCGTGCATTAGCTTTATTTTTTGCTTTCTATTTTATTTTAGCTATTGCAGATTACGAAGTTTTTAGATTCTCTCACCAACGTTTATCTTATTCTTTTTTACGGACTTATTTTCACATTTCAAATATTACTGACGAGACAACTATTTCTACTTTAGGAGGCGATTTAAAAGGGACCATTCTTTGGCTTTCGCTTTTATTTTCCACATTAGTAGCGAGCATTTCTTTTATCATCATTTATACTCTAAAAAAACGCAAATTAAAATCGCTTGGAACTTCTTTTGCTTTTGAAAAATCAAGTAAACGTTTACCTGTTTCTTTTTTCACTTTAGGAATGGTTTTATCTATTATTCCTCTTGTACTATTTCTTCTAGGGACGCGAGGCATTGTAACCGTTCCAGTAATTAACATGAAAATAGATATGCGTTTCACTTTAGGAAAACACACATTAACAGCCCCTATTTTACACATTGCTGCCGTTGAAACATTTGAATTCATTAGAGACAATTCGAAAATAACAGACGAACTCATAACTGATTTAGATTCTTTTTTACCTGAAGATTTTTCCAAAAATAGACAAAATGCAAAAGAATTTCCTACATACCGCTCTGCCCCTACACACGAATATAAAGCACAAAAGCCTTACAACATTGTCCTTATTATGGGCGAATCTTATAAAGGCAGAATTTTCAACCAAATGTTACAAGGCGATACAACATTTGCCCCAAACCTTTGGAATCTAGCAACTGGAAAATTTTTCACAGAAGGCGGTGGCGGTCTTTGGTTTAAAAATGCTTTTAGTGGAGGCTACCCTACTGTACGCGGGACAATGGCTACTTATTTAGGATTCCCATCTCACCCCAATAGAGATGTACCTAGTTTTTACGCTTCAAACCATTTTACCGGTTTCCCAGAATTTTTAACAAACTATAAAAAAGCCTATATGACAGTTTCAAACCCTGTTTTTGACCACACACTTCCTTTTGTAGAAAAATTCTATGGTGAAAACTGGGCTTTCCCTGGTAAAGCAGAAGTAGAAGGAACTATGGATAGTCTTGGCGTTGATTTAGCATTAAAAACTCTTGAATCATTACCGACAGATTCTCTCTGGTTTTTCTCTTATAATACTATTGCATCTCACATCCCTTTTTATGGTTATCCAGATTCATTTGCTTCAAAACCAGATGATGCCATGGAACGTTATAAAAATGCTCTTCGTTATACGGATTCTCATTTTGGCCGATTCCTTTCTGCCCTTTCAAAACGACCCGATTTTAAAAATACCGTTATAATTATTTTAGGAGACCACGATACTCCTGTTGATTCTATTGATTATGCGGTTCCACAACCTCTTGGAGTTGCAACCACTCAGATTTTTATGGGAATTTTTTCTGCTGATTCGGCTCTCTTTGATTCTCTTGAAATCAGAAACGATGTAGCTTCACAATTAGACATCGGACCCACCATTTTTGATTTAGCTCAAGTTCGCCCACAAAATCATTTTTGGGGTTACGATTTATTAGCCGAAAAACGCCCTGAACACCAACCAGCAATTTTCTTTTCTCAAAACGCTTATTACTTAGGCTTTCAAGATTATGTTCTCACAGGTGGCTTAGACAACGAAGATGTCTATAAAGGCATAAATGGAACATTTACTTTAGCAAAAGATTCTCTTTCGCTTATATGGAAAAAGAAAGCCGTTGGCGCAAGTAAAGTTGTTCGTTCTTTGCTTAGAAATGATAAAATGCAACCTTAATAAAAACTAGTCTTTTTCTTCCTGCAAAAAAGACAGATAAGAAGTAAGTTTTAGGATATAAAACGCACACCAAAAATAAGACCCTGAAATAGTTATTTTCTGTTTTTAAAGCCATATAAAAAATTTTTATATTTCTTTGTATGGCTTCTAAAAAATCTTTTTCTGAAAAATTTTCTAATTGGTACATTCCATTAATTTGCAAACATAAATACAAAGCTCTTCTTTTTTATGTTTTGCTCGCGTTAATCATGGCTTTTCCGATTCTTGTAAAGCCAGGCCTTAAACTTGACGCAGACCTTTCAAACTTACTTCCAAAAGACACGCCTAGCGTAATAGCTCTCCAAGAATCTTTTGAACGCTTTGGTTCAACAGATCGTTTTATGCTTGCGATACAAAGTGAAGACCCAGAACTTGTCGCTGCATTACAAGATTCTATAAGTGCTTATATCCATAAAAACTGGCAAGGCGATTTTGTTTCTACTCAAGTCGATAATGACAATCAATTTTTCAAAGACAATGCCCTTCTCTATTTACCAGTAGAACACCTTGAAAATCTTCGTGACAACCTTGAAGACGTTCAGATGGAAATAGGTAGAAAGAACGGGCCACTTGTTGTTGATTTACTCGCAGATGTAGCTCCTGTTGAAAAGAAAGAACGCGTTTGGTTTGACCCTAACTTGCCTCACGAATTAGGTCTCCCAGAAGAAGCTATTGGGGCATTTGAATCTTTCTTCAAAAAAAATAATGCTTCTCAAGATACATCTGTAAAAGCTAAAAAAGAATGGAACCCTAAAGCCTATTTACCTCCTCATTTAAAAACGCGTTTAATGGGTAGCCCGCCACCAGACAGCACTGGAAAAATTTTATTCAATGGCGTTGTTAATGCAAAACTTATTAAGCCATCTACTGACTACGAATTTGTAACGCACATTTTAGCAAGAACCGATTCTTTATTAAGTTATTTCAGTCATAAAACTTATCCTGTCCCCACTCGCTTTACAGTTGAAGGAACTTATGAAGGTTTAAAAGAAGTTGATGAAGTCGCAAACGATAGTATAATGTCTTTTGGCATAAGCCTTATACTTATCATTTTCTTAACCAGTTTCTTCTTCAGAAGCGTTAAAGGCCCTATTCTTGTAACAGCAACCGTTCTTTATGCTTGCTTACCGACACTTGCTTTTACAGCTCTTTTCTATGGCAAACTTAATCCATTTACTGTTTTTGTTGCCTCTATTATTTTAGGACTTGGCATTGACTATTCTATCCATATTTTAGGAACAGCTCAAAAATTGCTCCCTAAATTTGCCACATTAGAAGAAGTTTTAGAAGAAGCTCAAAAGAAAATGTTCAAACCATTTTTCTTAGCAAGTTTCACAACTATTGCCGCATTCTTAACACTTCTTGTCGCACAATTCAGAGGTTTTTATGAATTTGGCATAGTCGCTTCTTGTGGTGTACTTTTCAGTATGCTCACTTCGCTTCTTGTTTTACCTGTTTTTATAAAATGTCTAGGTGGTATTCCGCAACCTTCTACTTATAGTTTTTTCCCAAAATCTTGGAACGAAGCTAAAATATTCAAGCTCTTAAAATACGCAGCAATTATAGGATTTATCCTTGGCGGTGTTTCTATATGGTTTGCCCAACATGTTGACTTTGAACACAACTTAAAAAACTTACGCCGTGTTTCAACAGCAAACAAAGTTTCTAAAAATAAAATCTCTACAAAAGTCACACGCCCAACAAACCGCGCAGTCACATCAACACCTGCGGCTGTTATGGGATCTAAAACAGAGCAACTCGATAAACTTTACGACACTTTAATGTATCGTTTGCGAGTAGACAAAGATTCTGCTTTAGGGAGTTTCTTAACATTAAAATCCTTTGTCCCTTCACTTTCTGAACAAGAAGAACGTTTAGAGATTATCGAAGAAATTCGTGAACTCGCTAATTACAAAGTCTTTGACCGAGCCGAAGGCGAAGACTCTGTAAACATAGCCACATTAAGAATGCTTTCCAAAGTAGATAAACCGTTTACTGCTGAAGACATTCCTAGTTGGACACTAGATTTACTACGAGAAAAAGATGGCTCTTATGGTAAAATCGGATTTATCTACGGAGACTTCCCTAGCTGGGATGCAAAAGCATTACAAGACTTCCAAAATCGTTACGGACACTGGAATTTTGATGGCGAAAAGTTGCGCACTTTCTCATCACAATTTATTCTCTCTGACGTCATAGATTCTGTAAAACAAGATAGTTTCAAATTAGCGTTAATGATAATCATTGTCATTATCGGTACACTCATTCTTTCATTCAGAAAACCGAGACGATTTATTGCCGGAAGTATTTCTTTTGGAATGGGAGCCATTCTCACATTAGGCGTTCTAGGATTTCTCACTTACTTCTTTGATAGCGGGAAAATAAGCATTTACAACGTAATCGTTATCCCGATGACACTTGGAGTCGGCATTGACGCCACCATTCATTTAATTTCTGCTTGGCTAAGCGAAAAAAATATGACTTTAAGACAATTAATCGACACCACTGGCCGCAATGTTATGGCAAGTTCAACAACAACTATCGCTGGATTTGTCGGGTTCTTGTTCACGACACACCTTGGTTTAAAAGGCATAGGAGTTTTAGCTTGCATAGGCATATTCGTATTCCTAATAACAAGCATTATTTTCTCTGCTTTCTTATGTGGAACAATCCTCAAAAAGCACGAATAAACTTTCAAACGCTTCTTTCGAGAAGCGTTTTTTATTGTAAGACTCCATTAACATTCTAAAAAATATGCGTGTTCCCCGCGCCTAAAATCTTTGGGCAAAAAAATCCCGCGCGGGTCGGGCTGTTGCGTTATCTCGTGCAGCCACATTTTTAGCAATCAAATCCTTGCGCGGCACTCGTCCGTTCAGCCTCGCTCCCCAAAAAAGTTCCAAAAAAAATCCCGCGAGTCCGAACCCTGACGGGCTTTCCATCCCTAACACACTTGTTTACACACTTGCCGCAAGCCCCTTGTCACTCGCGATGGAACTTGCTCGCGGTTCTTGTCATTGCAAAACGTGCCGCTCGGTTCTTGTCACTCGCGAGACGTGTAGAATACACGGCGCGGCAATCTACTCCCACGCATTTCTTGCCGCAAGCCCCTTGTCACTCGCGATGGAGTGAAAAGATTTTTTTGCGAAGCCTAAATGTGAGCCTGCCACGAGCCACACTTGTGGCGTGGTGGAGGTAATCTGCTTGCTAGTTCTACACTTGTCCGCAACTTGCCATGCGACTCTTGTCATTGCGATGGAACGTAGTGACAGAAGCAATCTCCTCACAAGCAACACTTGATTTTTGGATTACTTCGCTACGCTCGTAATGACAAAAGCCTAGATCGCCGCACTGCGTTCGCGATGACAACCCTGAAATTGTCATTGCGATGGAGTGAAACGACAGAAGCAATCTCATTGCCAACAGATCGCCACACTGCGTTCGCGATGACAATTCGTACTGCGTTCGCGATGACAACTTGTTATTAGATGGCCACGAGGCGCAAGGCCTCTCGCCCTGACAAGTCACACTCCTTTCACCATGACACCCTAGAATTTGCCGCGATTCTTGCCCACGGTTCTTGTCACTCGCGAGACGTGTAGAATACACAGCGCGGCAATCTCATCGCTTAAAAAGTATTACAATGATTTCAGTTGCCGTACAAAAAAGAAATGCGGTTAATAAACAGCAAATCAGCTCTCATCATTGTAGACAAAACACAAAAAACAGCTACTGACGTAGCCGTTTTTTTTACAAATTCCAAAATTTGCTTAGTTTGCTGCAGGAATTACAGAAGAATCCATAACCTTTGCTGTATCAGCAAGAACTGCTTCTGAAACAGGCACTACTGTATCTTTTGCAGGTTCTGCAGGAACTTCCTTAACTGTTTCAACAACTGCTGCTTTTTCAACAACTGTTTCTGGTTTCTTCACTTGTTCGCCAAAGAAATTGATTTTTGCAAGGAAGAACATCATTACATAAGCAATAGCCAAACCAAGGATACCCATTACGATACCTGTTTTAGCCATACCATTAGTATCAGTATAACCAGTTGCATGAGCAAGAGCGTTAGGAGGAGTTGAAATAGGAAGGCTCATACCAAGAGAGCTAGCAAAAGCAACGGCTACGAGAAGAGCAGTTACACCACCAATTGGAGCAAGTGTATCGGCGCAAGCCACACCAACAGCTGCAAGAATTGGAACAAGCAAGCTAGCAGTAGATGTGTGACTCATAAAGTTAGCCATAAGTAAGCAGATAACACCACAACCAACCATAAGAACCATTGGTGACCACTGATCAAATGGAATAGCACCAATCAAATGAGCAGCAAGACCTGTCTTTTGAAGCCCTACGCCAAGAGCAAAACCACCAGCAACAAGCCACAAAACGTCCCAGCTCATTTCATTTAAATCTTTCTTTGTAATAATTCCTGTCAAAGCAAAAACTGCCATAGGAATCATAGCAATCGCATTATCATTAATTCCATGAACATTTTTGCCTGTTACCCATAAAACAACACAAAGAGCAAATGTTACATACACAGTAATAGCACGTGGACTTGTATCAAATTTTCCAGCACCTTCAATATTTAAAATCATTTCCTTCATCTTGATAGGATAAATTTTAAGCAAAAGCACCCAGGCAATAGCCATAAGAATGATAACATAAGGAATACCAAACATCATCCATTGACCAAATGAAACTTGGAAGCCAGCTTCATTCAAAGCACCAAGAGCAATAGCGTTTGGAGGAGTTCCAATTGGAGTTCCCATACCGCCAATATTAGCACCAAGTGGAATAGCCAAAGCAAAAGCAGCTTTACCACGGTCATCAGCGTCAAAAAGTTTTAACACTGGAGCTAGAATAGCAAGCATCATTGCTGCTGTTGCGGTGTTACTCATAAACATGGAGAACACAGCCGTAATCATCATAAGCCCAAGAAGTACCATTTTCGGATTTTTACCGAATGGTTTCAAAAGCACTCGAGCTAAATTCAAATCCAAACGATACTTTGTAGCGGCTGCGGCTAAGAAGAACCCACCAAGGAAAAGCATAATGATTGGATTTGCAAAAGTTCCCATAATGTCTTTATGGCTAACAGCTTTCACGCCTTCAACCTTAAACATTGCGAGAGAAGAATCCGAAACGGTTAAAATCATCAAAACGATAACCAAAACGGAGGTTGACCAGATTGGGAATGGTTGAAGAATCCAGAAAAGAGCCGCCATAATAAAGATGGCAATAACTCGGATTTCTATTGGATTCAATGCATTTGCCCCGTTGATTCCCAATGATTCATACGGGATATAAAGAGCTACAATCGCAAGAATTGAAGCAATAAGTAATTTTATGAATTTTGCTTTTGTCATAATAATTCCTAGTTTTTATACATAAGCGTCCCAAGTTTAAAAAAAAAAGCCTTTCTTGTAAATAATTTTTATTCATTATTTTTTCTTATTCTGGACGACTTATCTTTGTAAGTACAGAATTCTAAACAAATAACTCCATTATCCCTTTGCTTTTTTTTGTAAAAAACGTTAGAAAATGATATATTTGGTAAATAATGCGTTTTATCCACCCTTTAATCATATTTTTAGCCATTTGTTTGATTGCTTTGGCTTTTAAGTTTTTACAACCTCTCCCAAACACTGGGACAGATACTTCTTTTTTGCCAAAACCTCAATATGTCAAAATTCTTTCGGCAGGACACCACGCAACCGCATCGGGTTTATTTTGGATAAAAGGCTTAATCGGGCTTGGAGACAGCTATTTAACAGGTAAAGAATATGCTTACTTAGGCCATGTCGGAGAACTAGCTACAAGTTTAGATAGTCTTTTTTACACTCCTTATTATTTTGTAGGCGGAGTGGTTCCTATTCAATCTAAAGACACGTCTGATTATTCTGTAATGCGTAGGGCAACAAGAGTATTCCCTGAAGATTGGCGCCTTGCTCTCTATTTTGCAATTAGGCTTGCTAATGGCCCTTACCAACAAAACGCCGAAGCTGCAGATGTCATGCGCCGCTATGCTAATTCAACTGACACCACAATGCCTAAACATGTTAAAACTATTTACAGGACTTTTGAATTGGGAGCAATGAAAACAGAAATTGCTTTGACTACCGTTTTAGAAGATTGTACCAATCCTGCTTTTGCTTCTTTTAAAAGTAGTATGCAAACAAGAACTCAGCGAATTCTCGGTTACAATCCAAGAATAAAGAATGACACTCTTGAAATAATTGGCAATTGGATTGAAAATGTTATGGACAGAAAAGTCCACCCTAGGGAAGCTTATGAAGCGTTATTGAAATTAAAACGCTCTACAGACTCTACAACAGCAAAAACAAATCCAGATTCAAGCAATACGCTTAATTAAAAAATTTATTTTGATTTTTTCTCTTTTGCTTTATCTGCAGAAGATGATGGAATTTTTATAGAACGCTTGTCTGCTCGTAAACGTGCAAGCGGTGTAAATGAATATAATGGGAATCCTAATAAAAAGGTGACTAAGAAAACACCTAACGAAAGCGCTCCATATTTTAAAAAATTCATCCCAGAATAATCGTTTGAAATAAAAACAAAAAAGAGACACAATAAAACAGAAGAAATAAAGGCTGGTTTCACTTGTTTTTGAAAGGCTAAAAGAAGAGCCCCTGTTTTTGAAACGCCTAAAGAAAGTTCCTTACCTGTAAGTAAAGCAATGGCAAAAAGTTCAGAAGCACATACTATTGCAAATGTTGATATTTCTAATGAATTAAAAGTCACAAACGAGAACCCAAGAATCGTCCCTACTATTGCTGAAATGGTTAGAAGCATTGGAAACAACACAGAAGCCCAAGCTTTTTTTATAAACACCAAGAAAATCAAGGACAATGTGGCACAAGAAATAAATACGGGCAAAATAACTGAATCAGAACTTTGCAAACCAAACAATGCTAAAGGCAAAAGCAAGAAAATCCCAAGGGCTGAAAATCCGGAACGTTTACC
Source organism: Fibrobacteraceae bacterium (assembly GCA_017631885.1). Lineage (GTDB taxonomy): Bacteria > Fibrobacterota > Fibrobacteria > Fibrobacterales > Fibrobacteraceae > UBA1765. Next base: position 63,742 of record JAGBSH010000031.1, read on the forward strand.
TGCCAAAAGAAATCTTGGCAAAAGCAACAATACAAATAATACAAGCCAAGGCCAAAGAGGTAAAAAGTTTTTCTCTGCAAATCGCATGCCAAGCATTTCTGAGATAGATAAAATATGCGTTAATAATTCTTGCCAACCCGCAAAAAACCACCCACTCAAAAGAGCTAAAAGGAACACAAAAATCAAACGAAAGCGCAATAATGCCTCGCCAATACTTTGTAAAAAACCTGGTTTTTCTCGTAAATCCATAATTACCTCGAAATCAATAATTTTTGTTTTTTTATAAATGTTCTTTTTTTAGAATTTTCAGTTGCAGGAACTTCACTTCGAACAACATAATGGTATAAACCATTTGCTAAAAGTCTTCCATAAAAATCTCTTCCATCCCAATGAGTTATACCAGACTTAGCATTAGGAATCTTATACACCAAACGACCATTTTGGTTATAAATAAATATGGTTATTTTTGCCAAACGATGGGCTGCTAAATCTTTGAAATAAAATGTTGTCCCTTTCTTTTTCATTGGGTTTGGAGCATTAAATACATCGGCTAAGCCTTGTTGCAATTTTTCTGTAATTTCTACTTTAACTGACTTACGAGCAACATTACCTAAAATATCTCTTGCACGAACTTTAAATTCATAAATGCCTAGAGGATAAGAATTTTCTGGGAAAGCCATTTTTGCAGAAACTCTTTTTGCTGTTTGTTCTTGATATGGCCAAGGGTGGAAAGGAGAAGCAACCGAAGAAACTTCAAATGAAAAACCTTCATCAGCATCTTCGCTAAAATCCAAAGCGGTTGAATCTTCTGCAACAACTAACAAACAAGCCGGTGATTCAAGACGCACTGTTTGGCCTTCAGATAAATAGGTTTCATTAGAAGATGCACAAGTTGAAATTTTGATTTCAGGCGCTGTATTATCTTTTAATGAATCAGCATAAGAAGAAGTGCCTGCAATTAAAATTCCTGATTTCAAAAAATAACCAACATAAGGTGTTTTTTCTGAATAGAAATAGGCCGAGATTTCTGCGGATGCATCACCAAAAGCAATTTTTTGAGGCGTGATAAAATCCATTTTAAATGAGCCGTTCTTTACAGGAACCGTTTCGCTATAAATTAAAGAGCCTGCATAAGAAACTCCTACCGAATCTTCACTTGCCGGGAAATACGAAAGTGTTTTACCTTTAGCACCTTCACGAATACTCAAGAAAATTTTTCCCGATTCAATGCCTTCAATTTTTCCGGAAAGTTCCATTTTGTCTAAAGCAAAAAGAGAATCAATTTTTTGTTCTAGTTGGATCTTATAATTTTCTACAGGCATTGAAACCACTGGTTCGCCTAAAAGAACATAACGTTCACTATTATAGCGCAAAAAAGAATACTCTGAATAACCCACGCCTTTCCCGCGGATAAACGCATCACCAATACGAACCGCCGAATCATTCAAAGCATGATACATAAAATTTTTGGCCAACGTTTCATTTTGGCTACCATAAGATTCTCTTGATGCTCCAATAGAAATAATACTGCCTTTAGATTTTTCATTTACAAATTGCTCGGATAAAGACAATTCATCGCCTTTATCAAAACGCCCTAAAGAACAAGAGAAAGAGGCTAAAATTGTATAACGTTCTGCGTTAGAAATCCTTGAAAAATATGCTGGTTTTAGAAGTCCTTCACTAGCCCAATCCGTTAAAGAACCATGCCCAAAATAAATCGTAAACAAAGCTCCTTGATTAAGAGCATCTAATAAATCCGTTGCAGCTTCTGGCTTTTGCCCTGCTGCATCTTCTTCGTAATCTAACAAGTAAATCTTTTTTTGAATAAAACGTTTCTTTTGTGAAAGCCCTAAAGAATCCAATGAAACGGCTAAATTTTCAATATTTCCTGTATGTTTTTGGTAGTCAAAATTCGCACCATTTTTAGCATCATCAGCAGCAAAAATTAACGTATTTCGCCAAATGCCATTATCCATTTTTCCTTTTTGTTCATGCGAAAAAATCTTTTCATTGTAATTTTTAAAATCTTGAATTGTTTGAACGGGTAAACGACCAACAGATAAATCTAAATCATAACGACCATATCGAATGGCTTCTCCTGAATCCAAAACTGCAAAAAAATCTTCTAATACAGCATCTTCTTTTTCAAAAGTAGGCACTCGAATTTCTGGTAAAGAAGAATTCATTTTACGATAATCAAAATGCGCTGAACCAGCTAAAAGTACATAACGTAAATCTGGACAAACTGAACGAGCATAAGCTAAATAATCTCGTATAGCTTCTGGAGAAATAGAGCCACCCGTATACAACCGATAAAGGTCTTCTACTAAAACAAGAGTCGTCATTAACGGAAAAGAAGATTCTTTGCCTGCTCTAAATTCAGCTAAACGAAGGGCTTCATCTTGAAAAATCTCTGGAGCAATTATTAAATATTCAGTCTTTGAAGAAATACGTTCAGGCCTTGCAAGCACACCATTTTTCCTCGTAACAATTCCTTCAACAGCTGCTACTTCATGAATGTCATTTTTAGCGTAAAGCAAATACCGAACATCTTCTTTAGGGTTAATTTCATCTACAGCAAATCCATTATTCACTGGCAAAATACCAATTGGAATATGGCTTTTAAATTTCATTAAGGATTTTCCAGAAGCTACAGGTATTTTAATTTTTCCAGAAACATTTCCCGGTAAAATCCAATCAGCACTATCTGTCGCTGGGGTCCAAGAATAAGCAACCGAATAACCATCAAAACGAACAAAATGCCCTGACACTGGTAAAATAGTCAGCGAATAATCATTCCCCGAATTTTTCAAATTTAAAACTGGTGAAACAAAATTTCCACCTAAAAGTAAATCAAACGTATCTAAAGTTTTTCCATTCACTTTTGCCGAAAATTTCACATGCGACATACGTTCGGCATAACTTTTAGAAGATTCTAACAAATTCATCGCTTGGCTTATACCATCTCCAACATCAGAAACTCCTGTAGAACGTGAAGGTAAAAAAGCAAATGATACATAAGAAGGTTTACCTTTTAATAACCCAGGCAAAGTTTCAGTCTGTGGCATTTTCAATTCACCAACAGTTAAATCAGTCGTTTTATTTGGTAAGTTCCAAGCCCAAAACCACTCTTTACCACTTGCCGACTCCCACGCAGCGCCTTCTCTACCAAAATAAGTATCACGAAGAAGCAATTCTTTTTCGGCACGAACGTAACGCAACCAGTCTAATTCTTTTGCCGTACCTTCAATTCGCGACAATGACTGAGAGAGGTCTTTTGTTCTTGCTGTACTTTGATAAGCTAATTGAAAATACTGGTAAAAAGAATAAGGCGAAGTTGAAAAATAATACTCCATTGGCGATTTTGCATAATCTGCTTTTTCTAAATCAATCCGTTTCCAAATCGACGTCCCGTAGCCCACAAAATAAAGAGAATCCCCACTATCAAAAATTCCATTTTCATTTTTATCTTTAACTTCTAACGGAACTTCGCTCAAATGATTCAAAGGATTGTGCAAAGCAGCACTTTTAGGGATTTCAGAAAGTGTATCAGCAGAAGCGCCATACAACACTAAATTTTTTATACGAATTCCATCTAAAGTATTTGCATTTCCAACAGCCAACATAGCCGAACGCACATCTCGGAAAGAAACACCATACAAGCCATTTTCTGAAAACTGCGAAGGGTTTTTATCACCAACCGAAAAACGCACCAACCATTCTGCATCACTTATGTTTGAAGAATTTCTACGTAAAATGGAAACACTTTGTTGTTTGCCATATTTAGACGCAGCCTTAGGATTTAAGACTTTTGACAAAGCCCGCTTACCCGGTGTTTTACCAGATGCAACTCTAGAAAAAGAAACTTTTAATTCATAAGATTCCCTGAGTAAGGGCTGATTTTTATTCCCTTTTAAAAGTGGAACCCAAATATCTACCATCCAAATTTCATCTCGGAAAACTGGTTTTTCTACAATCACACCAGTAAATTCTAAAGTATCTTCTGTGCAATATTTTTCTAATTGCCTTGTAGAAATATCTTTAACAGAAACAATAGGCTTTAACGAATCAGGCAAAGCTATTCGATACATACGATAAGGTAACTTTGAATGGCCACGATAAAAACTTTTTTCAGGCAAAATTCTTTTACCTTCATTACATGCAGAAAGCGTTTTTTCTTGAACCGAATCAACAAGTACAAAATGCCCCGGTTTATCTTCTAAAACTTGAGCATAAGCAACAAAAGCTAGGACAAAAACAACAAAGAACAAACGCATAAGCAACAAAATAGAAAATTATGGCAACCGAACGTCCATTTCGTAATATCCGTTTCCGTCTGTTCGCATTTCAATCAAAACATTTCTTGAAGTTTTTACAAAAAACAATCGGAACATTGCTGGCGGATAACCGCTTGAAAGAATCGCATGAATTTCTTCTTTAGAAATCAAGTATTTTTTGTTCCAATTTGGCAAATACCAATGCCATGATTGCCAATTAAAAATCCCACTTGTTGATTGCACAAAAGCGCGCAACATCAAAGCATATTCATAAATAAAAAAGTCTCTGTATTCTTCAACTACTTTTGCTTTTTCTTCAAATGTAAGAGTTGAAAATTTTGTATCAAATCGTAGTGGGGTTTTATCGCGTTTTGTATAAGAGAAATAAAGGCCTGAGTCATTGATTTTTAATTTTAAATCAGAATCATCTTTATGAACAAATTCATTTGTAGAAACCCCATTAAAATCAGTTAAAATATTTTCCGGATAAAGTTTTTCATGAACAGATAAAGGTTCAGGTTTTGCATCAAATGCTTCTATTTCATAAAATGCCAGAACTTCTGATTTTCCTTTTTTGGAAAGGACAGCCACTTTACTTTTAACCATTGGAGATTCTAAAGCCCATACTGCTAAAAAACCTTTATTCTTTTTTAAAATTTTTGAAACTGATGGGTCGATAATAGAAAGTGTATCTAAACGCATCCAATTCCCATTTTTCCCAATTTCATCTAATTTTAAAAACAACTCTTGCCCTGAAAAAGCTGGTGTTGCCGAAAAAGAGACAATCGGATTTGCAAAAAGCGTTATAGCAAAAAAGAAAATGCAAAAAAAGAAAAACTTCATAAAAAATTAAATGGATGGAATTGGTTCTAACAAAGATTCATCAATAAAACTAAAATCATAACGGTATTCTTTTTCAAGTAAATACAACGCTAATTTTACATTACTCCAATCTTTTTTCACACCAATTGATTCTAAACCTTTTGTCGCTAATGGGAAAGACTCCACAACATCTAATTCCCATTTCACATCATCCCAAGTAAACAAAAGTACAGGAACTTTTGGACTACTTGCTAGTCCGATACTTCCTCTATCATTTTTAATTTCCATCGGACCTAGTTCCAATTCAGTCAATTTTAAAAGCATTCCTTTTTTAGCAAAAGCAAGCGAAAGCATTCTATCTTCTTGAACCGTCCACAAATGTTCACGTTCATAAATGCGATACAAAAGAATCATATAAACTTCACAAAATGGCCTTACTGAAAGCATTTCCTCATTTTCTGTTTTTGCTGCCACTTCTAAAGAATCAAACCAATATTCTGAAGAATCCGTAATAAATGGCAAAATACTTTCAGGGTCAGAACCTGCTTGAACCGTTGCAATCAAATCAGCAAAAGTCTTTTCCAACAAAAGTTGTTTTTCTTGCTGTTGCATTTCATACCCAGAAGACTTTGCGGCTGCTTCACCAACAACTCCTGAATTAGACACAGCACATGCCGAAAACAAAAATGCAAAACTGCAAAACAACACACAAGTAAGTGCTATATTTTGTAAACGATGCATCGTGACGATTACCTCCGATTACCATTAGATGAACTTTTAAGAGCTTGCTCCTTAAAAGGTTTTCAAGGTTCAGGCCCAGGTGGCCAACACAGAAACAAAACGAACACAGGCGTTTGTTTACGCTTAGCCCCTTATAATTTAGAAATCAAGTCTTGTGAAAGTAGAAGCGTTTCTGAAAATAAAACCCACGCACTACACAGATTACGCCTTTCTTTAGCATTAAATGTCAGAGAAACCCCAAAACCAGAATCTCAATTAAAATTTCCTGGCAGTAATGGTAGAATACAACCATCTAACCCAGGCTATGCTCAATTCATTGCCGATGTTTTAGACATTACAGAAGTCAATGGTGGTGACACAAAAATTGCAGCCAAAGCATTTGGACTTTCTCCAACAGCATTAACCAAAATTCTACACGCCGACAAACACGTTTTAAAAGCCATGCAAGACATTCGAACTAAAAAAGGCAAACCTCCATTAAAAAAATAAAAGCCTGTAGTAAAGACCACAGGCTTTTCAATAAAGCAAAAAAATTATTCCACTTTAGCTTTCACCGCTAGTTCATAAATTGCCGTAGCATCTTTTGCTTTAATAGGTACAAAACCATGTCCTTCGCCAGGATTAAATTTTTCCACCATCAAAGGAATATCCTCTGCCTTAGCACCCAATTCTTCAAAATTAATTGGCATACCAATTCGAGACAAGAAACGGCGGAATTTTTTGATTCCTTCTTTAGCTGTATTTTCAGGACTTTCAAAATCCATTTGACAACCAAAAACGCGACAAGCCATTTGAGCAAAACGCATCACATTATGATGCATTACATATTCCATCCAAGCAGGCATAATCACAGCAAGTCCAGCTCCATGAGCCACATCATAAAGCCCAGACAATTCATGTTCTAAACCATGACTATTCCAATCTTGACTACGGCCCACACCGACAATATCATTATGGGCAACCGTTCCGGCCCACATAATATTAGCTCTAGCCTCATAACAATTTGGATCTTCAATCACCCGAGGCACTTCTTTCAGCATAGTTAAAAGAACAGCTTCACAAAGTCTATCTGTAATTTCCACTTCTGGAGTATTTGTAAAATAGCGTTCAAAAACATGCGCCATAATATCAGTTGCGCCACAAGCCGTTTGATAAGCCGGCAAAGAGCATGTCCATTCCGGATTCAAAACCGAAAACTTCGGGCGAATCAAATCAGAACCAATGCCACGTTTCAAGCCACCATCTTCTTTTGTCACAACTGAAGAAGCAGAACCTTCAGAACCAGCAGCCGCAATAGTCAAAACTGTAGCCACCGGCAAAGCCTTTTCAATCTTAGCTTTACCCGCATAAAAATCCCAGAAATCGCCATCATACAAAACGCCGACAGCAATCGCCTTAGAACTATCAATGCAAGAACCGCCACCTACTGAAAGAATAAAATCCACATTCTCGCGGCGACAAAGTTCAATACCTTCATACACTTTAGAATCTCTAGGATTCGGTTTCACCCCGCCCAATTCAATAAAATCAACGCCAGCTTTCAAGAGAGAATCGCGCACCTTAGCAAGCAAGCCAGAACGTTCAGCAGACGCGCCCCCAAAATGAAGCAAAACCTTGCTCCCGCCATATTTTTTCACCAACTCACCGCATTCGCTTTCGCGCCCACGGCCAAAAACAAATTCAGTCGGACTATAAAAATTAAAAGATTCCATAAAAACTCCTTATCGTTTTAACTAGATATAATTTTTTATTTCATCAAAAACACAAATTTCTCATAAATTTTGTCCACAAAAGAAACCACTATCAAAAAAATCCCATTTGTGTTCCCCGCGTCTCAAATCTTGAACAAAAAAATATGCGCGGGTCGGGCTGTTGCGTTATCTCGTGCCGGCACTCGTCCGTTCAGCCTCGCGACAAGTCGCTAGTCCGAACCCTGCCGGGCTTCCATCCCTAACACACTTGTGATGGAACTTACCACATGGTTCTTGTTACTTCTCCGCGAACTTGCCGCACGCTTTTTGTCATTGCAAAACATGCCGCTCGGTTCTTGTCATTGCGATGGAACGTAGTGACAGAAGCAATCTCCTCACAAGCAACACTTGTTTTTGGATTACTTCGCTACGCTCGTAATGACAAAAGCCTAGATCGCCACGAGGCACAAGGCCTCTCGCCATGACTATCCGTACTACGTTCGCGATGACATTCCCGAACTTGTCACCACAATTCCAATACCATTTCAATCATTTTATATTATTTTACTAGAAACAACTTGCAAAGGAGTTCCTATGAAACACAGCGTAATCTGTCTGCTTTTAACAACAACATTCTCCTTTTCTCAAATCATTTCCTCTGTAGATTTTGAAAATAGAACCGAAGGCATTTACACCAACACATTTGCCAAAGAAGACTTTGTCAAAAAAGATGGCGCTAGCAGTTGGTATGCCATGGATAAAAACAATAGCGAAAACGCAAAAATTGTTTATGATAGTGAAGAACACGGAATGGTTCTCCAATTAAAATACCCTGCTGGTTGTGTTGGGCCAAATGATTCTGATTCAGCCAAAGCTTGTGCAGGCCAAATAAAACAACCACTCACCCAACCAGCAGAAGAAATGTGGCTTGCTTACGACATCTTATTTGAAGAAGGTTTTGAATTTGTTTTAGGCGGGAAACTCCCCGGACTCTGTGGTGGCAAATGCTATACTGGCGGAAACCGCCCATCAACAGGTGATGGCTGGAGTGCAAGAATTATGTGGCGACAAGACGGGCAAGTTGTTCAATACCTCTATTTCGTTGAACAAGCATCAATTTATGGCGATGACGCTAAATGGAACCTTGGAGAGACAAAACCCATAAAACAATTTATTCCTGGAAAATGGCACCGGCTAGTCACTCGCATAAAACTCAATTCAGTACCAACGGAAGGTCATGGCGATAAAAACGGAATCCTTCAAAGTTGGTTTGATGGAGAACTTGCTCTTGATTTAGACACTTTACGCTTACGCGATTTCGCCAATGAAAAAATAGACATCTTTTATTTATCCACCTTTCATGGTGGTAGCAATTTAAGTTGGTCTCCGACTAAAGATGTTTTTGCTCGTTACGATAATTTCATTGTTTCTTTAGATTCCATTCCAGTCAGTTCAAAACAAGAAATTCTTGAAAAGCCCGATTCATCTGTCGCAGATTCATCAACAGCGTTATTCACTCAAAAAGTATTTATAAAAGAAAACCCGAAATTAATTTCAGGAAAATTTTTCTTTTTAAAAACACCTCTTTCAGAAAGCCAAACTTTTAAATTCTACAACCTTGACGGAAAACTAATTAAACAAAAAAACTACCCAAAAGGCACCAAACAAATACCTTTACCACAAGAAACTCAAATTTTTATTTTAAAACACGACAGCCCATAAAACTAAAAAACATCTGTTTTATTCTGTTCTCTTTTACTGCTTTAATAATTGTAGCAGTTCCCCAAATTATCGCACCAATTCCAGAACCAACAGCAGTTCCAACCCCCGGTGCAATCATTGACCCAACTGCTGCGCCAACTCCAATACATGCTACTGGAGCTGCCTTTTTTCCTATTTCAACTAATTCTTTTCCTTCTGACATAGAGTCTCCTTATTTTTATGCAAAATTTTTGCATTTATTCACTGGTTTTGCCGACTATTAAAAAATTTACCCAAAAGGAACGACAATTAGTGTCGCCAAGCCTAACAAGAATTAGAATTCACAAATAACAAATAAAAATTACCTTTAGACACAAAAAAAGAACCTGTCTACGTAACCAGTAATTTTCTTTATACAAAAAAGGATTGAATTTTTCACCATTCAATCCTTTTTAATACTTCTCTAAATCACAAGATTTTTCAAATCAAATTTTTAAACAAGCATAAATTTAATGAATTTTAATTTTCTGAATAGAATTACCTATTTTAACAAGATAAATGCCAGAATTTTGCAAGTATATTGAATTCATGCCTTGGTTCAATCTTCCAGAACAAATTAAACGACCTTGCAAATCAAGAACATTATATGTTTCAATTTGCGAAAGATTATCAATTAAAAGATTTTTTTCTTGAACCATCACTTTGAATAGATTCAATGAATTTCTGTATTCAATCCACAACACCGCAGAACTACTAGATTCGTCTATTGAAGAAGATGAAGGCAAGATAGTTTCTTCTGATGATGACGATTCTACCTGCAAGCTTGATGACGAAGAAGACGATTCAACTACTGTACTTGACGAAGAAGACGTGATTATTTCTTCTGAAGAGGACGATTCTACTTGCAAACTTGATGACGAAGAGGGCAATGAAATAGAGGACGAGGATTCAATAACTACCGGCTTTTCGTTTACATTGAGAACAGAAATTTTCACGATAGCGGTGTCACTCAAACTTGGCGTTCCTGCGTCCGATACTTGAACTATCAATGTATATGAAGTTATCGTTTCATAATCCAATCCGTCTTTTGCAACGCTCAACTTCCCAGCATCTGAAAGGGTAAACATTCCAGCGTTATTTCCTGAAAGCACCTTGTAAGTAAGCGTGTTATTCGGCGCAGATTCATCTGGGTCAATTGCGACTAAAGTTCCAAGAACTAAACCTGCCACACTATTTTCTTCTACACTGTAAGACGCATCTGCAATTTCTGGCTTTTCATTTACATTGAAAACAGAAATTTTCACGATAGCGGTGTCACTCAAACTTGGAGTGCCTGCATCTGATACTTGAACTGTCAATGTATATGAAGTTACCGTTTCATAATCCAATCCGTCTTTTGCAACGCTCAACTTCCCGGCATCTGAAAGGGCAAACATTCCAGCGTTATTTCCTGAAAGCACCTTGTAAGTAAACGTGTTATTCGGAGCAGATTCATCTGGGTCAGTTGCAACTAAAGTTCCAAGAACTAAACCTGCCATACTATTTTCTTCTACACTGTAAGACGCGTCTGCTAAAGTTGGAGCCGACAAACTTGACGATGATGATACGACTGAACTTGAAGAGGATGAGGAGACTGGATTGTCTTGAGGCACAGAAACTGAAATTTTATCTATATCCACATGCCCCCATGATTTCATAATAGCAAGTGTATTCTTACCAGCATTCAATGAAACACTAATTGCCTTGTCTTCAAATGCAGCATTAGCCCCACCTACATTGCCTCCAAGTGTTACAGGGAATTCTAATTCCGCAACTCTAGAACCATTCACATAAACATATTGGTATTTTGCATTGGAGGCCGTATTACTAAAACGAATAACAACATCGTAAGAACCTGCAGAAGGAACTTCAACATTATTAAACGTAATATCGCAATCTGTTACCGTACGAATATATTTTCCACCAGAAGCTGTTGCGTGCGTTTTTTCTTCGCACATAGAACCAACATATTGAGCGTTTTCGGCTTCATAATCAACATTTTGAAAACCAACTTCATCTTTTGATGAAGAAGAGGACATCATTACAGAAGAAGATGAAGACGCAATTGGCTGATTTGATGAAGAAGATACCGGAATATTTGAAGAAGATGAAACAACCTCTTGACTTGAAGAAGAACTAGAAGTTTTTTCTTGAGGGATTGGTACAGAAATTTTATCTATATCTACATACCCCCACTCTTTTTGAATTTTAATCGTATTGCTTCCCTGTTTTAATAATAACACTACAGGAATCTCACTAAACGCCGCCTTTGCTGTTCCAACATTTCCCTCTAGAGTCAATGGAAAATACGGGCGAGCGACTCTAGCAGAACTATCATTCAAATAAATCCCTTGAAAATTCCCTTGCGATGCGGTATTACTGTAACGAATTAAAACTTCATAATACCCTGCTTTAGGAACATTCACTGAAAAAGTAATATTCCCCGTTCCTTTCGTAATAACATATTTTCCACCTGATGCAGAATCATGTGACAACGTTTGATAACAATTTTCTAAAAGAGCGTTTTCTGCTTCATAACTAGAATATGACGCTGCAGTTCCGGCATCAGGAGAAAAAACATCTATTGACGAAACTCGATTAGAATCTAAAGCATCAAAATCTACATTTGAATAAGTAATAGGCTTTCCAGGAATAACAAACAATTCCTTACAATCATTACGAACTTCTCTTATCGATTCAACAATTTTATTATCCGCTTCCAAGCATTCATTCTTATCGCCAGAACTATTATCACACCAACCATTTTGAGCATAATTATCTGCAGTGACATAATACCCCATAGCATTTTCATACTTCTTTACATTATCACCGCGCATCACCACTTCTTCTACAAAATAACGAAAATGTGGGTTATAATAAGGTAATCCTATTTTTTTAGAATTATACATGTAGTTATCTTTAACTTTCCAATACGAACCTTTCATATCAATATTCGAATCATCAGAATCATAAGGACCTACTAATTGCGTATTCGTCCAATCACCAACAAACATATTTCCTTTAATTAAACCATTCCTAGTTCCTTCTTTGATATCTACATTTTCAGCAGTTGTCGCTTTCACTACATTACACGTAATCTGAGTTTCATCTACACGCCAATCATAGCCACTATAACGATGTTGAGAAGCAGCACTTCCCCAATAACCAGCATTTTTATCTGATTGCTGAGAAGACGCCCAACCAGTATGGTACGTTCCGACATAAATTCCTTCCCCATAACGAGCTATATCAAATCCAGAACGATGAATTAAATTACGATTTAAAACAACCCTTTGACTAGAATCTCGAACATGAATAATTTCAGTTCCAGTGTTAAAAACCTCACAATCTTCTAAAAGAGCATCATTCGCATTATCAAAAACAACGCCTTTACTAAATGTGTGTATTCTTAAATTTTTTAAAAAAACATAATCGCCTGTAATATGAATTCCTACGTCTTTCATTATTGTGGTTCCATAAATATCAGGAGGATTCGCAGGATCTTTACCAACAAGAACAATTGGATGTTCTTTTGTGCCGCTATTACCTAACCAAATTAAACCACAATCACGACCAGTAGAATTAACAAAAGTATCATTATTACACAAGTCCCTGCCTAATTCATATTTGCCTGGATAAACCCAAATAGTATCTCCTGCTTTTGAATTCAATGCTGCTTGAACAAGGCCATCTGTTGTAGATACATTTACTTGTTTAGCAAAAATAAATGAAGTAAATAAAAGAGAAAAAATAATGAACTTAAAATAAAATGAAGATACGTGATTTTTCATAATAATTTAACATATAACAATAAATTCTCTAGATATCTTACTTTATTGTGTTAAAAAAAATACTAATAAAAAAAGACAGAAAGAAACCTTTCTGCCTTTTTTAAACTTTGATTTTAAAACTTAAGCAAGTCTTGAAATCATATAACCAGCAGCTACTGCAGTTCCGATAACACCAGCTACGTTTGGCCCCATTGCATGCATAAGCAAGAAGTTTTGAGGATCACTCTTAGCACCTTCAACTTGAGATACGCGAGCGGCCATAGGCACTGCCGAAACGCCAGCAGAACCAATTAAAGGGTTCACTGGATTTTTCGGACTGCACCAGTTCATCACTTTTGCAAGGAAAAGCCCTGCTGCTGTAGAGAAACCAAAAGCAACCACACCCATAGCAATAATCATCAATGTCTGTGGGCGAAGGAAAATGTCAGAGACCATAGTCAAACCAACAGAAGTACCTAAGAAAATCGTTACAATATTCATAAGTTCATTCTGAGCTGTTTTTACAAGGCGTTCTACTACACCACTTTCTTTAAAGATATTACCAAGCATAAGCATGATAATCAAAGCAGAAGCATCTGGCACAACCAAGATACAAACAACCATCACCATCACAGCAAATACAATGCGTTCAAGTTTAGAAACAGGACGTAAGCTTTTCATGCGGATTTTACGTTCTTTTTCAGTTGTCATCAAACGCATAATTGGCGGTTGAATCAAAGGAACAAGAGCCATATAAGTATAAGCAGCAACAGCAATAGGGCCAATCAAATGTTTAGCCAATTTGTTTGCTGTAAAGATAGATGTAGGACCATCTGCTCCACCGATAATACCGATAGAAGCTGCTTCACCAAGAGTGAATCCACCAAAAGCAACTGCACAGAACATGGTCGCAAATACACCAAATTGAGCTCCACCACCTAAAAGAAGAGTTCTTGGATTAGCAATCAACGGACCAAAGTCAGTCATTGCGCCAACACCCAAGAAAATAATTGGTGGGAAAAGTTCAAGGTGAATACCTTGGCTTATGTAATAATATAAACCAGCTGTTGGAGTAAACATTCCTTCAATGCTCCAGCCACCGTCGTAAAAAAGCTTTGTAGGCAAATTTACAGCTAATGCTCCAAGAGCAATAGGCAAAAGCAAAAGCGGTTCATATTTCTTAACAATCGCCAAATACATCAAGACGCCACTGACAACCCACATAATCACCATACCTGGTGTTATGTACTGAAAGCCAGTATCGTTAGCGAGCATTTCGCCGACTGCGGAAAAAATTTCTCCCATAATGACTCCTTAGCCGATTGTCAAGAGAACTTGACCTTCGGAAACAGAATCCTGTTCCTTTACATTAATTGCTGTTACAGTACCAGCAACAGGAGCGTATACAGGTGTTTCCATTTTCATAGCTTCAAGAACAACAATTTCTTGGTTAGCTGCAACTGTATCACCAACTTTAACTTTCATTTTAAAAACAAGACCCATCATTGGGCTAGGTACTGGAGTTCCTGCGCCAGCAGCTGGAGCAGGTGCTACAGGAGCTGGAGCTACAGCTGGAGCTGCAACTGCAGCAACAGGTGCTGTTTGAGCAACGGCAGCAGGAGCTACTGCACCATTCAGAACTTCGACTTCCACATCGTAGCTCTTGCCTTCAAAAGTAATACGAATCATCTTTTTCATAATAAATATCCTTCGGCTATCTGAGCCCATTGGAGTGAAGTTCTGCACGACCCTGAGCTACCCATGCCCATTGAGTCGCGTTTTGCGGACGGAATTGAACAACTTGGCAAGGTTCGCCAAGAACTTCAGCCGCAGCGATTGCAAAAATGACCGCTAATTGGTCGTTGGTAAGCCCTGGATGCACATCAAGAGCTGCAACAGCAGCCATACTCAAAAATGCTTGCAATTGCTTATTAGTAAACCCAGGGTGAACGCTTGGTGCATTTGGGTCTAATGTGCATTTTGCAGGCGCAATTGTTGGTACTTGCGGTGCTTGAACTGCTGGAGCAACTGGCTGAGCAGCTTGTGGAGCTTTTACCAGACCAAGTTTTTGCATTATAAACGAAAGAGCATAACACAAAAGGCAAAGTCCAACAATAACCATCATAACCACAATCAAACCTGTGGCTTGGAATTCGACCAATTTGCCTATACTAAATTCTGCCGTTTCTGTACCTTTTCCTGTGTAATAAGTATCGCCCAATTTTGCCTTTGCTATTGGGAGAGCTTTCTTACCGGCAGCATCTTCTTTTGCCTTTCGAATATCATTTGCTTGTTTCGCTTGAGAATATTCCTTATAAAGAATAGCGGCACCACCACCATGAGTTTCTACAATTTCAAAAACTGTAGATTCAGGCAAGAATCCGAGTTGTTCTCTTAAAGGAGTTTCAATCGAATCAGGCAACAACGAAAGTTGTTCTTCAAAACGACTAACCGGCTGAGCTACCACTGCTTGTGGTACCGGCGCTGCGTCTGAAACAATGTTTGCGACAGTATCTGTCGCTGTTGAATCTGTAATCATAACGGACTTAACCCACTTTTCTTGGAAGGTCTTGCCACGCGTTTCGTTAACAAGGAGCGCAAACTCAGTGCTACTTTATAACGAGTTTCAGCTGGTGAAATCACATCAGTAATGATGTCTGATTCTGCCGCTTGGTAAGGATTCGAGAACTTCTGACGATAATCTTCAGCGAGTTCACGGAATTTTGCCTGCGGGTCAGCTGCACTAGCAAGTTCCTTCTTATAAATAATCTTCGCGGCTCCTTCCGCACCCATGACAGCAATCTCCGCAGTAGGCCAAGCGTAAACTACATCAGCACAAAGATCTTTTGAACCCATGGCAATGTAAGCACCACCATACGCCTTGCGCATAATTACTGTCACAAGAGGTACTGTACAATTTGCATAAGCATAAAGCACTTTCGCTCCATGACGGATAATTCCGCCGCGTTCCTGAGCGAGTCCAGGCATAAACCCAGGCACGTCCATAAGCGTTACAATTGGAATATTGAACGCATTACAAAAGTTAATAAATTCTGCTGCTTTATCAGAAGCATCAATATCAATACAACCCGCTTTTACCTTTGGTTGGTTTGCTAAAATCCCCACAACGATGCCGTCAATTCGAGCAAAACCCGTTATCATGTTGCGAGCAAAATCTTTTTTGACTTCAAACCATTCCCCAGCATCTACTAAACGGTCAATTACTTGATAAGCATCTAGTGGTGTTTTGGGTTCTTCAGGCACAATTTCGTTCATGCCATAATCTGGTTCTAAAGAAAGTTGTTCAGAAAAACGATGTGGCGGATCTTGCATATTATTGCTTGGCAAATAGCTCAGCAAGCGCTTGATAATATCAAGAGCATCTTTATCATTTTCTGCCACAAAATGAACGTTACCAGAAACAGAGGCGTGTGCTTCTGCAGTTGCAAATTGATCTAACGGAGCTTCTTGACCAGTTGCTGCTTTAATCACTTCAGGCCCGCAGATAAACATGTTAGATTGCTTTTTAACTTGAATACAGAAATCCATAAGTGCCGGGCTATAAGCCGCACCACCAGCGCAAGGACCAGCAATCAAAGCAATTTGCGGAACAACACCTGAAGCAAGAACGTTTGCGCGAAATACCTGACCATAACCTGCAAGACTACGAACGCCTTCCTGAATACGAGCGCCACCAGAATCGTTCATACTGATAATTGGATTCCCTAGCTCTGTTGCTTGTTGCATGGTTTCAGCCATTTTTCTTGCATGACGAGAACCTAAGGAACCACCACTAACCATAAAATCCTGGCTAATAACAGAAACCGGACGTCCATCCACGAGTCCAAGACCGGTTACAACCCCATCACCAGGTAACACTTTTTTCTCAAAGCCAAAACCACGAATATCATGGTCAACATGAGCACCAGCTTCTTGGAAAGAACCAGAATCTACAAGTCCTTGAATCCTTTCTCTTGCAGTCATTAATCCCTTAGCATGACGTGCTTCTATTTTAGATTGATCGCCCGCAATCAACTGACGGCGACGTTCTAAATCTTCTAGCATTTCTTTCTTTATTGCCATATATCACCCTATGTTAAAGGTAAAACAAAAATAGAATTTTCACGCACAATATAAATATCCATTGACTAACGAATGAAAATCTAACGAATCTCTTTGCAAGTTTATTCAAAATCAAAGCAGATACTGAACAAGGGTTCAATAAAATAAGAGAGAAAGCATTTTTCTTTTCTCTGATTCAAAGTCAAAACAATATTTCTAAATTCATAACATGCCTTTTTTACCAATAAGCAAAGAAGATTTAGAAGAGCGCTCGTGGGATTATGTAGATATCATAGTCGTTAGTGCTGACGCTTACGTAGACCACCCTTCTTTTGGACACGCTGTTGTTTCAAGATTATTTGAACACGAAGGATTACGAGTCGCTGTACTCCCACAACCTAATTGGCGAGACGACTTAAGAGATTTTAAAAAACTTGGAAAACCAAGACTTTTCTTTGCTGTATCAAGTGGTATGGATAGCATGGTCAATCATTATACAGCAAACAAACGATTACGCCATGACGATGCTTTTACTCCAGGTGGTAAATCAGGCTTTAGACCTGATTACGCTGTTTATGTTTACACACAAATTCTCAAAAAATTATTCCCAGAAACACCAGTTATTATCGGTGGTCTAGAATCAAGTTTGCGAAGAATTTCTCATTACGATTATTGGCAAAACAAAATAAAACCAAGTATTTTATTTGATACAAATGCAGATTTGCTTGTTTATGGTATGGGAGAAAAGCCTTTAAAAGAAATTATTCGATTAATTAAAAAAGGCGTTCCTATAAAGAACATGAATTCGATTCCTCAAACGGCTTACTTAACACCTAAAGAAAACGTTCCTAAAAATAAACTTTGGGAAGATTTACAACTTTCAGATTTTGAAGAATGTGAAAAAGACAAACAAATCCAATTCAAAAACTTTCGCTTGTTTGAAATTGAAACAAATAAAATGCATAGCAAACGAATCATTCAAAACGTTCAAGACAAAAGCGTTGTGGTAAACCCTCCTTACCCACCAATGGCTTATGGAGAACTCGATGAAAGTTTTGAATACCCTTATATGCGAGCCCCACATCCACGATACAAAAAACGGGGGCCAGTACCTGCTTTTGAAATGATAAAATTTTCAATCAATTCTCACCGTGGTTGTTTTGGCGGTTGTAGCTTTTGTGCTATAAACGCCCATCAAGGGAAATTTATTGCAAGCCGAAGCAGAGAAAGTATTTTACGCGAAGTTGAAATTGTCACGCAAATGGAAGGTTTTGCTGGCACCATAACTGATTTAGGTGGCCCCTCTGCAAACATGTATCGCATGGGCGGAATGGATAAATCACGCTGTGAAAAATGTGCTCGACCTAGTTGCCTTTTTCCTAAAATTTGCAACAACTTAAACACATCACATAAAGAATTACTTTCACTTTATCAAGAAATTAGAAACCACCCAAAAGTCAAACACCTTTTTATTGGAAGCGGCGTTCGTTACGATTTACTTTTACAAGATACCGACGACAACAATCTCAAAAAAGATCATGAAGCTTACGCTAAAGAACTTATTGACTTTCATGTAAGTGGCCGTTTAAAAGTCGCTCCAGAACATACTTCTACACCTGTGTTGCAACTTATGCGAAAACCTTCTTTTGAATTGTTTCATCGATTCAAAAAGTTCTTTGATAAAGAATGTGCAAAGATTGGTAAAAAGCAACAAATTATCCCTTACTTTATTTCTAGTCACCCAGGCTGTACTGAAGCCGATATGGCAGAACTTGCTTTAGAAACAAAGCAACTTGGTTTCCGTTTAGAACAAGTTCAAGATTTTACACCAACGCCTTTAACCATTGCAACCGAAATGTACCATGCAGAACTCGGGCCAGACAACAAGCCTCTTTATGTAGCTAAGAAACCCGAACAAAAAAAATCTCAACAAAGATTTTTCTTTTGGTATATTCCTGAAAACCGCCCATGGATCCGCGATACACTTGAAAGACTTAAAATGGGAAAAATTTCTAGACTATTACTTTCAAGAGACAATCTCAATTCTAAAGAAAAATATTTCCCAACGCAAGATAAAAATCGAAAAACAAATTCTTCAGAAGCCCGAGTTGGCTTAAAAGAAAGGCGCCGTACTTCTTTGCCCAAAAATCGTGACCGGCGCCGTTAAATTACAATATTTCTTTATCTGAAAAAGGTGAATGAAAATCTGTTGCTAAAGCAACATCTAAAGAAATTTGATGGATCAATTCATCAAGTGATTCAAATTTTCGTTCAGGCCTTAAAAATTCTAACAAATCTAAAGAAAGTGTTTGCCCATAAATATCTTCTGAAAAATTCAAAATATGAGCTTCTATCCGAAGAGGCATAATGCCTACTGAAGGTTGCACGCCAATATTTACAACGGCTCTGAAAACACGACCGTCTTTTAAACGCGCTGTTGCTGCATAAACGCCATAAAGTGGAATAAACTTGTAAGGTTCTACTTCAAGATTCGCGGTCGGAAAACCTATCGTATTTCCCATTTTTTTTCCGGCAACCACTTTTCCTAAAAAACGATAAGGCCTACCTAAATAAGCTTGAGCCCTTGCCACATCGCCATTCAATAAAGCATTCCTTACAGCAGAAGAACTCACTCGTTCGCCTTTATGCAATACTATCGAAAGTTGTCTTGTGTGTATTTCAGGAAACTTCTTTGAAATACTTTCAAAATTACCAGAGCCAGCTTTCCCAAAATGATGATCATGACCAAAATACATTGCCTGCATTCCAAGTTTTGCACACAATTCTTTTCGGATAAATTCATCATAAGAAAGGTTCGCTAATTCTCTTGAAAAAGGAATGGTCAGATAATCTAAACCTAAACTACGGACAAATTCTTCTTTTTCTTCATTTGTCGTTAAAAGAGCGGGTTCGCCAGGAGTTCCTAAAACATAATTGGTATGCGGTAAAAAAGAAACAACTGTTGGAATTAAACCCAATGTTTCTGCATCTTGCTTTAACGTGCGAAAAAGCGCTTGGTGCCCTAAATGACAACCATCAAAATTTCCTAATGTCAAAGCTCGTTTACTCATTATCTTGCCCAATAAAAAATTTAGGACGAAGTTTGCCAGGTTCTAAAGAACAAAGAGCTTGTACCATTCCATTTTCATTTGCTGCAAAACAAAGAGATTCTTCTTTAGCTGATTCACTTTTAAAAGAAATCCATTTGCCATCGCGCAAAGCTTTTATCTGGTTTTCATGCAAACGAAATAACGGATAAGGCAAAATTTTATCTACCGACAATAAAGATGAAAGAGAAAGTTCCGACGGTAAAACTGCATTTTCTACAGAAATATTACCTATTGCTGTTCTGCGAATTTCAGAAACACAACCATAAGTTCCAAGAGCATGCCCTAAGTCTCTGCACAACGCTCTAATATAAGTGCCTTTTGAACAACGGCATTCCATATCAAATACAGCAAAAGATTTTCCTGTTTCCTCAAGTTGGGTGCTAGATTTCCCTAAACAAACTAACGAATCTATCCGGATTTTTCTTGAAGAAAGAGTTACGTTTCTCCCGCGATGCGTTAAATCAGAAGCACGAACTCCATTAATTTTGATAGCGCTATAATTGGGCGGGATTTGTTCTTGTTCGCCTAAAAAATCAGGGAGAATCTGCTTTAAAGATTCTTCAGTAATTTCTTTTGCTTCTCCTTGAAAAACTAATTTTCCGTCCCATTCTAAAGTATCTGTTTCAAAACCTAAATGAAGTTTAAAACGATAAGTTTTATCAGCAACTTCAATAAATGGCAGCAATCGAGTAGCGCGTTCTACAGCCGCAATAATCAAACCAGAAGCCCGCAAGTCAAGAGTCCCGGCATGGCCAATTCGTCGCGTGCCAAACAACCGTTTCAAAGGAAACAACGCTTTAAAGGAAGTATCGCCTGCTGGTTTATCCAGCAAGACAAATCCAGGATGCGTCAATCCAATTCCCCTTTGCTTTTCATATCGGCTAAAATAGATTCAATACGAATAGCGTAATCTAAATTGGCATCTTCAACAAATGTCAACTCTGGTATTTTGCGAATCTTAATAATTTTCCCTAAATGCTGGCGGATAAATCCAGCAGAATTGCGAAGTCCAATTAAAGTATCGTTCTTTTCTTTGTCAGAACCCATTACAGAAACGAAAACTTTTGCATAGCTTAAATCTTCTACGATATCAACCCTCTGGATGGTGGCAAAACCAACACGCGGGTCTTTTAGGCCTCGCTGAAGCAAAGCACTAATTTCTTCGCGGAAAAGAACACCTAAACGTTCTGTACGACGACTCATTTCAAATTCCTTTTTTCTCTTAAAAAATAGTTTTCATTTTTTAAGAACAAATGCTAAAAACAAGTGCCTTAAAAACGCAAAATCTTGTGTGCACAAGACTTTGCATTTTCAAAAACTATTCAGCATCCTTTTTTTCAGCATTCTTTTTTTCTTCTGCTTCTTCACGAGCGACATCAGCAAGAGTTCTTGCCACTTCTACCTTCTTGAAGAACATCAAAGTATCGCCCACTTGAATGTTGTCATTGCCTTTTAAGCCAATACCACATTCAAAGCCACGAGCCACATTCTTCACATCATCTTTATGACGCTTAAGAGAAGTAACATGAGTTACGCCGATTTCAACACCTTTGCGGTATAAGCGCACATGACTATCGCGATTCACTTCACCATCAGTTACCATACAGCCAGCAATCATGCCGACTTTTGGTATTTTGAAGAGTTCTCTGATTTCAGCTTCACCGATAATTTCTTCGCGTAATTTCGGTTTCAAGAGACCTTCAACTACGTTCTGGATATCTTCAATACAGTCATAAATCACGCGGTATGTACGGATTTCAATACCATCTTTTTCTGCCATTTCACGGATAGAAGCTGAAGGCATTAAATGGAACGCGATAATTACAGCTTGAGCCGTTGTGGCAAACAAGACATCGGAATCTGTAATAGCACCAACACCTTTACGGATAATATTGACTTTAACTTCTTTGTTAGAAAGTTTTTCAAGACTTGCTGCCAACGCTTCAGCAGAACCACCCACGTCAGCTTTAACAATCAAGTTCAATTCAGAAACTTTACCTTCCTTAACGCCATTGAAAGAATTTTCAAGAGAAACAGTCTTTCTTGCACGAAGGTCGCGTTCACGAGCGGCCATTCTGCGTTTAGAAGCGATTTCTCTTGCCGTCTTTTCGTCTTCAACAACAATTAAATCGTCGCCAGCTTGTGGGGTGCCATCAAAACCAAGAACCTGACAAGGAGTAGATGGGCCAGCTTCTTTGCGGTTTTCACCGCGTTCATTAAACATTGCACGAACACGACCAGAATAAATACCGCAAACAAATGGATCACCAACATGCAATGTACCATTCTGGATAAGAATGGTTGCCATAGAACCTTTACCAGCATCTAGCTTAGATTCTACAACAGCTCCTTTCGCTCTTGCATTCGGGTTTGCTCTAAGTTCAAGCACTTCTGTTTCAAGCGCAAGAGTTTCAAGCAATTCTTCCATACCCTGGCCTGAACGGGCAGAAACTTCTATACAGCTAGTTGTACCGCCCCATTGTTCCACTTCAACACCGCGTTCAGCAAGTTGCGCACGGATTTTATCTGGGTTAGCGGTTGGCAAATCAATTTTAGTAATCGCTACGACCAAAGGAACTTTTTCTCTATGAGCAAGTTCAATGGATTCAACTGTCTGCGGCATCACCATAGAATCAGCAGCTACAACAAGCACAATAACATCTGTCACTTGAGAACCGCGAGCACGCATAGCACTAAATGCTTCGTGACCCGGAGTATCAAGGAATGTTACTTTTCCAACAGGTGTGGTTACTTCATAAGCACCAATGTGCTGTGTAATACCACCAGATTCACCAGCCACAACATGTGATTTACGAATCCAGTCAAGCAAAGACGTTTTACCATGGTCCACGTGGCCCATTACAGTCACCACAGGAGAACGCGGTTGGAGATTTTCTTCTTGGTCTTCTTCAACACCAAGAACATCTTCTTCGTATTCTTCCATCAATTGGGCTTCAAAGCCAAAGTCATCAGCAAGAACTTGTATGGTTTCAAAATCAAGACGGGCATTGATTGTGACCATCATTCCCATTTCCATACATTTTGCGATAACGCGAGCTGGCATTTGTTCCATAAGACCAGCAAGTTCACCGACTGTAATAAAGTCTGAAGTTTTAAGGATTTTCTTTTCTTCTCCGGATTCATCTACAGAACGGTCTTTATGGTAAACTTTCTTTACTGGGTTTTTAGACAACGAGGCCATCACGCGAGAAACATTCTGACGTACTGCATCTTGTTGTTCGCGTTGTTCTTGCCTGTCTTTATTTCTATTGCGTTCGTTATTGCGGTCATTTTTACCGCCATTACGACCACCTTGTTTTCCACCACGAGAAGCATTGTTTGGGCCTCCCATAGAAGCAACCAAATTAGCTCCATTACGAGATGCGCCAAAAGCATCCTGCATTGAACCACCGGTAAAACCACCATCACGGCCGCCACCTTGCTGGTAAGAGCGATTGTTGCCGTGGTTTTGGTTTTGTCCATGACGACGATGGTTATTATCATTATTGTTAGAATTAGCAGACGATGTACGACCAAATGTTCCTGTATAACCTTGTTGGTTATTTGTATTGTTTCTATTTGGTCTACGTCCACCTTGCGGAGAAGATTGCTGTTGGCGAGACTTCTGGATACGAGCAAGCATTTCAGCAGAAGGCGGTAACACCTGCGCTTTCAACTCTGGTTTTCTCAATTTATCCTGAGAAAGCATTTGCACATTAGCAGGTTTTGCTTGTTCTAGAGAATCCTTTTTCAAATCCACTTTAGGAACTTGTCTAGGAGGATCTTTCTTTTTGTCTGTATTCTGCGAAACAGATTTTTGTGGTGCAGGTTGTTTTTTCACCTCTTGCTTTACAGAAGTTGTTTCTTGTTCTTTAACTTCTGGTTTAGCAATTTCTTTAGTAGCATCTTTTGCTACTGGTTTCTTTGGAGCAATTACAACCTTTGGAGTCGTAGGCTTTTTCTTTCCCAAAGTACCTGTTAACTTTCTACCCGTTGCAGAAGTTGTAGAAGCCTGTTCCGCAGGAGCCTGTTCTGCAGGAGTTTGTTCATCTGCTTTTGCAGGTTGTTTTTTCTTGTTGCGAGCGTCTTGTTTACGCTTTTCTTCTTCTGCAGCTTTTTCAATGGTCGCAAATTGTGAAATAGGTACAGGGCTAAAAGCGGTTTTAACTTCAAACCCATTATCACGGAGCAACTTCAAAACGACATTTGAAGTCAGCCCTTTCTCTTTTGCCCATTGGCTTGGTTTTTTGTGTTCTTCATTACTCATCTAGTCTATGCTCCAAAATTATTCTTCAACGGAACCTTCTTCTTTAGAAACTTCGACTTCTTCACTAATTTCCGAACTTTCTTCAAGCATATCTTCCAAAGGGCGTCTTTCTACAACTTCACGAATAATTTCTCTTTGTTTCGGAGTCAAAACTCTTTCCTTTTCTTCTTCACTCTTTTCAGACCATTCTTTTTCGCCAAATACATCTAAAGAACGGCTTACCAAAGTAGAAGCAAGACGAACATTCTGTCCATTGCGACCAATTGCCTGAGCTAAGTTTTCAGTATCAATAATCACAACGATACGATTTGTTCTAGGAATTTCAATGAACTTCACAATGTTTGCAGGGCTAAGAGCATGGCGGATATAAGTTTCTACATCTTCGCTCCAAACCACAAATTCAATACGTTCATTAGAGAGCTCACGAACAATAGCTTGTACGCGAGCCCCTTTCATACCAACGCAAGCACCAACAGGGTCTATACGTTCATCGCGAGCTAAAACAGCAATTTTTGCACGATAGCCCGGGTCACGGACAATATTCTTAATTTCAACAGAGCCTTCATAAATTTCAGGAACTTCTTGTCTAAGCAATTCTTTCAAGAAAGATTCATGTGTTCTTGAAAGCACAACAAGTGGAGAACCAAATTTGGCATTTTCATCAATTTTTAAAATAACTGCTTTAACAGAATCACCTTGTTTCCAACGTTCTTTACGAATCTGTTCACGTTGAGGCAAAATAGCTTCTGTAGAACCCAAATTGATAATCAAGTTTGGGCCTTCAATGCGAGTCACTTCACCAGAAATCAAAGAGCCAATACGATTTTCGTAAACCTTCTGGATTTTGACACGTTCAGCATCACGCATGCTTTGCATCAAAAGTTGTTTTGCATTCTGAATCGCCTGGCGTCCAAAAGCAGACATAGGCACTTCCATTTCAAGCGTATCGCCAGCCTGAGCGTCTTCATTAAATTCACGAGCTTCGTCAACGAGCATATAATGTTCATCGAGCTGTTGAACTTCTTCTGCACTCATTTCAGCATCATAGTCGGGGAAATCTTCCACCACTTCTACACGCAAAAATACTCGCACTTCGTTTGTTTCCATATCAATATCAACATCGATATGCTTGCTAAGTTGCAAGTACTTTTTAGCGGCAGCTGTCAAAGAATCTTTCAATGCTTTGATAACTGTTTCATCGTCCATATTCTTTGCTTCAATAACATTCTTCAAAGAATCCAACAGACTTAATTTTGCTTCGTGTTTCATAGTGAGCCCTCTTGATACTAAATTTGAACATCTGCTTTAGCAGAAAGGATTTCGGAACGTGGTACTTGCATATCTCCTGCGTTTCCCATCAATTCCACGGTTAAACATTCATTATCAACGCTTTTTAAAACGCCAGTCACAGGTTTTCCTGTTGAACGCGTAATTCTCAAGCGTCTCCCAACATTTCTCAAAAAATCCGCTTCGGACTTCAATGGGCGGTCTAGGCCTGGCGAAGAAACTTCTAAAGTAAAAGCCCCTTCTATTACATCTGGGTCCAAATCCAAAGCAGCAGAAAGCGTTCTACTGACTTTAGTACAATCACCAATAGTCACGCCTTCAGGTTTATCAACAAACAAGCGAAGCATTTTACGCTTGCCCGCTTGGAACAAATCGGCCTCCACTAAAGAAACATTCCCAGCTTCACAAGCAGCGGCAATCATCGAATTCAATTTTTCTTGGGTTATCAAAACCACCTCATATAAAAGAATGGCCCGTTCAGCCGAACGACCCATTAGTTAGAACAAATAGAGAAAATTTTTTAAAACTTTTCAAGCAAATTTCTTAAATCATACCATTTTTTGCCTGTTTTTCGGGGAGATTCACTTGTTTTTCAAAAGAAAATCTTTTTTCCTTTAGCATTTTTTATCTTTAGCTTATGCTCACAACCATTATCTTATTATTAGTCTCATTAGCTGGCATAACCATCAGCTTCCTTTATTTCCGCAAAAATTTACGCCACATTGCTCAGAAAAACGCAACAGAACCATCTTCATTTAAACGCGCCATGAACTACCCCTTAACAATTATTTGGTATGCGTATTTAATAATCTTCTTTGCCGGCGTATTCATAAACAATGTCTTTTTGAAATAAAAAAATTTGTAGAATTTTCTATTTCCAAGTAATTTAATAGAAATTTACAACAACTATCGCACGATTCGTGAAAACGCCTCTTTTGAATCCTTAGATGAATTTATTGAAAAGGTGATAAAAAAGTTATAAGCAGCTCGGTATGACTTGTTTTACCTATTCCAGCCAGAATGGCCGTCGCCGTAATAAAGTGGTTCGTCGTTTTCATCGTTATTGGTAAAATTCGCAGAGCCTTTTACGCCAAGCCAGGCGCGCATTTTTTTAATTCGCGTTGCGGAGTCTTTTGTTTGGCCCAAATTTTCGCCTTGTGTGTGCGAAATTTTGCTTTGCTGCTGCAAGCGATTTTCTTGATTTCTTTTAGGCGATTCTTGCATATTTTTCCTTTCTTTATTGCTAAATAAATTAGTAAAAGAAGAAATACAAAAAAAGAGTTTTTTTATAAAGACATCGGCGAAGGTTCCCTTCGCCGATGTCTTTAAATTTTACTTTAATATGAATTGAATTATTTTAAAGTAATTGATTTTTTAGAAAGGGTTTTTCCTGCAGATTCTATACAAACCATATAACTGCCGGCAGGGAGTTTCTTTAAATCTATCGTAGAATTTCCAAAAACTTTTTTGTTGAAAACAAGTTTTCCCTTCGCATCAAATAATTTGAAATCAGAGGCTTCTTGTGTTTGCAAATACAAAGTGCGATTTTGTAAAGCCAAAACAGGAGTTTTTGAAGCCAAGTGTTTCTGAATATCCAACCCGACATTTGTTCCTTCTGGAGCACCAAAAATAAGGCCTCGCCCAACAGAACTCATATAAACTAAACCAAAGACATTCATATCGCCAACCACAAAGTTCCCATTACCTGGGCCTCCAAATTGGTGTGCGTCATCGTTAATGCGAATCCAAGATTCTCCCTTATCTGTAGAACGATAAAGTCCTAATGGGTTTTCGCTTCCGCCAGCGACACCCCAAATGAAAATAGTTTCATAATCACTGCCTTCTTTGGCTTTTCCAAGTCCAACAGAAATTGCTGTAGAAACAGCTGGTAAACGCGTCCAAGTATTGCCACCATCTTCACTATAAGCAAGTCCATTTTCAGAATAACCTTTTTGAAGCCAAACTTGAGATTGATCTAATGGAACCCACAAGTGACCTTCTTTTCCAGGAACTGTTCGAATTAAACCACCACCGTTGTAATATTCGCTAGCAGCATCATTCTGGAGCCTTGTGCCAGCATTTGCAAAAGTAGCACCTTTATCTGTTGAAACTTTTAAATAACCTTGAGCATCAACCAAATAAAATTTTTCTGCATTAACTGGGTCAGGAACGATTCTTGCATATTGGCTTTGCCCATCAAGTCCTTGAACCTTTTCCCAAGTTTTTCCATTATCTGTTGTGCGGTAAACATCACTACTATTGTCTGGCCTGTGTAAAATCACTTCTCCATCGGCAGACATAGAAAGAGTTCCTTGAGAGCCTTTGAGAGTCGTTTCTAATTTTGTCCACGTTTCTGCATTATCATCTGAACGATACATGACATCGCTTGAAATCCCAGTACCTGTGGAGTAATCGGTAACATGACCTGTACGAACAAACGAACCAGAAAGCGGAGCATAACCAAGACTATTTGTGGTTCCGATATTTGGAGAATGCCTTGGTGTACTTTTTGCAATGTCAGTGTAACGCGCACCATCATAATCACCAATGGCTGTTACAAGAGGACCTCCTGGAATACTTACAATATCTAAAGGAACCGTTTCTTCAATGCCTTTAGATTGAAATTTCCAAACAGGAACTTTGGCAAAAATATCATCTGTTTGAAATACGCCGTTTCCGCTAGTAACCCAAGCTTCTTTAGTGTTGAATGGGTTAAATTCAATAGAGCCAGCCCAGTGAATTACATTGCCTAAAATCCAGCTAGTTCCGTTTGCATCTGCGTTTACGCCAGCATTATAATCTTGCCCGTGAGTCCAGGTATTTCCGCCATCAAGAGAAACGTAAATTCGGTCTCCCCAACCATCGATTCCTTCTTTGTAATAGTGTCGCCCGCCATAGAAACAAAGTGTAGTGGCAATAATATGCTTTGGGTTTTCTGGGTTAATAGAAATGCCTCCAAAACCATGGCTTGCGCTTTGGCTTCCGTCTCCCATGCGAGCTTCTGTGCTACCATCTTGGAAAGGCGTTATATTTGTCCAAGTTCCAGAAGAAATGTTGTATTTATAAATAGCACCTTTAGAAACAGAATGTGGGCCAGGAGAACTTGAATACGTAAGGTAAAGGTTGCCCTCTGCAATTTTTGCACGGTTTGGCATTAAATTAGCTGGGCCGCCAGAAATTAAATTCCAAGTAGCGCCGCCATCTTTACTTACGTATAAATTATCAGAAGTTTCTGAAATTCCCATGTAAAGAACTTTAGAACTCCCGTCGGCGTTTTTTCCTTGCGTTTCATCAAAAAGAACAAAGCTAATTCCGTTTACATTTGTTAAGCCATTTCCTGTAGCACTAGAAAGCGCAACCTCATAAACATTTGCCCAGGATTTGCCGTAATCAGAACTTTTGAAAAGTCCTTTGGTGCGGCTACCGCAAAAAAGAATATTTGGCATATTAGGGTCCACTACGAGTTTTTCACCGGTTTGCCTACCCATACCATTTCCGTGAGCGAAAAATTCTACATAAGAAGTGTCCCAAGATTCACCATAATTTTCACTTCTGAGTATGGCGGTGCGGCCATCGCTAAAATACCCCGTTCCTGCCAGAACATAAACACGTTTCGGGTCTGTTGGGTCAATAGCAAACGCTTCAGCGCCATAAAGGCCGACATCTTGTTGGCTTATCCAATCGGTGAGCGGAACCCATTTGCTCTCTTCAAAATTGTAGCGGTAAACGCCACCCACATCAGTACGAGCGTACAAGAGATTTTCTTGTTTTGGGTGAAAGAGAACGGCGTTGACAAAACCGCCACCATCAAAACGCACGTTTCCCCATTCATAATTTTCTGCAAAAGCAGAAAGAACCCCCATAGCGATTATTAACGCTGTCTTTTTCACAATACAACTCCTTTTTAAACACTCTGCAAAATATATCATTATTTCTTTTATGATTTTTATTTTGCAAATAAAAAAACTCCCTAAAAGCCAAAGAACTTCTAGGGAGTTTAAAAAACAAGAATAATTATTCTTGCATATCGGCAAGTGCTTCTTTCAATTCATCAACTGTCAAAATGTATTCATCAATCATTTGAGGTTTAGAATCCAAGAAGTCTAAAATCATTTTTAAACGGTCATCTTTGAAAACAATTTTTAATTGTCTAGATGCATGACCTTTATAGCCCCATTCTTTAAGCAATTCATCGGTCAAAACAAAGCTATCTTCAAATGACACAAAGTGCATTGGACCATAAACCGCAATATTCTTTTCTAATTGCATACATTCTGGTTCAGCAGAAGTAGGGTTTGCCATAAATTTTTGAATATGACGAGTTCTGACATCTCTCGTTTTGTCAATGCGCATATAGCCGTGAATCAAGTATTTATTTTTCAAATCAGATTCAGACAAGCCTTCATAACGAGTTCCAAAAAGGATATAACGACTCTTAGCTTTTACAATAGCATTTACATTTTTCACATTGTAACAGCTCATAAAACCATAAGTACTACTTTCGTAGTTTGGTTCATACAAATAAAGCCCTTTTTCATTTTCATTCAGCTGATCCCGAACAGGTACTGCTGCTTCTCGGCTTGTTTCAACATAGAGCAAAGAACCGGCATTCATGCCACGATAGTCTTGCCAACCATCTAAATTGATTTGTATTTTCGGCATAGTTATCCACCTATATAAAGAACCTCCGAAAAGCATTTCAGAGGCCAATTCGGTTAAAATAAGGGCATCCGAATAAAAATCCGGAAGCCACTTTCACTAAGAACTTTCAAAGAAAACTTCTAAAAAAGTCCCAAACAACAAAACGTTCACATACAAATGTAATGTTTCCAAAAGGCAAGATACATTTTTAATACGAAAAAGTCAACTTTTTTGCAGAAATATTCTTTTTGCCGAACAAAAAAGCACCTTTTTCAAAAAATTCAACCGTATCTGTAGTCCAAAAATCCGTTTTTCCTGTTTTTTGAAGACGATTTTCTATTTCTGGATGCCTTTTTAAATAATCTACCGTTTTATTAGCCACAATTTCTCCTTGAGAGATCAAACGCACTCCTTTAGGTAAAAATTTTTGAATTACCGGACTCAAAAGCGGATAATGGGTGCAAGCAAGTAAAACGGTATCTATGGCAGGGTCTTTGGCAAAAAGTGCATCAATATCACGTTTTATAAAGAATTCCGTTCCAAGAGAATCTAGTTCTCCATTTTCTACTAAAGGGACCCAAAACGGGCACGCTTGTTGCGAAACAACCAAATTTGGAGAGAAATGTGAAATTTCCATTAAATAACTTTCCGAAGAAACAGTCCCTGGTGTTGCAAAAATACCAACATGACCAGATTCTGAAAATTCTCCAATACATTCTGCTGTTGGGCGAACAATCCCTAAAACTCTATTTTGTGGTGCTATTTTAGGCAAATCATTTTGTTGAATCGTACGAAGCGCTTTTGCTGAAACTGTATTACAAGCAAGAATAACTAGCGGGCACCCCAAATCAAAAAGTGCTTGAACGGCTTGTAATGTATAGCTGTAAATTGTTTCAAAGCTTCGTGCGCCATACGGCGCACGAGCGTTATCACCTAAATAAACAAAATCATATTCAGGAAGGCTTTTTTGTAGCTCTTTTAAAATAGTCAAACCACCAAAGCCAGAATCAAAAACACCTATCATAAAGCTTGTTCCATTCTTGTGCGCACTTCAGGAATCACAAAATCACGAATTTTCAACTTGCCTTCTTTTTCAAAAACTTCTTTTAAATCCAAAGGCTCACAAACATTCACATTAACAGATGTAATTTTAGAGTCTTTTCTAGCTTCCCAAGCTGAACGTGTTCCACGAATCACAATAGGAATAATTGTTGCTTGCCAATCAGCAGCAAGCCTGAAACCGCCACTTTTAAAAGGATGCAATTTAGAATCTTTTGAGCGCGTCCCTTCAGGAAAAACAACAATCCGCGGGACTTGAGAATCTAAAAGTTCCTGTTGAGCTTCTTTACCCCCACCCGATGTTTTACGACGAATAAAAACACAACCTAATTGTTTCATCCAAAAATTCAAAAAAGGAATGCGCTTCAATTCATATTTTGCTAAAAAACCAATAGAGCGACCTAACGTTAAAAAAACAACTGGTATATCAGAATAAGATTGGTGGTTTGCAATAATCACTACCGGACGGGACCAATCTACTTTAGCTAAAAGCGACTGATTCTCTATGTGTAAATTTATTCTTAAAATTCTCATGCAGAATTCAGAAAATTCTTGCACGCGACGTTCTAACCATTGCGGGATTTCTCTAAAAAATACCCGCCTAAAAGTAATTTGAACAATAGCATAAGCCATATAAGCCAATGCTTTAATAACTACAAAAATTTTAAACAACAACAAAGGCATTTTAGAATCCTTTAACGGCTGTTCTAAACAAGTTAAAAACTGAGAAGGGCGAAAAAGAACTTTCTTACCTTTCCAAAACCGCTCTTTGCAATATAGTAAAACAAGAACCGCTTCTGCCCGAGTAACCCCAACATAAAATAATCGACGTTCCTCTGCCAGTTGATTTTTCCGCTTTTTTCTGTTTCCTTCACATTTTCCAGGAGTAAGTCCTTCTGCTAATCCAGCATAAAATACCACAGGAAACTGTAACCCCTTAGAAGCATGAACCGTCATTACCTGAATTCCATCGCTATTTTCTGTCCATATAGGGAATCCAGCGTCTTGTAAAACCATTTCATAATATTCTCTTTGCCTGTTATAGCGAACAAGAATGGCAAAATCAGAATATTTCAAATTATAATCCAAACGCATTTCTTGGATACGAACCGACAAGCGCCTGATTTCTTCTCTAGCGCAATCACTTTCCCAAAATTCCGGAATGCGATTTTCTAAAAACAATTCATCTTGCCTACGATTCCCAGCACGCAGAACTTTCCGTAAAAGCGGCGGTTTATTTACAAAAATTCTATTGGCCAGATAAAGCACTTGTGGCACCGAACGATAATTCCACTCTAAACGAATCAAAGTGCTTGCCTGAAAATCTTTTCTGAACCTTAAAATGTTACCTATGTCAGCACCGCGGAAACCATATATAGCTTGGTCATCATCACCTACAGCAAACAAACTTTTTCTTTCCCCTAGTAAAGCACGCACCAAACGATATTGACTAGGGTTAATATCTTGGTATTCATCTACTAAAATTTCTTGAAACTTATCTTGTAAAACAATTCTTGCTTCTTGAAATTTTTCTATTAGTGCAATGGCTAAATAAATTAAATCTTCAAAAACAACTTCTCCTGTTTCCTTTATTTTTTGACGACAAATTCCAGTCTTTTTAAAAACCGAAGAAGAAAGAGAATCTGAAAATAATTCATCTCTAGAAATATCTTTTGCTTGAACCCCCACCTCTGCTAAATCGCAAAGAAAATCATTGCCTGACAATTCTTTCGGTGTAGGCGCTTTTTTAAAACCCAACAATTCAAAACCTTTTCCACTCGGGTATTCTTCTTTCAATAAAGACAAAGCCAATGAATGGAATGTACAAAGCTTCACTCCTGAATTGGGATACAATTTTTCAACACGCTCTCGCATTTCTCTTGCGGCCAAATCAGTAAATGTTAACGCTAAAATACTTGTTGGGTTTACACCAGAACCAATTCGATACTGAATGCGTTTAGTCAAAACAGAAGTTTTTCCAGAACCAGCACCAGCCAAAATCAAAAGTTGGTTCCCTGTTTCATGATTGTGCAAAACCGCTGCTCTTTGGTCAGCATTCAAACCATTTAGAATAGTGTGCATATTTACTCCTTATCTCTATAAGTAATAAACGCACAACTCCCCCAAAATGAATCTTTTTATTTTAAAAAATTTACTTTGCTTCTTTATTTTTTTTGCCATTATCTAAAACAAAGAAAATAGCACCAAATAAACTAATAACCAAACCTGCTAAATAAGCCAAAAGTTGAACAATAACCGATTCTAAAACAGGAACCCCGGCTTTTGCAAAAAGTGATTGGGCAAGCAATTCTCTTGGCCCAAACCCACCAATAGAAATAGGTAAAGCAGAAACTAAAGCCACTAATGGTATGTAAAAGAAATACCAAGAAACAGCAATATCTAAACCTAAAGCTATACCGCAAAAATAATGTACTAACACTCGTAAAACTTGCGTAATGGTAGAAAGAACAAAGAGTTTTCCCCACAAATTCCAAATACGAAATGAACGGAATCGTTCAAGCATCCGAAGAACCCGAGTATTGATATTTTCAGGAAAAATCAGAGAAAGTAATTTCGCTAAAGATTCACCAATTCGACGGCTAAAAATAGCAGCAAACAAAACACAAAATCCAAGGAAGACCCAAAGCGACGGAATTATAAATGCTCTTTGCTCCGGATCATGAATAAAAAATAAGGAACCAACACCAAGCGCAAGTAAAGTCAAAAAGAAAAAACCAAACAAACGGTCAAAAAACGTTGCCGTCAAACCTGCACCAACACTATCAACACCGCCTTGCACACGAATGTCATAAACTTTTTTTACATCACCGCCCACATTTCCTGGCATAAAATTATTAAAGAACAAGCCCACAAAATAAAGACGCAAAACATGGAAATAACTCAAGCGAACGCCTTGCGTTTTGAGTAAAGTTTTCCATTGCAAGCAACCAGTTAAATTAGAAACCAACAAGCAAAGTAAAGCGACAAATAACGGCCAAACTTTTATTTGTGAAAGAACTTTTTCTAAGTCATTAGAATCAAAACCAGGCGTATTCGCTATATTGCGAAAAACAATATAGGCAAGAGCTATAGTCACAACAATTTTTAAAAGAAATATCAAACACCGCTTCATAAACTTCCCGGAGAATTTACAATTTTTTCAAGCAAGTGTTCTGTTTCAAAAGCGGCTTTATCCCAACTAAACTCCTGAGAATATTTCTTTGCCGCTAATTCAAGTTTTTTTCTTAATTCTGTATCTTTAAAAAGCAACTCCATTGCTCTAGCACAAGCACAGTCGTCTCTATTTTCAAATAAAATCCCTGTTTTACCATCTTTAACGCTATCCATAAGACCAGGAACTCTTGAAGCAATTGTCGTTGTAAAACATTCAGCAGCTTCAATAACAGTTAATCCCCAACCTTCCTTTTCACTCGTCTGGAGTAGCGCTATAGCATTTTGTAAAAGTTCTTGCTTTTTTTCTTTTACAACAAAACCTTCTAAATCCACTAAATGAGAAATCCCCCACTTTTTCAAAACCTGTGGAAGTTTTTTAAGTAAAGGTCCGTCTCCAGCTACTTTCAAACGCACACCAGGATTTTTTTCAACAAATCGCCGAAAAGCTTTTAACGCTGTCCAAATCCCTTTATAGCGATGCACTCTTGAAAGCCAAAGAAAATAATTGCCTTTTTCTGGAATAGGTAAAACATCTCTCCCATCAGCACCATTATAAACAAGAGAAATTCTCTCTTCTGCAATTCCTATTGAAGCTAATTCTTTTTTAGTACTTGGGCTAACAACAACAAAAGGCGACTTACGATAAATTAAAGGAATCAAGCGTTCAAACAACCACACTCCAAAAGCAACAGGAAACGAAGCTTCTGCAAAAATGGATTTTTTCCACAAATGGTGCATTTGTATCAAGTGAGGTTTCTTAGTTAAATGCGGTGTAAAAAGTGGAAGTTTATTTAAATCTTCAAAAATTACATCAAATTCAAATTCTTTGTCTAGCTTTTTAAACTCTTTAATAACAGTCCACTGGAAAAGCAAATCGCCACCATGACGAACAACTTGAATTCCATCTACAATTTCTCTTTCTTGCGCTCCAGGAAAGGTTGTTGTAAGTAAAACCACCTGGTGGCCTTTTTGAACTAAACGAGAAAAAATAGCGTGCAAATGGCGCTCAGCCCCGCCTGCCGCAGGGTGTTTTCTATCTCGATAATTCAAAACGAGAATTTTCATAGACTAAAGAGGTTTACGCCCAAGCACACCAATTGAAAGTTGCGTCCAATGGGCAAGCGGTTTATCTCTCAAAGAATCCAACAAAGCATCTTTCCATTTCTGGTAAGTAGAGCCTTCAAAAGGATACTTCGGCAAATTGATTTTGAATTTCATGCAAATTTCTCGCAAAACTCTATAATAGAGATTCGGGCGCATCCAATCGCCATAAGCATAAACACATTCAAACCCGCATTCAGACATCAAACGTTTCAATGCTGGCATCGTAAATTGCGTTTCCCAACCAGCAAACCACTTATCAAAAGCTATAAGAATATGCTTCATAATGGTATAAGGGTGGACCGTCTGTGGAACATCACACAAGCAATGTCCACCTGGTTTTAAAATCCTAAAGTTTTCTTTCAAAAGTCCTTGCGGTTTTAAAAAATGTTCTGCAAGCCCCTGATGAAAAACTAAATCAAACGTTCCATCTGGAAACGGTGATTTAAACGCATCGCCACGAATTAATTGCAAATTTTTAGCCACCACTTCATCAGACTTGCGTAATGAATCCACAATTTTCAAGCTGCTTTCAGCAAAATCCAAAACATAAACTTCTGCCCCAAGAGAAGCAAAAGAAGCACTATCGCGACCAGTGCCGGCCCCAACTTCTAGAATTTTCATTCCTTCTAAATTAAAATGCGAACGAATAGTTTCAGCAACAGAAGGAGACGAAGGATAAACTTTACTTAAATCGTTTTTTTTATCCCAAAAACGATTCCAAACAGATTGATCTGGTTCATTTATAGCCATAGATTCCAAATATATTAAAACCTAACCAAGAAAAAAATTTCTTATGGTTTACGAGATTCAGGATAAAAACTTTCTTCTCTTCAGATTTCCCAAGCGTTTTAAAACAGCAAAGAAAGATTAAATTTTTATACATTTTTGTATTGTTTTTTATACATTATTTGTATAATTTTCACGAGAACCAGTCAAAAATTATGTAAAAAATCATAAAAAGAAAGATTTTACCAATTTGGCATAACTATTGCTCTAAAAAGAAACGATATTAAAGAGGTTCGCAAAAAGAAGGATTCATTTAAGGAAGATTATGCATATTGATTCAACTGATAGTACATTAAAAAGATATTTGGAAGATATTAGGCAAACAGCCCCACTTTCAAGAGAAGAAGAACAAATTCTCTTCCAACGCGCCAAAGAAGGCGATAAAGTTGCAAGACACCGCCTTATTAAGGCAAACATGCGTTTTGTTTTAAAAGTAGCAATCCAATACCGCGGTTGCCCCATCCCGTTACCAGACCTTGTTAGCGAAGGCGCTATGGGTCTTGTTCGTGCTATCGAATCATTTGAACACACTCGCGGCCTTAAATTCATTAGTTACGGCGTTTGGTGGATCAAAGCTTATATTACAAGAGCTATTAACGAACAAGGTAACTTAATTCGTTTGCCAGCAAACCAACACTTACTCGTTCGTAAAGCTCTTCATGAACAATCCCGCGGTAAAGAAATCGATGAAAAAGTCCGTGAATTGATTCAAATCGGTCAACGTGGTGTTTCTTTTGATAGCCCGCTCAAAGCCGATTCAAAAGCAACTTATGCCGAAGTTTTAGCAGACCATTCTGTTTCTACACCAGAAGCTGATTCTGAAATCCAAAGTGTCGAAAACCTTGCTCGCGAACTTATGGAACAATTGCCAGAACGCGAAGCAAAAGTTATCACAGGCATTTTTGGCATTAACCAAGAAGCTCCTCAAACCTTGCGCGAAGTTGGTGAATCTATGAACATTTCTCATGAACGCGTTCGCCAGTTGAGAGACCAAGCCCTCCGCCGGATTCGTAAATACAACAGCAAAGAATACTTGCAAGAGAAAAAAGACGCTTATCTTTCTTCTATTTATAAGTAAGAAAATGCTTTTAATATTAAAAAAGGAAACTCTAGAGTTTCCTTTTTTTTGCATAAAAAAAAGACCCAATTACTTGGGTCTTTTTTCGGGTGGGTGACCGGACTCGAACCGACAACAACCAGAATCACAATCTGGTGCTCTAACCAATTGAACTACACCCACCATAGGAATAGCGAACCAAATATATAAAATTCAATCGCTTTTTCAAGGGGATTTTGTAAAAAGGATTAATCTTCTAAATCCTTTTTACTCATAATTCTAATAAAATTAGCTCGTTTAAAATCATTTCTGTGTTCTAAACAGAATCTTGGGTAAACGAACTGCTTTGGATATAACTTAATAGAGAAAACTTCTTTACAACCAGACAAACAGCAACGGAAAGGAACTTCCATCACTTCTGTGTAATTATGACGAATGATAATATTTCTGGATTCAATATTATCAACATCTTTCTTTTGCTTTTGCCTTTGTTTAATATCTCGGTGATCATCGCAGTATTTTGCAATAGGATGACCCCAGAATTCACGCCCACAGCCTGGTTCTTGACAAACCTTCAGTTTAATGCGTTTTTTCTTTTTGTATTTAGGCAATTGCATAGATATTTCTCCAATTTGTCTTGATGCAAAATTAGCAAAAAATCAAACTTTTTTTTATTGCCACATTTTTTTTGTTCACTTTTCAGGCTGAAAAGCGTTTATATAAGTATGAAAGCTATTATAATTTTCTTGTTTTGCTCCTGTTTACTTGCCTGCACATTAACCCCAGAAGAACCTTATGGAACTTCTTGGAACATTCATTTTCTAGATATCGGGCAAGGACTTTCAGTACTTTTTGAATCTAATGGGAAATTTGCCCTGTATGATACAGGTCCCGATTCCGTTCATTTTGAACGAATTTTAAAATCTTTTGGTATTGATACTTTAGAATGGATTGTTCTAAGCCATTTACACAGAGACCATGTAGGAGGTTTTTTAGAAATAAGCCAAGATAGTGCGGATTTTTTCATAAAACACGTTTTCTGGAATAAGGATTCTTCGCAATATTGGCTTCTTGATAGTATTCAAAAATTGCTTTCTATTAAAGAAATTCCAAATAGTTCTTTATACAAAGGCGAAAAAATTCAATTTGAAGGGAATTCACTAAATACTCTTTGGCCAGTTCCTGAAAAACAATTGACAGAAAACGCTTCTAGTATTGTTTTACATTTAAAGAGTGGAAACGAAAGTTTGCTTCTTACTGGCGACATTGAAAAAGAAGAAGAAAAAAATCTTTTAGAATTTTACCCGACTTTAAATGCTTCTCTTTTTCAAGTACCGCATCATGGCGCAGAAACTTCCTCTTCATTAAAATTTCTTGAAACACTCCAAATACAATTTGCCGTTGTGAGTAATGCAAAAAAGAACCCTTATGGTCACCCTGCTAAAGAAACTTTAAAAAAACTAGAAGCTGCTATAGGGCAAGCGGAAAATATTTTCCGAACTGATACTCTTGGCTCTATTTGTTTTACTTGGGAATTTAATGTCGGAATATGGCGTTGCCAATAAATTATTGAGAAAAACCTATACGAGCCTGAAAACGTACAATATCTGGATTAGTTGCAGAAACCCCACAAATCAAAGCGTGGTTTCTTGAATTATCGAAACGAATTAATTTGGTTTCTTCGCCAAAAGGTATTTGCGATAAATAATTCATTTGTATAGAACGAAGTTGCCTTGATTTCAATTCTTCTAAATCAAAAACATCCATACACCATTCTACATAACGGCAGTGATTTACATGCATATTTAAATCTAAATCACTATAACGAGCAACCCGAGTATAAATTTCTCTACCAGAAGATTCTGGTAAAAGCAAATCTAATTTTTCAGTAAGTGCTTCGCGATTCGGAGAAACAAAAATAGGGAACGGACACTCTGAAAAATCAACAGCTTTGCCTGTTTTTAAAGAAATCAAAAGCCAAGAAGTTGTAGCCTGTGCAAGAGCATTCCCTTGAGAATCTTTAAAAGAGAAATCTTTCAACGCGACCTTGCCTTCTATAGACTTTGTCCAAGTTTCAACACTTAAACGTTCACCTTCTAAAGGCTGGTGAGTTAAACGCAATTTTTGCCGAGAAAGCACAAGCGTATACCCAGACCGAATAAGTTGTCTTAGTCCATATCCATTTTCTTCAGCATCAGCAACAGCACTTTCTTCCATAAAACGGAACAAACTCGAAAGCTTTACTCGACTGTTGTAATCGCAATCTGAAAATCGAACTGTAAAATAGCGCTTGCAGAATTCTTCGTTATTTTCCATAACAAGAAAGATACATATAAATTCACTAGATAAATCATTTTCTTTTTCCTACATTTCATTTTGTTCCTTTAAAAAGGCTTTTTTAAAGGAATTTTGCTTTTTTTCAAAGAGGTTATATGCAAAGCGAAAACAAATCCCTTTTTAATAAAGCTGTAAAAAAAATGCCAGTCATAGGCATTTTACGCGATATTCCTCTTGGACAAGAAAAAGAATGCGTTAAAACTTCTGTTGCTCAAGGTCTTACTTTGATAGAAGTCACTATGAATACAAAAAACGCAATAGAAATCTTAAAAGCTCTTAAAGAAGCCGCAAAAGAAACCGAACTCGTTGTTGGTGCAGGCACTGTCAGAACTCTTGAAGAATTAAACTTAGCTCTTGATGCTGGAGCCGGTTTTATTGTTTCTCCAACAACCATTCCAGAAATTATCGAGAAAGGGAATTCTCTTGGAATACCTATGATTCCAGGTGCTTTAACCCCAACAGAAATCGAAATTGCTTATAGAGCAGGCGCTACTTGCGTTAAAGTTTTCCCTGTTGATGCTCTAGGCGGTCCTAGTTATATTAAAAGTTTAAGAGGCCCATTTAGAGATATTCCGTTACTTGCTTGTGGTGGTGTTCATACCGAAAACGCAAAAACATATCTTGATGCTTCAGCAAACCTGCTAGCCTTTGGCGGTAGTATTTTTAAACCATCTCTTATGAATGCAGGTGAATGGGACGAAATTGGAAAAAATCTAAAAGAGTTTTTAATCGCGACTGGCTGCGCCTAAACGTTTCATTCGTTCTTTACAATGATACATACGTTCATCTGCCGAAAGTAACATAGAATCCGCAGATGAATATTTTTCTGAAGAGTGAACCGTTCCAAAAGCAAATGGGTATTCTCCACATTCAGGACACATAGCTTTTGCCGCACATTCCATTCTATGGGCACAGACCACGGCACCTTCTTTTTCAGTATCTGGCAAAAGAACCATAAATTCATCTCCTCCCATACGGAATAACATATCAGAAGAACGAAGAACCGATTTAAGAGCCTCAACAAATCGACACAATAAAGCATCGCCTATCAAATGCCCCTGACCATCGTTGATTCTTTTTAAACCATTCATATCTAAATAAACCATCGCAAATGACGTCCCATAGCGAGATTCACGAGCAAGCCATTCTCGTAAAGTTAATACTGCATGGCGACGGTTATAACACTTCGTTAATGCATCAGTTAAAGAAATTATGCGTATTTCTTTCATTGCTTGTACTAATTGAACATGAACATTAACTCTTTGTAATAAAATTTCTATGGGAGTCATTTTGCCAACATAATCTGAAGCTCCCGCTTCAAAAGCCGCTTCTACATTTGCAAAATCTTCTCGACAAGTCAAAAAAATCACAGGTAATTCTTCTAATGAATAGGATTCTCTTATTTTTTTGCAAACTTCAAACCCGTCCATATCAGGCATATTGACATCAAGCAAAACTAAATCAAAAGTTTTTTCTTCTAAAAATTCAAGAACTTGTTTTCCGGAAGGAACCATTTCAACAGCATAACCTGCTCGTTCTAAGAACTCCCCATTTAAACGCAAAACAGAGGGATTATCATCTATAAGTAAAATTTTGCCTTTTTCCATTTTCTATTACCTCTGAAAAAAAGTTATTCCCTTTAAGGATTAAATAAATCCATCATTCTTTAATTTATGTTATTTTACTTTAATTTCCTATATCCAAAAATAATTTATTGTTATTTACGGGTGCCAATATTTCATTTCGGGCACTTTGGATAACAAACCTATTTCGGTGCATTTTTCAAAAAAAAGTAAAAGTGATTTTTTACGTTCGTCTGTAAATGTATAATCTAAAACATTAAAATATTTCTGCAAATCATCTGAGGCAAGTTCTACTGGGTAATGAGATTTCCAAAGGTTTAATGCTTTCTCTGCATCATTTCTAAACTCATTCACAGACAAATTAACTTCTGATAAGAAATCACAAAGTTCATTATGCAAATCTTTTTCCAAAGCACTTTGATGAATACTCCAAGCACCAAAAACAAACGGCATACCTTGCCAGTCTTGCCAAAGTGTAGCCAAATCATAAACATAAGGAAACGTATCTTTTTTATTCTGGAGTAAAGCTTCATCACCTATAAGTAAACGCGCGACATCTTCTTTTTCATCAAATGGTCGTTTATCTACATAGTGCGGTTCAATTTTAAACCGAAGTGCAAATAAGACTTTCAGTAAAGAAATTGAGGTTGCACTTTTAGGAGTTAAATGCACATTTTTTTTATCAAGTTCTTCGATAGGGAAAGAAGAATACAAGCGAACGGATTGAACTTCTAAACGCGAAGAGGTACAAAGCTCTGAATAAAGCACAAACTTTTCTGGATGCAACGCATAATTAAAAGAAGATGCTGGCGCTAAGTGTATTTTTCCTTCTACAAGAAGCCGATTTAAGACACTTGGCACATCATCATGAAAAAAATATCTCGATTCTAAGCTTTTAAACGCAAAAAATCGATGAAAATAGGGAGCACAGACTAAAAAGGGAACTCTTCCAATACACAACTGCATAGAAAAAAGTTAGTTTTTCCCCAGCGACAGAAAAATAGTTGGACATAAACATTCAATGAAATACTGAAAATGCCAAAATTCTATATCAAGAAAACTTCCCTTGGGGAAGGACAAAATAGTTTAGTTTTTAAGGGAAAGGTTGTTGAAGGACCTATCAATCGTGGCATGGTTTTAGAAATTCCTATTGCCGGTGCTTCAGATGTAGTTCCTGTCAAGATCTTTGATATCGTTCACTTTGAAAAGCAAAAAGACGAATTGAAAAAAGTTGGTCTTGTTGCTGATTTCTACGATACACCAGATGACTTAGAAGTAATTCTTGGGTTAAACATTGCCGATGAAGAAGTCAATGTCAGAATCGAAGAAAAAGAAGAATGGTAAAATATGCTTTTGAAAGAACGTCTGAAAGGTGTCAACCTCGGGGGCTGGTTCAGTCAAGTTGATTGCATTGAAGAAAAAGATCCGCAAGGATTCCCTGGTTTTTTTACACACGCAAAAACTTTTCTTTCTTTTGAAGATTTCAGACTTCTAAAAAAAGTTGGCTTTAACCATGTTCGCTTACCTATAGATTACCAAAACTTTTTTAAAGGGAAAGAACTTATCCCTGAAGAAAAAGCTTTTGAACTTTTAGATAAAGCTCTTCAAGAAATTCAAGCATCAGGACTTGCTGTCATTTTGGATTTGCATAAATGCCCTGGCCATGATTTTCATTTAGGTTGTACGCAAGAACAACCTTTCTTTTCTGACCCAGAATGCAGAAAAGACGCTTGCAAAGTTTGGGCTATATTGGCAGAACGATATGCAGACCAGCACGAAGTAATGCTTGAACTTTTAAATGAACCAGCCGGCCAAGATTCTAAAGTTTGGGATGTCATTAAAGACGAACTTTATAAAAATGTTCGTGCCCATGCTCCTAAGAATCCTATCGTTATCGGTTCAAATCGTTGGAACAGCGCCGAAGAGTTTAAGTATTTAACGCCTGTCGATGACGACAATGTTATTTACAGTTTTCATACTTACACTCCAGTTTGTTTCACACACCAATTTGCAGCCTGGATTCAAGACCCATTCTTCCATCAAAAACGTATGTGGCCAGGAGAATACTCAGCCCCAGATGGAGAAGCCAAAACCAAACTGAATATGGACTTTGGAAAATGGGACAAAGATCGTTTACGCAAAAGTATTGAAAACGCTTTAGAATTCCGTCAAAAATATGATTTACCTGTAGCTTGTAATGAATTTGGTGTTTACGCTCAAGTAAACCGCGAATCTCAAATCAACTGGCTTAATGATTTTATGGAAATTCTTCGTGAGACCGATGTCGGCTATAGTTATTGGAACTATAAAAACCTTGACTTTGGTTTAGTTTCTAAAGGAGAAAGTCTTCATAAAGACTTGCCTCAGTACAATAATCCTGAACGCTTAGACAAAGAACTTCTTGATATTTTAGCAAAAGGATAATTTTAAAACGTTTCTTTTTTTTATCCCACTTCAATCAAGTGGGATTTTTTATACGCCGCAAGCTACACAAAGAAAATAAAAGTGATAAAGCAATTCCTATAAGAGGGAAAACGTTCATTTCTTTTGCGATAAAGGTCCCTGCTAAACCCAAAATACCACCAACAAAAATTCCAGTCACCCAAATTTTTTCAACCACTTGAAATTTTCCGTGAGCTAAAATCGCAACTGCTAAAGGAAAAACCACACCCGGAGTATAAACAGAATAAGCAGAAAGTAAAAGAGTTATAATATCTTTTCCATATAACGCAAGTAATGTGGCTAAAACGCCTATTAAAACAACAATCAATCTAACGGTAATTATTTTTTTTGTTCCTAACAAATCTTGAGCAAAAATAGATGATACATTAATTAAACTTGTATCTGCCGAAGAGAACAAAGCAGAAACCATCCCAACGCAAAGGCAAATAGCTAAAGGCAAAGGCAAAAAATCTGCTGCTAAACGCAGTAATGGATTTTTATCACCTTCAAAAAAAATTC
The DNA here is from genome assembly GCA_017631885.1 of Fibrobacteraceae bacterium. GTDB lineage: Bacteria > Fibrobacterota > Fibrobacteria > Fibrobacterales > Fibrobacteraceae > UBA1765. The sequence continues at coordinate 108,211 of JAGBSH010000031.1, forward strand.
CACACCACACACCTATCCAAGTAATAAAAAAAGCAAAAACAATAAGAAAAATTCCAGACAAAACATTGGCTCGTTTTGCGACTTTAGGTGAATCAGATAAAAGATTTCTTGATACAATATCTGGGCCTAACAAAAACGCACCCAAAACGGTCACTCCCAAAACACTCCATTCTAATACAGAATAAGTTCCAAACATTTCTATCGCTGGCATCTGTACTTGAGTTTTACCTAATGGTAAATCAGCCAAAAATAAAAAAACAAATGTTCCTATAATCCCTATCGCAAAGAGAGAAAATTGTAAAACATCTGTTTTAACAACCGAAAGTTGCCCCCCTAAAAGCGTATAAAGAATTACCAACAAAGCTGAAATAATTACCATAACCTCCGAAGCATCATCTACAAGAAGATTTAAAAAATAACCTAAGCCTACAAATTGCGCGGCAATAACACCCACCCAAGAAACGGCTATTACCAAAGCCACTAACTTTGCCCCAACAGGCCCAACTGTAAAACGCACTAATTCTGGTAAAGTATTGACCGAAAAACTTCTGATTTTTTTTGAAAGAAATAACGCTTGTAAAAAAAGGCCTAAAGAACCAAATCCCAACCACCAAAAAGCCCCAAAGCCTTCTGTTTCAGCTCGTTCGCAGACCCCTAATGTTGCTGATGCCCCTAAAACAGTTGCTAGTAAAGAAAATGTCACAAAACTCAAACGTTGTTTTTTCCCTGCAACAATAAAATCATCAAAATTCTTCACTTTGAAGAAATCTTTTAACGCAATGAAAAAGAGAACAGCAAAATAAAGAAACAGAATTTTCATAAAAAAAAAGATAGCAAATGCTATTTAAACTTTAACCTATGAAAATATCTTGCAAAGACTTTTATTATTTTTCCCTAAAAGAGGATATTGGTATGAAAACAAACAAACTTTTTCTTACAGCAATTTTAACAGCCTCTGCTGTATTTGCTGCCCCTGTCACATACGAAGCCGAGGACGCCACCCTTTCTGGGGGTGCAACTGCTAGCGGAACTTATGTTCAAATGAAAGAAGGTGACATAACCTTCAGCAATGTAAACATAGCTTCCGCTGGAGCCTATACACTAACCATTCATTATAAAAATGGTTATGGTTCTCCTAAAACAAATGACATTTCTGTTAATGGCTCAAAAGCTGGTTCATTGGATTTCCCTGAAAGTAATTCCTTTACTGATGTTTCTACAGCTATTAATTTAACTGCTGGCGTTAACTCTATCGCTATCACTAAAAACTGGGGTTGGATAGATGTTGACTACATTACCATTTCTGAATACGAAGCCAAAGCTTTTAATATCTGCAATGCCCCAACAACAAAAGACGCTACAGACGCTGCAAAAAAACTCTACAACTTCCTTGCCAATAATTTTGGAACTAAAACGATTTCTGGCATTATGACTGGGAGTATGGATAATGCAACTGCTTCTGTAAAAGAACATGAAGATGTTGTTGCTGTTTATACCCAAAGTGGAAAATACCCTGCTCTTGTTGGCTTTGACTTTTTGAACGCCACAGGCTTACAAGCGGGCGAATCTTGGTTCAAAGATTACACAAGCAAAATTATGACTCTCGCAAAAGACACTTGGACACAAGGTGGTATTCCTGCATTTACATGGCACTGGAACGACCCAAGCGACTCTGTAATGGCTTTCTATGTTCCTGGCGCTAATTCTGGAGCAACAACCACATTTGATTTCACAAAAGCGTTTGTAACAGGCACAACAAATTGGGACACACTTTCTACCACATATAAAGCAATCGTTTCTGATATCGACGAAATTGCTCAATTATTCTTAGACCTTCAAAAAGATAATGTCGCTGCTATTTTCCGCCCGGTTCATGAATCTGGTGGAAACTGGTTCTGGTGGAGCACACATACAGGCGCTCAATTTGCAGCTCTTTATCGTTTGATTTATGAAAGAATGGTTTTTGACAATGGCGTTAAAAACGTAATTTGGGTATTCAACCCTCAAGATGTCGGTAAAACTGGCTGGAATCCTGGAGAAACTTACTACGACGTTCTTGGTATAGATATTTACAATGATGCCTATGACCATTCTAGTAACTATGCAGCCTTTAATGGTTTAAAAGACAAATTCGGCGTTACAAAAATTCTCGCTTTAAGTGAAAATGGTCCTATTCCTGATGTTACCAATATGCAAAACGATCAAGCAGTATGGTCTTGGTGGATGCCATGGTATGAATCCTGGAATGGTGGCTATGTCACTCAAAAAACCGCTAAATCTGTTTGGCAATCTAACATGGCTAGCGAAAACATTATCACATTAGATGAAATGCCTGGTTGGGCTAATTACACTGCCGGAAACTCCTTAACCAATGTTTGCCCAACAGCCACAAGAACTTCTGCATTTGGCGCAGACTCTGCTAAAAATGATGAAAACTATAAAAATTATATGATGCAAGTGACTTACAATACTTTGGGCGAATCTGGCGCAAACATTGAATTCACAAAAGTCCCAGACCTTACTGGAGCAAAAACGCTCTCTGTTGAAATTTCAAACAATGGCTCTGGTGGTGCCGATGGTGGCCTTTGGGTTGGTTTAGCTTTTGTCCGTGACGGTTCTGCTGACGAACAATGGACATGGGAAATGTCTAACACAACTTCTTGCTGGTTAAATGACGGTGCTTCATCAACTTGTGAATTCGACATCACAAAATACACTACAGAAGCCGGAGATACTTTAGATACAGATTTAGGCAATCTTTTCTCTGTTACTTTGATGGTTGCTGCCGTTGGCTTTAGCGGAAACGTTACTTTTGACAATATGATTACAGATAATGGTATTGTCATTTCTAAGTTTGACTCCAACAAAGAATTGTTTAAAGCTGCAGAACAAAGTGCTGCTGACGTTAAAGACATTATCCTTGTAACAGAAGCGGGTGTTCCAGCCAAAATCAACACCAAACCATCCTTTACAAAAGCACTTGCATTCACTAATTCTGCAATTCAATTCCAGGCACCAAAAGCCGGGCATTATACAATTGATTTGATTGGAACAAATGGTGCACGCTTACATTCCTTACATTCTGGAAACCTTTCTGTTGGCTTGCATAGTTTCTCTTTAGAAAACATTCAAAAAGGGTTCTATATTGTTCGCGTAAAAGGAAATGGATTCCAAGGAACACGCCCTGTTCTTGTGAAGTAAATTTTTACTTTTTCAATTTTAAAAAGTCTCTGGTCAATCCAGAGACTTTTATTTTATAAAGAAAATAATTGCCTTTAACAAGCACTTTCTTCACAATTCTTTTTCTATTTTATCTTTTATGAAAGTTAGTAACGCCGATCACATCGCTCATATTGAAGTCAGATACGCCGAAACCGACGCTATGGGAATTGTTCACCACTCTGTTTATGCTGTTTGGTTTGAACAAGCGAGAACCGAACTTCTCAGAACACATGGTTGCCCTTTTCATGTTTTAGAACAAGAAGGCTACGCAAGCCCGGTACTCAAACTTGAAACAGAATTTATTGCTCCTTGCCGCTATGGAGACATCGCAGACATTCACGTCACAATTGCTCGCGAAGACCGCTTGCGTTGCCGCTTCTTTTATGAACTTTCTGTAAATGGAAAACTTTGCACCAAAGGCTCTTCCCTTCATTTATTTACCAAAAATGGTATGCCTTGCAGAAAAGCCCCTGAAAACTTTTTAAAGGCTTTCTTCCCAGACGAATTGGGGTAAATAGCAATTAAAACTATCGGGAGAATTACTCTCCCGATAGTACTTTTCATTACTTCTCCCTGAAAGCAACGAAAACTTATTTTCTTGGCGGATTACCGCCACGGCCACCACCAGATGGATTTCCAGTAGTTGACGGCCAACCAGCACCACGCGGATTAATTGGTGGTTGTCCGTTGTGCTTTGACATGAGTATTACCTCCTTGAAGGTTAGGGGTTAAGGTGAATTAAAAGTCTTCGTCTTCTTCTGGACAAAGTTGTTCAAGCAATTCCTTGCTAATTTTAAAACGAACTTCATAGGGGTCAAATCCTGTTTTCTCAAACGGAGTTCCCTTAATTAGAATCTGACCGTCAGTTTTTACTTTTGCTAAAATATTTGATTGAACATATGCTGGACGTGTAACCTTCCCTAATTCAACGATTTTTACTTTATCAGCACAAAGTTCCAACTCTTCGAAAGAAGCATTGTATTGTTCTTCAAAATCACTAAGTTCTCCACGCCCATTATCATACCAGCTATCGTGAACCAGCTGAATATCTAAAATGAACGGCTTAGAATTTTCTGGTGCCCACATAGTCATTACAAAGTAATAATACTTTCTAATTGTTGTTTTGTGGAGATTAGACGGCCCATCGTTTCACTCCCAAAAAATGTTTTGACTTTTTTAGGCATTTTTGCTTCTTTTCTATCAAATACTCTGCCCATAGGGAATAAAAAAAGAGCGGCGGTTCTTACGAACCCCACCCACGATTTTTCTCGCGCCACCAGGTAACATAACTGGTATGTCGTTCAATGACAATTTGTTTTATAAAGTGCCTATCGATTTACTCCTAGTCGTCTCTCGTTCAAATATATACAAAGCAATTCACACAACAGACACTAAAAATTTTAATAATGTTATAAAAACATCTGCCGCAATTAGGATTGCAATAATTTTTGTTGAACAAGCTTCATTTAAAGCCTACATTTCAAACAGTCTCTTCTATATTATCAATAACTGTAGATTCTTCAACTGGATAAACATACTTATGGTAGAAAATCCCATAACTAGAATAAAGATATGGCATAATCCAAAAGATCGCTATTCCTAAAGTACATACGCAGAGAATATGCCATCCGATAAAACGCACATTCAATGTGAAAAACTGATCATTATGCAATTGCATACGTCTGTAGCAGTCACGCAAAATTGTAATAACTCCTGTTTTAGTATCCTCGCCTATTCGCCAATCATAAAATACTATAGCACCAAAAAACTTGTAGAAGAGGAAAAATCCTAAAAGCAGTGTAGTAATAATACTTACAACTATAACTGCAATATTATCAAACAAACACAACACCAAAGGAATACAAGACACAATAATCAAAACTATGATAACACCATATTTAAGAAGACAAGCTCGTAAATTTCTAAGAAATGAGGAATAACCATGGAAAAAATTTCTTATTGACCGCACTTTATTTTGACTCAAATTATTATAGTAAAAAGCTATTCCGATTGATAAAGGAAGAAGCGCTAATTCCCATGTAAAAGAAACAATATCAACAGCAATTGATTCCTCGTTCAAAAACTCTTCAATTATAAATTCAGGAATATACAATAAAAAGACTAAAAACCAATATAAGAAAAGACGACCAGCCTCTCTCATCCATATTGCATTAAGAGTATTTCTTGCAGCGTTCATTATTTCAGAATTTGTCATTTTTTCCTCCTCGTTTTATGGCTTTGGTAGATCTAAACTTCGCACATCTTGAATTTCAGAAAGATTATCATTCTCACTACCAAATACTTCTCTTGTGGCAGAAGATGAATCAAAATCTGAAGAATCCGATTTATCTTCCCCATTTTCCTTTATCTGACTGGAAACTTTTTGATAAACCTGTATAGAGTTTTCAACAATTGCAGTTGCCGTATTTTTTAGTGATGCAACACTATCAACAACCTCTATCATATCATCAACAACGTCCTTTATAGTTATACTTTTTACATCTACCTTTTTAGATTTTACAACTGTTTTATCATTATCATTCCTTTCTGTCTCAGAGCCCGTATAATCCATAAAGATTGAGGAAAGAAAATCAACGTACTTATTGGAAAAATAATCAAGAATTTCTTCATACCACTTTCTATCCTTTTCATTTGAATTATATGCAACAATCAAATATTGAATAGAACCAATCACATTATCACAGAAAAATTGCACTTTTGCATCATCTTTACAGCGATTGACTATCTCTCTTAAAAACAAACTATCATTAGAAAAGTTTAAAGTATTGTTAAACAATATTCTACTTACAATTGGGAAAGTCAGTGGACGATTTTTACTTTCGTCATTTATCATTTTAAGATACAAAGAATATACACTAGCAGTGTCTAATCCATCATTTATTAAAGTTTTTTCAATAAAAGACGCACGGCTAAACACATCTTCCACATTCCTTTTTACATCCACCGTATCAATATCATCAAAAGGCCACGTCAATATGGGCATACTATTGATGAATAATTCTAAATAGCTAACATCAAATTGTTCTTGATTATTGAAGGACAAAACCGTTTTTCCAAAAACAGCTGGATATTTAAACATTCCTATTAAAATGTAAATAATCAGTACTAAAAAGATACCAACAATACCAATAGTTAGACATCCATCTAATTTTTCATTTTCATCAATATCTTCTTTGCAGTTTTCTTTAGAATTCTCTAGCATATTTAAAAACCTTAATAATAAAAGCTATCATTATAGTATTCTGTAGTATAAGCTCCTTTGGATTCCGTCTTACCATTGCTATAATAAGATTCCCAAACACCTTGTTTTACACCGCGTTGATAAGCCCCCTTTAATTTTAATTGTCCATTATCATAATATTCTTCATAGACTCCCTCAGGCTTATCTTTAGAGAAAGTTCCTTTACTTTCTGTTTTACCATTTTCAAAGAAGGTTTCCCAACCACCTTCCTTATAGCCATTTTTGTATGACCCCTTTATTTTTAACTTACCATTTTTATAATATTCCTCATACACCCCTTCCTCCTCATCATTACTATATGTAACTTTTGCCCTAACTTTATCATTATCGTAATAATATTCAAAGAGACCCTGTTTTTTCCCATTGTTGTAAGCACCTTTACACTTAATCTTTCCGTTTTCATGATATGTCTCATAAACACCTTCAAGTTTTCCTTTACGATAAGCTCCTTTTGTTTGAACCTTACCATTTTCATAATAGGATTCCCAAGCACCATCTTTAGTGCCCGGTGCGGCATAATGCGAGCTATCCGAAATCAAGGGAATAGCAAAAGAATGAATAGCAAGTGAAAGTACAATAGTCGCAATAAGACTTACCGTTTTCATATTAAATCCTTTTCATAAATAAATTCTCCATAAAAATAAATCATTTACCCCCCCCCGTTGTAAATTTAAGTTTACATTCAGACTATTGATTTGTTCCATTCTCACAACACTATTTTGAAGAACAATTATTAACTACAACCATACCATTCAGGGTAATGTTCCCAATTTTAAAACCCAACCAAACTATAACAATAAATCCCTAATTTAGGTCTTTATCTTATTTTTTGCACTTAAAACCCCATTTTTAGGTTGTTTTATTTATTAAAGTTATCTATATTAAGATGAATAATTCGGAGGTTGATATGTACAAAACATCGCCACTTACAGAAAAATCTGTACTTGAAGAAATCGGGAATCGTGTTCGGGCTCACCGCATTGCTTTGAATCTTTCTCGAGATGTTTTTGCTGCACAAGCAGGAGTAGGTAAAAACACTCTTGTTCGGCTTGAAACAGGGCTTAGTGTGAATCTTTGTCACTTAATTAAAGTACTGCTCCAGTTTGGCCTTGCTGAATCCCTTATCAACATTTTTCCAGATTACAATCAAAGCCCAATGACGCTCTTGCGTGAGTCTCAGGAATTTCCAAAACGCAAGCGCGCTTCTCGCAAAAAAAAATCTTCGATTGACACTCCATGGGTGTGGAAGGAGGACGAATGATTCCTGTTGAAGTCAAACTTTGGGGTACAACCATTGGAGCCCTCTCACAGGAAAACGATAATTTTGCCTCGTTTGAGTATAACCCAGATTTTGTACGTAGTGGTATTGAACCAGCTCCTATAACAATGCCCGTACGTGCTGGAGTTATTTACAGATTCCCCAATTTATCTTCTGCTACATTTCATAAATTGCCTGGGCTTTTTGTCGATTCCATTCCAGACAAATTCGGGAACAAAATCATAGATCAATGGCTCACTCAAAATGGTAGAGAACCAGGGAGCTTTTCTGCACTTGAACGACTTTGCTATACAGGCTCGCGCGGAATGGGCGCTCTTGAATTTTTCCCAGCGATTCACTCAAACATTATTGAAAGCGAGCCTCTAGAAATCGAAAGACTCCGTGCACTTGCTGCAAACATTTTGGACCAACGAAAAAAAATAAAAGTAAAACTTCGAGAAAAAGAAATTTTCGAACAAATTATCAAAGTAGGAACATCTGCCGGCGGCGCCCGAGCCAAAGTTCTAATCGCCTATAACGAAGCTACAAACACAGTACTTTCCGGGCAAGTACGAGCCCCAGAAGGCTTTGGTTATTGGCTACTGAAGTTCGACGACATTGAAAACAATCGCGATAAAGAAAACGCAGACCCAGCCGGATTTGGCGCACTAGAATACACTTACAGTGAAATAGCAAAAGAAGCAGGAATCCAGATGACGGAATGCCGCCTATTGGAAGACGGCAATCACAGGCATTTCATGACTCGTCGTTTTGACCGCACCGAAAACGGGAATAAACTTCACTATCAATCACTCACAGCAATAGCACATTACGACTTTAATATTGCAGGCGCTTACAGCTACGAACAAGCTTTTATCGTTGCAAAGCGTATTGGGCTTACTATGACAGATATTGAGCAGATGTATCGCAGAGCGGTATTCAATATTTGTGCCAGAAACCAGGATGACCACACAAAAAACATAGGTTTCCTAATGGATAAACGCGGACATTGGAAACTCGCCCCAGCTTTTGATGTAACCTACGCCTACAATCCAAACGGACACTGGACCGGGACACACCAAATGACCTTCAACGGCAAGCGCGAAAATTTTACCCTTGAAGATTTCAAAACCGTTGCCAAAAACGCTGGCCTTGTGCAAGGGCGCTACAAACGTATCTTAGAGCAAGTGCAAGATTCTCTCGCTACATTCAAGAAACGCGCCAAGACAAATGACGTTCCAAAAAACTTGATTCAAGAAGTAGAAAAGAACTTGCTGTTTTTTAAATAAACCCTTAATGGATGTGCCGATGAAAGCCATCTTTTGCGTCGGGTTTTTCGATGTACACCCTAACACGGCCATCCCTGCCCATTTCAGAATGGACAATTTCAGCGTAAAAAGGCGTGGTTTTAATCATTTTGCTATGTGAAAGAAAAAAACGGCTCTGCTAGACTATTTCGGCAGGTTCCGACTTCTCGCAGCGTTTTCGCAGTTTCGATCCAAAAGTACGGTCTGGCTTGACAGAGCTATGCAAAAGGCTCTGTCAAGTCATTTTATACGCCAACCCTGGGTTAGCAAAACTTTCCCAATCCGTCATCCCATCGAAACCTGCAAATTCACCTCGGAAATGCTGTTTTTAGGCTATTTTGACCATTTTGACCGCCGCAGCATAACCACAGCCATACGACCAGGCATGACAGAGCCCGCCCCCGAAACCGCAGCCAACATACAGCCAGAATGCAGTTAACCCGCAGCCTTGTAAAAAAATACGGAATGACTTGACAGAGCCATGCAAAATAGTGCTTTTTTGTTCATTCACCTATTGACTTTCCTCAAAAAAATATGTATATTCTTATTGGGCTGGTCGAAAGACCCAGGTCCATCTACTGGCGAGGAAGTTCCTCGCTTTTTTTGTGGAGAAATGCTTCTTGAAGGAACTAAGTGTATTTATTGATGAATCGGGAGACTTTGGTGACTATAGCTATCATTCCCCGTATTACATAATAACGATGGTGTTCCATCGTCAAGATGTCGATATTCAAGAAAAAATCAATCGCCTAGATACGGAATTATCCTACTTGGGACTTAACAATCTATGCATTCACACCGGTCCAATTATCCGCAAGGAAGAAATCTATAAGGACATGGATATTGTTGATCGGCGGCGCATATTTAACAAGATGATGGCCTTCATCCGTTCAATTGACGTTCAATACAAATGTTTCCACATCGAAAAGAAGCACATCGAAGATTCTGTAGAAGCGACAGGAAAACTTTCGAAGCAAATATCCTCGTTTATAAGGGCTCATTACGATGAATTTCTTGTTTTTGATGATGTCAAGATTTACTATGATAATGGGCAGGTCGAAGTAAGCAGGCTCTTGTCGTCTGTATTTAACGCACTTCTACCAAATCCGATTTTCCGAAAAGTGATGCCGGCCGATTACAAGTTATTCCAAGTTGCAGACTTTATTTGCACGATGGAACTTGTGAGCCTTAAACTTGAAAACAGTCTTTTTTCGAAATCCGAAATGACTTTCTTTGGAAACAAGCGAGATCTGAAACAGAACTATTTGAAAGCACTAAAAAAGAAAGAGTGGAATTAGTATTTTTCCCCGCAATGCTTTCGCACAGAAGAAAAATTGGTAACAATCAAACTTTCCATTCGTTATAGTAATGTGCAAGATACCATTTTACGGGCTCTTTTTTTGCCAAATATCGCCCACTTAAATTTTCGGCATATTCATCTACCAACTCTTTTACAGAAAGGTCCAATGAATCATATTCTGTTTCCCATGCCTTTATTCCTTTTGCTCCTCGTAGTAACCAAGATGGATCGTTAACGGCATAAAGGTTGTATCCTATTTCTGTAGAGTGTGTTGCGAGCATTCTGATTTTGGAACCTTTAAACGAAATAACAGACCGTGGCGCTAGTTCTTTCAACTCCTCTTTAACTAATTCATCATTCAACGCCCAATATCGATATTTATCTTGTGCAGCAACTGTATTCGGAAGATCTTCTGGATTAAGGTCTTTAGAACCAGAATTCAGTGAAAATTTATAATAATTAGTCACTCCCGAATAATGAATGATTTCATCATTTTTAATCTGATTTGAGTATTTTGCCAAAATAAAAATTGCAATAAGAGCCGGAATAACACCTGATTCGAAAGGATTAATATCTATATCCTTGATTTCAAAATTCGTTTCACCATAGTGTCGAGAAAAGTTTTCTCCATATTCAAGCCTTCGGCTCAGTTTGTCAAAATTCTGAGCATAGAGGTTGACCAATTCACTATTTTTTGAAATATTTTGTGCCGTACAATAGACGAGAATCTTATATTGGCTGAAATATTTGCCAGTAAATGGAATATAAGGCGGGAATATTTTACCATCATACTGTGCAGAAAGATTCTCTAAAACAGTTTCTCCTATGAATGAGCTTAAATTCCATGATTGAAATTTTTCTGATAAAGAGCACATGCTTCGCCTTATTAAATTGAGTAGCAGATTCAGTTAAATTTTTCTCTTACTTTGAATATATATGCCAAAGAATATTTGTTCCTGAACCTAGATCGGGAATTTGAGGAGGTGCATAGGGATTCTTTTGAGTTGGCCAATTTTTCCAAATCTTGTCATTGAAGTAATAGAATTTCTCAGGAAGGTAAACAAGGGGGATGGCCGGTTGATCCACCATAAAAACCATATTTAATTTTTCGTATGCGTCGATTTTATCCTGTTCGTTTTTTAATAAAGGAATTATTCCTAGTAGGCTATCCACTTCTGGACGGTATTCAGGAGAACCTGGCTTGTTATAACGTCCAATGTTTGTACCAGCCCATGCACCAATTGGTTGCCAATCGCGAGCCACACCCATCACTTCATTGAAACGGCTCCATGGAAGAGATGGAGAAACATCAGCAGATGGTTTATGCATAACAAGGTCAAAGTTACCTGTACCCATTGCTGGCCAATACTGACCGCCATCTACAAAACCTTCACGGACATCAATACCGGCAGCACGCATTCCTTCAACAGCAATTGTTACAATAGCTTCCCAGTCAGTCCAGCCAGCCGGGCAAGTAATAAAGAGTGTTGGGAGTTTTTTGCCGTCTTTAGTTTCC
>JAGBSH010000032.1 GCA_017631885.1 Fibrobacteraceae bacterium
AAATGTTTATGACTTGGTGGATGATTCAACGGTGGTTGAATTTGATAAAAGTAAAAGTCGTTTCTACAAGTGGACTTTAGGTAGGGGGGCTGAAGACTTGGGCAACTTTGAGTGGGATGGTTGCAGTACAAAAGAAAAGGTTGGCTCCATTCGTCCTTGGGGCGATGGAAAATGGCGGCTTGTGGGGAGTACTGAAAATTGCGGCTACGCAATTGTAGATGTAGATAAAAAGAAAATAACGGGATATGAAAAACTGGATGAATTCGCAGAGGGTTGTTCTGATTTGTGGGACCATGAAGGGATTAAGTATTGCGTGGGAATAGATTCTAAACCTTATTTACGAGCTCAAAATCTTTACGGAGTTCGCATAAAAAGAGAAGATATGTGGTTGGAAACATTTTGGCTTACCGAAAACAATGGTTTTGAATTGTGTGCAAGTTTATCAAATGTTTTGTATGGAAATGGTTTCATAAAAATATTGAATTTTTGTTATGAAAACATGCTCGTGACGATCAATTATTCCGATGACCGTTTTGGCTTTTCTGAAACAGTTATTTGGATTGATGGCCTATATAAGAGGGAAAGATGAAATCCGTTTTTGCTGTAGTTTTAGCTTTGTTTGTGAGTGTTGTGTATGCGAAACCAATGGAGAGCATAGAACGCTACAATATAATACTTGTTCATGGTGCTGCGGATAGTTTGTCGGGTGTTGATTGTGAGGCTTCTGATGTGGAAGAAGCTTATGCGTATTACGATCCAACCAAGAAAAAAGAGGATGTCTTTGGTCGTTTGAATGGTTATGTTAAGGAAACTGGAGCTTGGTGGTGGGCTGATGAATCCCGTTCAAATGCGACAGGTATGATTAAAACACTCCCGGATTGGATAAATGATAAGATTCTTGACGGCGAGCGAAAAGATCGGTTTGGAATATATCTGAATCGTCCCAAAATGTATGCGTTTATATTAATACTTAATTTTGAAATACTCTAATGATGCTTTGAAGTTATCCTGTGCGGTTAGACAGGTGTCGCATAAATATTCATTAGTATATCCCCAGTTCTGTATGCCGCGATAATAGTACAGTCGTAAATCTTCAGTTATGATAAATGGTACTATACCACTTTGAAGACATTGCCAAAACATCAGCAATCTGCCGATGCGACCATTCCCATCTTGAAAGGGATGTATGCGTTCAAACTGTACATGAAAATTCAGAATGTCATCAAATTTAACTTGCTTATTGGTATTGTATTCTGTAAGTAACAGTTTCATATATTTGTGTACATCTTTTGGGGAAATAGTTTCCTTTCCACCAACTTCATTTGCCAGTCGTTTGTAATCCCCAACTGCGAACCACTCTTTTCTGCTGTCTGATGTATTTGCCTTTAGTATCGAATGAAGTTGCTTAATATGTTCTTCCTTAATTTTATCGGTAGCATGGTCGATAATATAATCTATACAACGGAAGTGATTGACAGTTTCCATAATGTCGTCAATGCGAGTATTCTCGGTGGTTATTCCTAGAGTGTTTGTTTCAAAAATATAGCGTGTTTGCTCTTTTGTTAATTGGCTTCCTTCGATGTGATTGGAGTTATAAGTAAGTTCTATTTGTGTGCGGTGATAGATTCCGCCTTTCAAGTGACTTGCTTTTTCTTCTCGTAAACGACCAAGCAGTATGGAAATTCTCGCCTTTCCTTTTTTTGGTAATTCTGCGTCAGAAGGAATACTCCAAGTTTTGCCTACAAGGAAAGCTCCTTCTATTTTTCCTGTGGCGCAATAGTTGCGAGCCGTGCGTTCGTTGATGCCAAATTTTTCGGCAAATTGTTTGCTAGAAATAAATTTCATATCGGCAAGTTTTAAGCTGAAATTTTGTACAAAAATACATATATTTGCCGATATCGGCAAGTTTTGGTATGTGTAGATTAACTATAAAACATAGATTTTGATAATATAACCATTCTTCTTGGAACTGAATAGGACGATATTTCAATATATAATCTATTTGGTTTTGCAAGAGAAGAAATTACACCCAAGGAGTATGGCTACGACAACCTTCTTGCCATCCAAAAAGACAACCAAAATACAGTAACGATTTCAACAGTGAATAAGATAGGGCTGAGTACCACTCAGCGTTTTTATTATTTGTTTAAGGCAACTTCATTTGAAAATGTTGTAGGGCTTGCATTAGATTCCTTTTCGAGTGAAAAATATGCGAGCTTTAAAAGACCTTCTCGGAATGAAGGCTTTATGTATGTTTAGATAATTATTATTTCTATTATTTTGTTCGAAATAGGTGGAAAGAGTTTTAAGGAGAACAGAGTATGAAACATCTGTTGAAAAAGTTTGAAATTGACGGCCTATTTGCTGTTTTGATGCTCGCGTTTGCGTGTGTAAGCATGTGGGGGTGCATGGGCTGTAGCGAAGAAAAGGTTATTGATCGAGGTGTTAATGTCCAAAAATTTGCAATTTTGAACGATTCCACGTTGGTGCTGTTTGTTGAGTATTGGGATGAAGTGGAATTTTATTCCGAATATATTCAAGGACAAGAGGAAAAGACAAATATAGTCGATAGTAAAATAGTTCTTGTCAATCCGTATAAAAATGTTGTGTATGATGTATTGAATGACGAAAATAAACTTTCTAGTAATTGGACGCAGATTTCTGACAGTACTGTTTTTTATTTTAGTGAAGCGTTTAAAAAAATTAATTATTTTAATTGCAATGAGGCTCATTATTATAAAAATGTATTAATTGTAAACCTATTTAAAGACGAAAGAGATTTGTTAAATGTCGATACTACGTCTTTTGATAGCTGTGATTATTACACTAGATGGAAAGAAGGTAATCTTAAAGACTTTTCCATTGCAATATCCGATGTTGGTTTGTGCAAGAGTTCTCAGCAAGGGACTTTTTTCCTGTATGATTTAAAACAAAAAATAATACGAAAATGGATTCCGTCAGGAAATTCTGCATGGATTGCGGAATGTAACGATATTCGGTGGACGGAAAAACAATTTAGATGCCTGATGGCTAAAGGAGATATTTTCCTTTTCGATGAGAATAAAAATGTATTGGATTCCTTGGCTAAAGGTTCCTATCAGTTAGATGTGAGTGCAAATTATAGTCTTCGTTTTTACGGTAATTATATCGGTGTCGGTCACCATATTTATAAGATGTATGATGATGGTAAAATTGGTGATCAGCCCTTGTTTGAAATTGATTTGGATCTGTGGTCTAATGGGGGGGCTTATATCCATTTATCCAATGGTGAACTTGTTTCGTACACAAAAGAACAATTACGAAAAGATTAACGTATGTTACGATTAATATCATTATCCCTTTTGTTTTTGTGCGTAGTTTTATATGCGACTCCGATGGAATCGTTAAGCGAGTATAATCTGGTGCTTGTCCACGGTGCGGGCTCGCACTGGGGAGGATTAGATTGTGAGAATACAATTTATTCTGAAGCAGCGAAAACAAAAAATCGTATTGGCGGTATAGGTGAAGACGGCTCGTCTGCGACAGGAATGATAAAAGAGCTAAAACCTTGGATACAAGATACTTTATTTAATGGGGATTATGAGTGGCTTGTATATCTCCAGCGTCCTTTTACAAATCCGGCAAACTCGCCATCCAACAACGGCAATGAAATCGGCAAGAGAACATGGAAGGGAAGTAATAAATGTTCTGCACGTCGTTCGCTTTTTGAAGAAATACAGGAAGTCCATGCGAAAGGGCAAGATTCACTAAATCGCTTTAGAAATGATAGTTTGGATTCTTATCGCAAGATTCCTTCAAGATATATTCTGGTATCTCATTCCATGGGTGGTGTTGTCTCCCGCGAGTATGTGCAGGGCAATTTCTACAATGGCGATGTGGATAAGATAATTACTCTAGATAGTCCGCACGAGGGAACGGGTGCGTTGAATATGCAGGTTTGCTTGCTATTATTTTGTAGTAAAATACGCAGAAAAAGTTTTAAGGAGAAAAGTTTGTGAAAAGTTTAAAAAGGCAATAAAATGAAGAATGTGATAAAAGTTTTGTGCTTGTTACTTGCTTCTGAGGTATTTGCACAAGAAGTAAATTCAGAATTTTTGTGGAGCGCAAGTGAAGATAGCACTGAGCGTGTTATTATAGGTTCTTCAGATGAAACATCGGGTTATTGGTATTCGTTTGAAAATGGTCGAGGTTTTAACATTTGGGATATGGACCAAACAGGGGTAGATATTACAAAATGGCAAGGGCTTTGCGTAGAATACAAATCTTCAAGCGATATGGAATTGCTTTTAATCAATGAAGAACAACAAGCTCTAAGTTCTAATTTAAAATTTGGAAAGCTTTTAAAAGCAAGTGATTCTGTCTTAACTGTAAATATTTCATGGAAAAATATGGAACAATTAGAATGTTGTTTTGATGGCGTAAAAATAGAAGATTACATAAAAAAAGCGAGTGCGATACATTTTATTTTTAACGAAGAAACATCATTAGAATTATTAAAAATAGGTTCCCTAAATAGTTGCTCTAAAGAGACGAATTCTTTTTTGAATTTTAAGCAAAAAGCATTCACTCTACATGTTGAAAAGGATTTCTTAAATCATTTTGTAGTTAAAGGGGTTTCTTCTGATGCAACATTTTATTTGTTTGATTTAAATGGTAAAATGTTAAAGCAAAGCATTTTAAAAAATGGTTCTTTTGAAACGCCAACATTACCAGTTGTTTTAAAAATTCATAAAAAGACATTTTTGTTGCAATAAAAATCTCCTAAATTCTAAAAAAATTAGAGCGGAAAGAGAGTTTTTTTCTAAATTTGGGGTGTCATTGTATATGAGAGGTGACTTATGCTCAAATATTACAAAATCGAGTCTGGGCGAATTGTAACGGCTCCAAATGAAGATGCTGCAGACATTGTAATTATGGGTGCATTGAGTCAGGAACAGCGTAGTCAACTTGTTAAAGAATACGAAATCACAGAGCATACCATTGCTTCTGCATTCGATAATGACGAACTTTCTCGTGTAGAATATGACGACGATTTTACAACAATCGTTTTTAAAAAGCCAAAGAATTATGCGGCAACTGATAATTTTCAATTTCGGGTAGAATCTTTTGGAATCTTTTTGTTTAAAGATTGGATTCTTTTACTTACAGAAACAGAAATCCCTTTAAATGATGAACGCCGTTTTGGGAAAATCGATTCCTTAAATACATTTTTGCTTCGCTTATTAAACTATTCTGTTTATCATTTTAATGAACACTTAAAAATCATCAATCGCATTAACGATGAACTAGAACACAAGCTCCGCACAGCAATGGAAAACAAATATTTGCTTTCTATGTTTAGCTTAAATAAGGGTTTGATTTATTATGCGAGTGCGTTAAATTCTAACGAAACATTGCTTCAAAAATTACAACTTGGTCGCTCTTTTAATTTTACAGAAAGCGAACGAGAATTGCTCGATGATATTTTAATTGAAAATCGCCAGAGCCGTCAGCAAGCTGAAATCTATGCAAACATTCTTGCTAGCATGATGGATGCACGAGCAAGCGTTATTAGCAACAACTTGAACACGTTAATGAAAAACTTAAACGTGACAACTATTGCAATGATGCTCCCTACATTCTTTGCTAGTTTGTTTGGAATGAACGTCTTGTTGCCATTTGGAATGGGTAACGGAAATAGCCTTGCATTTTGGGTTGTAATCTTAATTTCGATTTTGTCTGTGTTTGGCTTCTTTTTACTTTGGAAGCATATCAATAAAAACTAATTTCCGCGTTCTGCCATTGATAAAATCAAGGTGGCTAAATTTTCAGAAATAGTTTTGTCAGGCAAATTTTCTGCGATATTTGCAGCAGAATCTAAGAATTCAAGAGCCATATTTTTTGTTCTTTCAAACGCATCAGATTCTTGCAAAGTTTTTTGAATTTTTTCAGCATTGTTGTCAAGAGAAATATTTTTTATCCATTCTTGCATGTTGGCTTTTTCTTCTTGAGATGCTGATTCTAAAAAGAATATAAGTGGTAACGTGACTAAACCATTTCCAATGTCTGTGAATTTTGCTTTGTCTAAATCTTTAGCCCCGTAGCCGTAATCAAGCAAATCATCTATAATCTGAAAAGCAATACCAAAATCAGCACCCATTTTCCCACAAGCTTCAATTTGCTTTTCATCAAAACCAGCAATTAAAGCGCCGATTTGTGCAGCGGCAGCAGAAAGCGCGGCCGTTTTACCATGAATGATTTCGAGATATTTTTTTAGCGAAAGATTTAAATCACCAGAATTATCAAGTTCTTGAATTTCTCCGACAATTAAATTGTTTGCTGCTTGTGAAAGAATTTCAAGAGTTGTTTTACTTGGATCACTCAAAACAGAACGCATGGCTTGGGAAAGCAAGTAATCACCAATGAGAACTGCGATTTGGTTTCCCCATTCTTCGTGAGCCGTTTTAACACCACGGCGAATATCTGTTTTGTCTATAATATCGTCGTGAACTAAACTAGCTAAATGTAAAAGTTCAATGCCTGCACAAGCATGTGCAATTCTTTCAGAATCTTGAGAAGCACTTTTGGCGATAAGGCTAAGCAATGTAGAACGGATGCGCTTTCCTTTACGGCGCATAAGGTGCAACAAGCGTTCAGAAATACCAGGAGGAGCTTCTGCAGCAAAATTCATCATCAAAGTTTCGGTTAAATCCAATTCTTTGTGAACAATCTGTTTGGCAGAAACAAGTGCCGATTTGAAAGATTGCTTGGCGTTTGAACTTAAATCAGACATCCAATTTATCCATTACTTTGTAAGCATTTTCTTCGATAAAGCGTCTTCTTGGCAAAACTTCTTCACCCATAAGCATGCTGAAAATCTGGTCTGCAAATAAGCCATCTTCAATTTTGCATTGCTTTAAAATGCGTTGTTCTGGTTTCATTGTGGTGTCTGCTAATTCTTCAGCATTCATTTCACCGAGACCTTTATAACGGCTTACTTCAAATTTGGCAGTTGGTGGCAATTCTGCAATGGCTTTATTTTTAGCATCATCAGAAAAGAGATATGTTTCGTTTTTGCCAACTTTTAATTTATAAAGTGGTGGTTGTGCAATAAAAATATGACCATTATCCACAAGCGGGCGCATGTGTCTAAAGAAGAATGTCAAAAGCAAAGTTTGAATATGGCTTCCGTCAACATCAGCATCAGTCATAATGATGATTTTATGGTAGCGAAGCTTTTCAAGTTTGAATTCATTACCAATTCCACAACCAATTGCATTAGCTAAATCGCGAATCGTTTCAGATTCAAGCATTTTGTCAAGGCGAGCTTTTTCAACGTTTAAGATTTTACCACGCAATGGTAGAATAGCCTGGTATTGTCTATCGCGGCCCGTTTTTGCAGAACCACCTGCAGAATCACCTTCCACAATAAAGAGTTCGCATTCTTCTGGTTTACGGCTACTGCAATCGGCGAGTTTGCCTGGCAAGCCACCGCTTTCAAGAGGGCTTTTTCTACGAGCTAAATCGCGAGCTCTATGAGCGGCTTCGCGAGCAATAGCAGCCCCAATTACCTTATCAAGAATCAACTTGATAACAGCAGGGTTTTCTTGGAAAAATTCTTCAAGTTTTGCGCCAAAGGTTGTGTTCACATAACCAGCAATTTCTGAGTTGCCTAATTTACGCTTTGTCTGGCCTTCAAATTGTGGTTGTGAAACTTTAATAGCAATAACAGCCGTTAAACCTTCGCGAATGTCTTCTGCAGAAATCTGGACAGTCTTTTTGCCTTTAGGCATGTCTTGAGCAAATTTAGAAATCACGCGAGTCAAAGCCGTTTTAAAACCAGTAACGTGAGTTCCGCCGTCGTAAGTATTAACGTTGTTGACAAAGCTATAGAAGTTTTCTTGGTAACTATCGTTATACCACATAGCTACTTCTAAAGGATAATTGCCAGTAGAAACTACCAAATGAATTGGTGTGTCAAATAAAGGTGCGCGGTGTTCGTCAACATAGCGAACAAAATCAGAAACACCACCTTCGTAACAGAAAGTTTCTTCTAAAACATTTTCAGGTTGGCGTAAATCTTTTATTGTTAAACGTAAACCACTCATTAAAAAAGCAAGTTCACGGAAACGGGTTTTTAATGTTTCAAAAGAATAAACGGTTTCAGTAAAAATAGAATCGTCTGGATAAAATTCTACAGAAGTTCCTGTTGTGCCATCGGATTCACCAAGATCTACTTGTGCGCCAAGAGGAATACCTTTAGAGAATGTTTGTTCTACAATACGACCATCTCTACGAACGCGAACAATCAATTTGTTGGAAAGCGCGTTCACACAGCTAACACCAACACCGTGAAGCCCAGCAGAAACTTTATAAGAGTTGCTATCAAATTTACCACCAGCGTGGAGTTTTGTCATAACAACTTCAATAGTTCCGATTTTTTCTTTTGGGTGTAAGTCTGTTGGAATACCACGGCCGTTATCGGTAACACGGATACCATTGCCTGGTAAAATTTCTATTTCAATATGGTTACAGAATCCAGCCAAAGCTTCGTCAACAGAGTTGTCTACAACTTCCCAAACAAGGTGGTGAAGGCCACGGATATCGGTTGAACCGATATACATCGCAGGGCGAACTCGAACCGCTTCTAAACCTTCAAGAACGGTAATACTTGAGCCGCTGTATTCTTCTGACATAGATTCCTCCAATAAGGATTTTATAGAAATTTTATCTCTTTTACAATGGGTGTTTTTAATAAAGAATTACACCTACCAATAATAGCTTTTTTTTGCGAAAACAATTCTGCTTTCCATACAGAAGACGCTGTTTTTAAGGTCAAAATACCCTTTTCTAATTTTTCTGCAGAAACGTAAGGAAGCAAGAGTTCTCCGACAATTTCTGCAAAATTTTCACGGATTTTTTTTAAGTGAATTGTCTGCCCAAAAGTTTCGTCATTTAAGAATCTGTTCAGCAAAGTTCCTAAATCAATTAAATTTGCAGAAGCTTTTTTTCTTCTTTTTTTAGGTGGAGTATAATCGTCTTGAAAAATCATACAAGGAGTAATTTTGAAAGAACAAACCCACCAATAAGAATGCTTGTCATACCAGCCACAACAGTTGCTTTTGTGCTTTTTCCAACACCTTCTGCACCATTGTGAGTGTAAAAGCCAAAGTAGCAAGCGTAGCTAGCAATAAAGTAACCATAAAGAGTGGCTTTTAGAAGTCCGACAAACAAGTTCCAATCTTCATAGAACATGCGAACGCCATAAAAGAAAACATGGAAAGAAACTTCTTTATAAAGGTGGGCAACTACATAGCCACCAATAATGCCTACAAAAATACTAATGATAGTCAATACAGGAAGCATTATAATCGAAGCCATTAAACGCGGAGTCAGTAAAAATTTATAAGGGTTCAACCCAAGAACTTTATAAGCGTCTAATTGCTCTGTTACAGCCATTGTTCCAAGTTCGGAACACATAGACGCACCAACGCGGCCAGCAAGAACCATCGCTGTCAAAATAGGACAGAGCTCAACCATTACCGAATTACCAACAGCCATTCCAACAAACATCATAGGAATCATGTCAGCAAATTGATAAGCTAATTGCCATGCCATAATAGCACCAGTAGAAACAGAAGCCGCGATAACAACAGGAATACTTGTAATACCTATTGTGTGCATTTGTTCTACTGTTGTATGAAAATTGCGTAAAGAATCAGGAATGTTTTTGAAAAGTTCCCAGACAAAAGCCAAATAGCGGAATACATGACGGATAAAGCGGCGGACGTATGATCCGACACTTTCTGCAGCAAGATCCAGCAAACGTAAAAGCATTATTATTTCTTTTTGGATTTAGGCTTGTCTTTAGGTTCTGTTTTTGGTTCTACACTCAAAGCTTTTTGATAAAGTTTCAAATCAGAAAGATACTGTATCGCTGTCTGAATTTGTTTATCTTGCTTTAAAGTAAACGTGGTGCTTATAGAATCGCCAACAACAGCTGTGAGTAATTCACGTTTAATACCATCTTTAATGTAGGTTTTGTATTCTTCAAACTGGCGCATTTTAGCCATATCCAAAGCTTGTTTTAAATCTTGAATGCGGCGAGCGAGTAATGTATCAGATACTGTTTTAGAAGAGTCGCCCATAAACTTTTGTTCTGTGAGTAAGGCTTCTTCTAATGCATCTGCAGAAGCAATGGCATTGCTTTTGATTTTTGTAAAGTTCGTATCTTTCAAGCAGAAGTCGCGGAATTGTTCGTACAAAGAATCTGGAACATTCCAATTCAAGTCAATTTTTGCACCTGCTTTTTCAAGAGCAGGTCTTGCTTTAACAGCAAATTTGAAATACATAGCCATACGTTCTTGAACTTGAACCACCCAAGGTAAAGCATCAAGTTCAACGTCAATATCTGGTATAATACCGCCACCGCCAACCATTTTACGGCCTTTGTTTGTGTGGAATGTATCTACAATAGTTGTGTCTTTAGCAAGAGAATCTTTTTCAGCATTTGGGTCTAAAGATTCTTCAATTGCTTTTAACCCATGAATACCATTTTCTTTTTTATTGATGCAACGTCCAAAAGGCAAGTAATAAAAAGCTGTCGTTAATTTAAGAGCGTGACCTTGATTATCTAAAGGGAAAATAGTCTGTACAGAACCTTTACCAAAAGTTGTTTTTCCAATAATTAAACCTCTATCCCAATCTTGAATAGCACCTGCAACAATTTCAGAAGCACTAGCTGAACCTTGGTTTACTAAAAGAACTAAAGGAACGTCTGGAGAAAGAATACCATCTTTTCTTGCGTAAGCTTCTGTTTGTTGGGTGCGACCTTTTGTACTAACTAAGAGATTACCCTTTTTAAGGAACAATTCACTAACACTTGTTGCTTGGTTGAGTAAACCACCAGGGTTGTAACGCAAATCTAAAATGAGTTTTTTCATTCCTTGTTTTTTCAATTCTTTGATAGCATTTTCTAAGTCGGCCGTTGTGTTGTCAGCAAAAGTGGCAAGTTTAATGTAGCCAATGTCATCTTGAATCATTGAATAATAAGGAATAGCATGAACAATGATTTCATCGCGGGTTATAGTGAAATCCATAAGTTCAGGAACGCCTTCGCGTTCAATAGAAATGGTGACATCTGTACCAATTTTCCCACGAAGTTTTTCTACTGCTTCATCAAGTGTCAAGCCTTTAGTGCTATTCCCTTCGATTTTTCTGATTTTATCACCTGCACGAATGCCTAGTTTAAAAGCTGGTGTCCCGGCAAGAGGAGAAATAACAGTTAACACATTGTCGCGAAGACTTATTGTAATACCAACACCACCAAATTTTCCTTCCATAGAAATTTTTAAATCTTCGTAATCTTCAGGAGCAAAAACCACAGTATGTGGGTCTAGAATATTACGAATGCCTTCTATGGCTGCGTCTGAAATTTCTGCGGGGTCAACGTTTTCAACATATTTACGATTGACTTCAGAAAGAATCTTGTTAAAGCGAGAAATTTCTTCATAAAAATCACCAGGTTCTTTAGGCTTTTTAGGGGCACTGAAAACAAGGCTAGAAGAAAGCAAAAGCAAAAAAGAGAATTTGAAAAATACAGATTTCGTCATCATAGGTAAAAAAATACAATTTCCAAAAGAAGAATGTATTTAAAGCAGGCAAAAAAAGTCTTGTAAACAGGCCTTTTATTGAGCTTTTTTATAAGTAAAAGAAAAAACTGGCCGTCAGACCAGTTTTTAAAGATTCGAGAGAGAGAAAAAACAAAACTAAGCGACTTCAGTAAGCAATTTTTCTGCTTCTGAATTACGTAATTTGGCAAGCGCCGTTTCTTTAAGTTGGCGCACACGTTCTTTAGACAAACCTACAACAGGAGCAATTTCTTTTAGGTTCAAGTCTAAATCTTCTTCTAAACCATAATACAAACCAATTACTTTTTGCTCTTGTTCGTTTAAATTTTCATTCAACACTTTTTTGAATACATCTTTCTTGTTGTTGAATTTTGCAAGAGCGTCTGTTGGAGCGCCTTCCGAAGCAATGCAATCTTGTAATGTAGAATCGCCATCTTCTCCGACAGGAGTGTCAAGAGATGTTGCTTTATTTGCCATCATTAAAATCTTTTCAATGTCTTTTGCTTTATAGCGAGTAAGACCTTCAAGACTTTCTGGGTCAATACTTACATTGCCACCAATTGTTTGGCGTAAAACACCACCATGACGATTAAAGCGACGGAGAACCAATTCTTTTTCAGCGCTGATTCTAACTAAACGGGCTTTTTCAGCAATAGCACGTGTTATGTTTTGACGAACCCACCATACAGCATAACTAATAAATTTGATTTTTTGATCAGGATTAAAACGTTGAGCGGCTTCAATTAAGCCCATGTTTCCTTCGTTAATCAATTCATTAACATCAAGGCCTTGACCTTTGTAGAGATTAGCAATGTTTACAACAAACTTAAGGTTAGAACGAACCAATTTATTTAAAGCTGCTTTATTACCTTTAGCCACTTCTTTTAATAAAATTTTTTCTTCGGCAACGGTAAGCAACGGATATTTAGAAATATCTTTCAGATACTGAAAGTAGATATCCTTTTCTTTATATTCTTTTGTCATCGTATACCTCGTTTTTATAGCTCATAATCTATTTTTATTTTAAATAGCGTGTGTCAAAAGTCTCTACTATAAACGCAAAACTTTTTTTGAATTTTGTCTTTAAAAAAATATCTTTTGTCATAAAAATGTCATGAAAAAGTCTTTTTCCTGTGGAATGAATTAAATTCAAGTTATGAAAGAAAAAGATTCCCTTAATAATGATCGTTTGGCTCATTTTGTCAATAGATTTGACGAATACGAAAAATTGGTTCAGAAGTTTCCAAAAATTTTAAATCCTTTGCCTGTTTTATTTATAAGAGTAATGGGCATTTTATTGTTTTTGTGGTTTCCATTTGCCATTATTGATGTAAGGAACATGAGTGATTCAGTTGTGGTTTCATTTACATCAGCAATAGTTGTTATTTTTTTAAATGTACTTGTGTTTTTTTGGAACCAGAATTTTTTTGTTCCAAAACTTTTTTTTAAGAAAAAATATGTCCAATACGTTTTGATTAATTTTTTGTGTTTGCTTTTTGTGATTTGTTTATATCAGTTGTCATGGATTACTATGTCAAAATGGATTTTAGGCCATATCGTTTCTATTTATGAAGTCAAAGCGTCTTTACCAATAGTATTTGTCAAATTTTTAGTACTCAGTTTTTTTATTTGTTTTATGAATATCGTATTGTTTGTAGCGTCAGTGCAGACTCATCTTTATTACCAAAGGTACACTAAAAAAGAAATAGAATCTAACGTAAAAATGGAATTTTTAAAAAGGCAATTGAGTCCACATTTTTTATTTAATAGTATGAATAATGTTATTTCAATGATGGATATAGATGTGCAAAAAAGTAAACAACAAATGTTTGATTTAGTAGCCATTTTACGTACATTGCTGTATGACAATCAGGCACAAAGTGTTGTGTTAGCACGGGAAATAGAATTTATAAAACGTTTTATTAATCTTGAAAAAATGCGTTTTGATGATTCTATGGAAATAATGTTTAATACAAATTGTGAACATTCAAAAAAGAATATTGTTCCAATGCTTTTTTTGCCTTTAGTTGAAAACGCTTTTAAACATTCATTGAATTTAAATGGAAAATCTTTTATCCATATAGAAATCACAGAAAATGCTAATAGTATTATTTACCAATCAGAAAATACAAACTTTCCAAAAAAAGCAAAAGATGGTGTTTCAAGTGGTGTAGGCTTAGAGACTTTTTTAAAAAGACTAGAATTAAGTTATCATGAAAAATATGTTTATCAAACGCATATTGAAAATGATGTATATAAGGTTTTTTTAAAACTTGATTTAGATGATGTTGCTGATTAATCGATTAAATTTTAATCGAAAAGAAAACTTTTAACGGCTAGTGTAAAAATACTAGAGAAATGCTTTATTTGCTCCGGGGAAAATAATATAATTGCCTCACCTTAAAAGGGTGAAAACTTTTGGTCTAGAAGTTTTCTTTAGGTTTATCCTTGCTTTCTTATATTCATAGGAGCTATTTGCTCCGTATCTTTGCAGAAGTTTTTCTGTAAAAGGAATTTCTATGAAAATAAAGATTGTGAAAGTAATGCAAATGATTGCTTTACTTTTTTCAGTGCATCTTTTTGCTACAGAACAAACAGAAATAAAAATTTATCCTGGGGAAGGTTTTGCTGAGCAAAATTTTTCAACATTCCCAGAAATGCCTGAATGGAAAGCGAATTGGGGAAATCAAGGCGGTTTAATGCCTCCATATATTCGCTTTTCTGGGCAAAAAGAGGCAAGCAGTGATTGGAATACAAGACTTGTGTTTCAGAATTTTCCGCAAAAAGTTTCTAAAGGCATTTTGGAAATGAATTTGTTTGCAACAGAAAATATAATGGTTGGGATAAAAGTGGAAAATTCAAGCAAAGAATCTCTTTATTCATTAAAGGGCGGCGAGTCTAAACAAATTAAGCTTTCTTTAGATTCGCTTTTTAAGGGGTTTCCACAAAAGATTTCTTATATAGATATTTCTTTGAAGAATGTTCCGGCAAGGCATTATTTGACGTTTCTTGTTGGGAATATTTCTTTAATGCAAGAATTGTCTATGGGGAATGTGACAATACCTGTTTTGAAAGAAGCGTCTTGGCAATTTTCTGAAACGGATTTTAAGAAATCTTTTAGAAAGACATCTGAAGATGTGCATGTTTTAGAATACCCTAGAAATGCTTATTCTAAAGCTGAAAAAGATTCTTTAATTTGGCTTTCTGAAACGGGAATTTTTTTACAAGAATCTAGTGATTGGAAAATGGAAATTGTAAAAAAAGATTCTGCTTACCTTGTTTCAAATTTTAGAGATAAGTTGTATCGATTAGGGAGAAATCTTTTAAAAGATAGTGTAATAGCTAATCCTAAATATTTGTGGAATGTAGGCAAAAAAGTGGCAAGTGCCAATGATTTGTCTTTGTTGCCAATAATTGCTGCTGATGTAGTTTATGAAACAGCAGAATGTGATTTGCTTTTGGCAGACTCTTCATGTGGTCATTATAGCGTAAAACAAAGACGCTTTTTAGGAGCTGCTCCGGTTTTAGGCATTGCGAGAGGTTCTAAAGTTCGTTTAGTTTCTGACCCTTATTTTTGGATAACTAATAGCCAAGAGAATGAAAAATTTCTCATAGAAGTTTATGTTGCCGGGAAAAATTATGTCTTAGACGGCGCATCTAGTATAGAAATTGAATTTTCAGAATTAGGCATTCATGAAATGAAAATTCGTGTGCATAGAAATTCTTCTGAAGTCGAACAGAAATTTTTAGTGGAGGTTCAATAATGAAAAAAATCATATTGTGTTGTTGGTTTTTAGCTTGTTTTTCTTTTGCGTCTTCATTTGATGTTTTCTTTAATGGAGGTGGTAATCCGCTATGTGGAAAAATTATTGAAAGAGATAGTCTTTTTAGAAATGAAGAAGGGCAAACTTGTTTTGTTTCTTCGGTAACTGCTTTTCAGTTGCTTTTTCAAAGAGCTCGCGTTCGGATTATTGACCCACCAGAAATTTCTGCAAATCCTGGGTTTAGAATAGAAAGGCCTTTTTTAATTGTAGATGGCATTCATTTAGACCCTGAAATTCCAAGAACGTTAAATGATTTTGAAAAAGATGTGGAGGCCTATGGTTTACCCACGTTGTTGAAATCTTTAGGTTATACGCCGATTCTTGTTCAATTTCCAAATACAGTAGAAACATCTTTAGAAGCAAATGGAAAAACATTTTCCAATATTTTGAATTATTTAACGAAGTCTAATGTTATTCCTTGGGCTTCTCCTAAACAAGATGGTTTTGTTGTTTTAGGCATTAGCCAAGGCGGCGTTCTTGGTCGTTATGGAAGTTACTTGTATGATGTTTCTCGAAAAGATTCTGAAGCACCAATACGTTTTTTTGCTTCTTTAGATTCTCCTCACCAAGGAGCCGTTATGCCAAGGGGCGTTTTGTCGACAATTAATTTTTGGGCATTACAAGGCGTAGCTTCAGCAGAAGATTTTGCTGATTTAGTTTCTGGTCCGGGGGCAAGAGAACTTTTACTGTATGATACTCAAATGGGAGCGTCTTCTTTGTTTAAAGAAAATCTTTCAAAAGAGCGTTGGCTTTTTAAAGAATACCGAAAAGCCGCAGAATATAAGGGGTTTCCAACCGTTTTATTGAGCGAAGGGCAAATTCGCGGTAAAGAAAATGGCGTTGAGAACCTGTATTTTGAATTGAACCGTTATGCTGAAAAATTTGGTATGGTATGGGGGCGCGCCATTAGTCGTGTTTCTTATTCTAAAACAGACGATGGAGAATTTTCTTATAATCGCGTATATGAAAAACCTAATGATAAAAAGGAAACACGAGTGGGAAAAACGATTTTTGATAAAGTGCAAGGAAGTGTGTATCCTTTTGGTGAAACTATGTATAATGCAT
>JAGBSH010000004.1 GCA_017631885.1 Fibrobacteraceae bacterium
TAAATTCTCCGCCATCCACACTTGGTCTCCAATAGTTGTGTATTTGTATTCTTGTCCATCGCGCTCATCAACAAATGTTCCACGACCACTTTCTGGGCAAACTTTTGCGGCATCAAACTCTTCACTTGCACTAGAACTATTGTCAGAGCAAGCAATAAAAACAATGGATAATACACCCATAAACAAATATTTTGCTAATGCAGAGAAACAATAATTTTGCATAAAAAAACTCAAAAAGTGTGCAAGAATTTAGTAAAAAAACACAAAGATTCAATATACACAACACAGTAAAACTATCACACTTTACATCCAAATTAAAAAATCAGCTAATTGTCTTTTACGCAACGAACAGAACGAGCGTTTCCTTTATAGTGATAACGCAAATAAGCACTTTCAACAGAATAATCTAAAACAAGATAATATGCCATGTATTCATCTTCTTCACTTTCTGTTTCTGTCCAAAAAGACGCATTTCTGCTTATATCTTCAAAACTGCCATCGCTATTACGCATACCTGCAGGAAATGCTGAAAATTTAAAATCATCTGTACCATTTCCCCGAATGGTGTACCAATCAGCTTTTGACTTTAACATTTGCCCAGCAATTGCTTCGCCACCAACATTTTTCATTAAAAGTTCAAATTCCATTTTGCTTGGTAAATGCCAGTAATCAGGGCATACTTCTAAAGCTAATTCCCATGCATAAAGCCTTCCATACTTTTCACAATTTGCTGAGGCATCATCATAGCAATACGAATCCTCAGTTTCATAGTTTAAATTCTCAGCCATCCATGTTTGATTGCCTATTTTTATGTATTTGTATTCTTGTCCATCGCGTTCATCAGTAAATGTTTCGAGCACGGATTCCTGAGGTTCAGAATTTTCTTTTTCAGATTCATTTGCTGAAGAAGAATTACTTTCTGAACAAGCAAAGAAAAAGAATGAAATAAAAAAGATAGAAATGGTAAATCTTTTCATGATGACTCCTGAATAAAGAAAAAATAATTTTTTAATTATTTCGAAATACACCCAGCAATTGCTTTCACGGCAGAAATCAAATCTTGTGGAGCAACTTTTATTTGAAGGCCGCGCACACCAGCGCTTACAAAAATATATGGTTGAGAAAGCGCGCTTTCGTCAAAATAAGTTGGAAAATTCTTTTTCATACCAAGGGGCGAGCAACCGCCACGAATGTAACCTGTTAAAGGCAACAGTTCTTTAACGGCCACGGGCTCTACTTTTTTGTTTTCAGAAATTTTAGCAACCGCTTTTAAATCCACTTCTAAATGGCCTGGAATTACACAAACTAAAAGCCCCTTTTTATCACCACGAAGCAGAATAGTTTTAAAAACTTGTTCTATTGGTTCTGCTAAAGTTTCTGCCACATGAACGGCGCTTAAATCAGATTCATCAACATCGTAGGGAATAAGTTCGTATGAAATTTTTTGTCTATCAAGAATTCTTGCGGCATTTGTTTTCACTATTTTCATAATACACTAACATAGAATTTTATTGACAATATTTTATCGTGTTATTATTTTTTCTTACAAATTCCATGCCCTGAAAAGCTCTGCTGTAAGCAGAAGAGAATCCCGTGAAATCCGGGAGCGGTCGCGCCGCTGTAAAGGGGGACGAAATCGGCATAAACCAATGTCTAAAAAAGATGTGAAGGAGCCGAAAGTAGAAAGATCCCTGAGCCAGAAGAACTGTGGAACCTTAAACTTTTTAAAGGAAACGATGCGCACGACGTCTTTCTATATTTCTTCTGTTGCCATAGTAACACTCTTTTGGTTTGCTCCAACGCTTGCCGGCGAATATAGCGTGCAAGAACTAGGTTCTTCTGAAATCCGCGATAATTCATTTTTTGAAAAGAAAAAAACAGATGTTGAAATTTTGACCCAAAAAGATTGGGAAGGTAAAAACTTTTCTTTAGCCGATTTTTTAGCCAAACAAACAGGAATTCAATTTTTTAAACAAGGTGGTTTAGGGAGTTTCGAAAGTGTTTCTATCCGCGGAATTTCAGGCAAAAATATCTTGATTTGCATTGATGGCATTGCACAAAATTCTGCTAATGGAGGAGCTTTTGACTTAAGTAAAATTGACTTGAATTTAATAGAAAAAATTGAAATTTATAAAAACAATATTCCGGCAAAATTTGGAAATGGAAAACTGGGCGGCGCCATAAATTTTATAACTAAAAAATCACTTCAACATTCAGGAAAAATTCTCGCTTCTTATGGGAGTTATAATTTCTGGGAAACTAGCGCTCAAATTTCGGTTTCACCCAAAGACAGCTTTTATATTTCTGCTGGAATTTCTACAAAACATTCTGACAACGATTACGAATTTAAAAACAGAAACGGAACTTTTTATGACACTTCTGACGACTTTACAGACAAAAGAGAAAATGCGGAATACACTGAAAATTCTTTTTCTTTACAACTTCGCAAATTACACGCAAATGATTTCTTTTCCACATTTTCAATTTATGGTTTTCACGCAGAAGGCGGAATTCCTGGCCGCGAAGATTACCAAACCAAAATAGCATCTTTCAACGGCAATTTTTTACAATGGCATTATCGTTTAGAGACTCCTGAAATAAAAAGCGGCTTTTGGCTTTACCCTGGAATTTCTGGAAAGCTCAATAAAAACATGGGTGAATCTTATTACCCTTTAGACCATATTGGTTACCTTTCTTCAGATTTTTTAGAATACGGAATATTGCATTTTTCTTTAACTCCAGAATTTTATGTTGAATGGAATACTAATTATTTCGAAAGTTCTGCGCGTATTGATTTGAATTATGAAAATGGAATGCCAAGAGGCAATTCTACTGATTGGGAATTAGAACGATTTTCTTCAAATATCTCTTTTGATTTTTTATACAACTTAAATTCATTTTTAAAATTTGGCAGTAAAATCGGAACACTTTTCAGACAAGATGAAATCGACAAAGGCAAATTTATTTTACCCACAGGAACAAGAAATTTAGACAAAGAAAATCTTGACGATTTTTCTTTTATGGGGAACGCTTTTTTAATTTTTGAAAAAGAAAAGTTTCCGCTTTCAGCAAGCATTTCTTTTGGTAAATTTTTCAGACAGCCAGAACTTATGGAACTTTATGGCGTGTTTCCCGGCAGCATTTCGAACCCTGATTTAAAAGAAGAAAATGCATTGCGTTTTGAGGCGAGCGCCTTTTTAGAAATAACACCTAACACCAATCTAAAAACAGCTTACTTTGAAACCCATTCTGAAAATGGTATTTATTGGATTACAAGCGGAACATTTATGAAACCCGAAAATATTGGAAAAGCTTTTATCCGAGGCTTTGAAGCAGCGCTTGAAAGTAAACCACTTTCATTTCTAGAAATTTCTTTACGAGCTACATTACAAAAAACAGAAGACAAATCAAATTCAAAAACTTATAACGGAAACCAATTACCTGGCGAACCAACTCATTCTTATTTTTCACAAATCGGACTTTTATTTTATCCTTTTACTTTTCATTTTTCCGCGTCATATAAATCTGTAATTTATGGGGACAGGGCAGAAAAATTAAAACAACCGGGAACTCCTCATTACACGCTTTCTGTTTCTTACGATTTTTTAGAAAAAAGTCGATTGATTTTTGCTATCGATAATTTAAGCGATGAAACTTACCGACATATTTATACGCCTTTCCCTATTCCAGGGCGAGAATACCATTTAACCTTTATCCAAAATTTCTAACAAATTAAATTAGGAGAAATCATGAAAAAAATCTACTCTCTTTTATTTGCTGCTTTGCTGCTTGTAGCTTGTAGCGATAATTCTTCTTCGGCTAATGAAGAAGCAGAAAATACACAATCCACACAAGAATCTAAAATTTTTATTTTTGGGTCAGATTACACAACAGGGGAACTTTACATAAATTCAACGGAACAAACATTCCTCTTTAACCAAGATTCTAAAGTAATTGCTGCTGGCGAAAACGTTTATGTTTTAGAGCGATATGGCGCCGATAATGTTATCAAATTAAGTAAAGAAAAAAATGCTGAAAAATATGAAGTCTCATGGCAAATTGCTTTAGAAGATGCTTCTAACCCTAGCGATATTGTTTCTATCGACAAAGAGAAATTATGGCTTTCTCAAGAAGGCGCCGACAACATTTTACAACTTGACGCTAATACAGGAAAAATTTTAAAACAAATTAATATTCAAAAATTTAAAGATAAAAATGGATTAAGCGCAGGCGCTGTTGATTTAGAAATTAAAAACGATACACTTTTTGTTCTTTTACAGCGCTATGCTTTTGATTCAGAGATGTTTAGTACGTATTACCCGAATACAGGTTTGCTCGTTTTATATAATAAAAATTCTGGTGAATTTTTAGATACGCTCTTTTTACTTTCTAAAAACCCTACTGCAATAAAAATTTCAAATGACAAACTTTACATTGCTTCTCTTGGACCATATAATGATTCGTACGGAACCGATGCAGATTCATTAAGAGGCGTTGAAATTTTTGATGCAAAAAATTCTAAATCACATTTTATAATTTCTGGAAAAGAATTAGGCGGCGGCATTTATGCTTTTGCGACAAGTGCAACAGAACCCATTGCTTTTGCAGCAATTTACAAATCTTTTGGTGACACCCCTTTAATGCAAATTGATTTAAAAAACAGTTCCAATAAAATAATTGAAGGTGTGCAAGATGCAGAAGGCGGGCTTGCTTTTGATAATGTTAGCGAAACTCTTTATATCGGCGACAGAACTTATGGGAACGAAAAAGTTTATACATGGCAAAATGATTCTCTTGAACCCCTTGATTATCAAGGAACGCTCCCGCCTTATAATATGGCGGTGTTAAATTAAATCTATAGAATTATGGTATTTTTCCTAGAGTAAGGATTGGTTCACTTGTATTTATTGAATCTAGTATGCTTATGATTATAGGTTTTGAATTTTAGTTGTAGAAAAGGCAAGAACAAATGTTCTTGCCTTTTTTTTCTGTTTATAAAACATTTCCAATTTTTCTGAATAGAAAAATTGCGAAAAAAACATACCGCCGAGCTTTGCTCGGCGGTATAAAATTTCTCTAAAAAATATTGAATTAAATCTGAGAAAGAGCTTGCTCTAAATCAGCAATAATATCTTCCACATTTTCAATTCCAACAGAGAAACGAATCAAATCTGGGCGAATACCAGCTTCTAACAATTGTTCGTCTGAAAGTTGGCGATGAGTATGACTTGCTGGGTGCAACACACAACTTCTAGCATCAGCCACATGCGTTACAATGCAAATCATTTTCAAAGAATCCATAAATTGAATCGATTTATCACGACCGCCTTTAACGCCAAAAGTCAAAACACCACAAGGCAAGCCATTCGTAAATTGCTTTTTAGAAAGTTCATAATATTTATTACCTTCAAGCCCTGCATAATCTACCCAAGCAACCTTCGGGTGATTTTGCAAATACTTAGCAACAGCTAAAGCATTTTCACAATGACGAGGCACGCGCAAATGAAGTGTCTCTAAACCAATGTTTAACAAGAAAGCATTTTGCGGAGATTGAATAGAACCCAAATCACGCATTAACTGAGCGGTAGCTTTAGTAATGTAAGCGCCTTTACCGAAAGCTTTTGTGTAAGCAAGTCCATGGTAAGAAGGATCCGGCTCTGTTAAACCTTTAAATTTGTCGTGATAAGCTTCCCAGTCAAAATTTCCGCTATCTACAATTACACCGCCAACAGCACAAGCATGACCATCCATATACTTGGTAGTAGAATGCGTAACAATGTCTGCACCAAATTCAAACGGGCGGCAATTTACTGGAGTTGCAAATGTGTTATCAATAATCAAAGGAACGCCATGCTTATGAGCAATTTTTGCCATGCGTTCAATATCTAAAACAGAACCAGCTGGGTTTGCAATTGTTTCACCAAAAAACGCTTTTGTATTTGGGCGGAAAGCTTTTTCAATTTCTTCGTCAGAAGCGTCTTGGTCAACAAAAGTCACTTCTATTCCAAGCTTACGCATAGTCACTTCGAACAAATTAAAGGTGCCGCCATAAATTGCAGCCGTACTAATAAAATGATCGCCTGCTTCGCAAATATTAAAAATGGAATAGAAAGAAGCTGCCTGGCCAGAAGAAGTAAGCATAGCAGCCACACCGCCTTCTAACGCAGCAATTTTTTTTGCAACAACATCATTTGTCGGATTCTGCAAACGAGTATAAAAATAACCTTCTGCCTTCAAGTCAAAAAGGTCAGCCATCTGTGCGCTTGTATCGTACTTAAAAGTTGTGCTTTGATAAATTGGAACTACTCTAGGTTCACCTTTTTTAGGTTCCCAACCACCTTGAACGCAAGTCGTTTCTATTTTGGCCATAATTTTTAACCTTTGTTTTAATTTTTTGAAAATATAACAAACCCACTTACCTTAAAGAATATTTTTTACTCGGTATTTTGTGTTTCTGCCTTTTGTTTTTGGATTTTTCTCTAAGATTCCTTTTTCAATCATCGATTTAAAATCCCGCAATGCAGAATCATGCGAAATATTTTCTTGATTTGCCCACTTTGACGAAGAAATTTCTCCGCCATTTTTTCTTAAAAATTCTAAAAGAGACATTTCACGCGGTAAAAGCGAAACATTCCCTAAACGTAAACGCTGTAAAGTTTCAGCGAGAGGAATTTCCCATTCTTTTTCTGCAAAAACCAATGCTGATTTTATTTGAGAAAAAAACCAAAGCAGCCATTTTGTGATATTGCCATTCCCCACCCATGTTCTTTCAAGAATCAAAAAATACTCTTCTTTATTTTTCAAGATTTGTGCAAACACAGAATAAAACCGAAACGCAGAATTTTCACTTCGCGACAAAGCTAAATCACAAAGAATTCGTGCCATACAACCATTCCCTGACTGAAACGGCCGAATCGTCAAAAACCAAAAATGAATAATGCCAGCCACTAATACTGGGTCAAGTTCTGCATTATTGAAAAATTCTAACAACAACGAGAGTTCTGTTTCAACTCGCTCTGCCGAAACACCTGAAAAAAAAGCTTGCTCGCCACTTTTTGTTAAAAAAGAAATTCCGCTAGAAGAATTTTCGCGCAAGTAGCCGTTATAACCAAGCGAAGCATGCAAACGACAAAGCGCTTTTGTATCTAACGGAGAATCATAATTTTCAAAAGTATGCACAAGGGCAGAACGAATATCTCCATGAACACCATCTATTGCTAAAAGAGCTTGCCAATCTCGTAAGCGAACGCTTTTTGACTTTTCTTCTCCAAATGCAAAAAGAAGTTTTCCAGAAAGTTTCCCTTGGAAAGCGCGCACTTCTGCTAATGCAGAAAGTGTTTTTAACAAATCATAACGAAAGTTTGTCCAATCAGGGTATTGATGAATAAAAAGCATGAGCTAAATATAATTTATATACGCATATTTTGCGTAGAATTAAAAAGAAATTCTGCTTTTATTTTTAGATTTTTTTTGAAAAGCCACTTTTAAGAACTCTCCTTCCCTTAAAAAAGGAGAGAGAAGTTTGTAAAAATTTTAAGCATAACTAACGGAAAATAAAGGATTTAGTTCTTTATTAACGCATATTTTGCGTAGAAAATACATTTTTTTATTTTTTATCCATGCAAACCCATTGTTTTTTAAAAAGATGCTTTTATCTTTGTACAAAAATTATCAAAGGAATAAAAAATGTTCTACGAATCAATTAAAGTTTTGGATTGCACTATCCGTGATGGTGGTCTTGTTAATAAACACGATTTTAGTTTAGAATTTGTTCAACGTTTGTACCAGTTGTTAAACGCTGCTGGCGTTGACTACATGGAAGTTGGTTATAAAAATTCTCCGGGCATTTTTGACCCTAAAGAATATGGCCCATGGAAATTCTGTGACGATGATTTACTCTGGAGATTAAAAGAATCTTTAGAAAATCCAAAAATTAAGCTCGCCGTGATGGCTGATGTTGGGCGCATTAACTTAGACGCCATTAAGCCTGCTTCAGAAAGTCCATACGAAATGGTTCGCATTGCAAGCTATGTGAAAAACATTGACAAGGGAATTGATCTTGTAAATACATTCTCTAATCTCGGCTATGAAACAACTTTGAATATTATGGCTGTTAGCCGCGACAGAGGCCCAGAACTTGATGAAGCTCTTGACCAAGTTGAAAAAGAATGTAAAGCTGATGTTCTTTACCTAGTTGATTCTTTTGGTAATTTCTACCAAGAAGATATTGATGAATGTGTAAATAGATACCGCCGTCACACACAAAAAACTCTCGGCTATCATGGGCATAACAACCAACAGCTCGCTTTCTCTAATACGATTCAGGCAATTATCAAGAGAGTAGATTACTTGGATTGTTCTGTTTCTGGAATGGGTCGCGGCGCTGGTAACTGCACAACAGAACTTTTACTTGGTTTCTTAAAGAATCCAAAATTCGACATTCGCCCAGTTCTTGATGCGATTACCGAACTTTTCTTACCGCTTCGTGAAAAATTTGAATGGGGTTACATTATCCCTCAAATGATTACAGGCGCTCTTAACTTGCACCCAAAAGATGCTATCGAAGTCCGCAAGACTGAAGATAAAGATAACTATCGCAAGTTCTACGAACGCATGATGAACATGGATTAATATTTTTTAAAACTTCTAAATCAGCCGCCCGTTGGGCGGCTGATTTTATTAATGGAAGAATTCTTTTATTTTAGAAATTTAAGCAAACTTTACTTACGCTTTTTTCGCTTGCTACTAGGGCAATTTTCCCTTATTTGTTCCTTAGTATACCAACTCTTGTCGCAGAAGTTACAGCATGTTTCTGTAAATCTTGTTCCATCATCACATTTATACTTCGCAAAAACGCTCCCACCAATATACTCTTCATCTACTCTGTCGCAAAGAACCTAAGAAACCTGTTCAGACATCAAAATGCCTTTATGGTCATTTTTTACCTTTTATTTTTCTGGTAATTTATATTAAAAATACAATTTTAGTAACA
Organism: Fibrobacteraceae bacterium; assembly: GCA_017631885.1. Lineage (GTDB taxonomy): Bacteria > Fibrobacterota > Fibrobacteria > Fibrobacterales > Fibrobacteraceae > UBA1765. Next base: position 8,993 of record JAGBSH010000004.1, read on the forward strand.
GCTTTATAAAATTCTGCCTAGTAACCATTCCCAATAAAAAACAATTTCTAACACAGCGCTCTTTTTCTAATAATTTATAGCATCTCGTTTCACTTTATGAAATTTATTTTTCCATAAAATCCAAGTAATTTGAGAATAAAACAATTCCTTAATTTTTATTACATTTTTTTCACAAGCGTCTCTTAGAGAAAACCATGAAAAAAATCATTTTGTTGTGTATTTTGTTTGCAACTTTGGCAAATGCTACTGTTATTCCATTGATTGCTGAAATAAAAAACGAGCAACCTTATTCATTAGATAATAACGCGATAAGAATAAGAATTTTTAATACAAGTACCGACACTTTAAAAGAAATGTCCTTTTGTTACAGATTTCATGCTAAGCAAGAATTTATTTTTGAAGATAATTGGTATTTGCCTAATTTGAATTATAAAATAGATACTTTAACAGATACCACATATCAAATTCATTTTTGGTTAAAACAAGGTGCTTCAATTGCACCCAACAATTATTTTCCAAACACTTCTGGTATAGTATTTGGTTTGCATTATAAAAATTGGTATGCATGGGAACATCAAAAAGACTATTCTTTTTCTGCAAGCACTGAATTTGAACCGACAGAAAAGTTGTTTTTATCAATGACAAGCGAATGCAAAGGTTATGTATCAGAAATAGATACAGCAAGAATAAAAATACTTGGTTATGATAGAGATGGAAATGGTGTAAGAGACGATTTAGATTCATTAATTGATGCAAAAATTCCAGACAATCCAGAACAAAGAGCCGCGTATCGCTATTTTGCACAAGCAAAACAAAATCAATGGAAGGCATTTTATGAAAATCCAAATATGACGTATGAAGAACTATTTCCTTATGAAGTTTTAACTGCATTAAGTGCTACTCTTCTTCAAGAAACAAATGCAGAATCAAATTTAAAATGGAACGTATACCAAGCACAAGTACATAATACAATAGATAGAATTTTATTTGAACGCAAAATAGACCGGAAATTTGCTGGAAAGTTTTTACCTGTTGCCGTAGGAAATACAAAACGTTATCCTAATGAAGTGGCAAAAGGTAGAGAAATATACAATAAAATTTTAGAACAGGAAAAGGCAAAACAATGAAAAATATTTTAAAAATTTTTGCTTTCTTTTCAGTTCTTTTTTCGTGGAGTTATGGAGATAATTGTCAAATAATTAACTTGAAAGGTTCGGTTGCCGCGACGCTCGCTTGCTTAAGTTTTAAAGAAACTCTCTGCGCTCGGTCATGTCAGATTGCAAACAAGTTCCTTGTCCGAGAAACTTGTCATTGCGAGCCGTGCTGAATGCACGGCGCGGCAATCTCCTTGCCAATTCTACACTTGCCCGCGAACCTTGTCATTGCGAACCCCCAACGGGGTGAAGCAATCTCCTCACAAGCAACACTTGTTTTTTTGATTACTTCGCTACGCTCGTAATGACAAAAGCAAGATGGCTGCGTCGTCTTAAAAGATTCCTCGCCATGACAATTCACACTACGTTCGCGATGACAACGTGTTGTTAGATGGCCACGAGGCACAAGGCCTCTCGCCATGACAAGTTGTTTTTCTGCCTATGGCGCAATTTATGCAAAAAGCATTGTGGTTCACAAAGACACAAAAGTTACTTGGGTAATTTTTCTCTTTCATTTTAATAATAATTTGTGTTAAAAATTCAATTTTACTCATGTCTTTATAAGATTACCTTTTTTATTTAGCCTACAGATATTCTACATTTGTTAAAGTTAAATGGAGAGTTTTATGAGAGTGTTTTCTACTTTGTTGAAAATTTTTGCAGCATTCGCTCTTGTTGGCGTTATTGCGTTTGGAATCGGTTATTATGTTTTATTTAATGTCGGGCTAAATAAAGATCCTGATGGGAAATTCAATCGCAATACCATTTTAGAAACTCTTTCTGGTGAAACACGCGTATTTTACCGAGATGGTGAAAAACGATTAGGTGCTTTTTTTGACGCAAACCACCGTATTTATGTGCCTTATGGAGAAATTCCAGAAAATATTGTAAACGCTCTTGTTGCCGCTGAAGACGCTCGCTTTTTTGAACACCATGGTTTTGATTTAAAAGGTTTTTTAAGGGCAATGCTAGTAAACCTTAAAGCAGGCAGTTTAAGGCAAGGTGGTTCTACTCTCACCCAACAAACTGTTAAAAATATTTTTGGCCGCGAAGAACGTTCTGTAATGGAAAAGGTAAAAGAATTACGCGATGCCATTCGTTTAGAACGCCATTTTACAAAAGAACAAATTCTTGAATTTTATTTAAACCAGTTTCATGTGGCTGGTTCTGGAAAAGGTGTAGCGATTGCCGCACAATATTTTTTCAATAAAGAACTTAAAGATTTAACTCTTGCCGAATGTGCTTTTATTGCAGGCTCTGTGAAAGGCCCTTTTAATTACGACCCTTTTGCTCAACGTAACGAAGAAAGAAAAGAGCGCGCACTAAAACGCGGCGAAGAACGAGTAAAATACGTACTTTCAAGAATGCTTGAAGACGGTTACATTTCTAAAGAAGATTACGAATTGGCTTTAGCAAAACCTCTCTCTTTTGAACATGGAACTTTCAGGTATTCTGTTTCTACTTCACTAGCTTTAATTGAAGAAAAATTAAATTCTGATTTTTATCAAACCATTTTTGAAAAAGAAGGTATTGAAGATTGGAGACGTGCTCAGTTAGAAATTATTTCAACTATTGATGCTGACTATCAAGATGCAGCCAAAAGAGCTTTACAAGCTAACATTTCTGATTTGCAATTACGTTTAGGTGGTTTTGCATTACCTACAGCTGAAAAACCAAACCGCGCTTTAAAAGCAAGAATCGGAGATTACCTTTATGGTTCTCTTGATTCAGCTACTTATGGAAAAGATGGTTCTTTAGAATCACTCTACCTTTCTTTTGGACAAATTAAAGGTGTTGTCGAAAAAAGTGCTTTGGATTCTTTAGAAAAAATGGTTAAAAGTAAACCTGAAAAAATTCTTGCCGCAAAACTCGGAAAAGGCTCTGTTTTGTTAGTAAGTGTTTTAGATTCTATTGCTGTAAATGGTTTTTTCCGTTGCAAGTTAGAAACAGAACCTGTTTTACAAGGCGCTATTATTGCTCTTCAAAATGGAGAAGTTCTTGCAAGCCAAGGCGGTTTTCATAATACTGGTTTTGATAGATCTTTTAAAGCAATGCGCCAATTTGGTTCTAGCTGGAAACCTTTGCTTTTTGCTTTAGCCTTTCAATATGGCTGGAATTATTTGGATGAAATTGAAAACGATTTTAATGTATTTCAATATGGAAACCAATTTTATTTTCCAAGGCCTGATCACAAAAATAAAGGCGATAGAGTAAGTATTGCCTGGGCAGCTACTCGCTCTGAAAACATTGCAAGTATCTGGCTTTTAGAACACCTTTTTGATAAGCTTTCTTTAGAAGATTTTGAAAACGTTTTAGAACAAAATAATTATGCGATGCTTTCTGACGAAACTTCAAAAACTTATTTTGAACGCTTAAGAGATTCTCTTGGACTTATTTTAAAAGAACAAGTCAAACAAGAAATTCAATTTGAAATAGCTAAAGAAAAATTTGTGAATAAACTGCTTACTGAAAACAACCTAGAAAAAGCCCGTGCCGTACAAAATCTCTGGTTTGGTTTAGGTGCAGAACTCGCCAAAAAATCTGCTAAAACAAATGACTTGAAAGAAAAGCTTTCTCACAATTATAAGCATTATGAAAGTATTTTGCGAACACGTCGTTTAGCTGAAAATGATTCTGCTAATATTTTGCAAAGCCCTGATTCTATTATGCTTTACCCACATTTTTCTTTAGCTGATTTTACAGAATTTTCTTTACTTGTTGAACCTACAAGCGAAGAAATAAATTATTTGTCTCCTGAATATTTGCGTTATTGGCCTGATTTTAAACGTTCTCTCGCTATGGCTGATTTTAGTCGCTTTTTACATGAAATAGGTATACAGAGTAAATTGCAGAAAGTACAAAGTATGGTGCTTGGCGCAAATGAAGTTTCACTTGCTGAAATGACTGTTGCTTATGAAACAATTCTTGGAGGAAAAGTTTTTAAAGGTAAAGATAGTGATTGGGGCGAACCTATTTTAATTAAAGAAATTAAAAATAGCGAAGGAAAAATTATTTTCAAAAATGAAATTGAATCTAAAAATATTTTAAGTGATACGGTTACCTCTCAAATGGCCGCTATTCTCCATTCTGTTTTTGAAAATGGTACAGCTCGTTCTCAGTATAATAATATTTCATTAACATCTGACGAAGGACGGCGTTTACATTTTCCTGCTATGGGAAAAACAGGAACAACAAACGATTTTAGAAACGTTGCATTCCTTGGCGCTCTCCCTGAATTCAATGAAACTAAAAATGGCTTTGCTGTAGATTCTGTTTTGGCTATCGGGAGTTATGTCGGTTTTGATAATAACAAACCAATGAAATCAGGCCGCACAAGAATTGCGGGGTCTTCTGGTGGTTTACCTCAATGGAGTGCTTTTGCAAAAGACATTTTGAAACTCAGAAAAGACAAAGAACATGTTGATTTTTTAAGTATTCAAAATTTGAAAACCGGTAAAATCCCATTGGTCTATACAAACCTCCGTGGCGACTTACAAGTAGATGCTATTTCTGGACTTGCTAGTACTTCTGAAAGTGAAGGTTATAAAACGCTTCCGTGGTTAGAAGTTCCAGGATTTGTTCCGCCTAAAATGCAGGAAGCCGCCGCGAACGCGGCGGCTATAGGAGGTTTCTTAACGGCATTGCCTACTCCAAATATTCCACAAGATTCTTCTTTAGCGCAAGAAACTTTTGACACAGCATCTTTTATTTTGCCAGAAGAAAATTTTGAGCCTATTGAATCCGAAAATGATTTTGTTCCTATTGAGGTAGAATTTTGAAAATAGCGAAATACATTTTTATTCCTGTATTTTTCAGCCTGATAATTTCAGGTTGCGCCTCTTCTGTACCTAAGCAAGAAGTAGAAATCGCATTACCAGTTGAAAAAAATATTGCCCCTGTTGACTCTTCTAAAGAAAGTCAAATTCACGATTCAGTTTCTACGACTCAAGAAGTCATTTCAAAAGAAAAACCTGAAATTCTTGCTTTGCCTATTCCGCCTCAGACAGACACGGTTCCTACTATTCAGAAAACACCTAATCCTTTTTTAGACATTCAAAAAATTGCTGCCGAATCTTTTGCTTATGCACAAACACTTTATTCCGAAGGGAACATAGATTCTGCTATTCACTTTTTAGAAACTTTTTCAATGCTTGATCCGCTTTGGAAATCTTGGATGACACATGTCAATGAAGATATAGAAAAATTTAAAAATGCTATTAATCAAGAAGCCGAAAAATACAAAACACTTTCTATTGCTATTATAAACGAAATGGCTACTTCTGGTGATTACGGAACAATATGCAAATTAGCAGACAGTTTAATTGCTCTTGCTCCAAATGATTCGTTAAAAGTTTTTGCTGAAAATAAAAAACAACAAGCTTTCCAAAAAACTTTTTCTAAAGTAAAAGATGAAATGAAAAAAATTGAAAATCAAGCCAAACAAAGTGGCGACTTTCAAAAAGCAGATTCTTTAGCTAGTCGTTTGCAAATGCGCTATCGCGATTTTTCTGACACGCTCAAATTAAATGAATGGATAAATTCTATAAAACAAATCGCTGACTTACAAAATAATGATAAAGATTACTGGGTAAAAAACAATCCAGAAGAACACTTACAAAAAGCAAAAGAATTAAATGCAAATGGTAAAATTGAACAAGCTTTAGAAATTTTAAATAAATTAGTTTCTAGCCCGTTACGCGAAAAAGCTTTAGAAGAAAAAAATCTGATTGGCAAAGCTTTTTGTAAAAATGCAAGACAAAAAACTGCGTCTTTTTACACAAAAGCATTAAAACAAAAAAACAATGACGAAAAGAAAAAACTTATAAATCAAGCTATTGAAAATCTTTCTAGTTGTATAGAAAAATTTGAATCGCTTGAAGAAGCAAAACAAGCAGAAACAGATAAAAAAATCTTACTTGAAGAATTAAACAAATAAACATTATGGAAGAAACATCTCTCTTAATTTATCTTGCTTTTTTTGGTGTTGGGTGTGCTGCAAGTATGCTCAATAGTATCGCTGGCGGCGGAAGCGTTTTTAGTTTGCCTATAATGATTTTTTTAGGACTCCCACCCACTATAGCAAACGGAACAAACCGTATCGGCTTGATTGTCGGGAATATTTCTTCGGCTTACAACCTTCATAGGCATGGGCATCTCAACAAGAAAATTCTATTCCAATTAGCATTGCCTTCTGTTTTAGGAGCTTTGGCTGGCGTATTTTTTGTTGTGCGATTAAATGACAAAGTTTTTCAAGCGATTCTTGCGGTTGCTATTGCTCTTGTCGCTATTATGAGTGGTTTAAAAAAAGATATTTTAGGGAAACCTCCACTTTCGCCACCAGAAAAATGCACTAAAATGGGATTTCTTGGATTTTTATTGGTAGCTATTTATGGTAGCATTGTTCAGGTTGGTGTTGGCTTTTTGCAAATTTTTGCTCTGCGCCGTTATACCGGCCTTGAACTCATTCAAGTCAATGCGTTAAAAAATACTCTCACAACCATTTTCTTAATTATCAGCACAACAGGACTTGCTATCGCTGGTAAAATTGATTGGCCTTTAGCTATTGTGACAGCTCTTGGAGCTTATTTCGGTGGCTTTTTAAGTAGTTTATTGCAATGCAAAAAAGGCAATAAATTCATTGAGCGAACCGTTCGAATTGCTACTGTTGCCGTTGCAATAAAAATGATTTATGATGTTATAGCTTCTTAATATTTAAAGGATTTTTTATGTCTGAATCACTCTTTTTAAAAACTTGTAATGGATTTATTTCTAACGAAAAACCAGTTTGGTTTATGCGCCAAGCAGGCCGCTATTTACCAGAATATATGGAAGTTAGAAATCAGTTTAAAACATTTTTAGATTTTGTACACAATTCAGATGCGGCGGCAAAAGTAACGGTTCAGCCAATAGACCGCTTTGGCCTTGATGCAGCGATTCTTTTTAGCGATATTCTTGTTCTTTTACCCACTCTTGGAATAGATGTAAAATTTTTACCAGGCGAAGGTCCAAGAATTGAAACTCCTTTACAAAACGCAAATGCTATTAAAAATTTAAAAGACCCGCAAATAGAAAAAGAACTTTTTTTCACAAAAGAAGCTATTGAAAAAACACAACTTCTTTTAAATGGTCGTGCGCCTTTGCTTGGGTTTATTGGTGGTCCACTCACACTTGCCTCTTATGCAATAGAAGGTAAAACGTCAAAAGATTTACACCAAGTCAAAAAACTTTTTTATCAAAATCCAGAAGCTTACCATACCTTGCTTGAAAAAATTTCAACTACTGCTGGAGAATATTTAGCATTACAAGCCAAATGGGGTTGTGATGCTTTAGTCGTTATGGATAGCTGGGCAGGGCATTTGTCAAAAGAAGATTATCAAAAAATGGCTTTGCCTTATTCTACAAAAGTGATTGAAATGGCCAAACAAACAAATGTTCCTGTTTTGCATTACGCAAATGGGAGTGCTCATTTATTAAGTGAATTTTTAAAACTCCCTGCATCTGGTTTTGGGCTTGATTGGAGAACACCTTTAAAAACTACTTTAATAGAAAACCCAACAACTGTTTTCCAAGGGAATCTTGACCCTGCAATACTTTTTGCTCCACAAGAAACAATAAAAAAACGCGTTCGTGAAATTCTGGATTTAACAAAAAATCGCGCTCACATTATGAATCTTGGGCATGGGATTTTACCAGGCACTCCAATAGAAGGCGTGAAAACATTTGTCGAAACCGTTCGAGAATATGTTTAAAATAAACGGGCGATAAGTCTAAACTTGTCATCGCGAATGTAGTGTGAATTGTCATGGCGAGGAGTCTTTTAAGACGACGCGGTCATCTTGCTTTTGTCATTACGAGCGTAGCGAAGTAATCCAAAAACAAGTGCTGTTTGCAAAGAGATTGCTTCCACCACGCCACAAGTGTGGCTCGTGGCAGGCTTACATTTAGGCTTCGCAAAAAAATCTTTTCGTTCCATCGCGAGTGACAAGAACCGCGTGGGAGTAAATTGCCGCGCCGTGTATTCTACACGTCTCGCGAGTGACAAGAACCGCAGAATAAAAAACACTCCATCGCAAGTGACAAGTCGCTGGCAAGTTTTTTCGCAAGTGACAAGGGACTTGTTTACAATCTAGCATAGCCGAGCGAAAAAAGTTTCTATAATAATTCCATAAAAATTTTATATTTAAAAATATGTTTCATAAACTCGCCACACGCTTTAGAAATTACTTACCAAGACAATCTCTTGTAGGACAATTTGTGCGTTATTTTTTTACTGGTGGGTTAGCATTTGTTGTAGATTTTGCTTTATTCGCTCTTTGTCTTTATGTATTCCACTGGCATTATCTTTTAGCAAATTTTGTCGGTTTAATTGTTGGACTTGCTCTCAATTATGCCGTCAGCATTTCTTGGGTTTTTTCTACTTGTGAACGATCTTTAAAAAATAAACAATGCCTTGAATTTTCTGTTTTTGCTCTTGTTGGAATTCTTGGCATCGGATTCAATCAATTGATTATGTTTGTTCTTGTTGGAAAACTTGACATTCAAGAAATGATTTCAAAAATTATTGCCGCAAGTATTGTTCTTGCATGGAATTTTCTTGCTCGTAAATTAATTCTTTTCCGCGATAAAAAGGCCTAACTATGATTCAAACCAATAGTGAAAATAAAATCGCAATTATTGCAGGAGCTGGGCCAGCAGGCTTAACGGCAGCTCTTGAACTTTTACGAACAACAAATATCAAGCCTATTATTTTTGAAGCAGAAAATGTGATTGGCGGAATTTCAAGAACCGCAAAATACAATGGCAATCGTATGGATATTGGCGGGCATCGTTTCTTTAGTAAAAGCGATGTCGTTATGGATTGGTGGCAAGAAATTCTCCCCTTGCAAGGCAAAGCAAGTAAAGATGATTTAGCTATCGGAAGACAAGTTCCACTTGCTCCTCTTGGTCCTGACCCAGAAACATCTGACCTTGTTATGCTTTGCCGTTCAAGACTCAGTCGTATTCTTTTTTTAAGAAAACTATTTGATTACCCTATCACTTTAAATGCTGAAACTATTAAAAATCTTGGCTTTACACGAATGTTAAAAATTGGTTTAAGCTATTTAAAAGTCAAGATACTTCCTAAAAGAAAAGAAAACAGCCTTGAAGATTTTATGATAAATCGTTTCGGCGTTGAACTTTATAAAACTTTTTTCAAAGAATACACAGAAAAACTTTGGGGTGTTCCTTGTAACAAAATAAGCCCTGAATGGGGCGGCCAACGCATTAAAGGTTTGTCTATTACAAAAACTGTTTTACACGCTTTAAAACAAATCTTTAAGAAAAATAATTCTTCTAAAAACATTCGGCAAAAAGATACAGAAACAAGTCTTATCGGACAATTCCTTTACCCGAAATTAGGGCCAGGCCAACTCTGGGAAACTGTTGCCGATAAAATTAAAGAACTTGGTGGCGAAATACATTTAAATGCCAAAGTCACACAAGTCAAAACAGAAAACGGAAAAATCAAAGAAATCGTTGTTGATAAAGGAACTTATACCGAAACCATTCCTTGCGATTATTTCCTTTCTACAATGCCTGTAAAAGAACTTGTAGAAGCAATGGAAAATGTCCCTCAAGAAATCACAAGAATTGCAAAAGGCTTAGTTTATCGCGATTTTATTACTGTAGGCCTTTTACTTGACAAACTTGAAATTAAAAATCCTGCAAAAAATGGCTCGCCAGAAAGTAAATTAAAATTTGTTGCTGATAATTGGATTTATGTACAAGAAAGTGATGTTAAACTTGGTCGCATTCAAATCTTTAATAACTGGAGTCCTTATTTAGTACAAGATTCTGAAAAAGTCTGGATTGGCTTAGAATACTTTGTAACAGAAGGTGATTCTATGTGGCAAATGCCAGACAATGAATTCATTCAATTTGCAATTGATGAACTTGATAAAATTCATGTTGCCAAAAAAGAATCCGTAAAAGATTCTGTTGTATTCCATATCAAAAAAGCTTATCCGGCTTATTTTGGAACTTATAATGAATTCAACAAAATCAGAAAATATTTAGACCCTATTGAAAATTTATTCCTTATGGGTAGAAACGGCATGCATAAATACAATAATATGGACCATAGCATGCTTTCTGCAATGGAAGTTGTAAAATGCATTCGTGAAAATATTGCTGACAAAAGCGCTATCTGGAATGTTAATTCCGAAGAAGATTATCACGAAGAAAAAAATAATTGATTAAGGTATATATGCGGCGTTTAAAAAAAATATTCTTCTTACCTGAATTTTATTGCATTTTACTACTTGCATTGTGCTTAATCTTTTTACACTTAGGCCAAGTTAAAATTGAAAACGCCATATATTCAAGAGCTTCTGAGACAGAAAGCATTTCTTTTCCTTTTGCAAAAAACATGCGTTCTCAAGAGCATTTTGAAATTTCCTTTCACGTTATCAATAAATTCAATCAACCTTATGAATTAAAAGTAATTCCCGATGATTGTGCTGAATCTGTTATCATCAATGGAAACTTTATAAACCTTAAAAATTTCCCTGAAAATTGCAATTACACGCAAGGATTTACTTTACCTGATTCTTTAATTTCTCCTTACCTTGTAGGGCAAAAAATCCACTACTCTTTCAATATGAAAAATAAAGGAGGTCCAGCTGGAATTTATGTCGAGCCAAAATCTAAATCTATTTTATTTTCTATTATCAACATTTCAACCATTTTATTGATTGCATTACTTTCTTTAATGGTTGCCAAAAGATTGGGCATGCCTAAAAAACTTTACTTATTACTTTTGTTTGGTATTATTATTCGCATTAGTTTTTTCTTGTCGACTCCATACAGCCAATACACACATGATGTTGACGGACATATCGGCTATGTTCAATACGTAGCCAATAATTTTAGTATCCCAGAAACAGATGATTGTTGGACTTGTTATCACCCACCTGTTTACTATGTCTCTGCCGTAGTCCCATATTTTTTAGGAACCTGGATTCACTATAACGAAATAAGAATGCTTCAAATTTACAGCCTTCTATTTTCACTCCTGATTCTTTTCTTTGGAATCTTATTTTTCAAAACTTTCCTTGAATCTAAAGCATTATTTTGTGCATCTTGGTTACTAGCTCTTTGGCCATTATTTATTCTTGTATCCCCAAGAATCGGGAACGATCAATTGTTCTACTTGTTCCACACTCTTTGCCTTTTCGGTGGAGCAAAATATTTATTCAGTGGCAAGGGAAAATTTTTAATTCTTGCGACTATTTCTACCATCTTCGCTTTATGGACAAAATCAACTGCTGTCGTCACCATAGGAACCTTATTCTTATTCATGATATGTGGCTTTTTTAAAAATGCCGAAACATTCAAGCCCAATCGCTCTGAACTCCTATCTTGGATACTTTTGATTTTGGCTCTCGTTTTATTTGGCTTACAAAAAATACTTGCCGAATCTTCTTTAGTTGGCAATGCAAGCGGTTTACATTCTGGCTTGAAAGTAGGTAATGAAGCCATCAATTATTTATTCTTTGACATTCGTTCTTTTATTCTTGAACCATTTACCAGCGCTTGGAAAGATGGACTTGGCAGAGAATATTTTTGGAACTATTCTTTAAAAACATCTTTATTTGGAGAATTCACACTTACGACAACCTCATTTGGAAAAACGCTTGCCACAATAACAAGCGTTTCATTCCTTGGACTTTGCCTATACGCTTTCCGCGGTTTTTGGAAAACAAAATGCCAAACAATTCATTGGATTCTCATTTTACAAGGAATTGCCTTTTTTGCCGCTTCAATGTTCTTAAGAATCAAACACCCTTATTCTTGCAGCAACGATTTCCGCTACATATTACCAGTTTTATTTAGCTTTTTCGCATTTATCGCAATCGGTGTAAATCTTGAGCAAGCTTCTTTAAAATGGAAAATATTAGGTTATGCTTTGATAACCATTTTCACACTTTCGTCAACAATATTATTGCTTTCGATTTAAATTTCTTCAATATCAGGTTCAGGTTCTTCCGTTGGAGCGCAACCAGGAGCATTTGGATCTTCAGTGCAAATATCTGTTGTATCTTCTGCATTGCTAGAATTTGAACTTGAATCAGAGCACCCAAAAGCAAAAAGTGCCAAAAATAGAGACACAACTAAAGTCAACCATTTCTTATTCATAAGATTCTCCCGTTGTTAAAAGAACTCTAGCATTTAAAATAGTAAAAGCTTTTAATTAACTAATGCAAAAATCATTTTTTATATAAAAAACAACCGCCTAAAAAGGCGGTTGTAAAGGTAACGCTCGGACTCGAACCGAGGAATAGGGCTTTTGCAGAGCCGTCCCTTACCAACTTGGGTACGTCACCAGCATTCCCAATTATACTAAAATTTTTTACTTTTCCAAGACTATTATGCTGAAAGATTCTTTGAAAATGCGTTTTTTCCATTTTTTAGCCATTTTTTGGTTAAAAAGCCTTCGCATTCATGGTGATAAACTTGAAAATTACCAACCAGGAATTTTAGGTATCTGGCACGAAGATTTAGCCGCAACAACCGCCGCATTTGCTCATAAAAACATTCACGCCATGATATCTTCGAGTAAAGATGGTGATATATTCACAAATCTTGCAGAATCTCTCGGTTATAAAATCGTCCGCGGTTCAGATTCTTTACATGCAGAATCCATACGTCATCTTGTAAAACCGCTCAAAAACAATTCTTTTGTAGCAATGGCTCTTGATGGCCCCAAAGGCCCAGCTCGCCAAAAAAAGCCTGGAACTGCCTGGCTCTCACAAAAAACGAATCGACCTTTATACGAAGTCAAAGTAACTTATGGCTTGCACTTTCAATTACACTCTTGGGACAAATCAAAAATCCCGTTTCCTTTTTCAAAAGTCACCATAAAAATACAACAAAGCTCTTGATACAATTCTTTTCAGAATCAAGGGAAAAATCTTCTTCGCTTTTTAAAAATCTTTTATCTATATTTCTGCTGGGTTTTGAAAGAAATTCTTAGCGCCTAGCTGTGCCTAGTTGTGTAATCACACTTGCCACAACTCTCGCTATTAGATTAAAAGTAACGTTTAATTCAAGAGGGCAAAATGGACGTATTCGCAAAGTTTGTAGCGTTTGACTTAGAAACAACTGGTCTAGACAAAGAAAAAGACCAGATTATTGAAATTGGTGCAGTCAAATTCACACTCATCGAAGAAAACGCAACTATAAAGCCCAAAATACTTGGAAAATTCCAGACATTTGTAAAGCCCGACCTTTTAATTCCAGCAGAAGCAACAGCTGTAAACCACATCACAAATGAAATGGTTCAAAACGCCCCAGACATAAACACTTGTCTCCGCAAATTCACAGGCTTCTGCGGCTTAGACACAATCCTTGTCGCTCACAACGCCGCATTCGATGCCGGATTTTTACAAAAAGCCTATACACAAAATCCGCAACTTATTCCAGCAAACCCAATCATTGACAGTTTAAAAATAGTCCGCACCATAATGCCAGAGCTCCCCAACCATAAACTCGGTAACATCGCGGAAATGTTCAAAAAACGCAATCAAATTTCTATGGCAATCACACTAGGTGAAATGCACCGAGCCGTTTACGACTGCGAAATGCTCATGGAAGTTCTCGTTGCCACACTACGCCGCCGCATCTCCAAAGAAGATTGGCTCATGCAAAACATCTTAAAAATCCTCCCCAAATACGGCGGAATCTCGCAATCTCTCCGCAAATAAAACCATTTATTACAAAGGGAGAAGTCTCTCCCTCGCTTCAACTGGCTTTGTGAACAAAGCCATTTTACGCTACCCTCTCGAGTACTCAAGCAAACACCATATGAATTGTCATGTAAATTTTCATCGCAAGCGTAGAGTGGCTTCGCATCGCAAACATAGGACGGTTTGTCATGGCGAGGAGTCTTTTAAGACGACGCGGCCATCTTGGTTGTTCTCATTACAAGCGTAACGAAGTAATCAAAACAAACAAGCAAATCGGAACCGTTTTTCCTAATAGCAACCAACCTTAGGAGAAATAGAAATGATTGATATTGAATAAACCGAACAAGCAATGGGTTAAAAAGAAAGAACTCAAGACGAAAAGCGACTGATGCATTTGGGCGTTATAGAAATGCTAAAAGTATTGCATCCGCAACTTGTAGTCGTTTACGGAGCAAAGCCAAAAATGTCTTTTGCAATTTGCCCTATGAACCAAAATTTTCTCGGTTTGATAATTGGAATAAAGAACATCACGCATCATTTGAGATAAGGAAAATCTTCTTATTATCAATGGTAATGATGCAAGAAAATGTATGAAAGTTTCGTCAGCCATACAGGCTTTAAACTAATCCTTAAATAAAATCTATCACACCTTTTCTTTCATGCAGTTTGCCTTCAGCTTTTGGGTAACCAAGAGCAGCAAGACCATAAACTATGTGATTTTCTGGCACATTTAATTCAGAAAGAATCGGTCGGATTTTTTCGTTATCGCAAATTCCGCAAAGCTGGTTTATCCAAACAGAACCTATGCCTAATGAATGTGCTGCAAGGAAAATATTTTGTAATGCACACGCATTATCATCTCGCCCCCAAGCACTATCAGGCTTATTGGAAGGGATGATTAAAGCTTGTGGTTTATAAAAGTTGTAACCTTCTCTACCAAGGACTTCAGCAATAGCATCTGCTAATTTTTGAATTTTTACTTTATCTGTTAAAACAGTAAAATGCCATGATTGCTGATTCATTCCACTAGGCGCATAACTTGCAGCTTTTGCAATGATTTCTAAATCTTCTTTTTTTAACGGTTCTTCTGTAAAAGAACGAACACTACGTCTTGATAAAATAGTTTCTATAACTTGATTCATAATAACTCCTGTTTTTTTAGTAAAATATAATTACTCTTTTTCAAAAAAAAGAGTAATTAAAAACAAGTTGTCATAGCAAGTGCAGTACGAATTGTCATGGCTAGTGCCTTGTGCCTCGTGGCCATCTGTTAGCAAGTTGTCATCGCGAACGTAGTGTGGCGATCTGTTGGCAATGAGATTGCTTCCACCACGCCACAAGTGTGGCTCGTGGCAGGCTTACATTTAGGCTTCGCAAAAAAATCTTTTCACTCCATCGCGAGTGACAAGAACCGCGAGCAAGTCACGGGCAAGTCGCGTGCGATGAGATTGCCGCGCCGAGTATTCTGCACGGCTCGCAATGACAAGAGGCGTGCGGCAAGTTTTCTCGCAAGTAACAAGAATCGCGGGACAAAGAACTTGCGGCAAGTATAAAAGGCGAGTCATCATCACAAGTGTGTTAGGGATGGAAGCCCGTCAGGGTTCGGACTCGCTGGATTTTTTTTGGACTTTTGGGGAGCGAGGCTGAACGGACGAGTGCCGCGCAAGGATTTGATTGCTAAAAATGTGGCGGCACGAGATAACGCAAGAGCCCGACCTACGCGTTTGAAGTTTATAACGAAAACCGTAGGAACACCCCAAAATTTAACGCATGGCTTTTTTAGAAAAAAGTTTTTTGTTATGTTTAGTGTGTGAAAAAATTAATCCACAATCGCGATAAGTGTCTTGAATGTGCCGGCTGTGTCGGTATTTGTCCCAAAATGGCTCTCGATATGTATGGTCTGGATTTGCAGATAGATCATGAAAAATGTTCTAAATGCGGCCTTTGCGTTAGAGCATGCCCTGCTAATGCTCTGAGTATTTCGGAGGACAATAATGCGTAAAGAATATGATGCTATTGTTGTAGGCGCAGGTCCTGGTGGTTCTGTCGCTGCAAGGGAACTAGCAAGACAAGGGTTTTCCGTTTTACTTTTAGAAAAAAGAGAACGCGTGGGTTACCCTGTGCGGTGTGGAGAAGCAAGCACCACTTTTGCTGATTTGCAAAATTTCGGGCCGATTCCTGACGAATGTATTGAATCTAACATTAATGGCCTTTTTGTTTATGGCCCGCAAGGCACTGAAATTGACTATTACAAAAAAGATGTCGGCGTTATGCTTAACCGAGAAAAGTTCGACCCGTGCCTTGCAGAACTTGCTAAAAAAGATGGCGCAGAACTTTTAACGTTTGCAAGAGCTAGTGCATTGAGCGATGTTGAAAATGGTTTTCGAACTGTTACTGTGGTGACTGCTTCTGGAACAGAAAATGTGAAAGCCCGCGTAGTCATTGCCGCTGATGGGGTTGAATCTTTAATTGGTCGCATGGCTAAAATTCCTAGCGGTCAAAAGCCTGGTTTTTCTTGTTGCGGTGTTGATATTAAAGTAGAAGGCATTCTCACAAACCCTGAATACCTTACTTTCTGGCAAGGCCACGACTGGATTAATGATGGCTATATCTGGAGTTTTCCAAAAGTCCGTTCAAACACAACTAATTTTGGCGCAGGGTTTCTTATTCCTAAAACAGAAGGCCCGTCTATTTTAGAAGTGACTATGGATTGGCTGAATCGCTTGTTCCCCAATGCAAAAATTTTAGGAACTGTTGGTGGCGTTATTCCCGTTTCTGGAAATCTTGAACATTATGTGGCTGATTCTTTAGCACTTGTCGGCGATGCGGCTCACCATACTAATCCATTAACTGGTGGTGGTATTTCGGCTGCTATGCGCGCAGGGCGCCATGCGGCAAAAATTATTGGTGAAGGCCTCCGGACCAATAATCTTTCTAAAGAGTTTTTATTGCAATATGAAACTCTTGTTGAAGAAGATTTTGGCAAATCCCACCGCAAGCAATTAAAATTTAGACGTTTCCTTTTAGAGCAAAATAAAGAAGACCAAGTAAATACTTACCATTTTTTAAATGCCGCTCTCGGTAAAAATGGGAAAAAACTTGATTTGCTAATACACCCTATGCGCTCATTAAAAGTTATTCGTGATTATATCAAATTCAAATAATTTTTATGCGCACCTGTTGCCCTAGCTTTTATTTCAAATTTCAATGCCTAGCTTCAAAATGTTCTGATACTTGTTGCGCTGGCTGGGAAATAGAAATAGATGAAAAAACAGAAACGCTTTATAAAAATGTTTCTGGAGAAATGGGCGATAAATTAAAAGCAAATATTGAAAATGGTCAATTCAAACTTTTACCTAATGAACGTTGTCCGTTTTTAACGCCTAATAATCTCTGTGAAATTTATTCTACTCTCGGGGAAAATTTTCTTTGCGCCATTTGCAAGGAACACCCTCGTTTTAAAGAATGGTTTGGCGATTATATGGAACAAGGTTTAGGACTTTGTTGCGAAGAGGCTATACGATTATTGCTTAATGAAACTTCTTTGGAATTTGTTTCTTTTTATTCAGACGAAGCTATTATTTCTCTTTCCGAAGAAGATATTTTTTTCAGAGATAAAATATTTAACCACAGAGAAAAAATTTTTTCCATTTTAAAAAATCGCACTATAGATTTTAAAGAACGATTAATAACTGTCTTTCATGAAGTGAAATCTTTTGAAGAAGAAAATTTTCCTTTGCTTTTAAAAAATAATTCTTCTAAAGAAAATGACTTTTCGATAACCCTTTCGCATTGGGTTAAAATTCTTGGTGAGACAGAAAGCCTTGGAAAATCTTGGGATAAAGTTTTAGGCGCTATTCAAACTAAAACCATTTCCAATATTTCTTCTCAATCTGTCTTTTCAGATGTGGAAAAAGAAAATATTGTGATTTATCTTTTGTTCCGTTATTATGCAAAAACTTTATACGAAGGTAATTTTTCAGAGAAATTTAAATTTGCACTTTTCTTTTTAATTATTCTAGAAAATTTTGCCAATGAATTAGCCTATGATTCTGTTGGTGACACTAAAATCAATGCCATAAAGATGCTTTCTAAACAACTTGAATATTCTGAAAACAATCTCTATTTTCTTTTTGAACATTTTAATAATGATGTTTTCTTTTCAGAAAATTCTTTTTTGAATTTAATACAATATTTTTAAATGAATATCTATATTTCAAATATGCAAAAAACAGAAATTTGGTATAAAGCTCAAGGCCGCTGTAAAAGCGAAGAATATGAAATCGTTTCTTACCTTCTTTTTGAAGCAGGTGTTCTTACACTAGAAGAACTTGAATGTGAAAATCCAGAATTAACAGAATTCCGCTTTTATACTGGTAATAAAGAAGAACGCGATTCTATCGTTGAAAAATTCCCTGAATACTTTTTTGAAATTTCTGAAGAGCCAGCTAAAGATTGGGATAAATGGTGGCGTGATAGAGCAGAACCTGTGGCGGTCAGCCCGCATTTATGGGTAAGACCTCCTTGGGTCGAATTCACTCCAGACGATGAAAATGCAATTGTGTTAGAACTAGAAGCTAAAACAGCTTTTGGTACAGGCGAACACGAAACGACATCAAGTACAGCTGCTTTAATGGAAGGTATTGACTTTACCAATAAAACAGTTTTAGATATTGGCACAGGAACAGGAATTTTGGCCATGTTTGCTAGGCGAAAAAATGCAGCCCTTGCTGTCGGCACAGAAATTGACCCACAAGCTCTTCCTTGTATCGCTGAAAATTTTGAAAGAAATGGTTTTAAAGATTCTTGTGCAGTTCTTGGTTTTCTTGATGCCTTTGCCGACAATGTCAAATTTGATGTTATTGTCTGCAATATGATTCGTAGTGAACTTTGGCCATTACGTGATGACATTGAAAATCTTCTTGCAAGTGGTGGTTATTTTGTAGTATCAGGCCAATTAGAAGAAGAAAAACAATATGTTCTAGATTGGTTTTCAGAATGTGGTTTCCAGGTTGAAGAAGAAATAGTTCGCGGCGAATGGTGGAGTGCACGGGCGAGGGCTTTATGAAATTAGATGCAATCGAATGTATGCAAAAGCGTAAAAGCGCTCGTGAATTTTCAGATAAAAAAATTCCTGAAGAAGTTTTGCAAAGGATTCTTGAGGGGGTGCGTTTTGCCCCTTCGAGTAAAAACACGCAACCTTGGAAACTTTCTCTTATCGAAGGGGCAAGGCTTTGTGCGCTGCGTAAAGAACTCTGTGAACAATTTGATTTAGGCGCACAAAGCAGGCCGGATTTTTCACAAAATCTACAAGAACTCTACCGGCCACGCGCCATCGCTCTAGGAAAATCTATTCTCACCTATAAAGGTATTACTCGCGAAGACAAAGAAGGCAGACGCCAACACGACAGAGCAAACTTTGAATTTTTTAATGCAAAGCAAATTCTCGTATTAAGTGTTGCTAAAGAACCAAACGAAACCACATTAATGGATTTAGGAATTTTTGCTGGCTATTTAATGCTTGCTATTGAAAACGAAGGTTTAGCTTGCTGCCCACAAGTCAGCGTCATTAATTACGCCGATTCTTTTCGGAAAATTTTACCAGAACTTCAAGAAGAAAAAATTGCTATGGTATTCCCTGTAGGCTACCCTTTAGAAAATTCTCATGTAAATAATTTCCGTTCTGAACGAGAAAATATTAACGTCTGGTTCCAAAAAATTTCTTAAAAAATATTGCGGTATTTTCCGTAATATCCCATTCTATTCAATTTCTGTAACCTTCTTGCAATAATAGCACTAGGCAATTTAAATTCTTTTGAGAAGAATTTTACGGCTCGTTCAGAATAATCTCCAACGGCTAAAATTTGACACTCTCTAAATTCAGATAAAAGTTTATCGTCTGCTTTTTTCTTGTATTCTTGATTTTCTTTTAACCCTGCAATATCTTTTACAAACATTCCTG
This sequence comes from Fibrobacteraceae bacterium, assembly GCA_017631885.1. Classification (GTDB taxonomy): domain Bacteria; phylum Fibrobacterota; class Fibrobacteria; order Fibrobacterales; family Fibrobacteraceae; genus UBA1765. The sequence goes on from JAGBSH010000004.1 coordinate 28,837, forward strand.
TTTTTTCCGTTTCAAAAAATTCTAATGCTTCAAAAAGCATTTCAAGAAAAAGTATTTCATTTGCATAACGTTCTGAAAAAATCAACAATGGTTTAGAATTTTTAAAAACACCTACAGCTCCAGAAAATGCTTGTGGAAAACTCGGAACAAATACTAAACTTATGCCAAACTTTTTGCAAAGTTCTAAAGCTTTTTCTAAAAAATTTTCTTCTTTTAAATAAGAAAGATTTAAAAGTTTTTTCCTTAAAATATCTAAACCTTTAGCAGAAAATAAATTCTTTTCTTCTTTCGCATCAAGCAATTCTCCACAACGATACCATGCAGCATAAATTTTTGGAAAATCACTTTCTGAAAAATCAACAGAAACTATTGGCGAATTAGAAGAGAGATAAGCTTTTTCAAAAGCAGATTTTGATCCTATTTGAAAAAATTGAAATAATTGCTCATGTTTTGGAAGATTAGAGTCTTTATCCAAAAAACCACGAGAAACTAAAGCCCTAAAAGGAAAGCCCTCTGCAAAATCTTGATCTGAATTTCCATAGTGTAAAATATTTTCATCAACAAGTCCTAAAACTCGATGCATATAAAAGATATCTAACTCTGCTAAAGCTATTTCTGCTTTTGCCCAAGCATAAACTAAATTCTTAGCACGACCTATCCGTGCTGCAAATTCATACAGCGACAAATTCTTTTCTTTGCGAACAGAATCTAAATTTTTGGAAAAAGAACCTTCTAAAATTTTCATACGCAAAAAGTATGAAAATTCAAAAAGAAAAATCAATATTTAGTTTCTTGCGTAAGAAACTTTTTTTCCCTCAAACGGTAAATAGAAGATTGTTCATTCTGGTGCATTGCAGCGTGTTTTTTAGAATAATTCAGCTGAAGCGCTAAATTCTCCTTAGACTTCACAAAAGAAGCCTTCTTGCCAGACATATTCGCTACAATATTTTTAAAATGCTTTGTCATTTATCCAAAACCAATGTTTTTAAAACTTTACACAAGATAGTATAAGTATCATAAAAATAAAAGGGTGGAAAAATACATCTGTGAGAAAAAGCACTAAAAAAAACTCCTTTTCTTGTTTTTTAAGTAAGAAAAAGATATAATTTAGGGTGATTTTAGCCACCATTTAATAAAAAAGAGGCATTTATGAAAAAATATGGTATTCTCGCTCTTATTGCAGCAGGTTCATTTATTGGTTGTGCAAGTGCTCCAAAACCAGATGTAAACCCAAAAGAAGCTCCTGTTGTTCAAGTACAAAAAGATACTTTAGTATCTGCTACTGATCGTAAAAGTTATGCCCTTGGTATAAATGTCGGTCGTTCTTTAAAAGATGTTCTTTTAACAGGTATTGATTTGGACATCATGCAAAAAGGTCTCAAAAGCCAACTTGATACCTCTGCAAAAGTTTTAATGACAGAAGAAGAAATTGAATCCACTTTACAAGATTTAGTTAAAGATTTACAAGCCAAACGTGAAGCTGATGCTAAAGCTCTCTTGCAAAAAACTCTTGAAGAACAAAAAGCTTTCCTTGCTAAAAATGCAAAAGATAGTGGTGTTGTAACTACATCTAGCGGGCTTCAATATAAAATTGAAAAAACAGCTGATGGCATTGCGCCAAAACGCGAAGATAAAGTAAAAGTTCACTATAAAGGTAGCTTACTTGATGGCAAAGAATTTGATAGTTCTTACTTGCGTGGCGAACCACTTGAATTCCCTGTTAGCGCAGTTATTGAAGGTTGGCAAGAATTACTTACTAACATGAAAGTTGGTATGAAAGTTAAAGCCTGGATTCCAAGTGAACTCGGTTATGGTGAAGTTGGAGCTCCTCCGGCAATCCCTGGAAACTCTTTACTTATTTTTGAAGTTGAATTGTTAGAAGTTCAAGCAGCAAATCCTCCTGCTGACACACTCAATGTTGCTCCTTTAGCAGACTCCACTCAACAAACGCCTGCTCAAGCAGAAGTTAAAACAGATTCTGCTACAACAACTCCAAAAGCAGAACCAGCTAAGCAAGAAGTAAAGCCTGCTGAAAAGAAAGTGGAAAAAACAGAGCCAACTAAAACAGAAACAAAGGCTCAAAAGAAATAAACTTTCTCTGAAAATTTTTAAAGCGGAAACTATGAAGAGTCTCCGCTTTTTTTGTAAATAAAAAAATTACCATTTTTTAGTGATAAAATTCTTTTGGATAAGCGTTCTATACTAATAGACACTTTTTTTATAAGGACGCTTTATGCCAAAAACTCAAAAGCCTTTTCGGATAGGATTTTTTATTGATGGCTTTACTTTACACAAAGTCAATCACTATTACAAATACTATCATAAATTTCATTCCCATATTTCTTTTAGTGGTTTAAGAAATTTTGTAATGAAACAAGTCAAACCTTATTGCCCTAAAAATAAATCTCTTATTTTAGAAGGGCACTATTACCATTCACGTAAAAATCCTGCATACGATAACGAATGCCCTTTTAATACAAGTCTAGAAAGGTTTGAAGAAAAACTTCTTGATCAAGGTATACAAATGCATTACCCAAATGCACCGCTTGATTGGAAAACATCTGGGAATAGCGATTTAATTAATGACATAAAAATGTATGCCATGTTCCAAGAAATAGATATCGCTGTTTTGCTTTCTACTCAAGGCTTTTATGCTGAAACTGCAAAAATGTTACGAGAACAAAAAATACCGCTTATTCTTTTAGGCTGGAATTTTGCATACCCTAAAAATCAAAAACTTATTCTTTGGAAAACAGATATAGACCTCAAAAATTATGCATTCCAATATATCGCTATGGAAAAAATCATGGATAATAAAAACATGACATCTCTTTTTGAAAAGAAACCTAAATTATTGATAAAACCGACTCATAAAATGTCATATCGTTTTCAACGAGCCTGAAACTTCAGTCTATTCTCTTTATAAAAAAAAGACAGGTGTTTAACCTGTCTTTTATCAATAGCTTTTTAATTAAAGATTAAAGGCGATCGCGTTGTTTCTTTTGCCAAGGTGAAAGGAATGTCCAAGTGAGTCTTGCACCAAGGAAGAAAGTGTCGCCATTCACATCGGCACTACCATATTCAACATCTTCAATATCAATTTCGCCATAGCGAATTACACGATAACCACCATAGATACCAATAGAAATCGGGTCAAAAGAAAGGCGCAATTCTAATTCTGCGTTAAAAGTCATTGCAAATGTGCTGTAGTAACGATTACGCATATCTGTGACTTTGATTTGGTCTTCAAGAGCGCCACCATCATAATTCAAAATATCATAAGAATTTACAAAGTGAAGGTTCAATAAATTGAAACCGATACCTGCAGCTGGAATCAAATTGATGAAAGTATTTTCTCCAAATAACTTCCAACCAAACATCCAGTCAGCACCATAAGCAAACCAAGCTGCATCTGTTGCGCCAGAGCCTTCAGAAACTTGAGTTGGCATAAAGTTTATGTCAAACCAAGTCAAGAACTGCTTGTACTGGGCACCGATGTTTACATGCAGACCAAGATAGTAATCATCAAAATGATCATAAGAACTTAATGAACCATCACCAACAAACTTAGCATCAGAAGAATCGCCACTAGCTGATTCTTGAATAACTCCTTTTCCACTAGAAAAGAGAAGTCTATTGATATAGTTGATGTGTTCGGAGTTCATGTTACGATAATCGCCTCCGATAGAAATAAAGCCGCGGATATGTTCTTTCTCATAGAAAGAAGATTCTGCATCAGCAGATGCAGTAGCTACAAAAAAGCCAATCAAAATCGCTGTCAAGCGAAAAACTGTTTTAGAAATACGCATTGATAAACTCCACGCATAAAATTTTCCTATTAAAATACATTATATATTTGAATTGTGTTGGATAAAAATGTATAAATCGTTAAAAATCAATAGGTTGTGTGCATTTTTCTTCTTTTTTTTACTCTTTTTTGCCCTAATTATAGGTTTAAATGGTTGTTTAAAAGAAGAAATTAAAACGGAAGCGCCTACTCGCTCCCTGTTTTTGCGTTACGCCAAAAACTTCAAAATAGACACCTTACAACAAGGTGCTCTTCATGTCTCGGTTCAAGTTTTTATTGGAAAAGATACTTCAACATACGAATATTTGTTGCTAAAAAACGGGGCATCCACCCCTCAAGGTTACACTTCTCTCCCTACTATTCATGTCCCGATAAAACGCGCTGTTATTTTATCTGGAAGCCACCATGCGTACTTGAAACTTTTAGATGCAGAAAAGACTATTGTCGGCTTCAGTAATAAAAAGTATGCCGCGGATTCATCTTTATTTAATCAAATAACTCTTGGAAATATTTTAGAAATTGGAGATGGTCCTTCTTTACAACAAGAAGCTATTTATAATTTAAAGCCAGATGTTATCATTGCTTTTGCGACTGGAAGTGCTTTTGATTCTAATCTTGAAAAATTAAAAAAAGCCAAAATCCCTGTTCTCTATGTATCCGAATGGCAAGAAACATCTCCTCTTGGCAAAGCAGAATGGATTTATTTATTTGATGCTTTAGTACAAACTAATAAAGCTCATGATTTATTTGAAACCGAAAGAATAAGTTATGAAACGTATAAAGATTCTTTGCATGCTTTAAATTTACCTTGTCCGAAAGTACTTTTAGGCGGACCGTCTTCTGGTTATTGGTTTGCTCCTGGAGATAATAGCTATACAGCTACTTTAATTAAGGATGCTGGTGGTTGTATCGTTTTTTCTCCTGATTCTTCAAGAGAACGTAGATTTTCTTTAGAACAAGCATTTCATTTTGCTGAAAAAGCCCAAATATGGTTACACCCTGGTATCTATGAAAATCCCCAAATGTTACTCGCAGAAGAAAGTCGTGTTAAATTTTTAAATCCTTTTATAAACAAACGCATTTTCAACTTTGATAAACAAAAAGGAAAAGCTGGTGCGCTAGATTTTTATGAAAATGGAGTAACAAACCCATCAAAAGTACTTTTAGAAGTCATAAACATACTTCATCTAGACACTGCAAAAAAGAATTTGTTCACCTGGTATCGTAATATTTTCTATAATTAGGGTATGGCTAATAATGTTGGTATCGGAGAATGGATTGCCGCTTCTTATGATCACGGAATTCCATTTTTGCAGCAGATTCCTAGAGAATGTGCTGATTTTTTCTTGTTGAATTCTCAGACTGCTGAATTTGACGCTGGAGAAGTCATTTTATCAGGTGATAGCATTAATCAGTACTTCTGCGTTTTACAAAGTGGACGAGCTCAAATTTGTGGCCGTATGATGCCTGATGGGCAATATAATGTCATTGCTTATTTAGAAAGTGGTGCTTGCTTTGGTGAAATGTCTCTTATATGCAATGCTCCTACAAGCAATACTATCATTGCTATTGAAGATGCTTGTACAGTTCTTCTTTTACCAAAAGATATTTTTATCAAGTTCCTTGACGAGAATCCAAGTGTTATGGTTTACTTGTATAAAGTAACCGCTGATCGTTTACGTGCTAAGAATAAAGCTTTTGATGATTTTGAAAGCCTTTCTTTGCTCGCATCTGCAAAGGTTCTTCCTTTTGTAGATTTCGCTCAGACTATGGAAAAAAGCCGTATCACTGGAACCGTTTTATTTGAATCCAATGGTCGTGGTGGCTTTATTGCGTTCCAAGATGGTCAGATGAGTTGCGCCAAATGCGGTAAACTACTTGGCCCAGATGCCTTAGAAGAATTGCTGTCTTGGGGCGAAGATACTCTTTTCAAATTAGATACCCATGTCATGCCAGATATGGTAAATATCAATCAATCATCCAACACAACTAGTTTGATTTTGGATGCTCTTAGAAATATTGATGAAAAACAAAACACAAAATAACCCTATGAGGAGAATATGAATTACGCAGACGCAGGGGTGTCGCTTGCCCGCGCCGATGAGGCAATGGTCGGAGTAAAAAAATCTGTTCGCAGTACTTTTAACGAAGGAGTGCTTGGCGATGTAGGAAACTTCGGAGGCCTCTTTACTTTAAACCATCTTGGAATGAAAGATCCTGTTTTAGTCAGCTCTGTTGATGGTGTCGGTACGAAATTAAAAATCGACATTGAAATGGGAACCCACGAATTACCAGGACAAGATATCGTCAACCATTGTTGCGATGATATTTTGGTACAAGGTGCGCGTCCGTTATTCTTCCTTGATTATGTCGCTACTGGACGCCTAGAACCAGGTGTTATGGATAGCCTTGTTGCTGGTATGAGTAAAGCCTGCCGTGAAAATGATTTGGTTCTCATTGGCGGTGAAACAGCTGAAATGCCTGGTTTCTATGGACCTGGTGACTATGACATTTCTGGAACAATCGTTGGTGTTGTTGAACGCGAAAATATTATTGATGGCAAAAGTATTAAACCGGGAACCATCATCCTAGGTCTACCTTCTACAGGGCTTCATACTAATGGTTATTCTTTAGCTCGCAAAGCTTTATTTGATGTAGCTGGTTATACAGTAGATACTCGTATTGATGGTATGGACAAAACTATTGGTGAAGCACTCGCTACCCCACATCGTAGCTACTACAAGAGCCTTATTGAACTTTGCGATAAAAAATTATTGCAGGGCCTTGTTCATGTTACTGGTTCTGGCTATCAAGGAAACATTCCAAGAATTCTCCCAGATAATGTAGACGTGGTTATTGATCGTTCTGCATGGGAAGTTCCTATGATTTTCAGAGTCATTCAAGAAGCTGGTAGCGTAGAAAAAGACGAAATGTACTCGACTTTCAATATGGGTTTAGGAATGCTTGTGTTTATTGACCCAGCTAACCTTTCCGTTGTCGAAGAACACCTTAAATCTAAAGGTGAAGTTTTCTACAAAGTCGGCGAAGTTGTTGAAGGCTCTCGCCAAGTCAAATTCAAAGATTAAAAACGAATTTGTTTGTAATAGCGGCATCTACGATGCCGCTATTTTTTTTGCTTTATTTTTTCTAAAAGAGGCACACCTAAAATGCTAATAAAACTTCTCAACAAAATTTTAAATGGTTTTCTTACATGAGGGTAAAGGTGTTTTGAATTTTTTATCGCCCACATAAAATATTCTGGCAGAAAAAATCTCGTTAAACGATTTTCTAAATAAGAAATGTAATCTTTCAAAAAATAAACAGATTTTTTTTCAAACTTGCCAGAATTCATTTGATTCAGCAATAATTTACTCCACTTTAAATTTTTACAGATTTCCTCTTTCCAAATATGCTTTGCGCCTATACCAATTGCATTATCATCATGTAATCGATATTTAATAACAGGATTTTTTATCGCTACATAACCATTATTTAAAAAAGCACAAAAACCTATCCATTGGTCATGTACAAAAACATCTTCTGGAATCGGTAAAACTTTCTCTAGCAAAGACACTTTAAACAAAGAAAGACACCCCGTAAGATTTGTATAGCCTGTCATTAAATTTTCTAACGAAAGGCTTTCAATTATCTTAGCCTCTTTTCTCCATGATGTCGAAATAATTTGTCCTTTGGCATCTATTACATTTGCATCGCCAAAAACGAGATCTGGATTTTTATTTTCACTACAAAATACGGTTTTTTCTAAAATTTCCAACTTTTCAGGAAGCCAGATATCATCTTGATCGGCAAGTGCAATCAAATCACTTGGTAAAAGTTCTGCTTTAGCTATTTCTAATATTTTTGAAAAAGCAGCCCTATGCCCTGTATTTACTGAATTTTTCCATAATTTAATGGGAAGTTTTGAACTAAAATTTTCAACAATCTGAACACTAGAATCTGATGAAGCATCATCTAAAACAAAAATAATATCAGCAGGGCGTGTTTGCATCACCAAAGAAGAAAGCATTTCTGAAAGAAACTTTTCGCCATTATAAGTTGCAAGAACGACACCAATTTTTGCCATATCACAAATATAAAAAGATAAAATTTCTTGTTTTTCTTGCTGTTCTTTCTATGTGATAGAAATTTTGCTACCTGCGGGTTGCGGAAAATAAACTTATTTCTTTATAAAGTTAGTTTGTGAATCCATTAGAACACACAAAAAATTGTTTTGGAAAAGCCCTCAGAAAAATCCGCTGGGAGAAAAAAATAAGCCAAGAACAACTGGCTGATAATAGTGGTATTTCTAGACAACATATTTCTCGTTTAGAATGTAATAACGATATTCCTTCTCTTGAAACCCTTCGGCTAATCGCAAAAGGGTTAAATATTTCTATGAAAGATTTGATTAATGAATTTGAAACCATATATTATAAGCCAGTATTTAATGACGATTTAAAAGTTGCTGAGAAGAACCAATCAGAAAAATACTTTTTAGCAAAAAATTCTAACTCTCAAAAGAAATAAAATCCTCTAAAATACCCTTTTTAAAGCTTTTTTAAAGTCTTTTGATTTCTCTATTAACATCTTCATAACTCGCTTTTACTAAATTGTTGCTGAAAATTTATTTCTCAAGGATTTATATGAGCATCGTAGATAAAGTACTGCATAAAATTTTTGGAACGCCACACGAAAGAAAAGTAAAGCGTTTGCGTCCGGTTATAGCAGAAATCAATAAAGTACGTAAAGAATTAGAAGTTCTTTCTGATAAAGAACTTGCTCTCAAAAGTTCTGAGTTCAGAACCCGTTTACAAGAAGGCGCTTCTTTAGAAGATATTAAAGTAGAAGCTTTTGCCGTGTGCCAAGAAGCTTGCGACCGCCGTCTTGGTATTTTCAATATCTTTGATGAATCCTATGGATTTGATTTTGGTCTTTTAGGGCCAGAACTTGCTGGAGCTGTTCAAAAAGCAAGAGAAGAATTAAAAGCTGGTGTGCCAGAATATGAAGTTTATTTACCAGCAGAGCTTTATGCTAAAGTACGCGAACTTTATCCGGAATCTGTAAAACCATTCCGTATGATGCCTTTTGATGTGCAAATGATTGGTGGCCTTGTTTTACACGAAGGCGCTATTGCAGAAATGGCTACTGGTGAAGGTAAAACTCTTGCTGCTGCTTGTCCTGTTTATTTAAATGGTCTTTCAGGGAAAGGCGTTCATGTTGTTACTGTAAACGATTACTTGGCAGGCCGTGATGCTAAGCAAATGGGCCGCGTTTATAATTTCCTTGGTTTAAAAGTCGGTCTTATTGTCAATGGTCTTGACTCTGACCAACGTAGAGCAAGTTATGGTGCCGATGTTACTTATGGTACAAATAACGAATTCGGTTTTGATTACTTGCGCGATAACATGGCAGTCACTCCACAAGAACTAGTTCAGAGAGAACTTAATTTCTGTATTGTGGACGAAGTGGACTCTATCTTAATTGATGAAGCTAGAACTCCTTTGATTATCAGTGGTCCTGCAGAAGATGCTACTGACAAATATGTTAAAGCAGATGCATTGGTGCAACAATTAAAGCGCGGCACCGATTACATGGTTGATGAAAAAAATAAAACGGTTCAAATTACAGAACGCGGTGTCAACAAAATTGAATCTATTCTTAAAATCACAAACCTTTACGGTGAACATGCTGAATGGGTTCATTTTATCACTCAATCCATGCGCGCTTGGAACCTTTTTGAACGCGATGTAGATTATTTGGTTCGCGAAGGTGAAATCGTTATTATTGACGAAAATACCGGCCGCTTAATGGAAGGGCGTCGTTATTCTGAAGGTATGCACCAAGCTATCGAAGCAAAAGAAAAGGTGCAAATCCGCCGTGAAAACCAAACACTTGCAACCATTACATTCCAGAACTATTTCCGCATGTATAAAAAGCTTTCTGGTATGACTGGTACTGCAGAAACAGAAGCAACTGAATTTATCAAAATTTATAACATGCCTACTTGGGTTATCCCAACACACAAGCCTTGTATCCGTAATGACTTGAATGACCTCGTCTATAAAACAGAAGATGCAAAATGGCGTTCCATTGTTTCTGAAATCAAACGCAGACACAATGCTGGACAGCCAATTCTTGTTGGTACGGCTTCTGTTGAAAAGTCTGAAAAAATTTCTCAGATGCTTAAACGTGAAGGCATTGAACACGAAGTTTTGAATGCTAAAAACCATGGTCGAGAAGCTGAAATTATTCAGTATGCTGGCCACATGTATAAAGTAACTGTTGCTACTAACATGGCTGGTCGTGGTACTGATATTGCACTTGGACCAGGTGCTGCTGAAGTTGGCGGTTTACACGTTCTTGGTACAGAACGTCATGAATCAAGGCGTATTGATAACCAGTTACGCGGGCGTTCAGGCCGCCAAGGTGATCCAGGTTCAAGCCAGTACTTCCTTTCACTTGATGATAATCTTGTTCGTATTTTTGGCGGGGCTAACATCAAAAAAATGATGGAACGTTTTGGTTTAGGTGATGACGATGTTATCGTTCACCCACTTGTAAGCCGCAGTATTCGTGGAGCCCAACGCCGTGTTGAAGGTCAAAGTTTTGATGCTCGTAAATACTTGCTTGATTACGATGATGTGATGAACGAACAACGTAAAGTCATTTATACTTTACGCCGTCGCATTCTTAATGAAGAAGATGTTCGTCAAGATGTTTGGAGCCGAATTGAAGAAGCTGTAGATATTAAAGTTTCTCAATATGTATTTACAAATACTTTCCCTGAAGAATGGAAACTAGAAGAACTCCATGTAGAACTCGGTCGTTGCTTTGCTATCAACTATAACTTGAGCAAAGAAGATGCTACAACCAAAACTGCAGAAAACGTTTTAGATGAAATCCTTGACCTTTGTAAAAAGAAATACGATAAACTTGTAGAAATCATTCCAGAAAAAGATTTCAAAAATCTTGAACGTCATTTGTTATTACGCACCATTGACCAACACTGGAAAGAACACTTGTATGCTATGGACCAATTAAAAGATTCTATTCGCTTCCATGGCTATGCTCAAAAAGACCCACTCATGGTTTACAAGAGCGAAGGTTTTAGATTATTTGAAAAATGTCTTGAAAGCATCGCAACGCTTGTCACTATGCGCATTTTAAACATTCGTATTCAATTACCGAACGGAATGTCTGTTCCTCCTGAAATGCTCGTTAAGCGTGAAGATGCTCCAAAAACAAATAATCCTGATGAAGTAGCTCCAGAAGATAAAATGGAAGTTTCTATCGCACAAGAATCCATTCCGCCAAAACCTGAAGCCCCGACTCAGACCGTAACAAATAAAGACCCAGAACCTTCTACAATGCCTCAATCAGCACTTCCAGGAACACGCCCTCCTATGCGCAGGCCTGCTCCTGTAAAAACAGAAGGTCCAAAAGTAGGGCGTAATGATCCTTGCTGGTGTGGCTCTGGATTAAAATTCAAAAAATGTCACGGTAAAAACGAAGAATAAAATATGTTCTGTTCCACTAAACACTTTTTTAGCTTAGAAGGCATTGATGGTTCTGGCAAAACCACTCAATTAGAACTTTTAGCCAATGCGCTAGAAGCTAAAGGCTATAAAGTGGTTAAATTCAGAGAACCTGGTGGTTCTATTATTTCAGAACAAATTCGTTCTTTACTATTAGACAGAACATTCAAAGGTAAAATGGATAACACCACTGAGCTTTTGCTTTACAATGCAGCAAGAGCTCAAGTGATTTCAGAAGTCATATTACCGGCCTTACAAGATGGTAATATTGTACTTGCAGACCGTTTTGCTTTTAGTACTTTAGCTTATCAAGGTTATGGTAGAAACCTTTCTCTCAAAAAAGTGAATGAACTTTCTGCCATCACTTGTGAAAATTGTTTTCCTGAACTTACCATAATTCTTGATATAGATGCCAAAGAAAGTAAAATCAGAAGAAGTAAACGCGCAGGCACTCCTGATCGTTTAGAAGCTGAAGCCGATTCTTTTTTTACTAAAGTCCAAGAAGGCTATAGACAAATTGCAAAAGACTACCCTGATTCTGTAGCCTTATTTAATGCCTTACTCCCGAAAGAAGAAATTCACGAAAAAATTTTGTCTGCTGTTCTCTCTAAATTAAACAACTAAAGTTTTTGTACAACAACCTTTTCGTATTTAGAGGTGTCTGATGTTTCTTCTTATGTTGCTTTTGGGTTTTGCTTTATTATTCTTAAACCTTTCAAAAGCTTTTTCAAATAAATTGAAATTCATTATACCCTCTATTTTCGTTTTAGGAACATTATTCAGTTTTTTCTTTCGAGAATATATTTTCTTTTGTGCCACACAAACTTTCTTTTTCATTTTTACTTGTATTGCCCTTTCATTTTACCTTATTTTCGACCTTCCCCTCCTATTTTTAAAAATCAAAAAAAAGACAAATATTAAAAAAGAACAAAAAATCAGTCTGACTATTTTCTTTATTTCATTTATTCTCACTATTATATTTTTGATTTTTGGAATACCTAATAACGCCAATTACAAAATCAGAAATTTATCTATTCCTATTTCTAAAGAACACTCTCCTTTCAGTGTTGTCTTTTTCACAGACCTACATTTAGACCCTCTATTTAAAGCATCAAAACTTGAACAACTCGCCATACATTTAGATTCTCTTCAGCCAGATTATATTTTCTTTGGTGGTGACTTAGCAGATATGGATATTTCTGCTCTCAATCAAAAAGGTTTTGATAAATTATTACAAACTATTACTTCTAAAGCTAAAAAAGGAACTTATGCTGTTCTTGGAAACCATGAAGCTTATATGACTAGAAATGGTTCCAATTCAAAAGAATGGATGCAATATGTCGGCATGAAAGTTTTAGTAGATTCAACTATCTGCAACGAAGATTTCTGTTTAACAGGGAGACAAGATTTTCAAGTGGCACGACTTAACGAAACAGAGCGCCTTCCACTAGAAAAATTAGCCCCAAAAGATACAACTCGTCTATGGTTACTTCTTGATCACCAACCACATGGGATAGAAGAAACTTATCAAGGGCCTTTACCTTTACTTTCTCTTTCTGGACATACCCACAACGGACAATTCTTTCCTGGTACCATTCTAATTGATTTAATCTGGCCTCTTGATTATGGTTTAGGTACAATCAATAACGCTCCTTGGTTAGTTAGTTCTGGTATTGATTCTTGGGGGCCTCCTGTCAGAATTGGTTCGGACACAGAAATTTGGTTTTTATCATTCACTCCATAAGGGAATTTATGCCAAAACAAGGTGAACACAACAAATGGATTGCTTTAGCTCTATGTATTTTACTAGGCTATCTTGGGCTGCATCGTTTCTATGAAGGTAAAATAGCCACAGGTATTCTTTGGCTTTGCACTGGTGGATTATTTGGAATCGGTATTGTTATTGATGCTATTTTAATCGTTTTAAAACCAGAAAAATATTAATGTCTCATTTTAACATGCCTAAATTTCCCTGTTTTCAAATATTTGTTTATAAATATTTACAAAACTGCAATTCATCATTATCCACTGATTTGACTTAAGCAATAACCCCTAGGATTATATACTATATTTGAACTTATGCCTATTTCATTAGACTCAAACCATTTAGAAACCGTTAAACGTATTTTAGAACTCCACTTTAATGGCTTGGAAGTTTTAGCTTATGGCTCACGTGTTTCTGGTGTCAACTTAACGCCAGATGCCGATTTGGATATCGTGGTTGTTTCTGAAAAACCTATTTCGCTTGAAGATATGATTAGTGTTGAACAAGCCTTTGCCGAAAGCGATCTTCCATTCCGAGTTGACATTGTTGATTGGGCAAAACTCCCCGAAAGTATTCAAAAAGCTATTAAAAAAGAAAATGTAGTCATTCAGGAAGCCGAATGAAACACTCTATTATTCTTTCCATTTTACTCGCCGGATTCTTTTCCGTCCAAACATTTGCTCAAGACCCGGTAGCTACTATAATCAAAGCAAAAGGTTTAATAGCTGCTGATAAATGTAATGAAATAGAATCCCTTTTAAAACCTATTGCCAAGAAAAAATTCCGACAGACTGTTGGAGAGCAAGCTACCACAATGCTTGCCGAATGCGCTCTTCGCACAGGCAATAAAAAAGAAGCTGAATCTTTAAGTTCTCGCTTTTTAGAATACCATACTGAATCACCTTATCTAGAAAGAATCCAAACCATTTCTGCAATACTACAAATAGAAAATGGCGCTATTTACGATGGCGTTGAAAAGCTTTTGCAGATTATCACTTATACCAAGAATCCTATTGCCAAAACAAGAGCTCGTGATGTCGCCATACAAACTCTTGCAGCGTCTTTACTCCCAGCAGAAAAATTGCAAACTCTTTTAGATAAATATCCTGTTGATAAAGATGTCAATGGCTGGCTTGAATTACAAATTGGGCGAGAATCTCAAAATGAAAAGCGTTACAAAGCAGCAAGATACTGGTACAATCGTGTTTTAAAACGCTCAGGAATTTCAACAAGATTACAAGAAACAGCACAAAAAGGTATTGAGTCTTTACAGAATCAAGGTGCAGGCAAACCGGCCATCTTAATTCTTGCACCACTTTCTGGAGAATTTGCTGACTTTGGTGTAGCTGCCATGAATGGTGTTTTGCTTGCCATTGAACAATCTGATTTTAAAGATAAAATTCATCTTCGAATTGCAGATACTCGTGCTGATGCTTTTACCGCTTTACGCCAAGCACAAAAAGCAATTAGCCAAGATAGCGTTATAGCTATTATCGGTCCAATCATGAGTGCTCCGTCTGCAACTATTGCTGCATGGCTTGGTAGTAATTATCATAAAATTCCAATGATTACTCCAACAGCTACAGATGATGGCATTTCTCAAATGGGACCAAATATTTTCCAACTTAACATTACAATGAGCCAATTAGCTAAAAGCATTGCTAATTATGCAATAGATTGTTTTAATGTCAGAGAATTTGCCATTATGAACCCTCTTGGCGATTACGGAAATGCTATGACAGCAAGTTTTACACAAGCTGTAGAAAATCGTGGTGGAAAAATTATTGCTTACCAAAACTATTTGGAAGGGCGTCCTGATTACAAAACTGAATTTGATCTTTTACGTTCTGTTCGCTATAAACAAGTGAATCGCAAAAAGAATATCGCCTATGGTTCAGATAATTTAGATGCCGTAAATCAAAAAGACAGAAAAGCTTATATGCAAGATTCTGTCGCTAAATACCCAGCCATCTTTATGCCAGCAACAAATCCTACTGATGCAGGCCTTATGATAAGCCAACTTGCTTTCCATAAAATCTCTGGATTACTCCTTGGAACATCTGGCTTTTACGGAAGAGATTTATTGATTAACGGAAAAAATCAAGTAAATGGTTCTTTCTTTAGTGTGCCTGCATCTGACATTTATATAGACTCTAAAGAATACAAAAATTTTGCAGAAGCTTATAAAACAAAATGGGGTGAAGAACCTGGTTCAGATAAAGTAGCTGCTCTCAGTTATGATGCTGCAACTATCATTTTAACTTCTGCTAAGACACAAAATCAAAATTTAGCAGAAGTGATTACAAAACAAAGTTCTTTTAACGGGCTCTTTGGCGAAATTAAATTCAAGAAAGGTGCTAATATCAATTCACAAATTGTTAGTGTTGAAAAGAATCGATTTAAATTCATGAATGGTTGCCCAGTTGAAGAATCAGATACAACGGCAACTAATAAAAAATAACTCTCTTATACAAAAAAAGGTTCAGTTAATAACTGAACCTTTTTTATTACGAAGCTAAAAGTTCGGCAACAAAATCTGGAGATTCTCCTTGATGATATAGCCTAAGCAATATAGCTTCATCAGTACAATCGTCTAAATTAATATCCCAATTGACAATCAGGACTTCGCGTAAACGCTTTTTAAAAGACTGGAAACCAGCCAGAGAAGAGTAGGATGCTGCTTTAGAAATAAACATCTTAAACCTCCTTTTTCTTTTGAAGTACAACTATTTTCTTAAAAAAACAATAGCCTAAAACAAAAAAGGTTTATCTTGAAAGGCCGCGCAAAAACTAAAATCTTTCTAAGTCATTTTTTGTCAATTACTTAGAAAGTTTAAATTCTATTCTAATCTGGAATATATTTTTTAACCTTTTTAAAAGACAAAGACTTTATTTTTTATATTATCAACTAATGTTTCGATTTATTTTATTCACTTTAATTTCTTTTAGCTTTGCGACTTCGCAAAATAATGCCTTCTCTTTAGGTGATTTAGATTCTTCTATTTCAAAAGTTATGCAACTGATTGTAAATGGAAAATATAAAGAGGCTAAACAAGAATCAAAAAGCATTACAGAAAAAAATCAAGGTATTGCCTGCATTTTGGAAGGTATGGTTTTAATAGGACAATATGATGATTTAGGAGATACAACTGCTATACTTACTGCAACAAAGCTTTTAAATAAATGTAAATCCGATGGGTATTGGGAAGCTCTTCGTATTTTTCAATTAGGTTATACTCAAAGCGAACAAGGACATTCTTTAAAAGGAGCAATCAATACAAAATCGGCTGCAAAAATTTTTGAAAAATCAAATGACAGAGATTCAAAAGCCTTTTATGCTATTTATGCTTACTATATGAATAACGCTTTAAGTTGGTTACCTTTCGTAAATGACAATAGCAATACTTATTTACAAGCTCTCACACAAGGTGCTAAAAATTCAAAATGGTTCTGGCCTTTATTTACAACATCTTTAATCTGGATGCATTACGACCGCGAAGAATATGATAAGGGTTTACAATTAGCAAATTCTGCTTTGAAACGAGTTCCAAATCACCCTGTCTTTTTACAAATCAAAGCCGATATGCTTTATCGCATGAAACAATATAAGCAGGCGGCACAAATTTATGAAGCAAGCGCTTCGGATTATTTAACAAGAACAGGAAAATCTTTACGTTATTGGTGTGCTGTTGCTAACTTGATTCGGATTTATCATGATGCCAAAAACGAGCAACAGAAAATAAAATGGCAAAAAGAATTAAATGCGCCTGAATTCAATGCCATTAAAGATTGGATGCCTGCTTCTTTAATGACTGATTTAAAAGAAAGAAAACTATATAATTAATTTTTATGCTTTCTTTTTTTAAACTCTAATGGTTAGCTTTAATAAATGTAAAAAGTTGCCTACTGACAAAGCCAATATTTTCTTTATACAAAAAAACTCGCAGTCTTAACTGCGAGTTTTTACTTTCTTAATATTTTTTCAAGCAATTTTAATATTTTTCAAGCAATTGAGCAGGGCATTCCACTTCTTTATAATTGTGATTAGGATTACCTGCTGCTTCCATCCAGTTAGCAAGGAACAAGCAACCTTCTTTAGCCTTTGAGTTATTACTGAAAACGCTATTACACTTTTGTGTTAAGCAACTCTTATAACTACTTGCATTGTATCCAGAGGATTCTTCGCAATCACTTAAAAGACCACCATATTGTTTTCCTTGACTACCCCAACCAAAACCAGAGCAACCATTGTACATACCAACGCCACCACCAGGAATCATAATATCAAACTGACCCTTTTCTACATCTGTACCAACATTAGAAGCCATAACAATCAAAGTTTTACCTTTGAGTTTTTTCTGGTTTGCATCACTTGAATATTTTCCAGTACCAGTAAATTCAAGAGCAAAGCAACGACCACATTTACCTCCGTTAGCAGCAGGTACTGCTGCAAATGCAAGTGCTAAGTTATCATTAATAACCATAGGAATCTGGCTCAAGCATGTACCAGCATTACCGCCATCACACATACTCTTTGAACCAGCGTCATTAATTTCTTGCTGCTGAACGTTACATTGTTTTGCAGTATTACCACCAGCATTTTCTGTCCAAGAACAACTTGGTTTACAGCAATCCCAATAACGAGTTGCCCAACCACTACCACTTTCACCGCCTGGAATGTAGTTAATTACAGGTGTTGTATTACTACTGCTTGCTCTAGAACTTGAAGATTGTTTTTTAGAAGAAGATGAAGAGGATTGTGGTTGCTGTTGTTGCTGTCCACCTTGTTGGTTTCCACCATTATTCCAATCAGAAGATGATGATGGAGTTGGATTAGGGTTAACGTTTCCACCACCATAATTAGGGTCAACAACACTAGAAGAAGATACAACAGGATTTACAGGCACGCCAGTATTAGGATCAACTACTACGTCGCCACCAGCAGAAGAAAGACCTGGAACTGGATTAACTGGTAAACCTGTATTAGGATCAACTACTACATCTGCAGAAGAAGATACGATAACAGCAACTGGATTGCCAGCGCCATCTACAACAGTTCCATTGTCAAGAGCGATGTTTCCTTCTGGAGTTAAAACGCCAACAAGAACACCTGTTCCATCTTTAATAGTTCCATCTGGGTTAATGACGTAACCGCCTGGAGTAACCAAGACAACTTCATTCCAATCAAAACCGGTTTCAAGAATAGCACCGTTATTAGCAACTAAGTTACCGGCACCATCTAAAACACCAACAGGGCGTTGCATGGTATCATAAACTTTACCATCTGGATATACCCAATAATGCCCACTTTCAGAAACTGCTGGGTACAATCCCATAACTACTTCAGAAGTAGGATTGTTAGAAGCTGATGATGATTCATCAGAACAATTCCAAAAAACACAGGCAGCCAATAAGGCAATCAATGTTTTATAACCATATTTTTTCATTTTATCCTCTCTAGGTTTAACCCTTCTCCAACACCTTGAGTTTTATAAATCTCCACCTGTATAAGACTTCCATTCAGAACGATATTGAATATCTGTAATTTTCGTTGTGTTAATAGTTGTCTTATACTTATCCACCAAATACTGCGGGCAATCAATTTCTTCATAGACGTAAGTTGGGTTGTCTGCTGCCATATACCATTCAGCAAACCACTTACAACCACGCAACAAATTCGGATGATTCGGGAACACAAGATCGCATTTTTCAATAATGCAATTTTGGTAAGCTTCAACAGTGTTATCCCAACCAAGGCTTTGCTGGCATTCTGTTAAGAAACCACCAAATCCAGCACCAAGTTGATCTTTACTTACGCCAATTTGTGTGGAAAGCGCATCAAATGCACCAACACCACCGCCTGGAACCATCATATCAAATTGCCCTACTTCTACATCATGGCCAATATTAGAAGCCATAACAATCAAATGTTTCCCTTTAAGTGCTTTGTGAGTCGCTTTAATATCATTTGCATGGTTACCACCATTATATTGTAAATGGAAACATTTGCCGCAAGCAGCTTGTGAACCAGGTGCTGCAACAAAAGCGTATGAAAGTGTATCATTCACTGCAATAGGAGCCATATCTGTGCAAGTAAAGGCACCATTTGCACCACCATCACTCGCTTCAGTACAAGCACTTGTTGTGCCTGCATAACCTGTCCAATATTCAGAAATGTCTTTACTCAAAGTATATGTTGGAATTTCAACATCATTAATGTTACAATTGCGAGCTGTTGTTAAACCAGCTTGATAAGTTTCTTCTGATGTAGTATCTACATTACCTGGCCAAGAACAATGAGGTTTACAAGCATCCCAATAACGAGAACTCCAACCTGTTCCTTGTCCACCTTGAGTCAAAAGATCTTTATAAGAAGCTACCGGATAAGAATTGATATCAGAACCAGGAGAAACTACTTCTTGCATACTACTAGAAGATTCTACTGGAGTTACACAATTGCCGGTGTTAGGATCACATTCTAATTCTGCACTACTGGAAGATTCTAGTGAAGGCTCAACACCTGAAGACAAGGTAGGTATTTCTATTAACGCAGAAGAAGATTCTGGACTTTCAACAGGTTTGCCTGACAAATCAACAACTGTTCCATCACCAAGAACAACATTACCATTAGAAATTGTACCCACTATTGTTCCATCTGGTAAAGATACATTGCCATCTGGAGCAACGATATAAGTTCCTGTAAAATAAGGAAGATTTTCTTTTACGATATCTGACTCTACAATATTGCCTGCTAAATCTACAATAGTACCTTCAGTAAATGTCCCAACTAACTCACCAGACGCATCTTTTACACTACCATCGGCATAAACAAAATAACCACTAGGGGATATAACAGGATATTGATTAAGAGATTCTACACTTGAAGAAGAAACTAGATCAGAAACACCTGAACTAGAGCTCGAATTATCATCAGAGCAATTCAAAAAGCATACTGCTAAACTAAAAATTAAGAATATCTTAAAACAAGAATTTTTCATAAATCCTTTTCCTTCTACCCAAACTTCCCTAAAAGTAGATTCTTTATAGAGAAAGAAATGTAAAAAAATACTTATCCTATCTTTAGTGTTCCAAATCTGTTCCCAAATCACACTTTTCTTGCTTTATACTAGAAAAATCCCCATGACCGTAATAAACAAGAGTCTCTTGAGGCAATTCTAAAATTTTTTTTACAGATTGTTTCATTTGTTCTTTGTCTGAATAGATATACTCTAAAGTCCCCAATTTTGCTTTTTCAAGAAGATCCCCAACAAAAACCATTTTCAATTTCGGTATATAATAAGACAAACCACCTGGAGAATGTCCTGGTGTTTCTAAAATATGAATTTCATTTTCACCCACGACTAATTTATCGCCCTCTTTTACGTATCTATCAATTTGTGGTTCTATATCTGCAAAAGGCCAATAACGGCGACGTATTGGTTTCTCTGTAATTTCTCTTGGAATCTGATCTGAAATATTAGCTATCGATTCTGAAGCAAATAATTCCTTAAGCATTTCATTACCATAAATATGGTCTACATGCAAATGAGTATTCAGTGTATACCGAACAACTAATTCTTTTTCTCGGATATATGCTTCTAATTCTTGCTTTTCACGCCTAGTTTGACACCCAGGGTCAATAACAACCGCCTCTTTATTACCCATGTCAACAACATAGGTATTTTCTAAAAAAGGATTGAAAACAAAACGGTGAATCATTTAACCAATAAATGCTTCGCCACTTTCAACAGACTGCCGAATAAGCGTATTAATGGTCATTGGGCCCACACCACCTGGAACAGGAGTGTAAGCACTTGAAACTTCTGCAAGACCTTCTTTTTCGATATCACCTACACCACCTGGATGGTACCCTGCATCAATAACGACAGCACCTTTTTTTATCCAAGAAGTTTTAATCAATTCTGGGCGGCCAACAGCGCCAACTAAAATATCGGCCTGGCCAATAATTTTAGGCAAATTCTGAGTTTTGCTATGACAAATTGTGACAGTACAATTTTCATTTAAAAGCATCATTGCCATAGGTTTTCCAAGAATTGCACTACGCCCAACAACAACTGCATGCTTGCCAGATAATGGAATATTATAGCTTTTTAAAATTGTCATGATTCCTGCTGGAGTAGCACAACCATAAGCTTTTTCTCCCATAGCCATACGACCAAAACCTAGACAGGTGACGCCATCTACATCTTTACGTGCATCAATTGCTTCAAAAGCAGCTCTTTCATCTATCTGGCGAGGAACAGGATGTTGTAATAAAATCCCATGAACATCTGGATTTTCATTTAATTCTTGAATTTTAGCAAGTAATTCTTCTGTTGTTGTAGTTTCTGGTAAATGAACACGAATACTTTCCATTCCGACACGAGCGCAAGCATTACCCTTCATTTTAACATAAGTTGCACTCGCTGGATCATCACCAACAAGAATTGTAGCCAAAATCGGTGTTTTTCCAGTTTTTTCTTTTAATTTTGCCACGCGTACAGATAATTCTTCTTCTGTAGTTTTAGCTAATGCTTTACCATCCAAAATCAAAGCGGACATAAAAACTCCTATTCAAAATAATTTTTTAATCTTTTGATTATTCAATCAAAACTAATTCCATTTCTTAAGCAAAAGATAAAAAATCTATTACCTTCTTTTGCTTTTATTTTATATAATTTTTATTCCATTAGCTTAAGTTATTTTAAAATGAAATTTTCCTTTCTGCATATTCTGGTTTCAAAAGCATTGAAAAATACTTTGCTTTTATTGAAGTGGAAAAAAAATATCATTTATAAAAATCTTCATTTCATTTTTCCAGATTTTTCAGAACAAAAAATTTTAAACATTTATCGCAACATTATCATTAATATTTCTGAAACAGCAACAGAATTTCTTTTTGGAAACCATTCATACAAAAACTTACCCACGGAATTAAAATTATTTCCATTTAAAAACAACAATATCAAATTTTCCATTGAAGATAATTCAATACCTATTATTGAAAAAATGAAAAAAGGGGGAGTCTTTCTAACTGCTCATTTTGGAAATTATGAAGCAATTGGTCCTTGGCTAATTCGACTAGGAATACCTTTAAAAGCAAGTTATGCTTCTATTAAACCAAAATTTTTAGACTCATTTGTTAAAAATAAATTGCGCGCTATCAATGGTAATTCTTATACAACTTTTATAAAAAATCCAAAGCAAATTCTAAAAATACTAGATGAACAAAAACTTTTTTGTCTTGTGGCTGATCAAGATTACCGTAAAAAAAATGCTATGAGCAGCATATTTTTAGGAAAAGAAGTTTGTTGTAATCCTATTCCAAATTTTATTCTGAAACACAGACCAAATACTCCTTTTTATATCTGTTGGATTTTAGAAACTAAAAATGAAAAAATATTACACGCAATAGAAATAAAAAATAAAGATATTTACAAATCTTTCCACAATGTATTAGAATCTTTAATATATTCACAAATTTCAAATTGGTTTGGCTGGACTCATAGGCGTTTTTTAGGAAAAGAAAATCAATATACAATTTATTAACATTTTATTAAACATCTATAAAGTTAGATTTTTGTTTATTTTAGCCAAATAACGGACAATCATTTTTCATTTATTGTTTTTTATTCACATATTTTCACATAATAATCAATAAATAACTTATTCACAATTTTGTTTTTAGAAAAATATTTTTTTAATATTTGTTAATAAGTTTAATGTTTCACGTGAAACATTCTAAAATATTTATCCACAACTTTTCAACTTTTATTAACTCAATGATATTCAAATACATATCTCATTTTTAACCCTTGTGGATAGTCCCATTTTTCTGATTTTATTCTGATGAATTACTTGAAAAATATTCGCTTTCTCCGCAGGCAGATTTTTTATTACCAATTTATTTATAAGTAAGTTAAAATGAAATGCTAAGACTTTGGTTTGTATTTTAGTTTTAAATCATATAACTTGAATTCAGATTACTTTTTGAAAATGGAGCGGTGTGAGCCTGAGTAGCGAGAGGGTAGCGGAAAATGGCTTTGTGTTTTTTATAGGAAAGGTGATTTTCAAAATAAATTTTGAAAATCGTCGACAAAGCCAGTTGAAGCGAGGGAGAGACTTCTCCCTTTTTAGACAAATAAATATTTTTTAATTCAATTCCATTTTTAACTATATACATCGCTATTTATCGTTTGGAGAGTATATGCAGAGAGATATAAATCGTCTAAATCCACTTTATGATTTTTTAAAAGATGTTCACCAAAAAAATTTTCCTGACTGGAGATTTTTCCAATTTATAGTAAACTTTTGCAGATGGTATGAAAAAGATCCTTTTTATATGGAAGATGAACAAGTATATGATAAAATCAATGAATTTATTAGTGAAATAAAAAAAGTTCCTTTGAAATGATATTCTCTAGCTAGTCATGGCAAACATAGTACAAATTGCGGCAAGGGGAAAAAGATGGCTATTTCGAAGGCATTCTAGGTTGTCATGACGAGAGACTTACGACAAGAATCGCGAGCAAGAGCCGCGGACAAGTGTACAAACAACTTGTCATGGCGAGAGGCCTTGTGCCTTGCGGCCATCTGTTAGCAAGTTGTCATCGTGAATGAAATGTGGCGATCTTGGCTTTTGTCATTACGAGCGTAGTGAAGTAATCCCAAAACAAGTGCTGCTTGCAAGCAGATTGCGTCCACCACGCCACAAGTGTGGCTCGTGGCAGGCTCACACTTAGGCTTCGCAAAAAAATCTTTTCACTCCATCGCGAGTGACAAAAACCGTGTGGTAAGGAGATTGCCACGCCGTGCTTTCTGCACAGCTCGCAATGACAAGAATCGCGAGCAAGAACCGTGGGCAAGTGTAAAAAGATTCTTTTTCGATAAAAAAGTTTATTTTTATTCCGTATTTAAAACTTATCCACAATCTTATGACAACTTTTTTCGTTTCTAGAATAAAAAGTGTAGAATTATTTTGATTTTTATTCTAAATTGTTTCACGTGAAACATTTTTTCGATTTAAAACAAGAACAGTTATTAATGGATTTTTTAAAATCCTATAATTGTGATTTATCCGAAAATCAATTAAGTCTGTTATTTCAATATGCAGAATGTGTTATTAAAGGTAATACTATTACTAATTTGATTTCAAAAAATGACGCTGGAAAATTTTGTTCAAGGCATTTAACCGATTCTTTGATTCCTGTTTGTTTATTAAAAAATTTATTTGATGACCATTCTGGATTACGTTGGGCTGATATGGGTTCTGGTGGTGGTTGTCCTGTTTTTCCTTTAGCTATTGCATTACCACATATTCAATTTTATGCTGTAGAACCTAGAAATAAAAGAGTTCAATTTTTGCAAGAAACAAAAAATATTTTAAAGTTGGATAATTTAGAAGTTGTTGGAAAAAGGTTTGAAACATCTGGATTAAATAATTTGAATTTTATTTCTTGCAGGGCTTTATCTACTTTTGAAAATGATTGGGAAAGAGCAAAGTTTGCATTAAAGAAAAACGGAACTTTTTTAACATTAAAAAGTTTTGAAACTATTTCACATTTAGAAAAAGATTCTAGCATTTGTATTAATAAATATTCTTTACCAGAAGAAGAAAAACAATATGCACTTGTTTATAAGAGGTTTGAATGAGTAAAGTTATAGCTATATCCAACCAAAAAGGCGGAGTAGGAAAAACAACAACAGCTGTTAATTTAGCAGCTAGTTTTGCTGCTCTTGAAAAAACAACCCTTTTAATAGATATGGATCCTCAAGGAAATGCTTCACAAGGTCTTGGATTTAATGAAACACAAGAAGAAGATATTCATGAACTTCTTGATTTGGCAGCTAATCCAGAACAGCTTTCTTATGATACTATAAAAAATGCAATATTAGATACAAAACTTGAATATTTAAAAGTTATTACTGCAGCACCTGATTTAGCAGCATTAGAAATAGAACTTGTTCAAGCAATGAGCCGTGAATTAAGATTGAAAAGAATTATAGAAATTCTAAAACCTTATTTTGAATTTATTATTATAGATGCTCCTCCAAGCCTTAATTTATTAACAATTAATACATTGGCTGCTTCAAGTAGTGTTTTAATTCCTGTTCAATGTGAATATTTTGCACTTCAAGGTTTAGCTGAATTATTTAATACTATCAGATTAGTTCAAAAGAATTTGAATAGTGGATTAAAAATTGAAGGCGCTCTTTTAACAATGTATGATAATCGTTTGACTTTGTCAAAACAAGTAGCAGATGAAGTTAGAAGCTGTATTCCTGAAAATGTTTTCCAAACTATTATTCCGAGAAATGTAAAGTTAGGTGAAGCACCATCACATGGAAAACCAGTAATTTTGTATGATGTTCAGAGTAGTGGTTCTAAATCATATATGAAACTAGCTGAAGAAATTTTGAATAATGCTTAATAAAGGATATTAATAATGGGTAAAAAATCTCAAGCTCTCGCACGTGGTCTTTCTCAAATTATGCAAGATCACCGTATGGAAAAAGATGAAAATGGACAACAATTACAAGTTTCAAAAATTCCTTTGAATCTTATTGACCCAAACCCTTTTCAACCAAGACGTGTTTTTAATGAAGAAGAAATTACTGAATTAGCCGAAACTATTAAAAAACATGGTTTAATTCAACCAATTACTGTTAGAAAATATAATGGTCGTTATCAAATTGTTAGTGGTGAACGTAGAACAAGAGCAGCAAAAGTTGCAGGGCTTACTGAAATTAATGCTTATGTTCATGAGCTTCTTTCTGATAAAAATATGTCAGAATGGGCTCTTATCGAAAATATCCAACGAGTTGATTTAAACCCTATTGAACTTGCTGAATCATACCAGTCATTGCTTGAAATTCATGGTTATACTCATGAAGATTTATCTGAAACTTTAGGAAAATCAAGATCGGCTATTACTAATGTACTTAGACTTTTAAAACTTCCTGAACAAGTAAAAATTTGGGTTGAAGAAGGAAAATTATCTAATAGCGCTGCTAGATCTTTATTAAGTCCTGAAATTACAGATCCAGAATCTGTTGCACGTGACATTATAGAAAAAGGAATGAATGTTCGTGATATTGAAAATATCACGAAAAAAGTAAAAGCAGAAAAGCAAAAAGATAAAACTCCTGAAATAGATGCTGATATGGCTGATTTCCAAAGAAGACTTCAAGAATTTTTTGGAACTAAAACTTCTATAACTCCATCTGCTAAAAATAAAGAAGAAGGAGTTATTACTATTCATTATTATTCAATGGAAGACTTAAATCATTTACAAGAACTTATGGAAAAATCGTGAGTAAAAAATACATAAGAATTCAATGGATACCAGAAAATACTGGTAAGATAAAAAACTTTAAACTTCCTATATGGTTATGGAAGTTTTTAAAGGTATTTTTCATATTTTTAGTAATATTTTTTATTGCATTTTCCTTTTTAGCTGGTAATTTATTTCAAAAAGCAATAGAGTTAGAAAATGTTAAAAAAGAAAATAAGAATCTTTTAGAAAAACAAACAAAATATGAAGAATATTTCACTTCTTTAGATTCATTATTTTTAATAGATTTACAAATTAAAAATATACTTGGGTTATTTTTAGAAGAAGATACTTCTAAAATCAATGCTATTTTAGAAAAAACTAGACTTAATCCTACAAAATCTGTTAAAAATGAAATTGATTTTGAAGGAAGATATGGTTGGATTCCTCTTTCTGAAAAAATAAAAGCAGAAAAAATTCCAGATATTATTCCGGTTTCAGGAGTAATTAGTAAAAAATACTCAGAAAAAGAAAAACATCTTGGAGTAGATTTTGCTGCTAAAAATGAAGACCCTATTTATGCAAGTGCTTCTGGAATAGTAATATCTGTAAATGAAACTGAAGATTTAGGATTAACTATTAAGATAGATCACCAAAATGGTTATATTACTTCTTATTCTCATTTAGGTAAAGCTAGTGTAAAACAAGGGAAAAAAGTTGAAAAAGGTGATTTAATTGGTATTGTTGGTTCTACAGGAAAAACAACTGGACCTCATTTGCATTATGTTATCCAGAAAGATGGAAAATATATCAACCCGGAAACTTTCTTTAATTATTAACAATAAATTAAAAGGTAAAAATTATGGCTAAATCTGATGAACAAGATTTTACTCATATCAGTGAAAATATTTCTTTAAAAGGAGATATTTCTGGAAATAGCAATGTGCGTGTTGCTGGAAAAATTATTGGAAGTGTAACCATTCAAGGCGATTTGGTTATTGAAAAGAGTGGTTATGTAGAAGGTGAAATCCAAGCAAAGAATGCTATTGTTGCTGGAAAAATTCAAGGAAATATTACTTGCCTTGAAAAATTAACTTTGGAACAATTTTCTATTATGATTGGAAATATGAAAACAAAACAACTTTCTATTGAAAATGGAGCTTGTTTTCAAGGTAATTGTTCTATGGAAGAAAGAGTTAAAGCTAAACCAACAACTTAATTATTATATCTAATTTATTTATATAAGAAGTTATAGTAATAGTTATGTTTATTGTGGATAAATTTAAGTACCATTTTCTTAACTTCTTTTTTATCAATAAGTTAGAAAAATGAAAAAAGAAAGTGAATGTTTAAAATTTGAATTATTGTTCACAATTTTAAATGTTTATAAATGTTAAAAGTGAGTTTTTGACGTTTCTAAACTTTTTATTCACTTTTTTTAGTTGAAAAATATTGAAATTTTTGTTGGTTTTGTTATTAAAACTCAAATTTTATTGATATAGTTCACTATGCAGAATAATATCGATTAAATGTTTTATAAAAAGAAGTAAATTTTTGGGAATGGGTGATTTGTTTAAAATAGCACATATTTCTGATTTGCATATAGGTCAAACTTCTGATGTAATGCAGGGGATTGATGTGCGTTCTAATTTTAAGCAAGCGCTAAATTCTTGTTCAGTAAAAAATTCAGATTTTATTTTTTTAAGTGGTGATTTGGCAGATAATGGTGAAACGGGAGCATACGAATTTATTAATGAAGAAATGAATAAATTTGGAAAGCCATGGGCTTGGATTCCTGGAAACCATGATGATTTAGATAAAGCTTCTGCTGTTCTTTCAATGCCTGATTATGTTCAAGGAACAACTTTCGATTACATTTTAGATATTGGTGGAAGACGGTTTATTTGTTTAGATAATTCTTGTGGAGAATTACAACCAAGACAATTTGATTGGTTAAAACAACATGATAATAAACCTTTCTCTATTTTTATGCATTATCCACCTTGTTTTTGTGGCCATGCTTTTATGGATTCAAAATATCCAATGAAAGATGTTCTTATGGTACAAAATTTTATAGAGAATTTAAAAAACCTTGAATATGTTTTTTGTGGGCATTATCATTTTGCTTGTCATATAGAATTGAAAAATAATAAACAGGTTTATGTAGCGCCTTCTACCCAAATGCAAATTTCTTCAACTTCAAAAACATTTGAGTTAGAATCATCTAAACCGTCTTGGCAAATTTTGACATTTGAAAAAGATTTGCTTAAAGTTGAAATAAAAAAAGATTAATTTATTGATTTTTTACCATTCCCCTTGATTTTTTTATAAATTTAGTCTAAATTTGTTTTCAACTTAGTGGCGGTTTAGCTCAGTTGGTTAGAGCGACGGAATCATAATCCGCAGGTCCGGGGTTCAAGTCCCTGAACCGCTATTCTTTAAAAAGAGGAGACCTTATAATGATGGTACGAGTTCTTGGAATCGCTACAGTTGTTATGCTCTCTTCTTTTTTTATTTCTTGTACTCCAGAAGAGAAAGCAACACCTGTTTTACCTACAAAGTCTGTTGCAGTAGATTCTAAAAAAACACTTGCATCTGTTAAGTTTGATGCACCTGCTGCAAATACGGTTATTGATGCTGAAAAAGCAAAGAAATATGCTGACGCTAGTTCTGGGTTGTTATTGTTAGCTGGACAATGGTCAGAAAAAATTGAAAAAGCAGCTGATCAAGAAAAAATTGAAATTCTCAATAATTATACTAAAGCTCAAGAACAACTTTGTCTGCGTTTAGGCCTTGCAGGAATGGCAGAATACAATTGGTTAGATTCTGTTGCCATTAAAAATTCTGCTAACGCTAAAGTTTTTGAAGCTGCTGGTGTAAAATTACCATAACGCTAAATTGTAATTTTATTGAAAAGAAGTCAGCTTGAATGCTGGCTTTTTTTGTGGGCGTTCCCCACTAGCGTGGGTCGGGCTATATTTAATTCGCTCACCGAGCCTGTAGTCTCAGGCCCCAAGGGGTCACTATCCCTAATGCGATTTATTATTTATTTAAACTGCTATTGGTTACATGTTTATAACAACAAAAAATTCCTAATTCTTCCTTTGGGTAAAGACCAGATAGATAATGCCCTTCGCCTTCGTAAATATGGTATTGATAACATGGTTCCAATTGAAAGCATTACTCCAAAAGTGTTAATTGATGCAATAGTTAATTTGGAATCTGACCGAAAGACTCTTCAGAATCTTGAAAAATTGAGCGAAGTGTTTCAGAGTGTTGAACGGGAAAGTCCGGGAACACAAGTGCTGTTGAGTAATTTGAATTCGTAGTAATAATTGAACCAGATAATTAAACTAAAAATCACAACCAATATGCTTGTGCGAATTGGTGTTGCTGAGCGTAAAGTTTTTATACAATAATTTTTTTTATAGTTAGTTTACTTTTTTAAAAGTTATATTTGAAAATAGGTGTTTTACTTTATTTTTTGGATGGATTATGGGTAAAAAAAATATTCTTTTAAAAAGTGCTGTTTGTGTTGGCATTTTTAGTGTAGCTTCTTTTTCTCAGATAAATATTTCTGTTGATGCAAATGCAGGAATCAAAAAAATTTCTCCATATATTTATGGTAGAAATATTGATAATAATTACATCAGTGATACTAGTCTTGTAAGCACTGATAAAGAAGATACTTTTATTGCTCAAATGTTAGACGCAGGTATTCACATGATGCGTTCTAATAATGGTAATAATGCAACGCGTTATAATTGGCGGAAAAAATTAACAGTACATCCTGATTGGTATAATAACGTATATCCTCATGACTGGGATATTACGGCAAAAAAAGTATTAGATAAAATGCCAGGTGTAGATGCGATGTATGCATTTCAATTAACTGGTTATGCTGCTAAAACAAATGAGTATAATTTTGCAGATTGGGATTGGTATGTAGAACATGGTTCAAATGCAAAACAAACTCTTAATTTAGCAGGAGGTGGTGAACCTTCTGCTGATGGTCAAACGGCAATTAAAGAAGGTGATGGTTTACTTTATAGTGAACCTTGGCCTGCTGATTCTACTGTAGGAATTGTTCCGCATTGGAGAGATGAGTTAAAATACGATATGAGTCGCTTTCAGTATTGGAGCATGGATAATGAAATGGATATCTGGAAAGGGACTCATTCTGATTTGAATTTGAATATTACTGGAGATTTTTTAGTAGAGCGTTATATTGATGTTGCAAAGAAAGCTCGTGCTGCTTGGGGCGATATAAAACTTACTGGCCCTGTTGTTGCAAATGAATGGCAGTGGTGTCATATTGCTGCAACGGCAGAAGATAACCATAGACCTTCCATTGATGGTAAGCAGTATTGTTGGCTAGAATTTTTTATTAAGAAAGTGGCTGAAGCAGAAAAAGCAAGTGGCGTTCGTCTTTTAGATGTGTTTGATATTCATTGGTATCCATCAGAAAAAGATTATGAGAATCGTATAAATTGGCACCGTGTTCTTTACGATACTACTTATTATTATGAAGGCGGAAATGGTGTTCGTTGTGCTTCCGGAACTTGTGATTGGAGTAATGAAATTGAAGGTTATAAGGCATACAGGTCTTACATTTTTGTGCGTATTAACCAATGGTTAGAAAAGTATTTTGGTAAAGACCATGGTATTACTCTTGCGATTACAGAAACAGATTTAAATGATACTGACCCAATGGTGACAGCCCTTACTTATGCTTCTTTCCTAGGAACGATGCAAGATAATGGCGTTGAAATTTTTACACCTTGGTATTGGGGAGATGGTATGTATGAAACAGTTCACTTGTTTAGCCGTTACGGTCACCCTAATAGAGTTGAATCTGTTTCTAGTAATGATTCGCTTGTTTCTGGTTATAGTTCTATAAGTAATGCAGGGGATTCCTTAACAGTAATTTTTGTGAATCGTGCAGAAAATGCCGCACAGAATGTTGAACTTTCATTGAAGAATTTTGAAGTAAATCCTGGTGAAGTAACAACACTTACACTTTCTGAACTTGTAGGGGAAACATTTGTTTCTCATACACAAAACGCTTTGAAAAAAGGAACAGCAGAAGTTTTGAATAATAAAGTTTCTTTAGCACTTCCGGCAAAATCTATTACAGCTGTTTTATTTAAAACAGAAACACCAACAGAGAAGTTGAATCCTTTTGTTAAAGGAATGGAATATCACGTTGCAACACAAGGAAGAAATATTTTAGTGAGAGGTATTTTAAAACAGACTCATTATACTTTGAGCAATGTGCTTGGGCAAGTTGTTGCAAATGGTATAGCTGATAATACGTTAAATATAAGTGTTCCTAATGCGGGCAAATATATTTTAAGTATTGATAAAAAGAGTTATATACTAAATGTGAAATAAAAAAGATTCCGTTGGTTAGTGAAGCTAACCAACGGATTTTTTAATGATGCTTTTTAAAATAAGCGAGTAATTGATTTTTTCGTTTTACTTGGTTGGACAATTGCTGCTGAAAAATTTTTATAATCAAAAGCAGCAGAGAGTTTGTCTAAGATTTTTTTGTTGTCTAGATTTTGAAAAGATTCTTTGACTTTATCAATAGTTTGATAAGAGCCAAAGTGTAATGTGTGTTCGGCAAGGCGTAGTAAACGTTTTTCTGTATTATCAGAACCAATTTCTAAAGAGCCTAAAATGCCGCGCTTGGTGCGTTTCAGTTCGTTTTCAGAAAAACCATTTTCCATGAATTTTTGAAATTCATCTTTAGTGAGTTGGAATGCTTTTTCAAGTTTATTTGGATCAGTTGCAAGTGCAATGCTGAAGCCATAAGAATCAGAAAATACATCGGTTGTCGAATAAACAGAATAAGCAAGTCCATGTTCTTCACGGATTTTTTGAAAAAGTCTAGAAGACATCCCTGCTCCAAAGGCAACATTAAAGAGAGAGAGTATATATCGGAAATCTGTAGAAAGATTTTCTTTTTTAAAACTAGTTCCAAACACAAGGCTAGATTGTTGTAAATCTGGTTTTGAAGAAATGCGTAGTGATGGTGTTATGGAATAATCGTTTTGAAATTTTTTTGCAGCTGATTTTTTGCTATGAAAGAGTTGTTTACATTTTTCAACTAGTTTTTCATGATTGATATTGCCTGCGGCACAGACATAGAGAGGTATTTCTGAAATAACTTGTTCTCTATATTTTAAAAGAGCTTCTTCTGTTAAACGACGGACAGAAGATACTGTCCCGGCGATAGGCGACGACAAGCCACATGTTGAATAATGAGTCGCATAAAAAAGATCTGCAGCGCATTCTTCTGCGATGTCTTCATAGCTTCTGATTTCTTCAATTATAACTTTGCGTTCTTTAGAAATATCTTTTTTGGCAAAAAGAGGTTCCATTATCATATCTGCCATAACTTCTAAAGCGAGGAACGTGTCTTTGGGAACGACTTGGGCATAAAATCCAGTTTCTTGCCTTGTGGTGTAGGCTTCGAGTTGGCCGCCTCTGTCTT
The DNA here is from genome assembly GCA_017631885.1 of Fibrobacteraceae bacterium. Lineage (GTDB taxonomy): Bacteria > Fibrobacterota > Fibrobacteria > Fibrobacterales > Fibrobacteraceae > UBA1765. The sequence goes on from JAGBSH010000004.1 coordinate 61,718, forward strand.
CTAAAGCGCTTGCTATTTCAAAAGCCGTTCTATTTTTTGTTCCTTTAAAAACAAGATGTTCGTAAAAATGACTAAGGCCACTATTTTCTTTGCTTTCGTGACGAGAGCCTCTAGGAATCCAAATACCTATAGCTACTGAATGAGCGGATGGCATTTTATCTGTTAATATGGTGATGCCATTTTTAAGTTTTGTTTTTTGGATTTCTTGTTGCATGAATTCCTTAGTTTTTATTCGATATTCTTTAGAACAAAGATAATATCTTTTCAGTAAGTGTCGGTGTTTGCCTGAGTAGCGAGAGGGTAGCGGAAAATGACTTTGTGCTTTTTTTTTCGGAAAGGTGATTTTCAAAACGCGTTTTGAAAATCGTCGACAAAGTCAGTTGAAGCGAGGGAGAGACTTCTCCCTTTTGTTATCAAATCTTTACTTTTAAGGTGGGGGTATGGATATATTGTCAATGGAAATTTATTCCAGCTTGGAATAAAAGGAGTTTTTAGAAAATATCTTTTTGTTAATTCATTAAAAAAGGATGAGATTATGAAGAAGTTATTTCTTTCAGCATTGGCTTTATCTTGCGTTTTTTCTACGCAAGCTTTGGCAGGGTTGGCTGATAATGCAGCTAAATTCGTGGGTAATATCACTACCCGTGGGCAAGTTCGCTCTGATTTTGGAGATTATTGGAACCAAATTACCGCAGAAAATGAATGTAAATGGGCTTCTATCGAAGGGACTCGCGGTAATTACAATTGGAGTGGTTGTGATGCTGCGTATAACTGGGCAAAACAGAATGGTGGACATTTTAAATTTCATGCTCTTGTCTGGGGCTCGCAATACCCTAATTGGTTGAATGGTTTGAGTGTTGAAGAAACCAAAAAGGCTATTACGGCATGGTTTGATGCAGTTGCTGAGCGCTATCCGGACCTTGAAATGATTGACGTGGTTAACGAAGCTATCAGAACTGGAAATGGTCAATACCATTCTGGTTATGGTAACAATAACAATATTATTCCTGCACTTGGTGGCGATAATAATGGCGATTATAACTTTGTAACGACAGCATTTAAAATGGCTCGTGAACGTTGGCCGAATGCTATTTTGATTTATAACGATTATAATACGGTTCAATGGCAAAAGAACGAAGGTATTCAATTGATTCAGACCATTCTCAAAAATGGTGCTCCAGTTGATGCTTATGGTTTACAAGCTCACGATATGATGAGCCAAGGTGGTGGCGCTGGCGGTACTGGTGGCGGCGGCACTTGCTTGAATATTAATACGCTTAAATCTGTTATTGAAGAAATTTGGGAAAAGACTCAGATTCCTATGTACATTTCAGAATATGATATTGCGACAAGTGATGATAATGTCCAAAAGCAATGTTATCAAGAGCAGATTTCTTACTTTATGGAAAATGAACATATTGCTGGTATTACTCTTTGGGGCTATATCTATGGCGCTACATGGACAACTGATGGTAACTCTGGTATTATCAGAGATGGTCAAGATCGTCCAGCTATGACTTGGCTTAAAGAATATTTGTCTAAAAATACTGGTAATAATACTACAGGCCTTACTGGTGGCGAACCTGTTGAACCTGTGCCACAAGCTCCTTATAATGGTAGTGCTGCTAAAGCTCCTGGAAAAATTGAAGCGGAACATTTTGATATTGCTGGTGTTGGTAAAGGCAATAACTCTTATAGCGATGGCAATACAGAAAACCAAGGTGATGCTGATTTCCGTGTAGATGAACCTATTGATATTTATAAAGGTGGAACAGGCATGGTTCTTGGTTATACAGAACCAGGTGAATGGTTAGAATATACTGTAAACTTTGATACAGAAGGTGCTTATTCTTTCTTTGCTAATGTTTCCGCTGGTAATGAAGGTTCTAGCTTGAATCTTTATATTGACGATGCTTTGGTTATTGAAGAACTCGCTATTCCACAGACTGGCGAAGAAAATTGGGATACATATGAAAAAGTTGGTGCTCAAATTGCAAAAATTTCTAAAGGCGAACATGTTGTGAAGTTAGAAGTTGTTGGTGGCTATTTCAACATTGACTACTTGACATTTGTTGCTGGCGCTAATGCTGAAGATCCAGAACCAAATCCTGGTGTCGGCGGAGGTGCTAATGAAGATCCATCAGCTATTGCTGGCCAGTTGCATTTGAATGTGAATAAGCTTGGTCAATATGATGTCTTTGATATGCAAGGTGTTTATGTTGGTCGCTTAAGTGCTTATTCTATGGAACAAGCTGTTTCTACAGTAAAACATAGCGACTTTATTTCTGCTAAGGGTACATACTTTATCAAGTCTAGAAATACTGGTAAAGTTCAATCCATTCGTTTAGTTCGCTAAGATTAAAAAGACTTTCTCCAAACACCGAATCCCCGAGCATTTGCTCGGGGATTTCTTGTGTAAGTTTTCTTGATGTGTTTGATTTTGCTTTTAAAAAATTAAACTATTGATTTACCATCACTAAAAGCGTTCCCTACCCGAGAACCTAAAGCATAATAACCATGACTTGCAGGATCATAGCAAACAACATCTAACTTTTCAATTAAGAGATTTCCCTTTTCATCTAAAGTTTTTTCGTCTGCAGAAACGTTTACGATTTCAGCAAGCATAAGTTCTGATTCTTCATTATAACTTATAAATTTGCATTCTAATGCAAGTGGAAGTTCGGCAATTAAAGGCGCATCTACAAATTCGCTTTTTACGGCGGTTAAACCAGATTTTTCAAATTTGTTTTTGACTTTATTTCCAGAATTAATACCTAAATAATCTAAAACTTTTATGTTTTTAGCAGTTGCCATACTCACAGTAAAGGCTTTTCGTTTAAGAATATTAGGTACGGTTTTATGGCTTTGTGCTATGTAAATAGCTATTTGATTGGTGTCACTTATAGAACCCCATGCAGCTACCATTGCGTTGACAGAGTTGTCTTCGTTGTAAGTGGCAATTATTAAAGCAGGTTGTGGGCAAAGATAAGTTTTAATACCGAGATTTTTTCGCATATAGAACCTATTTGTTTTAAGTTTCTTTTATAAAATAACAAATACTTGTTATGCAATTACATGGCTTGCAAAGATAATACACGCGCGCAAGTGGCAAGAATCGCTCAAGTGTAAAAAAGTTGTCATCGCGAACGTAGTGTGGCGATCTACTTGCGAAAAGATTGCTTCCACCACGCCACAAGTGTGGCTCGTGGCAGGCTTACATTTAGGCTTCGCAAAAAAATCTTTTCACTCCATCGCGAGTGACAAGAAGCGTAGGCAAAAATTGCGAGTGACAATGAAAAAAATAAAATCCCTCGTAAAACAACATTTTTAAACATCAAAGCACACTTAAAATTAAGTTGCAATAGCGTCGGCCAAGGAAGGGGAGGCTTGGAGGGGACCGTGCGGCCTTCGCAACTCCGAGCCGGGTCTTCTCCAAAGAAAATGAAAAAAGAAATACATTACTAACAGATGGCCACGTCGTCTTAAAAGACTCCTCGCCATGACAAGTTGTTTTTCCGCGACACTCGCTTGTAGAATTTCAAAGAAACTCATTGCGCTCGGTCATGTCAGATTGAGCAAGCTCATCTGCCGCGACACTCGCTTGTAGAATTTTATAAAGTCAGTTTTTTGAGGGAAATCTGATGATTGCTATTTGATTTTTCTTTTGTTAGATTCTTTTTTAGCATAAATTGCTGTGTTTTTTTTGATATTATTTTTGCTCTTTTCTCACGAGCAAGCTTTTATATATTCACAAACTTCCCCTTTTAGGGCTTTTCGCTAGTATTAGTGAAAGGAAATAATTATGAAAAAACAAAATGTGAGTAATGTTGAGAGAATCAGAGAAAGTTATAAAGGGCGTCCTTATTTAGACCCTACATACGACCCTGCTTTTAAGGAATTTTTTGATGATGAAACGACTTTAAAAGAGTTTTTGAATCATCTGCTTCACTTAGAAGGCAAGGAAAAAATCGAACAATTAACATTTTCTTTTGATAATCATTTGAGATTAAGAACGCCGTATTTGAAAGAAATTGTGTTTGATATTTATGCAACAACAGCTTCTGGGCGCTTTATTAATATTGAAATGCAGCGGGCGAATCATTCTTTTTTCCTTGATAGGGTGATTTTATACAATGCGTTTCTTACTATTAATGCAAAGCAAAGTTTAGAAAGGTCTTTAGATTTTCAAGCATTGCGAGATTTTGAAAAACAACACAAACTATATGAATTACCAGAAACTATTTCTATTTGGGTTTGTAATTTTGACTTAAAAGAAACAAATGGTAAATATATTGATACTTGGAATCTTTATAGTGACGCTGCTATAAGGGAAGGCAATGCTATACCAATTACTCAAAAAAATAAATATATTATAGTTAACTTAACGAGATTTACAAAATCATTGAAGGAAATCAAAAATCCAGAAGATGCTTGGTTGTATTTGCTGAAAAATGCTGGAAAATTTGATAAAATTCAGGAGTTTGAAAATTTCGCGCTTGATTCTGCTTTGGAACGTATTCGGGTAGATTTTGCAGGTGAAGAACTTTTAAATGCTCAGGAGTCATCTATGCTTACTCAAGGAGAAATTAACTGTCGTTTGGCGGAGATAGCGCTCAAAACGGAAGAATTTCAACGCAAGAATGAAGCGTTCCTGCAGCAAAGTAAAGCATTCCAGCAGCAAAGTAAAGCATTTCAACAGCAAAAAGAGGAATTCCAGCAGCAAAAAGAGGAATTCCAACGCAAGAGTGAGGAATTAAATCACAAGACCGAAGAATTCCAACGCAAGAGTGAGGAATTAAATCACAAGACTGAAGAATTCCAACGCAAGTCAGAAAAATTGCGACTTGAAAAAGAAAAAATGAATGTGGAATATCAAAAGATATTTGCTGAAAAACATGCGATGGCAAAGGCTCTTTTACAAGATGGAGTTGCAATAGAAGTTATTGCCAAGAATTTTGGTCTTTCTGTAGAGGAAATCAGAGCATTGTGAAAATTTGTTAATGGTAAAAAACATTAGAGTAAAAAAAATCCCGCCTTGGCGGGATTCTTTAATTTTATTGGAGAGATTACTGGAGCATGATTGGGTGAGTAGTAAGAATTTTATTGGCACGGACTCGAACAATGTAACTCCCTTTTGCGAGAGAACTTAAATTAAAGGATGTTGAGCCTGCTTTTAAAATCCCATTATAAAGTTTAGCAACGCAGAATCCGTTTAGTCCAAATATTTCAATAGAGATATTTTCAGTTTTGTTTGCATTTATTTGTAAGGTGTTATTTATGACATTCATCTGCAAATTTTTGAAATTTTTGTGAACATCTTTTATTGCTGTAGTATTGCCAACATAGTTTTCATTGTTAAATACGATTTTAATTTCAGGAAGCATTTCTTCTGTATTTTCAAAAGAACGCCCAAAGGCATCGTATTTGTCTTCATTGAAATTCCAAAGAGTGTCTGAGCCAGCGATGAAATCATCATAAATAAGAGTTCCTGTGTAACCGGCAGCATAGTTAGCGATTATGGTGCTTAAAGTTTTGTTTCTGTCTGTTAAGCCAGAAATATCAAAGGAACAAGTTTTCTTTTCACCGGCTGGCACTACGCAAGAGCCGTCAGTTTCTGTCCAAGTCCAAGCGTCTGTGAGTTTGAAAATAAGGTATAAGTCTGCATCTTCAGAGCCATTATTTTTCACAGTGAATGTGAGAGTATTGGCACTTGAAAGATCGAATGTTTTTTGGTATTCAATTTGAGCATTATCGGCGCCATAAGTGACAGCCATCATGCCGTTGCCTGTTGATTCTTCAATTGAGACATCTTTGATTTTTATAGATGCTTCTTCTTTTGCTGCTAATACTTTCATGGCTTCAAGAGCTGGTTCTATGGTGTAAGTGTAACCGCCAAAGTTTGCTTCGGTTTTATCACCAATGTATTGCCAAGCAAGAGCGCCAGCGTAACCACCATCAAAAGCATTGCGGTAGGCTTGTTCTGCTGTGATTTCTGTTTTGGCAGCCATGCTTGCTGTGTAAGTGGCGCCAGCCCAACCACTTGCTGGGAATTCACCAATAATCATTGGTTTTGCATCATAGCCATAGGTGGTTTGTAATTGTGCTGCCGTGTTTACAAAAGGAGAAACTGCATCTGCTTGGTAATAAGGGTAGTAATGAGTTTGGAAAAAGTCAAGTGTTCCGTTTGATTCACCACCAGCTGCAATGAGTTCTGAATCGTTCCACCATTTTTGATATTGAATGTTTACGCTGCCAGTGGAAACGAGTAATTCAGGGTTTTCGGTATGAATCGCAGCGGCAATTTTGTTTGTGAATTTCTGAAGTGTTGCTTTTTCCAATTTTTCAGTGGTCCAGCCAACATTTGTCATGCCTTCTGGTTCGTTGAAGACTTCCCAAGTCATGAGTGCGTTGTGATTACCAATTGCTTTTACAACAGGAATTAAAACGTTGTTGATAAATGCGCTTGTGCCTTCGTCGGTGAAGAGTTTTTTGTTGGCTTCAATGTCTAATTTTTCATTGTAAAGCCCCCATTGATTTGGTTCCATAAGGTTGTGGCTAAATAAGCACATGGAAACCATAACGCCGTATTCTTCGGCAATGTCGAGAGCTTTTTTCATATTGGCGATGGTGTTTTCTTTTAAGCCGGTTACTAAATGAGTGGTTTCGTCAATAGCAGGGCTTTGGCTCATGTTGTTGAAAAGCCACCAACGAATAGCGTTTCCGCCAGCAGCACGTGTGCCTTCAACAGCTTTTCTCCAAGCGTTTTCGTTTAAAGGAGAATCGCCAACATCAGAGTTGTAATCTGACCAAGCTAAGTTAGTGCCAGAAAAGAAAATCTTTTTACCGTTATAAAGAATGTCGGTTCCGCTTACGGTTAAACCAGGCGCTGCATAAGCAGAAATTCCAATAATGGATGTGGCTAAAATAGCCTTTAAAATTTTATTCATACAAATCTCCAAACAAACCCCATAATGGGGGTATTTTTTAAATCTAATTTATTTGAAGTTAGAAGTTGTTTTTATTTTCATTACATAAAGGTTTGTCGACCTATTGCCAAAGGCAATTGCCATTCCTTTAGAACAGGGTTTTAGTTTTTGCGATTTTGTTGTGTTTATTTTTGTTGATAATTTCTAATTTTTTGTTGTTCAACAAAGGATTTTTATGTCGAAATTGATGCGTTCTGTTTCTGGTATTAGAGGTGTTGTGGGTGATTCGCTTACACCTCAGGTTTTGTTTTCGCACACTAAGGCGTTTCTTGAAATTACAAATGCGAAAAAAATTGTGATTGGTCGAGATAGTCGCCCAACGGGCGAAGCGATTGTGCAGATGGTTTCGGGTTTTTGTCGCCTTTGTGGAGTGGATGTGATTGACGCTGGTCTTGCGACTACGCCATCTGTTGAAATTTTGGTGACAGAATTGAAAGCTGATGCTGGGATTATTATTACGGCAAGTCATAATCCGCTTGAATGGAACGCGTTAAAGTTTTTGAATGCTAAGGGTTTGTTTCTTGGTCCAGACGACGTGAAAAAACTTTTTGCTTTGGCTGATGAAGGTAATTTTTCGTTCCCTGATTATAAAGAAATGGGCACGTATGAATTTTTAGAAGATGCGGATTCAGTGCATATTCAAGGAACGCTTGCTATTCCGTTTGTTGATGTACAAGCCATTCGTAAGGCGAAATTTAAAGTGGCAATTGATGCGGTGAATGGCGCTGGTTCTTTGATTGTGCCACGTTTGCTTGAAGAACTTGGTTGCGATGTGGTGCGTGTGCATTGTTCTCCGGATGGAAATTTTCCACGTGGCGCTGAACCGATTCCAGAGCATTTGGGCGATTTGTCGAAAGTGGTTCTTGAAAATAATTGCGCTGTTGGTTTTGCACTTGACCCTGATGCAGATCGTTGTGCGATTGTGTGTGGTGAAGGTAGAGCGATTGGTGAAGAGTATACGCTTGCTATTGCTACGGAAGAAGTTCTTTCAAAAAAGCCAGGGAATGTTTGCATTAACCTTTCTACTAGCCGCATGAACGAAGATGTGGCTGAAAAATATGGTTGCAAGTGTTCAAGAGCGAAAGTGGGTGAAATTAATGTGAGCTTACAGATGATGGAAGAATCTTGCGTGATTGGTGGCGAAGGTAATGGTGGCGTTATTTTGCCTGCTTTGCATTATGGTAGAGATTCTTTAGTGGCTGTGGCTCTTGTGCTTTCCTGGATGGCACATCATAATGGCGGTCCGGAAAAATTTGTGAAGGAAAATCCAAGTTATGCGATGCCTAAAAAGAAATTTGAATTGGGCTCTAAATCGGTTGCTGAAATTTTGCCTTTAGTAAAGCAAGAATTTTCTGGCTGGAATTCAGATGAACGTGATGGCCTTTGGTTGTCTCATGAAAAGTCCTGGGTGCATGTGCGCGCTTCAAATACAGAGCCTGTGATTCGCGTGATTGCAGAGGCTTCAACACAAGAAGAAGCAGAACGCCTTTGTACTCAGGTTGAAAAATTGATTTGATATAAAGTCCGTTTTTAGCTTTAAAAAAAAGAGAAAAATCCTCCGAAGATTCGGAGGATTTTCTGTGTATTATGGGTGTTTATTTGAGAGAACTTAGAATTGATCAAAGAAGTTGTAGACTTCTTTTGGAACCCAGGTATTCTGCCAGTTGCCTTCGTCGTAAGCAGTCCATTGGTGGCCACCATTCCATGTGCAGAGTTTTACTGGGAATCTTGGATCTACATTTTTAAAGTCATAGCAAACATGAGGGCCATAACCAGGGTATTTTTCTGCTTTTTCGCCGCGAGCATCTGTTCCGTCTGGGCCATTATTGGCAAGTATTCTGTCAACAGAACTATCTACACGATCATAAGAGCAAAGACCATCTTGTGTCCCGTGGACATCCATCCAAGCGATTGGTTTGCCTGCATTTTGTGGGATATAAATATTCCAATCAGCTACAGCGTAAACGGCTACAGCACGAATGCGATGCTGGAATACTTGAGCAAGAGAGTTTGTAACCATAGAACCAAAACTAAAGCCTGTTACAAATACACGAGAAGTATCGATACAATAGTTTTCTTCAAGAAGTGTTAATAGTTCATCAAAGAAAATATGGTCTTTATTGTCGCTTGTGCGCCATGGCATGCCATCGGTATCACCACGAGGGGCTACAAAAATAAATTCATTGTTTTTATCTAGTTCTTGTTGACCATAATATGGAGATGGGTGGTCTTGATCTGGTGTGTGGTAAGTAAAGTCTTCTGCGTTACTACCCATACAATGCATTGCAAAAAGAATTTTATATGGTTTTTTGTTGTCGTAATTTTTGGGTAAAGTGACCCAGTATTCACGATTTAGGCCAGCGCTATTTAAACTGTATTTTTTAGCATTCGGGTTAGAGCCTACTTCTTGAAGTTTTGAAGTTACACCACAGCCTTTACTTGGAGTAGGGCTATTTTTAAGTGCATAGCCAAAAGCGTAAGTTTGTTCTTTAAATGTTTTGCTTAAAATAAGTGTAAGTGTGGTGTCAAGGTTTGTGAGTGCTACTCGCAATGTGTCATAACCATCAGCTGTTACTTCTAAAGTTTCAGCTAAACTCTTTTTTAAAACTTTAGCGTGACTTGCAAAAGCCATAACAGAAGATTTGTTTCCGTCAGAAGTAAAGCGGATAGTTTCTTGTGCAGACCCCATTTTTACGCGGGCAAGGTAATTGCCTTTTGATTTTACAGTTTGAGAGAGGTCTAAAGAACCCTGGCCTTGCAATGTTTCACTAAAAATTTGGTTACCGACAAAGTCAAAAATTTTAATTTGTAAAGGAGAACCGTTTGATTGAGAATAATTTAAAATACTGCCGTTTAAACTAAAATTGCTTGGCATTTTTGAACTAAGCTGAATAGCATTACTACCATTTTCTTCGCCAGAAAGCACAAATTTACCTTGGTTATCGGTAAAAGTTTCGTTTCCAGAAACAGTAAGATGGACTTTTGCATTTTGAACAGCTTGTCCATCGGTATTGTTAACGGTCCCCTGGAGCGTGTAGGCATGGCAATAAAGGCTTGTGGCAAAAGTTAAAAACAAAGCCGTGAAGTTCTTTTTCATTTTTTCTCCTTTTAACCCAAATACTTAAACAAAAAATAAAGTCTATTTGACTAAAAAATACTCAAGCATTTGCTTTTTTTGTGGATTATTTATCCACAAAAGTATGTTCTTGAATTTTTGAGCGTTTTGGGTATAAAATAAAACCCTTCTCCGAAAAAATCGGAGAAGGGTTTTTATGATTTAAAGATTTCTCTTATAAACCCATAGCTTCTTTCATACCATCAATTAATTTGCCATTTTCAAATAGCGAGAATCCGCCTTCATAACCCCAGTGTTGCATTGGAATCTGAAGTGTATCGCTAATTTCGTGCATAGCGCGCATATAGTTCAAACGAGATTCTGTATCTGCGCGTAAACCGTATGCTCCGTATTCGTTAATAATAATAGGAACGTTATTGGTGACTGCCCACTTTTTAGCAGGAAGAATCAAGTTGATAATATATTCTTTGCTACCCGTTTTGTAGTAGTTCTTTACAGCGGTCTTTACCCAGCTTGCGGTATTTTTCCTTACACCGAAATCAGAAGAGAATGTGGACCACTTTGTAGAATCATACGGGAATGGAATGTTTTTCAAGGTAGCAGTTTCGCCCCAGCTAGCACCTTGGTGAGTGAAAATAAATGGTTCATAAGAGTGAATGACATAAACGATATTATCGTCTGTGAATGGTTCACGAGTTTCTAGTTCCTTGATATCGTACCACTGCACATCGCCAAAGAGAATAGTGTGCTTGGTATCTACAGCACGAATGGAATCAATCATTTCCTGGGCTGTGAGAGTCCAATTTTCTTTTTTGATTTTTCCATTGCTGTTCATGCCTGGTTCGTTCAAGAGTTCATAGAAAATATCTTCACGAGGATTGTCTGCATAGCGAGCGGCAACGGTTTTCCAAACATTGGCTACCATTTTTCTGTATTGAGGGTCAGCGGAACTTTCTACGCTGAAACTTCCATCGTATTCGTGGTAGTCAATAGTTAAAGAAATTCCGTATTCGCCAGTCCAATTTACAAAAGAGTCAAGAACAGTCCAAAGGGTGGTTGTATCCATTAAAAGAACGCTGTCGGTTCCTGCAACGAATTTGTCGCGGTTATCGGCATAGAGGTCTAAGTCGATAGGCAAGCGCAATGCTTTGAAACCATTATCGGCTAAGTTCTTAACATCTTCTTTTCCGTAAGGAGCGCCTTCAAAACCAGCAAAACGACCTTTAGCTTCTTCTAACCAGTTTGTGAAATTAACGCCCTTATCCAAGTATTTCATCGCTTTTTCTTGGAGTGGGTTAGAAATAGCAATATCGCCAATTTCTACTTCAGGAATTTCTGGAGCTCTGATAACCATGTCAGGCTGATCTTTAGCAACTTCGCTTGTATCCATCATGTAGAGGTAATCGATGCGAAGAGAGTCTTCACGAACTTTTGAAGAACCTTTTGCCTGGAAACTGATAGCTGTGATATTTTCTTTGTTGAAGTCAACAGGTATGCCCCAGCCTTCTTGCATAAGGTCTTGGAAGCGAACCGTCACTAATTTCCAGTTGGCATAAGATGCGTTTACGGTGTAGCTATGCACATCGTGATCGGTTATGTCCGAAGTTTCTACGCGAACAGTGTGCTTACCACCTTTATACCAGTAAGAAATACCACCGATAGCATTTCTGTTGACGCTTGAAGGCACATTAACGCCCCAACCAACGTATGGGTCAAATTCGTAATTACCCTTGTCTAATGTGTAGCTCAAAGAAAGTGAATAAGAAGATTCATAACCTTCGCTTGCAGCTGCCCAATAACCATCGGCATCTGTTAGGAAAGAAACGGTAGAAGCACCACTATTGCCTTCATCGGTGTAAGTGTACCAACTTTCATCTAAAAGGCTTACCATATTGCCGTCTTCAAAGTCATCTACCAAAACACCTTTTAAAGGAGCGGTAGAAGAGCTAGAAGGAGTTTCTGGATCTGGTTCAGAGGAAGAAAGAGAATCACTTGGTTCTTCAGTATTAATATCTCCTTCTACGACAGAAGAGCTGCTGATTTCTTCCATTTCTGTGGAAGAACTGCTGTCATCGCTACAAGCGAGCATAAGCAAACTTGCCACAGATAAAAATAGAGTGGGTTTAAGGAATCGGAGGTTCATAATTAGCCTCTTAAAGGTTTTTTGGATTTTTATTGGCTTGAATTTATGTTTTGTTACTTAAAAAATCAATAAAAAAGACGTAAAAATGTTACAAAAAAATAAAAATCTAATGATTTCTGTTTACAAGCGATTGTTGTTTTATATAAGCGAAGCAAATAACTATAAATAGCCTTTATAAAAGTATACCATTTTATTATTTTTTGCTTTCGGTGGTTTGGGTTAAATAAAACAAAAAGGAGACTCCATGAGAAAGTTTCTGCTCGGTTCATTGTTTTTGCCTTTGACGGCTTTTGCAGATGTTGTATGGACACCAACTAGTACATCTGTTTCTGATTGGTTTAATTGGGAATCTAATGGTACAGCAATTTATCAAAATACAGAACAAGAAATGAAAATCTTGCTTTCTGTAAAATCTGGCAAAAACCAAAGTGCTGGTGTCGGCTTTAACTGGCAAGAAGAAGGGGCTGTTAAATCGTTGAGTGGTTCTGGCGTTTGTTTAACTTATCGCTCTTCACAACCATTCAGGCTTGATATGAGCCAATCCACAATTACTGATAGTGATTTTTGGGGAATAAAAGTCCCGGCTTCTGAAACTTACAAAGCTTTGTATATTCCATTTACAAGTTTAGCTCAAGAAGGTTGGGGTAAAAAAGTCTCTTGGAGTTTAAATAACCACAAAGGGATGCAATTTAGCTACAAAGGGAATTACGCTAAAACGGATTCTTCTTTGACTCTTGATATTTTACAAATCGGTCTTGGAAATGTTTGCGATACGACAAATATTCCGGTAGCAGGTAAAGTTGTTTCATCAACAACACCTTTTTGGAATTCCGCAAGTGAAACTCCTGCAAGTCCTGTAAATACTTTTGGCGCAGCATTTAGCACTTATGTGACAGAAAGTTCTGAAATCAGCTCTGTTCAGGAATTTCTTTCTACAACAGGTTCTGTTGGTTTTAACGCTACTTTAAAAGGAACAGGTTACCCAACGGCTGGATTAAAAATGCCTTTTGATGCTTCTGATTCTTTTGTTGACATTTCTAAAGAATCTGGACTTTGTATTGCTTATCGTTCTAATTCGGGCGTGCGCTTGCAACTTATTCAAGAAGGCATTGCTTTAAATAACGGGAATTATTTTGGATTTGATTTAAAAGCAGCTGATTCTTACACTATTGTAGAAATGCCTTTTGCTAGTTTTTCACAAGAACAGGGTTGGGGTTATGATGCTGTTTTAGATTTAAAACGTATCGCAGCATTACAATTTGAATTGAAAGGCAAAGCTAATAAAACGGGTGACATTGAAATTTTACAACTCGGTTTTACAGGTTCTTGTGAATTGCCAAAATTCGCTCCTGTTCTTATGCCTCCTTACACAGAAACAGAAAATGCTACTCTCTATGAAGGCGATACTTTAAAATACGCTTTAAAATCAATGTTTACTGATAAAGATGATGATTCTTTAAACATCATTTATTCTATAGAACCAAACTCTGGTATTCTCATCGCAACAAAGAAAAATGATACTTTGACAATAGTTCCAAAAGCGAATATTTCGGGAGTAGCAAGCCTTGCCATTCTTGCAACCGATAAAGATTCTCAAATGGCTATTTATACAAACAACATTACTGTAGTTGATAGACAAAATCCACCTACAGGTGTAAATGACCGCTACGAAATTTTAGAAGATTCTGTACTTTCTGTTTCTAAAGAAAAAGGGATTCTTGTAAATGATACTGACTTTGATGGCGATATATTCTCAATCAATTCTTATACCAATCCGACAAATGGCTCTCTTGAATTAGCAGATGATGGATCTTTTGTTTATACACCAAATGCTGATTTTTCTGGTGTTGATTCTTGGACTTACACTTTAACAGATTCTATTGGTATTTCGCCTACGGTAACAGTCTCTATTGTTGTAAAAGACGTAAATGATAAACCAACAGTTACAGGAACGTTGCCGAACTTAGACTCTCTTGAAGAAGATTTCGCTTCAAAAATCATTTATGTAAACAAGTCCGAAGTTATCTTTGCGGATAAAGAAACAGCGACTGAAAATTTGCAATACAGCGTTTCAACAAATGGTTTAGTAAAGGCTAGTTTAACTCAAAATGCAACGCAATTTATTATTGCGCTTTTTCCTGAATTAAACAAAAATGGAACAGCTATTGTAACACTTTACGCAAAAGATTCTGCAGGTGATTCTGTTGGCGTTTCTTTTGAAGTAGAAATTCTCCCGGTCAGCGATGCTCCAATTGCAAATGACGATTCTTATAATGCACTTGAAGATTCTACTTTAACCATTGCTATTAAAAATGGTGTTCTTTCAAATGACGAAGACCCAGATGGCAATTCCGAACTCTTTGTATTCTTAGTGGATTCCACAACACACGGCGCCTTAACATTAAATTCTGACGGCTCTTTTGTTTATACGCCTAATGAAGATTTTATCGGCACGGATTCATTTACATACATTGTTAAAAACGAAGCTAATGTTTCTTCTGAACAAGCAACTGTAACGATTAGTGTTCTTGATAGAAACGATGGCCCGATTGTTGTTGCCGTTGTAGATACATTAAACACAACCGTAAAAGAAGATTACTCGGGAACATTAAAATACACAAAAGCTCAAATCAAGAGCTGGTTTGAAGATCCAGAAGGCGATGCTCTTTATTATTCAGCAGAAAACCCAGATGGTAAACTGAATATTTCATGGACAACAGGCGGTTACATGAACATAAAAGTGGCTAAAGATTCTTGTGGCAAAGCTATTGTGAATGTAATTGCAACCGATAGCATTGAAGGCACAAAGCCTGCTGTTCTTTCATTTGTCATAGACATTACTCCAGTAAACGATTTGCCAAAAGTTCTTCACCGCGACACAATCGTTGTAGAAGCCTCTGGCTGGCAACAAGAAATAGAATTGGATTCTCTTTTCTCAGATGTTGATGGCGATACTTTAACTTATGTTGTGACTTCTTCTAACAACAGTCTTATTGTTGAAATTGAAAATTCCATTTTGCTGGTTCGCCCGAAAAATGAATCAATTGATTTAGCAGCAGGAATTTATCGCATAAGAGTTGGCGCTATTGATGCTGCCGACACGACTATTGCAACAATTGTCTTTGATGTCGGCGGAACCACAGGCTTTGAAAAATCCTTGGTAAACGCTCAAAAATCCTGGAAGCATTCTTTACAAAATGCAAAAGGCTCTGTAAAACTTTTGGATTTAACTGGCCGCGTATTATTCAGCAAAAATGCACCTGTATTAGAAAATGAAATTTCTGATTTGATTGATAATTCTTGCAAGCCTATGATTTTAAAAACGAATCTTGGCGTGTGGAAATTAGCACCGAAATTTTAAAAGAAATTTTTACAAGAAATTTTATAAAAAGTGTCACTTATTTGGTGGCACTTTTTTTATGGGCGTTCCCTAGCCTACGGCTAGGTCGGGTGCTGCTCGCCTGCGCCCGCTCGGCTCATCGAGCCGCTTATGCGTCTCGCCACATCCGTGCAACGCCCCCTAACGCAAAGCAGGCTTAATTGGATTTTTAGAGATTTTCACCGATGAGTTTCAATTAAGTTCTAGTAAACTCCATAAAAGCTCAAAAATTTTTATTTTACAAGCTATTCACTTCTTTTTCTAATTCTTTTAAACCTTCTTCATCTAATTCAGGAATGTAAGGAACAGGGTCGTCAGGATGTCTTTTATTCCAAATAAAAGCTTCAATATTATAACCTACACCTAACCATTTAAACTCAGGTTTAAAATCAATCCCTCCTTTAGGAGGTGGGTGTTTTTTTGCAAATTCTAACACTTCCTCAAATGTCATATCCATATTTTTCCTCCAAGGTTAGTCATTTAAAATTGTGTAACTAACATATTTTCCCTTCAAAAGAACTTTTGTTTTAAGTAAGTTCTGGTGGATTCCATTAAAACTGAATGGCTATTAGATTAATTTATCAATAAACATAATCAATAATTTGTCTATTCAATTCCCATTGGGGTAAAGGTTTGTCATATTTTTTAGCCATTTCTAAATTACCTCTTTTCTCATATAAAAAAGAAATATCTATCCATCCTGCGTGTGGGGTTTTTGTATCATTGATTTCAATAAGAAGAAGCCTATCTTCCCAATCTATACCAGTAATTTCTTCAAATTCTTCTGGTGTTGGGTTGTGGTCTAGTATTGTCTCATATTTTCCTACAAATCTTTTCTTTTCCATACTTCCTCCAATGCTAATTCTTACAACATTAATATAGCTCTAACTTTTGACAAAAAATGTCAAAACAGAAAATCCATAATTTTTTTAAATTTTCCCTCTAATTTATTTCCTCTTTTTAACTAAGATCCCGTAAAACTCTATTAAAACTAGAAGTGTATTATATCAAGAAAGGTAAACTTGAAAAGTTATAAAATATTTTCGGAAAACATCGACGCAATAAGTGCTTTCATTTTTTCATCGGCTTTGGATTTGGATAGGTACTCACGTATTAAGTCTAGATAATCATAAGGAGCCCATTTTGAAATGTAGGCGACAACCATGCGGAAAAAATCACTCTTGACTTGTTTATCGACATTTCTTGCGTATTCCTCGCAGACGAATCGTTCCGCCATCCAGAATTTTCCTGCATTTCCATTTTCCGAATCAAAAGGACATTCTTTTTCGCCCTTGTAAAAACTACACAGACTTCTGTAATTCATTGTTTGCCTCGCTTAATCATTACTATAAGTTTTAACTAGTTTCTGCTAAATTCTATTTAGCCTTAATTTTTTCTAAAAACGCCTATGCCATAAAGGCAGAGGCTAACGGGAAAAATTATTTTACAGCATTTATATGGTAATTGTACTCTTCTAGAACAGCTTGTTTTACTTTTTCAAATAAGTCATCATCAATAAAGAATGCTTCTTCACAGAAGATAGTAAGCCCATCTTCTATTTCTATGATTTTAAATAAAATTTCTATTTTATTAAAAAGTTTAACTACCGCCATTCCCTTAAAATCTCCTTTTGATTCTAATAGAGTAATAGCTCCCATCAGACGTTCTACTTCGATTTCATTGTTTTCCATACATTCTCCAATGCTACTTCTTACAACATTAATATAGCTCTAACTTTTGACAAAAAATGTCAAAACAGAAAATCCATAATTTTTTTAAATTTTCCCTCTAATTTATTTCCTCTTTTTAACTAAGATCCCGTAAAACTCTATTAAAACATAATTGGGTCGTTTATGCTTTTCCATATGTAAGTAAGAAACTAAGAACTGGTTGTAAAGGGAAATCACTTCCTCCATATTTTCCCCAAATGATTGAGCATATTACAGCAATGTGGCTTGGTGGGATTTCTTGAAGTACCTGTCCTCCTTTATATCTATAATCAGAACAAAGCTCGTCATTCCAAGAAATAACTTTATTTCTTGGTGAATGACTTTCAACATAACGCCAAGCATCCAAAAAATCTTCTGTATTTAATTTTTTATGTTCTAACAATTTTTGGAAAGCAGATAAATCACCAAAACCTTTATTTTCATCTCCTTTAAAAATATAAAGATAATCTTTATATGGTGGGAGTTTTTTTAACTCATTCTCTGGGTAAAGATTAGTATTAGGGTTGGGGAAAATTTTAGTTTTTTTTAACATTTTATCCTCCTTTTTCAGTTTTAACTAAGTTCCTGTAAAATTCTATTAAAACATAGAGTTTGGTGTGACTGTTGAGTCTAGCAGTCATTGGCGTATTGTGGTGGAAATTATTAACCAAGCTCCGCAGCCTTATCAGCCAGAAAATCCTGTAACTTATTAAAATTTTTTAATGCACAGCGAATTTCCCCACCACTTTCATAGCTTGCTTTTTGGGCACGATTTGCGAAAAGTCCAAAAAATTCTTTATTATATGGTAGAAAATATTTTTCTGTGAGTTTGATGTCACAGGCTTCAGCGATAGTTTCGACTTCAGAAACGAAATCTACTAACTCCTGTTTTGTGAATAATTTTGTACGAGCTAATTCTTCCAAGCGAAGAAAATATCCTAATTCATTTTCTTCTAAAACATATTCAGGAATTTTTTTTAATGTGAAATCTTCATCTTGTAAAATTGTATATCTTTTTTCTTCCATACTTTCTCCAATGCTAATTCTTACAACATTAATATAGCTCTAACTTTTGACAAAAAATGTCAAAACAGAAAATCCATAATTTTTTTAAATTTTCCCTCTAATTTATTTCCTCTTTTTAACTAAGTTCCCGTAAAACTCTATTAAAACTCAAATATTACTTGTGTCATTATTGCAAAATAAAAATTGGAAAAATTTTTATAATTAATCTTGACTTTTATTGTAGTAAATTTTATCTTGATGTTGAAGTGAAAGTATTCGATTTATTTGAATCGATAGAAATTGCGACGTATGGGCCTGTAATAGGGAATTTCATAAAGTCGGGGTCTTACACAATGATTCGCTCTTGAGACTTGGGCGGCCGGTTTTTTGAAAAGGGTTCACCAAAAAACCCTTTTCTTTTTAACTAAATTCCCCATAAAAATTCCATTAAAACAAAAACAAGTGTTTCTTGCAAAGAGATTGCTTCTGTCACTACGTTCCATCGCAATGACAAAAAACTTGCGGCAAGTGTAGGGTTGTTATGGCGAATGAAATGAAGCCATCTAACAACAAGTTGTCATCGCGAACGCAGTGCGGCGATCTATTAGCGATGGGATTGCCACGCCGTGTATTCTACACGTCTCGCAATGACAAAAAACTTGTGGCAAGTTTGTTCGCAATGACAAGGAACTCGTGACAAGAACCGTGTGGTAAGTGTATAAACAAGTGTGTTAGGGATGGAAGCCCGTTAGGGTTCGGACTCGCGACTTGTCGCGAGGCTGAACGGACGAGTGGCGCGCAAGGTTTTGATTGCTAAAATTGTGGCGGCACGAGATAACGCAAGAGCCCGACCCGCGCATTTTTTTTGCCTGAGTTTTTTAGGCGCGGGGAACACTAAAAATTAAGATTGTAAAAAAGATTGAATGAGTTCGACTGAAAATTGGTAAATCGGGCGAGAAAGGAAATAAGCGATTACGCCGAATAAGGCGCCGCCAATTATGTCTGAAAACCAGTGGACGCCAAAGTAAACTCGAAGCATTCCCCAAGTTAATGGCAAAATAAGCATTATCCACCCGATTTCTGGGAACGCCTGAAAAACAACACAAGCTATGGTTAAGTTGTTCATGGTGTGGCCAGAAGGGAAACTGTATTTGTCAAGTGGCGGGACTTCGGCTAAAATTTCAGGGACTAATTCAAATGGCCGAACACGGCGAATGGAAAGTTTTACACCCCAGTAAAGCGCAAAACAGGTGAATACGGCACTAGCGACAGGGCCTAAAACCGCTAATAAATCGCGGATGCCATAAATCCATAATACGAGCAAAATGACAAAAGCCCATACATAGCCATCACCTAAACGGACATAAGAGCGAAAAAATTTCGCTGCTTTGGGCGAAAAACGGTGTTGGGCAAAGTATTGCGTGATTCGCAAATCAAATTGTCGAATTTGCTTAAACATGGGCAAAATGTAATTTTTTCAAAAGGGGTGTATTTTTTTCTTTTAAGAATTTGCCTATTTTTTGGAAATAAAAATTTTGATGAAGAGGTTTTATGTTAGTTCTTGTTTTGAATTGCGGTAGTTCATCTGTTAAATTTGCCGTTATCAATACTGCTTCTAAAGAAGCTCTTTCTAGTGGGCTTGTAGAAAATATTGGCGTTAATGGGCATTTTAAAGCTAAAGGCCCTGTCGATAATCAAGATTATAATTTTGATTGCCCGACTCATGCTGAAGCAGTTTCTGCCGTTCAGAAGTATCTTGATGATCAAAATTTGACATCTTCTATTGAAGCTATCGGGCATCGCGTGGTTCATGGCGGAAAATATATTCGTTCCGAAAAAGTGACTCAGGATGTAATTGATTATATCAGAAGTATTACGCTTTTTGCGCCTCTTCATGAACCTGCTCATGCGACTGGTATGGAATGTGCGAAAAAGATTTTCCCAACACTTCCACAAGTGGCTGTGTTTGATACGGCCTTCCACCAGACTATGCCTCCTAAGGCTTACTTGTATGGTATTCCTTACGAGTATTATGAAAAAGATGGTATCCGCCGTTATGGTTTCCATGGGACCTCCCACCGCTTTGTAAGTGCTGAAGCTTGCCGTATGCTTGAACGTAATCCTGATGATACTTGCTTGATTACCGCTCATTTGGGTAATGGTTCTTCTTGCTCTGCGATTTTGAATAGCGAATGCGTAGATACGACAATGGGTTTTACTCCACTAGATGGCCTTGTTATGGGAACTCGCTCTGGTTCTATTGACCCTGCTATTCTTTTCTTCTTGGCTAAGAAATATGGTTATGATGTCGATAGACTTGATAAGCTTGTTAATAAAGAAAGTGGACTTCTTGGTCTTTCTGGTTTGAGTAATGATATGCGTACCATTACAAAGGCTGCTTCTGAAGGTCATGCTGGCGCAAGAATCGCTCTTGATGTTTTCTGCTTTAGACTTTCTCGTTGTATCGGTGGTATTGCTATGTCGTTGCCACGTATTGATGCTCTTGTTTTTACTGGTGGTATTGGTGAAAATAGTGCCGCTGTGCGTGAACAGGTTTTGCATAATTTGCAGTTGCTTGGCTATCGCGTAGATACTGAAAAGAACTCTTGCAATGGGAAAAATACTAACGGGATTATTTCTTCAGACCATACACCGCTTGCTATGGTTATCCCGACAAATGAAGAACTTTTAATTGCTTTGGATACAGAAGCTTTAGTTCGTTAATTTGTTTTAAATTGTTTTTTACTCCTCAGAATTTTCTGGGGAGTTTTTTCTTTTTAAAATTTTTTGGTATATGGTCAATTGCTTTTCAATGATTGCGTCCCAGCTGAAATTTTTTTGAACGTGTTCTTTTGCACCTTGCACTAAACGATTACAAAGTTCTGGATCTTTAGCAAGTGTGTTAAATGCATCAGCTAATTCTTGTGGATTTTTTTGGTTTACAAGAATGCCTGTTTTGTTGTGAATGACTACATCTGGAATGCCGCCTACATTTGAAGCGACTAAGACTAAATCGTTTTCTACGGCTTCAATTAAAACGACTCCAAGGCCTTCTGTATCGCCTTTAGAATCTACGATTGCAGGCAAAACAAATACGTTGGCTTCTCGGTATTCTTTTTCTAAATCTTCTGGGGAAAGTTTACCGGTGAAAATAACATTTGAAATATTTGAGGCTTCTTGTTTTAAAGCATTTGTTAAATCGCCTTGCCCTACAATTCGAATTTCAAATTTTTCAGGAGAGAGTTTTTGGGCTGCTTGTAAAAGGTATGTTATTCCTTTTCTTTCAATATGTCGCCCGACAAAAAGGATTTTGAACTTTTCTTGTACTGTGTGCAATACGCCACTTGCTTTTGAGGAAAGCGTTGTTCCATAAGGGCTTATTTCTACTTGACACGAACGAATTTGTTGGATTTTTTTTGCTGTAAAAGAACTGTTTGCAAAGATAGCATCGGCTTGCCCAATTAAGAAAGCTAAAACAGGGCGAACAAATGGATGCTTTTTTATTAAGAGTAATTCTGCGCCATGAAAATTCAATACGACAGGGATATTAAAAAGTTTAGCCGCTAAAAGAACTATTAAACCATGTGGAAACGGCCAATGAGCGTGTATAATGTCTGGTTTGTATGTTCTGACAAGAGAAAGACATTTAAAAATCCCACTGATGATATAAGGGATTGCTAAAAGTTGTAACCAAGGCTTGTTTGCCATTTTTGAAGGCGCACCTTCGTCGTGAGTGAGTATTTCTAAATCTTTTGTTGCATAACGGAAACGTTTTACTTCGATGCCATCTATAGTGTGGCTTTTTAAACCTTTATAAGCTGGCGCTAAAATTTTTATTTCATTTCCCTTTTCTTTTAAACACGCAACAGAACGGCGAAGCCATGGGACTTCCGAGTCTTCTGGAAATCTTGGGTATACAGAACTTACTACAAGTATTTTCATACTTCTTTTTTTAGACAAATCGGATAAACAATCGGGTGCACTTGTTCTTTGAAAATTTTGGACAAATCAGGTCTGTCTGCTAACTTTTCTGCAAAGGAGCGCTTTATTCTAAACCAAGCTTTTTCTTTTGCTTCTGGCATTAGAACTACAAAACCTTGATTATCTGGTAAAAGACCAATAATGTCAGTTATTCGTGTATCGCTTTGTAAAACTTGCAGTAAAATAGTGATAAACAAATCCTGATCAGATTCGTGTAAAATGTGCTGGTCTAGAAGATTAAAATCAACTTCTGCATAAATAAAGCTGCTGTTGTATTTTTCACTGCGCAGCATTTCTTCTTGTGTGCGTTGGTCTAAAATATCCGCTGGATAAACGACAATAGAAGAAAAAGATTTCTTTTTTATGTTTTGTTGAAAATATTCCTGTATCATTATCTTGAATTTAGGTATTTTTAGAATATGCAACGATTGCTTAAACTAAAAAAATTCCTTAGAAATACAAATCTATCGGTTTTTTCCGAAAATTTGCGTAATCCGAAACACGCTGAAGAGCGTTTTCGCCCGTTGACTTCTGCAGAAATTGAATCTTTGGAGAAAAATGGCAATCGTTGTGACGATTGGACAAAAATTCGTGTCGAAGGGAATTTCACGCCAGAACGCATTTATCGCTCTGTTTTTATTGGTTCTGTTTATTTGCCGGCGTTTTTTGGAACACTTCTTTTGCCTGGAGATGTTTCTTTTCCTACAGGCATTTATGATTCTATTTTGCACAATTGCGTTGTGGAAAACGCGTTAGTTTATCGCGTTTCTATGCTTTCAAATGTTTTTGTCAGCCGGTTTGCAATTCTCCAGAATGTAGGGACTTTGGTTTCAAGTGGTAAACTCCAGTTTTTGAAGTCTATTTCTGTGGGCAATGAATGCGGTACAAGAAACTTGATTGTTTACCCAGATACAAACCAAAACTTTTTAGAGCACCAATTAGATAATTTATTTGCAACAGATTTTCAAAATCAATATGAAGCTATTTTAAATGAATGGCAAAATGAAATTAAAATCCACTCGGGCTTTATTGGACCAGGTGCGGTTCTTTCTAATATAGGTGTTGTCCGCAATAGCTGGATAGGTCCACACGCAAGAATCGTTGGAGCTTCAAAAATTAGAGGTTCTATAGTTTTAAGTTCTCTTGAAGAAACAACAGGTATTTACGATTCTGTGATTCTTGAAAATTCCATTGTGCAAGAATCTTGCATGATTCATTCTGCGGCACAAGTCAAAAATTCTTTGGTTTTGAAAAAAACAAAAATTGGAAAAATGGCTTTAGTTTCTTCTTCGATTGTTTCTAATTGTTGTCATATTGAAGAAGCAGAAGTCACCTCTTCTTTTGTCGGGCCTTTAACACAATTACACCACCATTCTCTTTTAATCGCGGCGCTTTGGCCTAAGGGTTGTGGCAATATCGGTTATGGCGCTAATGTTGGCAGTAACCACACTGGCAGAAAACCAGACCAAGAAATTCACCCAGGTATCGGGACTTTCTTTGGGTTAGGTGTTAACGTAAAATTCCCAGCCAATTTTAAAAACTCTCCATTTTTATTGATAGCTTCTGGTGTGACAACTTCGCCACAGCGGCTTGAATTGCCTTTTGCTTTAATTCGCCCAGGTAACCCAGAAAAATATGGACTTTCAAAAGATTTAAATGAAGTTGTTCCTGGTTTTGGTTATGGCAAAAACGCATTTGCTTTAGAACGTAATTTGCAAAAGTATGCGCAACGCGGGAAAAACATAATTTCTTCTGCATTCTATTCTTTGTTCTCTGTATCTAATGTGCGCGCTGTTTATAACGCTTTTGTGAAATTGCAAGAAGTAACGGTTCAAGAAATTTATACTGGAAAAGATTTAAATATTTTAGGTAGCAATTATATGCGAGAACCTGTCCGTCAGTTTGCATTACAGGTTTATAGAAATTTCTTAGAACGCTTTTTATTTGAATCTGTTTTGACGGCTGTGGAATCTGATTCTTCAATGATTTTACTTTCTCCTAAAGAAATTTTACGCTCTTTACCAGGTGAAGTTTTTAAAGAACGTTTTTCAAATATTGAACTCCCGGCGACTGTGCCAGAAGTGTTAAAACGTTTGCGTAGTTTATCTAAACAATGGGTTGAAAATGTCCTTGCTGGTGATGCTCGCGATAAAGAACGCGGCCAGGCTATTTTTGACGATTACCAACAAGTCCACCCAGAAGATAAAGCTTTTTATGAATTGGTAAAAGGCCAACACGAACAATTGATTCGTCGGATACAAACTGTTCTGAAAGATTCTAGAGAAGAGGCGTAATGTCTTTTATCGTTTTGCTTTTTATTCTTTCTGCTGAAATTATTTTTCGCCTAGTTGTAGAAATTCGTGAATGGAGACTTTTTAATAAAAAGATTCCTTTTGCTTTTTTTCGTTGTGTACCGATTTTAAATGATTTTTTTCCTTTCCCAGAAAATATTCATGAAGAGAAAAAATCCTCTCGATTTATAGATGCTCATGAACAAGCACATAAAAAATTACATCATAAATTACTGCGCAATTTGTTGAAACTTTGTTTTTATTCTTTGATGGTTTTATTGATTGTGATTTTACTTGGAGAATGGCGATTTAGCTTGTTAGAAATTGTTCTTTGGTTTCATATCGCTCTTGGAATTTTTCGTTTATTTTACCACCGCATTTGTTGGAATCAAGAAGAAGAAGCAGATAAATTGGCTCGCGAGAGTGTAGGGAAAAATGAAGCTAAGCGAGAACTTTCGAAATTAGAAAAAGCAGAAAATCCTTCTAGTCTTTTATTTGCTTTTTTATATAAAGAACATCCGCCGGCGTTTTGCCGGCGGATGAACCTGAATTAACGCATTAACGTTTCATGAATTGCTTTAGCGGCTGTGCGCCCTGTTTTCATAGCAAGCACAACTGTTTGCGGTCCATGCATAGCATCGCCACCAACATAAACATTCTTACAACTTGTAAGCCCTGTTTCTGGATCTTGCACAACAAATGTACCATTCCTATTCGTTTCAAGGCCAGGAGTAGAATCTTTAATTTCAGAAGAAACTTTACTACCGATAGCAAGCACAACCGTATCAGCATCAATAAATTCTTCTTGCCCTTCAATTTTTACAGGGCGTGCTCTACCTTGTTCGTCAGGTTCACCAAGTTCAAACAAATCCAAGCGAATCTTTTGCACGCGCCCCAAATCATCGCCAAGAATTTCAGCTGGATTTTTAAGTTCAAGCACTTCAACGCCTTCTTCCAAAGCTTCAGTAATTTCTGCTTTACAAGCTGGCATTTCATTCCTTGTACGACGATAAACAATACGAACCTTCTTAGCGCCAAGTCTAAACGCCATTCGAGAAGCATCCATAGCCACATTACCGCCGCCGACAATTACCACGTTCTCGCCAGAAGCAATCTCTTCACGAAGATTCCCTTTACGCAAATACTCTTCAGCAGTAAACACGCCTTTCAAATCTTCGCCCGGAACACCTGTTTTCAAAGCAAGGCCAGCCCCATTTCCAATAAAGATAGCATCAAAATTTTCATTATTAAACAATTCAGGGATAGTAATATCTTTACCAACAGTAACACCTGTTCTACAAGAAATCCCCATAGTGCTCAAAATAGAAAGCTCGTAATCTAAAATACTCTTTGGCAAGCGGAACTCAGGAATCCCATAACGCAAAACGCCACCCAATTCTTTAGCCGATTCAAAAATCACCACATCGTGGCCAAACGTTCTCAAATCAAGAGCTGCCGCAAGACCAGCAGGGCCGCCGCCAATAACAGCTATCTTTTTCCCAGTCGGTGCATCTACAGGCAAAGGCTTTTTCCCACCTAAATGCAAGCGTTCATAATCCGCACAAAAACGTTCCAAATTCCCAAGAGAAAGGCCTTTAGACGGATCCTTCAAACTTTTCCCGATAGCGCAATTCATTTGACACTGTTTTTCGTGCGGGCACACGCGACTACAAATTGAAGGGAACAAAGACGTATCGCGAATAAGCTTAATCGCTTCTTCAAAATTACCAGCCGCGACATATTCTAGATAAGCCGGAACAGGCATACCAATAGGACAACTAGCCGTACAAAAAGGCTTTTTACACTTCATACAGCGACTCGCTTCAAGCCTAGCTTGCGACTCAGTCAAGCCCAAATTCGTTTCATCAAAAGAAGTGCGGCGTTCAAGCGGCAAAAGTTCCTTTGGCCTTTGCGGAGTAATCGCAAGCTTATCTTTCAACGAAACAGTCTCTTTAGCCAAAAGCGCATCTAATTCAGCTTTAGCATTAGCTTCAAGAGTATCAATATCGGAATGAATCATAAAAATCCTTTTTGTCTAAAAACATACGGCAAAACAAATTCCCTTCAAATATAATATTTCATCACTCAAGAAGAACTTTTTTTTTAGAGAACTTTCTCTCAAGCCAAATCAGCCAAACTTTAGCCCTTCTAAAAATGACTCAATTTTCATTAAGAAAGGGAAAAGCATTTCCCTAGTTCGCACGTTGTTGCTCACTACCCTTTCTAACGGGCTCAAACGCCGCCCGTAACGCCTGCTCAAAAGGTTTTTGAAAATTCTTTCAAATGTTTTTCACTACAACTCATTTGAAGTTTAAAATTTTTATAACTCTCTACATTCTGTGGAACAGGAAAAGCAAATGTCAAAACTGTTCCAGTATCATTTGCAAGTTTATAAGTTTTCAAAAATTCAAAATCCACCGCTTCAAAGCCTCTTTCACCAGAAAAACAAAAGTCTTCAACATTAAACTTTGTTTTGTCATTGCTAGGAGCTAACATTTCTTTGTCATTGCGAGGAGCGGAGCGACGAAGCAATCCATCATCAACTTTTTTTGGATAAATAAACCCACCCGTTGCAATTTTCATTGTGTGCATATAAGAAATTATCTGATACAAATCATCTCGAACAAAACCATTTTCAAGATGTTTGTATTTTGCGATAAAAATCTGGATAAATGCGACGATAACATTTTGAAAATGCAATTTCGCCATCATCATTTTTTGAATTATCAAAAAGTTTAATTCCTCCTTCGCCAGTTTTGTTTGAAGGATGTAGAAATTGTTTTTCGGCAAGTTTTGGATTGCACAAAATTGTTGCAAGATATTCTTCCCAAAGCCAAGCGCCGTCAAAAAGAATTCCGTAAACTGGAGAATTACTTTGTGAATATTGCATAGATTGATGGCGCAAAATCAAAAGACAAAGTTGCTGCAAATATTTGTAGCCAAAATAATATGGATGATTTAGAGGACGCAAATTGTTGTGAATAACTTTTGCACGATTTTGAAAACAATACGAAGAATCTGTTGCTGCCACAATTTGTTTTACAGCATCTTTTGTGTCGTTATCAGAATTTAATAGGGATTTTCCAATTTCTTTTTGTTTTAAAAATTCAATTGTGTGGCGAATAAGCTGCGTTATATCGTTATCTGCTGAATATTCGCGGCTTCGATAGGCAATTTTTCCATTAAAAGGCGTGTTTTGTTTTATGTGACGATTTATATCAATTACGCCTTTTACAGCCGCATCATTTTTGTGAAAAGTTCTGTAAGTTCTAAAAATTCCTTGGCGAAGTGCTCGTTTTAGCAAATGAGGAAAAATTAAAAACAGCAAATCAAAGCCATCATTTTTGCTGTGGGAATAATTCATATCAAAAAGGTTTATGCGAAAAACTTTTTCTAACATATAGTGCAGAAAAAAATCTTGACCGTTGTCGTTTGTGTTTTCAGTAAAGCGAGAACGAATTTCAAGTTTGGTGTTGTGATTTTTGTTTCCGCCCAAACCAACAAAGCCCATCAAATTTCCAGTTTTTACTTTTACGTTTTCAACATCACAAATTGTATCGCCATCATAATTTGGATTTCCCACAAGTTCACAAATAGAAAGTTCTTCAATTCCGTTATTGTGCTCGTTCAAACAATGAGGAAAAACTAAAAGATTTGCATTTTTCTTACAAAGGTCTTGCAAGGACTTTCCTGCGATGGATTGTAAATCTTGAAACGCATGAATTTGGGATTGCACATCATTTTGCAAAAGTGTTGTAAGAGAAGGCGGATTTTTGATATTGTTGTCGGTTAAGGTTAGGTGTGGCATGATTTATTTTAATTTTCCTCTATTTCCTTAACATCTTTTACATCAAGCAAAATTTTATCTTCTGCATTTAAAGGTGAAATTACAGATTTTCCAATCCGTTCTTCAATATCAACACGGGCGTTTTTTGCAACAGAACCACCTTCTTTTGCAACTTGTAGATTTTCTGAAAAAGTTTCAGGTTCTTTTGATTTTGAAATTGCTGTAGTTGTAACTTCGGCAAGCATATTCAAAACCAGTTCGATATTTGTCATATTATCGCGTAAGTTTTCTTTCTTTAGACCTTTTAGTTCTTTATAATCTTTTACAGATAAACCACTCCAAGCCTTTGTCATCTCATTTGTTAAAATTGCATAATCTTTTTCTTTATCAATTCCCCGTGCCTTCCATTCGTCTGTAAGTTCTTTTCGCATTTCAATTGTTTGCAATCGTTGATTTATCCAATTTTCTGTGTATCCTTTTGCACGATAAAAATCAGCACCACGCAAAATTGCTTTTTCAGGGTCAGCAATTTCATCAAGACGCTCCGAGCCAACTTGCGCTAACCACAATTTAAAAGGCTCTGCTTTTGGAGAAGGAATTGATTGGATAAGGCGCAGGATGCCTGCGGTATTCGCTGCTTGAATTTCTCTGAGTTTTCCATCTTTTCCTACCATTTTAACTAGGGTACAAATTGTACCCCAGTTGGAATTTAATTCCAAATCCCGAGAACGCATTTTTTTTAGATACTGTTTTGCATCTTTACTTTCAGTCAAAACTTCAATTACATCAACAACAGAAAAATACCATTCTTCTTGTTCTGCATCCCAATGAGAACGAACAACTTTATTTTCAAATAATTTTATTTTATTTTCCATATATTACTCTCAGGCTTTCAGTTCTTCTGCCTTATCATACGCAGCTTTCAAATCTTCAAGTTTCCCATTCGGATTGCCCCGCAAATATTCCTGCAAAATTCCTTTGATGTGATATTCCCAAAGTTTGCCAAAATCCCCATCGTAATTATTTAACTTCAAGAAATAACTTGCACCAATATGATAGGCGTCGTTTAAATCTTCAATTTTTGAAATTGCAGCGTTTAAGTTTTTCATTCGGCGTTTTGCTTCTTCTGCAAGGTCTTTGTCTAGCTCTGCATCTAACATACATTGAGTATCTTCAGCTTTTACTTCTATCCATGAAAAACGACGACGGAATGCAAAATCCATTGATTCAACGCTTCGGTCAATATCGTTCATTGTACCGATGATGTACACATTTTCTGGGATGAAAAAATGACCATAATCGGTAGATTTCAAAGCTTTATCAAATTCGTTACCCTTAGTTTCAAGATTTGCATATTGAGTTTTTATAGTTGTAACTGTTTTATTACCATTTTTAATTACATCTAAGTCGTCAGAATAAACCCTATACCCAGGATCGACAGAATAGAAAAGTTCCCCAAATATTTTTGCAACTTCCCCACGGTTAATTTCATCGATAATGAAAACGAAGTTTTTAAGTGGTATTTTTTCAGCAGTTTCTGAAGTGTTTTTAGGAGATGAAATTTTAAGTTTATCAATTTCTTTACAGATTACAAAAACGTAAGAATCTTGTTGCTGTCTAGTTTGTGCAGAATGAATTAATCTTACATCTTTTACTTCATTCAACTGAATGTTTTTTTCAAAAATATTTATAATATCAAATTTAGATACTTTTAAATCAGGTGAACTATTATTTGGGATTTCGACAAAAATCCATTTATCATCATAATCTACGATATTGAATTTATTTCCATTCTTGAGTAAAAACTCTTTTTTATTTTTTATTGAATCATCTAAGTAATATTCAATTTTTCTTGCTATATCTTTTTCTTCTGCAACTTCCTCCACACTTTTTTTACTATCCACCAAATTTTTCAACGCCCTCTCACAAAACTTCTTAAACACACCATCTTTTCTTTCAAAACCGATTTGGTCAGAACCATCAACCTGCTTTGGACGCAAACCTTCAACAAAATCTGTGTAATCATAAGACGGATGAAACTGCACAAAGCCGATATTATCATCTTCACAGCCTAATTCTTTTGCAATCTGCTTTGCCATAAAAGTTTTACCGGTACCCGGAGCGCCTGTAAGAATTACGTTTTTATTTGCCAAAAGATTATTTTTTATTTCATCGAGTTTTTTTTCGTAGTCTGTCATTTGTAAGACTCCTATTTCCCATTTCAAAAATTCATCAAAAAAGACTTTTAAATCATCGGTGATATTTTCTGTAAATAAACCTAATTCTTCTATTGTTTTTTCTAATTCTTTTTTAGCATCAACCTTTGGTTCTTTGGATAAGTATAAAGATGTAATATGATTATTTTCCCAATTAGCGTGAATGTTATACCAAGTCTCCATCCAATGGAGATAGCAATTTCTCTGTTGGTAACCACGCCCATGGCTATTATAAATAGTTATTCCTATTCTTCTTCCTTTATAGCAATCCCATTTGTTTATTTGAATTTGTATGCCATTTCCATTTTCTCCTTTTCCAGTAGATTTAAATTTTTCCTTTATTGGTTTTATAAATTTCTCATATCCACTGAAATTTTCATCCTGATTTTCACACCATTCAAGATGCGTTACAAAATATTCCAATAAACACTTAAATCTAATTAAATCCTTCTCTTCCATCACCTCAATTCCTTCTAAAATACCTGTTTCATCAAATACTTCTAAGGCTTTCTCATTAAAAAGATTTTTATCCTGAACAAAACTAGTCCACTGCTCTTTTGTAATCCCGGGATTATATTCTTCCAAACTTGGAAACCATTCCTTTTCCATAACTTCCTTAATTATCTAAAAATTTCTTTCGACTTAAATATATCTTTATTTTAAAAAAAAAGAACCATTCCGTTTTTATTTTTGCAAACGCATATTCTATGTCATTTTATGTCATAAAAGTTTTGGTATTTTTAGCCTACCAATATTTTTCCTGGAGTTTTTATGCCTGTTGAATATAGCCTTTCTTGCTCAAAATGTGGGTATTTTAAAAAGTTGAATTATGGCAGTTTTTTCAGCCCTTTTGATTCTTGCGGTAAAATGTGGGCTTATCGCATTTACGTGTGCAATTCTTGTGGCAACACGGAAAGTTTTTATTTGCCCAAAAGTGCTAAACACCGTTCTTTTTGTAAACATTGCCATTCAACAATGCAACTCTTATTACACCCAAAAGATTTAAATTTAAAAACTTGCCCGCAATGTCACAACACTATTTTAAAAACAAATGTTCAACCTTTAATAAATGTTGAATCTTCTTTTTATAAATTCTCTTCTATCCAAAGGTAGCGCATTTTTAGCCATGCCTTTAAAATTTCATTCGCTTCTTTATAAGAAGAAACCGATTCATTATGCGCCCAGGATCCTGTACTTTCTAAAACGGGCCAGCGTTTAAAATTATTATTTGCCGCTTGCTTTAAATTTTTGCTCCAAACGTCCACAGAATCAATCATTGCTATAAATTCAGCTTTATGATTTTGCCAGTATTCTTTCACTTTAATGTTGAAATTTTTATCTGAAAATAAAAGCGAATTCCAGGCATGGTTTCTGACATACCAACCTTTGGGATTAACTTCGTGAGCGCCACCATAAGCAATATCAAAATCCCAGACAGGTCCCATATTCAATTGACTCCCTTCAAACCAAGTAAAATAAACGCTACTACCAAAAGCACCATCTACATTTTTTGAAAATTCCTGAATCCAATAATAACGAATATAAGATTCTAAATCTATCCATTTTTCTAATTCATTCATTGAATATTCTTTTTCGCTTGATAAATAATTTTCAAAGGAATTCATAAAATTTTTCAAAATACGCTTTGATGAATCACTTGGAGTATCTGGAGAATGAATGTGCAAAGGCAAATTAAAATGCGAAGAAAAAATAACTTCATCTTGACTTGAATATTTATGATCAATTTCTACTAAGAAAGAATTTTCTTTTTTAGGGATATTTACTTTGTTTTTAGCTACTTCAATTTTTTCTGTTAATTGATAAACGCCTAAATATTCTCGATTCACATACAACTCTACAAATTCAGAACGCGGTGCATAAGGCGCATTTAAGTTTTTTGCCAATTCAAAAGTTAATTTGTTCTTAATCAAAGTTTTGTCTGCGAAATTAGGGAGTAAAACCCAGTCTTTATTTTTTGGCATGTCAAACAAAGAAACTTTTTCTTTGAATTTTAATCGGTACCCGAATTTCAAAAAATCTGTAAAAGAAGAATGCCCTCGCCCACGGATTTCTAAATCATAAATTTCAGACAAAGGATTTTTTTCTTCATATATCTGTAAAAAAGCTTGCTTATAATTTTCTCTGTCTCTAATTTCTTTAAAATCTTTTGTTTCAATTACAAGCCTTGGTAAACTCGAATACGGGTAATCAGAATCATTTAAAGGCAAATAATCTAACTCTTGGAAATTTGGTGAATCGTATAAACAACCAAATAAAAGAAAACAAAAAACAAGCAAAAATTTTCTCACCATGAAAACCTCGATTCAATAGAAAATTTATGCCCTGTTTCTTTGCCGTAAAGAAATCCTTTTGTGACTTCATAAGAAATTCCAATATCTAAATCAAAAGATTTTTCAATTAAATTTCTATAAATGGCGGTTTTAAATCTTAAAGCACTAAAGCGGTCATTTTGTTTTTGATAAGGTATTGCAAGAGATTTATTTTTTGAATCTTTTACTCTTTGTCTAAATTCGCCAATATGTTCAATGCGCCATTTCGAAATTTTAAAAATGCCTTGCCATTGAAGGGCGATTTCTGAGCCTAATGAAAAATTGTCTGTTGGAATGTAAAAACAAAATTCTTGAGCAAGTGAAAATTCAAACCAATTGGTAAAAGGGTAAAGGAACAAAAATTCTCCACTTACCGAATGGAATTTTTGAAATCCTAGTTCTTTTTCAATAGGAATTGCCCAATCTAAAGAAGCACCTAAAAATTCTACTGGGAAAAATTTTACTCCAAATAAAAAAGTATCAAACCCAGAAACAGAAAGATTAGTGCCTTTATGCAAAATGTTAAAAGAGGCATCCATTTCTTGTTCAAAAGAAAATGTTCTGTATGAAAGCTCGCCTAAAAAAGATAGTTGAGAATTTAAACTTATTTCAGCAAAAGCATTAATATCGTTACTATAAACATCGTCATGTAATTCTAAAAGTGTAGCTAATGCAATAGAATTAGATGGTAGCGATTTTAAACGCAAAGGTGCATACGCAAAAAGCGTTGTTTGAAAAATAAAAAAACATACGCCAATTACGCGGAAAATTTTCAAGAGACGCCTCAAGGGTGAATGAGAGACATAAATTCAGCGCGCGTCACGCCACTTTTTTCAAAACAACCTAAAAGTTTATTTGTGTAAGTAACAGCACCTTGCTTTTGAATGCCACGGATTGTCATACAACTATGAGTTGCTTCAAGAACAACAGCCACTCCCATCGGGTTTAATTCTTTTTGAATAAGTTCCGCGATTTGCCTTGTCATGCGCTCTTGAAGTTGTGGGCGTTTTGCGTAATATTCCACCACACGAGCAAGTTTTGACAAACCAACCACTTTGTCGCGCGGAATATAAGCTACATGAGCTTTACCAATAAAGGGCAAAAAATGATGTTCACACATGCTTACAAAAGGAATGTCTTTTACAAGAATCATTTCATCGTAATCTTCTGTGAATTTTGTTTTGAGAAGACTTTCTGCAGGCTCAGTTTCTGCAAGCCCTGAACAAAGTTCTGCATACATTTTTGCAACACGATGCGGCGTTTTTAAAAGGCCTTCACGGTTCACATCTTCACCCATGCCTTCCAAAATCAGGCGAAAACCTTCTTCAATTTTTTTCAAATCCATCATAACAAGAAAGATAGTAATTAGTTCTAGTAAATGTTCTTTTTTTTAAACTAAGCAATGATTCTAATTCCGGATTATTTTAAATGATAGCATATCAAAGAGTTGAAAATTCTAAAATTGGGGTTGTACAAATTTTGCGATATTCTTCTTGACTAGCCTGTTAAAATCTTTGGTACTATACTCGTAAATTTTCGACAAATCGGCATCGAGCTTCACCTTTTTCCCACAGATGGTATATATCCGCGACTTGAGCAAATCCTCGCCTATCAGGGAAAATTCGGGCTTTTCCGGCGCGACGGCCTCGGCCGCACTGGCCGCAACATCTTTCTTCATCGTCGACTCCTCTGGCACTTTTCATTATTTTTCATTTTCCAGCAGCCTTTCGAACAGTGCGCGATACACAACGATATCTTCCAGTTGCATGATGGTCGTGATTTTGTTCCCCGCGTCTTTGCTCGAAGCCCCGCAGTGGAAAAGCTTCTCGCTGTCGGTTCCGAAATCCAGATAGATGTACCTGTCGTGAAACATGTTCCCCGTGGTGCGAATATCGTCAAGTTCAACATCCGGGCGAGCAGCCCTGAAGTCCGCCAGCATGCTTTCGGTCAAGCGGGTGCGACCGTGCTGCTCGCTGAAAATCTGGATCGAAACACCCTTCGCCACGCACCGCAGCAAATCAAGCGTCTTTACATCCAGATAGTCATCCACAATCAGCACCGACTTCTTCGCCATGCCGTAAATCTGCGTGTAGGCGACATCGGCCTCAAGCCGCTGCCCGTTCAGAATCAGAAAGTGCTCTGGTCGATGAAATTCGCCATGACTTTTTGCAGGTCCAGGTTCACCTTTCCGAGATTTTCACGCATATCATGGACTTCACCGGAAAGTTCCCTAATACCGGCAGAATATATCGCGATATCCCTCGTGTTTTGTGCAGTCTGCAATGCGATTTGAGCAATTCCGTCATTTCCTAGCAATTGCTTGTTTTCCGTCGCAATGTAGTCCTTCATCTGCTTGAAAAGTCGGATAAGGGCCTTGCTCTGTGCGGTCGCCTGTTCGCCCTTGAGCACCGTCATGAGCATGTAGATGCCCTGCTCGGTAAAGGCATAAGGAGCATACCTGGCGCCACCCCAACTTGAGGTCCAAATTTTGGACCTCAAGATTTTTTGCGGTTCAAGCTCATCTCCTTCACTTGAGGTGCAATTTTTGCACCTCAAGTTTCCTTTCTTATAAAAATTGTCGAAATTCGGCGAATTTTCGCAGTTTGAAGTCGAAATTTTGGACTTCAAGATTTCAAATTCCTCTGAAGTTAGCCGAAACCGAAAATCTTCATCGAATTTTTCGATATTGTTCTTGACTTGTCTGTTAAAATCTTTCGTGCTATACCCGTAAATCTCCGCCAAGTCGGCATCGAGCATGACCTTGACCCCGCGGATGGTATATATCCGCGACTTGAGCAAATCCTCGTCTATCAGGGAAAATTCGGGCTTTTTCGGCGCAACGGCCCCGGCCGCACTGGCCGCAACATCTTTCTTCATCGTCAACTCCTCTGGCACATTTCTTTATTCCCCCTTTCGCAGTAGCCTCTCGAACAATGCACGATACCCCGCGATATCTTCCAGCTGCATAATGGTCGTGATCTTGTTGCCAGCATCTTTTGAGGACGCCCCGCAGTGGAAAAGTTTCTCGCTGTCGGTCCCAAAATCCAGATAGATGTATCTGTCGTGGAACACGTTCCCCGTGGTGCGGACATTATTAAGTTCAACATCCGGGCGGGCAGCCCTGAAGTCCGCCAGCATGCTTTCGGTCAAGCGGGTGCGACCGTACTGCTCGCTGAAAATCTGGACCGAAACACCCTTCGCCACGCACCGCAACAAATCAAGAGTCTTTACATCCAAATAGTCGTCTACAATCATCACCGACTTCTTCGCCATGCCGTAAATCTGCGTGTAGGCGACATCGGCCTCCAGCCGCTGCCCGTTCAGAATCAAAAAATGCTTGAAAGTGCTCGGGTCGATGAAATTCGCCATGACCTTCTGGACGTCGTGGGAAAGTTGCTCGATTCTCTTATTTTGGGCTGAGTGGGCTGTATTGACGAAAAAATCTACGCGCTGCTCGACGGCGGTAAGGCGCATGTCAACATTTTGCTTGAAAAGGGAAATTTCTGTGCCTCCCATTGCCAGCATCCGATGATTGATGCTGTATCCCTTGAGTAAATGGTTCCTAAGGACTTGGTTTGCCCACTGGCGAAACTTTACGCCATTTGCGGATTTTACCCTGTATCCTACAGATATAATGACATCTAGATTATAGTGTTCAACATTTCTGCGGACGTCTCGACCGCCTTCATTTTGAACTGTCGCAAAATTTGCGACAGTTGGGATAGCCTTGAGTTCTTCTTTTAAGGCATTGGCAATGTGTTTGCCAATCGTTTTTACATCTCTGCCGAAAAGGATGGCCATTTGCTGTCGATTTAGCCAAACACTCTCGTTTTCGACCCGGACTTCGATGTGGAATTCCCCACCCTCCGGCTGGTAAACGACTATCTCGTTTTTGTCGGCCCCGGCCGCACTGGCCGCAACATCTTTCTTCATCGTCAACTCCTCTGGCGGACAAGCGAAAAAACGCCAAAGACTATACACTTGTGCACTAAGTATAGATTCAAAAATCCAGTTTGTCAATAGGCCCGCGCGATTTTTTTTTGAAGGGGGAGGTCTCCCCCTCGCTCCAACCGCCTTCGGCGTTTTTCGCTACCCCTTCTAGCGGGGACACCCCGCAACGCCCCGACTGCAAAAAAAAACGAGAAATGCTTCGCTAAAAACGGGATTTGCCTCAAAAATCTTGGGATTCAGGTACAAGAACCTTGGGATTGGTTGAGTTTTTACGTGCGGAATTAACTTATATTTCCAAATATGACGCCAGAAGCGAAGGCACGCGAAGAAATTGACAAGAAACTAGTCCAGTCGGGCTGGGTTATTCAAGATGTCAAGGAGGTAAACCTCATGGCATCTCTTGGCGTTGCCGTGCGTGAGTTCCCGACCGATTCCGGGCCTGTGGATTACGCCGTGTTCCAGAATCGCGGTTATCAGGGACTTTACAACGGGTTGGGAATGAAGGATATTCACAAGCGCAAGGGACTCAAGAAAAACGAACAAATCCTGGACCACATGGGTGCTACCGAACTTGCAGCGAACTTGTTCCGCATCACCCAGACAGATGACAGACTCCGTCGTGAAAACATCAAGGGGAAGGAAAAGGCAAACGAAACACATTATGCCGTAGGCAAGAAGGTTCGCCAGACGATTGCTGAACTTGGCGGAATAATGCCCGAAAATCTCCCCACGCCCAAAATCAGTGCCATAAAGTTGAAGCAGGAACGCAAAAAAGCCATTGCGAAAAAATAATGGTGGTTATACGGCTGATTTTAAGGTGATCGAATTTGACCACTTTAGAAAAGAGACTTTCGAAAATCGATAAGTGTCTTTACAAATCGTATCGAGGATGAATTTCATCGTGGTGACGATTCCTTTCAACAGGATTAACGTGACTCCGTTTGAACTAAACGAAGGCATTGGTTCTGACGTCCCCAATGGTTCGGTGAAAATTATCGCGAAATTACAGTCTAAAGGTCTTATTAAGCGAACGGTGGATATTATTTACAACAAGCGCCCCACCACAGCAAGCATTTACCCTAAGGTCATTACCAAGACTCTTGAGTTTCTCTTGGTGTTGTAAGTGGCCCGTTTTGAAGGTGGCAAATCCTCTACAGTTCCTGGTTCAAAGCCAAAGGAATAGAACCAGTCTGGGGCTTGGGTTGTAAGCAAGAATAAATTTTTATAGCCCCGCATTTTTGCGGTGTCAATTAAATGCCGGACAAGTGCTTCACCAATGCCTGCCTTCCGGTAGTTTGCCGCAACAGCAATAGCTGCGATTTCTGCGGAATCGTTTTCATAGGCATGTAAAGCGCCACAACCATGAATGGCATTATCAATTACATAAACGACATAATCTGAAAGTTTGTCAAGAATGTTTTCAGATGTTCTTGCAATGAGATAACCTTTTGCAATGTAGTCTTGCATCATGCGGAGCATGTCAGGAATGTCGTCAATATTGGCTGGCCGAATGGTAGAATATTGGTTTGCATAAACCATGGTTCCGTCACCACGGCTAGAGAAAACTTCTTGTAAAACACTACCTTGCATTTCACCACTAATTAAGTGAACGCGTTTTGCACCAGATTTACAAGCAGAAATGGCATTGACAAGATAATCTACTTGAGCAAAGTTCAGTTGTTTATTTAAATCAAGAATTTCTCTTGCTTGATCAATGTCAAGGGCAGAAACAAGTCCGCTTTCTGTTAAAGTCAAATGTTCGGTTAAAGCACCAGATTGTAAACCTTCTGCTTTTATACCGCATTCACTTCCGATAAAGAACAACTTGCCCACTTCCAAGTATTTGCAAAGTTCTGTTGCAAGTTCTGTACTTGAAATATTATAAGCATGGCCAAGTTTATTCCAACCAATTGGCGGCAAAATAGGAATGTAATCTTCTTTGAGTAATTGCTCAAGAATGTCTTTTTGAATTCTATCAATTTTACCAGTGCGCATGTAATCAACGCCGTCAATAACGCCAAGGCTTCTTGCTGAGACCCAGTTGCCTTGCATACCATGACAACCACTAGCTGTTAAAAGGCTCATAATGCGCTGAGATGCTCCAAGAGAAGCTTGTTCTACTAAAGGGAGTGCTGCTTCACTTGTAAGCCGTATGCCATCATGAAAATTGGATTTTATATCCCAGGCTGAAAGCTGCTTATCAATGCTATTTCTTGTGCCTGGAACAATTAAAACTTTAATACCTAATTTGTGCAAAAGAGTAATATCTCGAATTAAAACAGGAAAGAGAGGATGGTCCATAAGACTATCTTCAATTTTCATAATAAACAACTGGCCTTTAAACCGGCTGATATAGCTGAAAACTTCGCGGATAAAACCAGCGACTTCGAGTTTTTGCACTTTTAATTCAGGTATTGGTGTCATAATGTGAAAATATAGGAAGAAAATAAATGTTTTTTTCTATAGAACACCAAAAGCCGCCCTACGGGCGGCTTTTAGAAAAGACAGTAATCAGAATTACTTGCCAAGTTCGCGAGCAACAGCTTGGATACCACGCTTAGAAATTTCGCGGATACCAGCAGCACTTACGCGAAGAGTAACCCAACGGTCTTCTTCAGGAATGTAAAAACGTTTCTTCTGAAGATTTGGCAACTGCTTCATCAACTTCTTGCGGTTAGAGTGAGAAACCATGTTTCCCACAAGACCGGCTTTACCAGTAACTTCACAAATGCGGCTCATAAAAAACTCCGTTTTCTTATAGAACGAACCCAATGTTAGTTAAATCCTTGCTAATTGTCAAGTTATGAAAATCAAGGTTAGCTTTAAAAAACACCAGAAATGCGTAATTTTTACAATTTTAGCCAAAAATTGAATGTAAAAATTAAGGTTCTTGCAATTCTTTTGGCAAATTAAAACGCAAATTTTCCACCAAAGTGACCGAATTTTCCACTAAAATATCCGGAAATTTCTCACAAATTGCTTTTTGAACGCCTTCTACTAAAATATCAGGAGCACTAGCACCACTAGAAAGCCCGACTGTTTCCACATTATCAAACCATGAAAAATTCAAATCAGCAACAGAAGAAATCAAATAACTAGGAATCCCGCACTTTTTACCTAATTCAGAAAGTCGTGTAGAATTTGAAGAATTGCTAGAACCTACAATTAAAAGTAAATCCACTTTTGTGCAAAGCTCTCTAACAGCAGCTTGTCTATTTCCCGTTGCATAACACAAATCACCGGCTAATGGGCCAACAATATCTGGAAAACGTTTGCGCAAAGCATCAATGGTATCTTTAGCTTCGTCAACAGAAAGCGTGGTTTGCGTAATATAAGCGAGCGGTTTATCGTTTTCAATATTCAATGCAAAAACATCTTCTCTGTTTCGAACAATATCTATTGAGCCTTCTGGTAATTGTCCCAAAGTCCCTTCAACTTCTGCATGCCCAATGTGACCAATCATAATGATATGGCGCCCTGCATCAAAATGTTTTTTAGCGCTAGAATGAACTCTTTTTACAAGTGGACAAGTAGCATCTAAAGTTTTTAAATTCCTACGTTCTGCTTCTTCGTAAACAGAAGCGGCGACACCATGAGCTGAAAAAATTACAATAGAACCTTCAGGGACTTCGGACAACTCTTCTACAAAAATCACGCCACGTTTTTTTAAACCATCTACCACAAATTGGTTGTGAACAATTTCATGGCGAACATAAATTGGCGTTCCATATTTTTCTAATGCGCGTTCTACAATATGAACGGCTCTATCAACGCCAGCACAAAAACCTCGAGGATTCGCTAAAACTAGTTTTTTCATTTTTCTAAAACCCATGTAGAAAGTTTATTTCGCAAAGAAGAATAGCTTTGTTCTACTGCTTCTAGTTCTTGTTCTAAAAATTTAACTATCTCTTCAGGAGTTACCAAAAAAGGTGGCAAAGATTTTGGCTCAGAAGGTAATTTTTGCAAGATTTTCGCATTTAGATAAGGCAAAACGCTTTCTTCTTGCCCATAAGTAAAAGGCCCGATATATGTTGGCACGCCATAAAGTAAAGGTTCTCTAAAATCGTGAATACCTGGATAACGCACAAAAGAACCGCCAACAACAGCGCAATTGGATAGCGGTAAAAATTCTTTAAATTTCCCAAAACTTTCAACTAAAGACACGCAACCATGTTTTACTTGTGGGAAAATAACGCATTCTATTTTTAAACTTTTAAAAAAAGAGTTGAATTTTTTCACATCTGAAATGCGCCGTGGTGCCACTAAAAAACTTTTATTTTCTTTTGATAAATTTTTAAACAAATCTTTCAAAAAAGGTAATTCTTTAAAATGCAAAGAAAGAAACGAAACATCTATTTTTTTATCATGATTTTCTAAAAAAGTTTTTTTGCCTAAAAGTTTCCAGTTGCCATTTACTGTAGCAAAAGGAATATTGCATTTTTTTAAAAATCTTTCTTTATCTTCATTTGTTTGAAAGTCAGCAAATGCAAAAATTTTTGGCGGTAAAATTTTCTTGGGTAAAAAATTACCTCGTTTAAAACGGCCAGAAATTAAAGCGAGTCTTGCGTCTGATTTTCTTTCTTGTTCTAAAGCTAAATA
Organism: Fibrobacteraceae bacterium; assembly: GCA_017631885.1. Taxonomy (GTDB): domain Bacteria; phylum Fibrobacterota; class Fibrobacteria; order Fibrobacterales; family Fibrobacteraceae; genus UBA1765. Next base: position 103,171 of record JAGBSH010000004.1, read on the forward strand.
CGCTGGCCAAAGTTCATTTTCACAAAGAATTAAAGCGAGAGGTTTCACTTGTCTGTAAAAACGTTTCACAATAAAATAAAAAGGCGCAGGCGCAATATGAACTTGTATTTTAGAAACGCCTTCAAGTTTTATTTTTAAAAAATCAACGACTTCAGCTTTTTGTGAAGTCAGTAAAAGGGGTGGGCAATTTTTTATTTCTCTAGCAAGACGTTTCGCTAAAAAAAGTAAAACCTGACATTCCCCAAGGCTTGCGCCATGTAACCATAAAACAGAACTTGTGTTAAATTTTCCACAAAAACGTTCTTTGATTTTAAAAGGCATTAGCTAAAATACCTCCGTAAAAAAATCAAAGCCGCATAAAGTGAAAGAAAAAACCAAGTCCATTTGTCTTCTACAAAAGCGTCAAAAAAACTTCGTTCAAATTTTAAATTCTTTAACCCCTTTAAATTGAAAAACATAAACGGAGTTGAGCTTGCCCATGTTTCCCATTCACTCCCAAATTTTCTATGCAAAAAATCGTCTTCATTTTTAGCTAAGAAAAATAAGAAAAGCCAGACAAAAGCAGCGATTGGAAAAGTTAAGTTCTGCCACCCCAAATGCAAAAGTAAAAACCCACTTGCAAACAAGCCATTTGAAAAATAAAGCGGGTGTCGCAATTTTTGATAAATGCCATCTTTCACTAATTGCGGTGCTTCGACATTTAAAGAGCGCGAATGTATTCCGATATTACGCCTTGCTGTCACACGCAAAAAAAAGCCGGCAATAAAAAGTAAAAAAGCAGACACTGAAATCACATCGTGTGATGGCTCTAAAAGCAAAAGTAAAAAGGCTAACACGCCTAAAATAAACCCACGCCATTTATAAACTTTTTCAGAAAAATTCAAAATGATTCCTCGGCATTGTTTGGTTTAAGCGTGAAATGTTCAAACTTTTCTGAAAGCGTTTCAGGTAAAGTATTATGGCCAGATAAAATCAGCAATTTTTTTTCTTCTTTTATGGCATCTAAAAAAAGCGCCATCATTTTTTCTTTTTGCGTTAAAGAAACATAAGCAAAAACTTCATCTAATAAAACCAATTTTGATTCTGACACAAGAGCTAAAAACAAAGCTAGCCTTGCGGTTTCACCGCCTGAAAAACCAGACTTTTTAAGCAGTGGTAAAACATTTGATTCTTCCATAAACTTTTTAAACAAAGGGCCTTTAGCTTGTAACTTTTCTTGTGAAAACTTTTTAGAAAAATATTCAAGAGGAGGCAAAAATAAATTTTGCGAAAAGAAAAATACGCCTTCTTTTGCACATTCTGGCAATAAAATTTCTCCTGTTGCTTTTTCTTCTAAAGAAGAAATCAAACGCAAAAGAGTTGATTTTCCAACTCCATTTTCTCCATGTAAAAACAAGGGTTTCTCTGAATGCAAAAATTCTTTCCACGAAAAATTTTCAAAGACAAAAGTTTCGCCATAAGCAAAAGAAATTTTTTGCAACATTAAATAATCCGCATATTTTTTTTCACGATTTTTTCTTGGATAATTTTCAAGTTCTTCTAATAAACAAAAAGACGCTTTTGCTGAACGCAATTGCGGGAACGCTTTAGCACATTCTTTAATAGGTTTATAACAAAGAAATACCGCCGAAGCATATAAAACCAGATCTTCGCCAGTCATGTTCCCATTAGAAATCATAAAAGCACAAGCAGAAAGGACAAGCAACATAGCTAAAACAGAAACACTTTCCATTAAAAGAGCAAGCACATATTTTTTTACGGCTAAATTTTTCCCAACAATAAAATAATGGCGGACTCGTTCGAAAATTTTTACACCTACCATTTTCCGTTCTGCAATATCACTCCAATTCTGGTAAACGGTTTTTGCGTTTTCAAATTCTGAACGGAGCATTCCCTCTTGCTCTAAAATGTCTTTTTCATCGACACTCATTTGGCGAATTTTCTTTTGTGCAAAAACAACAAAAGGCAAAATAGCACAGAACAAAAATAAAGTCAAAGGAAGTGAAATAAAAAGAAGCACAGGAAAAAACACAAACAATTGCACAACAGCCTGCAATGCCTGGTAAAGACTTTCTCCACTTTTTGAAAGAATTTCTGTCGCTTCAAAAGAAGCTCTCAATTTCGCATCGGCTTCTTTTTGATGAAAAAAATCTGGTCGCAACGACCGCACCATTTTTAAAAATTTCGCTTGTAAAATAGCCCCTGCTTTTCTAAAAAAAGTTTCAGAAACTTCTGCTCTGATTTTTGAAAAAGAAAAACGCAAGGCAACAACTAAAACCATGCAAAAAAACCATTCCGGAACACTCCAATCTACGTTTCCGCCAATGATTTTTACAAAGGAACGAATCCCTAAAAGCATTAAAGCATCGGCAAGCGTTACCGGCAAAGTCAGCGGTAAAAGCTTAAAAATTGCCTTAAATACGTTCTTTTTTATCCATTTTCTAAGCATTTCAATACAAAAATAGATTTTTTGCAAACATTGCCCTTTACAAAAACAAATCTTTACCTATATTTGGACTCACCTAGATGCCCCTATCGTCTAGTGGCCCAGGACTCGGGATTTTCATTCCCGCAACAGGGGTTCGAAACCCCTTGGGGGTATTTAAAAATGAGACCATTCTTTGGTCTCATTTTTGTTTTATAAAGGGAAAAGCCTTTCCCTAGTTCGCACGTTGTTGCTCACTACCCTTTCTATAAACCTCAAAAAAATCGCTAATGCCAGTTTAAACGCTGTTGTAACGTTTTGAATGAATTTTTATTAAATCAGATGTTTTTAGAAAATTAAAATGATTTCAAACTTATATTGATTGTACATTTCTAATATTAAAGTATGAAAATTTTAAGATTATTTCTAAATAAAAGGAAATAATCTAACGAACAAAGATAAAATTAAGAACACTATATGGCGGTATCCTAACTATTCATAAGGAGTTGTAATGTCTTTTATGCGTTATATTTTTTTGATTTTGTTCGGAATACACTTGTTTAGTTCTGTTGCATTAGCAAGCGATTTAAATTCGTTTAATATACAAATAGCAAAAGACACACAACTAACAGAAATAGATAGTACTGAAATTTACCAGAACTTAATTACAGAGGAAAACTTAGATGCTAATTATACCCCAAATGTGGTAGGTATTGTTTTTGGAAGTGTATTTACTGGAACAGGAACATTTTTTCTTGTTGGTGGAATTTTAGGGGGTAATTATTCCAGTGGTGATGCAGGAGATGAAATTGCAACAAAAATTGCTGGGGGTGTTCTGCTAGGAATATCTATTCCTTTTTTGGCTATTGGAGTTCCTCTTTTGGCATATAATATTTATCAATATAACGTTCGTAAAAATCATACCAACAAACGCGATGAATACATAAGAGCTTACAATCGTTATAAAAAACAAAAAGAAGAAACATCATTACAAATTATGCTTTTACCTTCTATAAATTTTGCACATAACGCTGCAGGTTTTAGTGCTGTTGTTGCTTTTTGAATAATAGGGCTACTTTTATGCGTTATATTTTTTTGATTTTTTTCGGAATTCACTTATTAAGTTCTGTTGCATTAGCAAGCGATTTAAATTCGTTTGATACACAAATAGCAAAAAACATACAACTAACAGAAATAGATAGTACGGAAATTTACTAGAACTTAATTGCTGAAGAAAATTTTGATGCTAATTATATACCAAATGTGGTTGGTATTGTTTTTGGAAGTGTATTTACTGGAACAGGAACATTTTTTCTTTCTTTTGGCATATACGGATTTTTTTATAAATATTCTAAGCCTGAATCATTTAGTGATATCGGAGGGTCTGCATTAAGTCTTATTTCTACATTTTGTTCCATTCCAATGTTTTCTATAGGAATACCTCTTCTTGTTCATAATATCAATAAATATTCAAATCGTAAAAATCATTCTATTAAACGAGATGAATACATAAGAGCTTATAAACGTTATGAAAGCAAAAAAAAGAAAGAATCTGTTCAATGGATGATTTTTCCGTCAGTTGATTTCGTTAACTCTAATGCAAGTTTAAACGCGGTTATGTTGTTTTAATACTTTACAATCAGGAGTTATTAAAGATGCTTTTTACGAGATTTTCTTTTTTATTCTTTATGAGTGTATTCCTTTTGCATACATTCACTTTTGCAAATGATTTTCAAACCCTTAGCGAAAATTCAGGCAAAAATATACAACTATCAGAAATTGATAGTACTGAAATTTACCAGAACTTACTTTCAAAGGAATATGTAGATACAAATTATGTACCAAATCTTGTTGGAATTTCTTTTGGGAGTATTTTAACTGGAACTGGAACATTTTTTCTTTCTCTTTCTATTTATGCATTTGATTTTAATGAAGATTTTTCTAAAGAAATTACCAGTGGAGTAGGTACTGCAATGTTAACATCTGCAGCTATAATTGCTTTAGGTGTTCCAATATTAGTTTATAATATTCGTAAGTACAATGAACGAATGGTTATCGCAAACAAACGAAATGAATATTATAAAGCTTATAAACGTTATGAAAGCAAAAAAAAGAAAGAATCTGTTCAATGGATGATTTTCCCAGCTGTTGATTTTGCCAACGCTAATGCCAGTTTAAACACTGTTGTAACGTTTTGAATGCGCTAATTAAAAAATCCTTCTATCAAACTAGATAGAAGGATTTTTATACTGATAAATTTTTACACCTAATTTTACTTTTGCAGATTTATGCTTGCATTCGCCGCTCCATAAAGGCTAATGCTATAATCCTTAATAATGTAAACAGGAATGTTCTTTAATATTGGGCGAATATTTGGGTTGTAATTTTGTTCAAAATATTGCATAAACAAATTATCGCGTTCAAGCCAACGCAAATCTTTTTGAACAGTTCCGCCAGCAAGATAAAAACCACCCAATGGCAAGAACAATGTGCAAATATCACTTGCATAACGACCAAGCATTTTCACAAAAAGACGCATCATTTCTGCAGCAACTGGGTCTGTATCACTTGCACGGCTAATATATTTTGGTCTGTCATCTGCAGGCGTTGCTTCAATGCGAGCAAATGCTTCGTTATTTGGAACGCCTTTTGTTTCTTTCCACCAATCATACATATTGCGTAAACCCATTCCAGACACAAGAGGTTCTACACCTGGCTGGCAGCCACGTTGCTTTTTAATGTATTCACAAAAAGAAACTGTATCTTCGTCAAAAGGCGCAAATGTCATGTGACCACCTTCTGAACTTGCTGGAATATAACGTTCTCCGTCAAATGCAAGGAACGAAACTCCCATACCAGTACCTGGACCAATTACTGCTTTTGTTGCAGCCTTTGGTGTTGGGATACTACCATCTGTATGAGCGAGCTTATAAATTTGGGTTGGGTCATCAATATCAAGAGTTGGAATGCCATAACTAATGGCCACAAAATCATTAACCACTAAAGTTGGAATTCCAAAGGCAGCAGTAAGTGCGTCGCCATCAATACTCCAAGGGAGGTTTGTCATAACGCAACGATTATTAGAAACAGGGCCTGCTGCGCTAATGCAACAGTGGCTAGGTTTTAAATCTTGGCGCATTTCTAATGCGATTTTCAGAGTTTCGCGAATAGGTTCTGCTAAGCCATCAATAGATGAAGAAGCAAAAACTGTTTCTAAAATCAAAGTAAACTTTCCGTTTTTATAGCCGACTAACCCTAAATTCGTATTTGTCCCGCCAATATCGCCGGCAAGAATCAATTTGTCAAAAGCTGCATCTGGTTGTAACCAACGAATATCCATAAAATCTCCATCTTGTAAAATTCTAAAAGAATCACAATTTTTTAATGTACTAAATATAGGCTATCTATAAAAAAATGTTTCTGTCATTTTTCGTTTTTTTATTAAAAATCAAGTTTTATCGCATTTAAACTAAGCAAAAGAACGCACAAAAACAAGGCTAGCAAAAGCAACAATTGCCCAAAGTGAAAAACTTAATAACCAAATCGTTGTTTTGTTAATTCTAAAAAATTAGCATTAAGCCATTAACGCCTATTACAGAAAGGCAAGCGACTAAAGCTACAAGAACAAGGCCATGTCCTTTTAAAGAAAAAAGTGTGGCAAAACATAAAGCAGAAATAGACGCAGGCAAAAATTCAGTGGCTTTAAAAATTCCAGGTATAGTCATTGCCGCCAAAACGGTATAAGGGATATAGGCTAAAAAAGATTTCCAAAAGACATTTTCAATTTGGCGTTTCAATAATACAAATGGCACAACGCGCAAAAGATAAGTCACAAAAGCCATCACAAATAAATACTTGAAATAAAGTTCTAAACTCATGAAGACTTCTCCTGAATAGGGAACAAAAATGCCGCTAAAAGAGACGCAATAACAGCACACAAAATAATTGAAAAACCTACAGAAATTTCTTTGAGGTATGGCGCGTAATTAAATAAAAGACTTAAAGTGATTGCAATAAAAACGGCTATTGCTGTTGGTTTATGTGATTTCATTTGCGGTACTACAATCGCAATAAACATACCATATAAAGCAACGCCTAAAGCGTCTGTTAAAAATCCTGGTAAGATTTCTCCACAAATGGCACCAACTAATGTCCCAGATGTCCAACCTAAATAAGGTAATGTCATTAAGCCTAAAAAATAAAGCGGAGTAACTGGTGATTTTTGAGACATAGCAACGGCATAAATTTCATCGGTAATGCCCGTGCCTAATAAACAACGTTTCCAGGTAGAAAATGAAGAAGAAACTTTTTGAGAAAGAGAAACGGCCATTAAAGAATAACGCAAATTGATAAAAAAGGTGGCTATTGCCATTTCAATTAAAGTACCAGTTGCTTCGCTCATAATTTGTAAGCCGGCAAATTGCCCGGCAGAAGTCAAGTTGGTCATAGAAATAAGGGTGACAAGTACAGAAGAGAGTAATTTAGAACCGGCAATCCCAAAAGAAAAGGATACCGCAAAATACCCTAAACCAATTGGCAAACCATCTTCTACACCTTTTTTGAAATACATGCGAGCAAGTATAGAAATTTTAAGATTTTATCAAACTAAAAATTTCTTATAAAAAGCTAATCCGAGAAAATTCTCTTTAACTTTTCATTAATTTACGCAATCTGGCAGGCAGAATTTTCAAATTGTTTTCTCTGTATTTGGCGACTGTACGGCGTGCTATTTTGATGCCTTTTTCTGCTAACGCTTCTGAAAGCGCTTGGTCTGAAAGGGGATTTTTTTTATCTTCAGCATCTATCAATTCTTTAAGTTCATGAAGAATTTGTTTTACGCCTAAATCTTCTTCGCCTTCTTGTTTCACAGCAAGGCTAAAAAAGGAACGCAATTCAAAAACGCCATATTTGGTTTCTACATATTTTCCGTTCACTACACGGCTAACAGAGCTTAAATTCAACTCAAGTGCATCTGCAACTTCTTGCAACATCATTGGGCGTAAAAACGTCGGGCCTTTTGCAAAAAAATCAGGTTGGAATTCAATAATTTTTTGCATCACTCTTTCAATCGTTGACTCTCTATAGCCCACACAATGAATTAAGTTATTTGCTTTATTCAATCGCTCACGAATAAAATCTTTTACTTCTTTTGTCGGGGATTCTTTTAAATAAGATTTATAAGTATTTGAAATTTTTAAACGATGATAAAATTTTGCTGAACGCAAAAGAGAAGCTTTATAAACGCCTGGAGATTCTTCTAAGATTTCAAGGTCAGGCATAATATAACTTACAGGTGTTTCGTTAATTAAAAAACCAGGGTGAGGCGATAATTCTGAATAATGCTGAATGGCTTTTTGAACATCTTCTACATGAACGTCAAGGGCTTTTGCAATTTGCTGGTATTTAAATTGAACCAAATTATCAAATTCATCTTCTAAAATTTTAATCGCTAGTTTTGGAAACTCTGGAACCGCATAAGCTTGAATTAAAAGGCATTCTCGTAAATTTCTTGCACCTATTCCGCGAGGAGTTAAAGAATGCAAAACATGAAATGCTTCTTGCACAAGTTCACTTGCTTCTTCTAAAGCGACTTTCCCTTCAATAACTCTTTCGGCTTCTAAAAAATTTTCTGCAATAGCAGAGTGTTCTTTTTTTTCTTCGTCTTCTAATGCAGAAGGGGTAAGGTAACCTTTTTCATCTAAACTATCAATCAAGTATTCAACAAGTTCTAAAACTTCTTTAGGTCTATCCCAATCACGCAATTGTTCTTTCAATTTGTCTTGCATGCTTGACACCGACTTTCTTTGGTTTTTCCATTCTTCTTTTTCGGGGTCAAAAGCATTCAAATCTTTTAATGGGCGTTCTGTATCAGCAAAAGATGAATCAAAAAGGCCATCCCAATCTTCTTTGGAATAAACTTCTTCACCGACTTCTTTTAAGCTATTTTCGGTTTCTGGATTTTCAGTTTGTTCAACAGGTTCAATAGGGCCGCCATCTTCAGCCGATTCATCCATTTCAAGGAGAGGATTTTCTTCTAATTCTTTAGCAATAGTAGCTTCAAGTTCTCCGGTGGTCATTTGCAAAAGCTGAACAGATTGAAGAGCTTGGGCAGATAAATTCTGCTCTTGTTTTAACCCAGAAAACATTTGCATTGAAATATCCATAGAAACTCCTAATCCAACCTGAAGGATTCTCCAAGATAAATTCGTTTTGCTTCTGGATCATTGGCTAAAAATTCCGAAGAACCTTCTGTTAAAACTTGACTCTTGTACATAATATAGGCTCTGTCTGTAATAGAAAGAGTTTCACGCACATTATGGTCTGTAATCAAAATTCCCATACCTTTAGCTTTCAAATCAGAAATAATGGATTGAATGTCTGCAACGGCTATCGGGTCAATACCTGCAAAGGGTTCATCCAATAAAAGAAAAGAAGGGTCCGAAGCCAAAGCTCGTGCAATTTCTAAACGCCTGCGTTCACCGCCAGAGCAACTAAAAGCTTTGGTTTTTCTGATATGCGTAATTTTAAATTCTTCTAAAAGCTGTTCCAAGCGTTCTTTCCGTTGCGAGCGTTTCAAACCTCTTGTTTCAAGAATCGCCATAATATTATCTTCAACACTCAATTTTCTGAATATAGAAGCTTCTTGCGGTAAATAGCCAATTCCAAGTCTTGCTCGTTGAAACATAGGTTTGTCAGTTACTTCAACATCGTTCAAAAAAATATGGCCTTTATCAGCTCTGACCATACCGACAATCATATAAAATGTCGTTGTTTTACCAGCGCCATTTGGCCCAAGCAAGCCAACAATTTCACCCTGAGAAACTCTGACAGAAACAGAATCCACCACTTGCCTTGAACCATAAAATTTACACAGTCCGTCAGTACGAATAGTCTGAATTTCTTTACTCATAACGGATTTCCTTTTTTAGTAGAATCTTTAACGCTTTCTTTATTTTCCAAATTAATATAACGCCCGCTAGATGGATTTTTTCCACCTTGGACTTTCAACTGTTTCACTTGATTTTTTTCTGGAGCAAAATCTATATGAATCGTATCGCCCAAAGCCACGTTCTTCCCGGCCACCGTTCGATTTTTTTTCACATAGAAATAAGTACTCTGGGCGCTCCCTGAAATAGTCGCTCTTTCCATTTTTCCATTTTTAAAAGAAAGATCTAAACGAGCGCCTTCCATTAAATTTTTATACTCCGGCAAATCATCTTCAAAAAAGAAACCATGCGCATTCAAATTCACATAAAGTCGAGAAAGTTTTTTCCCATCAAACTCAGCATAAAGAGTATCGCCAAAAGCTTCAGTATGTGTTCCGGGTTTTCGTTTCTTTCTAGGTTCTTTCTGGATACCATGGGCATTTTGAATCACAAGCGCAGACTTTAAACCTTTACCATCAGGAGTTAAACGCAAAAAAATGGAATCGCCGCTCAATTCATGATTTTCTAATAAGCATTTAGGATGTCCCTTCATAGAAATCCAGTTTTCCTTCTTATTAAAATACCCCGTATCACAAGTCACAGTCATGCCATTATGTTCTAAAACCACATTCTTAAACGCTTCAGCAAATTCATCGTCTTGCTTATAACTAATCCAATCAGCTTTAATGGAAAGCGTATCTATTTCACCATTCTTGTCTTTATTTTTTGAATAATGGTGTAATACAGGGCGTAAAGGCATAGTCAGAATTTTTTTGATTCTATCATACTGCAAACGTTCGCCAAAAAACGCATATTCTCCAAGCGAATCCTTTGCCACCACATTTCCTGACGCCGAAGCAAATTCAATCCGCTTTTGATAAATACCACTCTTTGCTTTAATAAAACCATTTGGGTGAGTAAACAAAAAATCGCCTTCACACTGCACAATATCAGCGTTTCTGTTCCAAGTAGCTCGCATTGTTTTAAACTGCACACTATCATGGACAAAATGTACATAACCTTTAAGCAACAAATAACCAGAACGTTTCATAGCCGCAAGGCTATCCGCGTGTTTCATAATAAGCGGTTTTGTTTGAGAAAATCCAATCGTCACAAAAAGCAACAGACAAAGCAAAAATCTCATCGATGCGCCTCCGCTTGCTTTTTATCTTCTTCTTTCAACCTTCGAGCAGCATCTTGAAAAATCCCTGTAATATTTGCAAGAATCTGAAAACTCTCCATTTGCGTATCACTTCTAAAACCAGTTCCTTGCAAAACATCGCCATCTTCACTCACCACACGAACAGGGCTATCTGTTCGCACGATATTATCCTTCTTATGCCAAAGCAAAGAATCGGCACGCACCGAAGCCCCTTTAGGCGTCAAAGCAAACACATGCCCATACGCAAAAACATGAGTCAATTTCATATCAAGCGTACCAGAATCTGCCCGTAAAAAGGCTGCATAATTTCCAAGAGAGTCATAAATATCCACAAGCACGGGCTTCACAAAAATTTTCCCATCCTTTTCCCAGCGTTCAAGATAAGCCGTTTTCATTCGCCAAGAAAGCACTTCGCCTTCATAAAAATCGAGCAAAGTCGTATCATTAAAAAGCATTCCAGGACGCTCTTTTGGATTCCACGCCGAATTCTCTTCTTCTAATTCAGCACACGCCACAAAAAACAACGCGACAAATGCCAAAACAAGCATTTGTGTAACGCCTAATTTTTTTATAAGCAAAATCCGTGCCATATACCCAAACATATAAATAAAAGCGGCAAAAAACCGCATAAAAAATAAAATTTCTCTTTTTATGGAAAGGTGATTCGAAATAAATTTCGAATCGTCGACAAACCTTTTCTTGAGATGAGTAAATTTCTGAACAAACTTGCCCGCAGTTCTTGCACCCGGTTCTTGCCCGCGAACCTTGTCATTGCGCGCCGTGCTGAATGCACGGCGCGGCAATCACTTGCCGCAAGCCTCTTGTCATTGCGAACCCCAACGGGGTGAAGCAATCTGCTTGCAAGCAACATTTGTTTTTGGATTACTACGCTACGCTCGTAATGACAAAAGCCAAGATCGCCACACTGCGTTCGCGATGACAATCCTAAACCTTGCCCAAGACTTGTTCGCACTTCTTGCCTGAGAACCTTGTCATTGCGAGACGTGTAGAATACACGGCGCGGCAATCTATTTTCAAGTTGAAAAGAATTATTTCAGAAAAATTCTTTGAAAACCTTGTTCATGTGGCGATTTAAATTTCACTAAATAAGGGCCGGTTTTTAAAGCATCCAAATTTAAAAGAGAATTTTTTTCTGACACATTTTTACGCAAAATATGGTTTCCAAGATAATCAAAAATTTCCACAGTTAAAGGCAATTCTGAAGGGTTATAAATAACCCAAGAATCATTTTCAAATTTGATACTCGATTTATTAAAGTATAACATCGCCAAGTTAGAAGAACTTTCTGAAGAACTAGATTCAGCCAAACTAGAAGAAGAAATAATACTAGGATTCGCACTTTCTAAAAGAATCGCAGTAATAGATTTTGCAGGTAATGTTAGAGAAGTTTCGCCAGTTGAAGAAACAAGAATCTTTTCGTTTTTTAACGCATTTTCAGAATGAGAAACAAAAGTTTCTCCAGTAAGTCCTGTAAGTGAAAGAGTTTTTGCGCTTTCTACAATAGCATTAAAATCTTTTACAGATAAATTTATTTTTTGCGATTCATTTTGAGAACGATTCACTAATATCACTGTCAAAGAATCTCCTGTAGCATTGATAGAACTATAGGCAGACACTAAAGAGTCATTAGTAGAAATTGATTCTATACGAAATGATTTTCCATAACGGCTAAATAAATGAGCGACTTCATACATACCGGGGTCCCAAGTCCATGGGGTGAAAAATTCTACACCATTATCAATCATTGTACCAAGAAACGATGCGTAAATTAAAGCTGTAACCATGGCATCATCATCTTTTAAACTGGTTTCTGACATACCTAATGTAACACCATGATCTTTCCCAAAATATTGCGTGAGCCAATCATTGATGCGTTTAAAAATGTATTCTTTTGTTTGGTTGTCATCCCAATATCCATTAATAAATTTGATTCCGTTAGCTCCAGGATAATTGTAAGTTGTATCAAAAAGAACTCGGTGCCAGTTCATGCGGGATTCGTAATCTTTTTCAGTAGGGTACCAATGAATATCAAACATATCTAACAAGCGGATGCCTGAAGTTTTTTGCGCTTCAGAAATTCGTTTGATAAAATATTCAAGCCAACAATATTTTTTCCCATCTCGATTAATTAAATGTTCATCTTCTTCAATATCTCGGATAACGCACCAATCCCATTCGCCAGCCGTTACAGGGCCGGTAAGCTTAATGTCTTTCCATTGTGCACGGGCTTTTTTCGCTAAATCAATATAACGCTCCACCAAGAAATCTGCAGTAACGGGCAAATTTAAATCGTCATGCGTGTAGCGCCAAATTTCCACTTCATTATCCATGCTCCAATAACGCAAACGATTCATATCAAATTTTAAACTATCACGCCAATAAGGGATTATTGCAACAGAAGAATCCAGTGGCCATTCTTGGTTGTAAAGAGTAGGGTCGCCTTCTTTTATAGCTGATTTTCCATCATCGGCGATAATGCCTCCGCCTGCAAGATTCAAGTCTTTATTAGCTGGCCATGTATTGTTATGAGTTATATAGTAATTCCAATCATCAAAATTGTATTCTTGAGTTTTTGCCACATAGCCAGACATTTGAAAGGCATACATTGCATCAACACCTGGCATATTTTCAAGAATTTTTTTTGCAGAAATATCCCAATTTTGGATATTGACATTATTAAACCAATTAGGGTGAACACTAAATTTTTTGCGGAAATTATAACGTGTCGCATTGTTTCCCTGGTTTGCCCGAATCATGTGAAGACCAGCTTCTACAATTTGATTCATGAAAGTTAATTCTGCTTGTGAAAGAGTATCTGTTTTTTCATCAATGGTTCCAATGTTTCTTCCAAAAAGGTAAGGAGAAATTTTTTTAATACCTTGTTTAGCATTAACAGAAATATTAATATCGGCAAATGCAGAAACAAACAACCCGGATAGTAACAATAGGCCAGTTATTTTTGAAAATTTAGATACACCCATAAGAACCCTTTTTCAAAAAGTTATTATTTCTTTAAATGCAATTTTCTTAAAATCTTTCCGGATAATTCATATAAAATATCTTTTGCGTCTTTACTTCCTAAAATAGATTGTAAAGCGAGCGTTAAAGAAAAGAGTATAATGCCTGAAATTACGCTGAACAAGAGTAGTAAAACAAAATTACATTCGCGCATAAATGAGTGGAAAACAAAATCTAAACCAAGAGCAACAGCAATCATAGCACCAAAAGAAATTATGGCCAAAAGCATGTTTTTAATCGCTTCATTCATGCCTTCTTTTCCATTGCGTTTGGCCCAAAGTAAAATCATAGAAATCACTTGGATAATAGCGCAACTAGCGCCTACCACAGGGACAGAGTAAATATCTAAAAGAGGTGCTGTAAAAATGTAAGCTGGAATGCTTAATGCAAAAATCCCTGTGTTTAAAATGGTTGGAGTCCACATGCGTTCAGCCGCATAAAAACTACGCACTAGAACAGCTTGCAAGCAAAGTCCAAAACTTACAGGCAAATACCAGCGAAGAATGTTAGAAACAAGTTCAGATGTTTCTCTAGAAAAAGCACCGCGTTCAAAAAGGATTCGTACTGCCGGAAAAGATAGCGCCCATACAGTAATTACCGCTGCCGTTAAAACGCAAAACATTCGTGACAAACTTTTCCAGATTTTTTGGTTTAAAAGGCTTAAGTTTCCTTCTTTGACAAGGCGCGCCATATCAGGGTAAGAAGCGACCCCAACAGAAAAACCGAATACGGCAACTAAAGTGTACATAACGCGGTATGCGTAATTCAAAGCAGAAATTCCGTTAGAACCAAATGCGCCACCAAAACTTCTGATAACAAATTCTAAAGCAAACATACTCCCAACGCCTAATGACATTGGTAACATCATTTTTAAGTAGCGTAAAAAATCTGGTGCGAAAGGTGAAATAATAGGTTTGTAATGAACGCCTCCGCGATGGGCTCCCAAAATTTGCAAAGCAAAAAAGCCGATAAAAGCGCCAACAGGAACGCCTAATGCAAAACCTTCTAAACCTCTTGATGAAAGTAAAACGCCTCCGATAATAATGGCTGCGTTGTAAATTACGCCAGTTAATGATGGAATTAAAAATTGTTTTCGCGTATGTTGAACGGCAACTAAAATGCTCCCAGCAAAAATAAATAATTGCCCTGGTAAAATTAAACGTCCAAAATAAGTCGCGCGATCAAGTAAAGTTTCGTCTAAATCAGCTGCGGTAAAAAGTTCTAAAAGTTCTTTCATCCAAATAAAAGAAGGAACAATAAGTAAAAGCAAAAAAACACCAATGGTTGTTAATACATTGCTAAAAAATTTCCAGCCTTTATCTTCTTCAGAAGAAACGAGATACCCCGTGAAAATAGGAATGAAAATGATAGACAAAAAACCAGTACTCACTACATGGTTTAATATGTCAGGAATCATAAAAGCAAGGTCAAGGGCATTTTTTTCAAGACCAGTTCCGGCATTGTGAGCAAGAAGCATTTCGCGGAGAATTCCAAGAACGCGACTAGCTAACATACTTATAGCTATAATTAAAGCAGCTTTATTCATAAAGTGAAATATAAAATTCTACTTTTAATACAGTTATTTTTTATTTTTATTCAATAACTATTCAAGGAGAAAATATGTCAAAAATTTTTAAATGTTTCGTATTTTGTTCATTAGCTTTCCTCGTTGCATGTGGTGGCGGTGGCAAAAAGGTTTCGCGTATTGATGCTTCTTCTACGACAGATCTTTCTGGAAAATGGAATGATACTGATTCTCGTTTAGTGGCTGACGAAATGATTAACGATTGCTTGAATAGACCATGGTACAGCAAAATGGCTCAAGATTTAGGCCGTAATCCAACGGTTGTAGTGGGCAAAGTTCGCAATAAAAGCCATGAACATATTAGCGTAGAAACTTTTATTAAAGATATGGAACGAGCTTTAATCAATTCTGGTATGGTTGATTTTGTGGCAAATGCTGAAGCTCGTGCAGAACTTCGTGCAGAAGTGGCTGACCAAATGGGAAACACAACAGAAGAAACTCGTAAAGAAGCTGGCATGGAAACAGGTGCCGATTTAATGCTTACAGGTACTTTGAATTCTATTGTGGACCAGGAAGGTGGTGAATCTGTAATTTTCTACCAGATTGACCTTGAACTTACTGATTTACAAAGCCATAAGAAGCTTTGGATTGGCGATAAGAAAATCAAAAAATATGTTTCTCAAAGCGGCGTAAAACTTTAATTTATTTGTTTTATAAAAACTTCCTTTGGATTTTAACCAAAGGAAGTTTTTTTATAAGCAGAAAACAACCAGTTTCGCTGGAGTTTCAAAAGAATCTTTGAGCGATGAGTTGCCTTTTTATGAATCTATTTAGAATAGTTCGTAATCAGAATATTTATATTACAGACGATAATATTAATAGTGATGGATTGTATTTTTTTAGGTTCCAGGGAAAAGAATATGTTTAAGCCACAAGTCACCATTAAGAATACAGGGACTATAGCATTGAAAGATTATCATGCAAAATTATGGTTCCGAGTTCCAGAAGGTAAAGAGCTTTACCCGAATGAATCTGTTGTTGAGGGGAACATTGGTTTGCATTTAACAGATTGCTTAAGGTCAGTGTGTTGAGTGTCATTGTGAATTTTATAAAATAAATTTGCTTGAAAAATTTTATCTTTTAATTTATGAAAAGATATCTATTACTTTTTGCAACTATTTTTCTTTGTGCTTGTGCAAATAAATCAATGACTCGTTACGAGGCACTCGCTCCTGCTTATGAAAAACATGGTTTTAGTGGCGCCATTCAAACTATAAAAAAAGAACAAGCAGATTTATACGGAGAAAATACGAAATTTCTCTATCATTTAGATTTAGGTATTTTGCACCATTACAATAAAGATTTTGATGCAAGTATTAAAGAATTAACCGCCGCAGCCCAAGTTTACGACGATTTGTATGCTCGCTCTGTGACAAATGAAGCCGCAGCGATAGCAACAAATGACAATGTGCGTCCTTACCGTGCGCGCCCTTTTGAACTCTTATTACTTTATGAAATTCAGGTTTTGAATTTTCTAGCAAAAGGCGATATTGATGGTGCTGCAGTAGAAGTTCGCAGAGGCCAACTAGCGATGGAGCAACTTTATCAAAAGGACAATAAAAAAGTAAATGATAATGGTTTTTTGCGTTATTTGGGGGCTTTAGTATATGAACTTGCTGACGAGTCTGACGATGCAGCAATTGCTTATTATAAAACAGTAAAAGCTTATGACGAAAGTAAGCACCCGTTACCAAAAGAAGTTTGGGGATTTGTGTGTGATAGGCTTGTTGCAAATGACAGAGCTGATGATTTAAAATCTTTTGAGCATACGCCACTTGTTTTTCCTAAAGCGCAAGAAAGCCGCGAAAAGAAACAAGAAATTATCGTAGTGGCTTATGGCGGTCACAGCCCGATTCTTGGAGAACTTTATATGTCAGGAACTTTTGTAAATGGTGGTGGCTTGAATTTGAATTACAAAGACCCGCAAACTGGCCGTACAACAAATTTCACAATGATTGCGCCGATTATGCCAAATGCAGACGAAGGTTTGTCTTTTCATATAGGCTTTAGTTTGCCAGAGAAAAAAGTTTTGAATTCAAGAGTCAATGGCTTTAATGTTCGTTTAGGTTCAAAACAAGAAAAGTTAGAATCAATGCTTGATACAGATTTGGAACTTACTCAGAATTTAGATGACGATAGAAATGTAACGGTAGGTAGAACGGCTCTTCGAGTAGCTTTACGTACATTTGCCGCTCAAAAAGCAAAACAAGCGATGAAAACTGAAAACGCTCTTTTAAATTTAGTGACAAGTATTGGAACAGATGTTGCTCAATCTCAACTTGAACAAGCTGATTTAAGAATAGGACTTTTTTACCCACATAATATTTATATGACTCGTTTGCCTGTTGATGCAGGGAATCATAATGTAGAAGTTAGCGCTTTGAATAAAAATGGAAGCGTTGTTAAATCGTTCAATTTTAATAATATTCAAGTTAAGTCTGGAGAAACAAAATTTTTGTTCGTTCCTGCAATTGAATAATTGATTTTATAATGCCTTCTAAGCAGCGCGTTTTTTGGATTGATTTTGCAAAAGCTATTGGAATTTTTCTTGTAGTTTTGGGGCATACTGAACTTCCTGAATTTTTGAACCGAGCCATTTATGCGTTTCACATGCCGTTTTTTTTCTTTTTAGGCGGCTTGACTTTTAAAACGCCAAACGAAGAATTTTCAAAATTTCTAAAAAAGAAAACTCAAACTTATTTGGTTCCGTATTTCTCTTTTGCTTTTCTTTCTTATTTCTTTTGGTTTTTTGTTGGGCGAAAATTTGGTGCAGATGCGCTTTTAAATATTTCACCATATCATCCATTAATTGGAATTTTTTATGGGGTTAATTATAATCATTATTTAATAATGAATGCGGTTTTGTGGTTTCTGCCGTGTTATTTTTGTGTTCAACTTTTAGCTTACTTTGTTCTAAAACGTTCCTTGAAAGTACAATGGTTATTAACGCTTATAATGGCTGGAGCTGGAATTATTCTAGCAAATATTTCAAACGATGAAATGCTTTTTCGCTTACCTTTTAGTTTAGATTCTGCGTTTTTGGGTTTAAGTTTTTTTGTACTGGCTTTTCATTCAAAATGTTTATTCTCTAAAGAGATAAAATGCGCTTTTATTAAGGGGGTATTGTTATTTTCTTTAGGAACCTTGATTTCAATTTTTAGTGAACGCGCTGATATGGCAACCATGATAGTGAAAGAACCTTTGTCTTTTTACTTGTCTGCAATTCTTTGTATTTACGGGCTTTGTTTGATGGTTTGTAAAATTCCACAAAATCGTTTTATAGAATTTCTTGGGAAAAATACGCTCCCTATTTTTACAACTCACTTGATTGTTGGCAGTCTTTTGAAAGGAGTTCTTTCTTTTGGATTAAAAGTAGATCTTTCTGTTTTTCAAAATGCAGTTTTTGCCAATTTGATTTTTAGCATTGTTTCTATTGCACTTATTATTCCGTTTTGTATTTTCTGTAGGCGTTACTTACCTTGGTTAATAGGGCAAAGAAAGTAAAAATTGAAAATCTTTTTCGTGTGGTACAAATTTTTCAGGTGTGTTTTTTAAAGCGATTTTTAATTCCTGAACGCTAAACCAATGAAAAGATTCGACTTCTCCTTTTTGCGGCGATAATTTTTGAATGTCTGTTTTAGAAAGAATAATGCGATAAACATCGTAAAATTCATTGTCTAAATATTTGCCATTGCATAAAATATTTTCGTGTTTTGATTCAAACAAAAATTCTAACTCTTCTGCATTTTTTAAAATTCCAAGCTCTTCTGAAAGTTCGCGAACGCCAGCGTTTCTGCTAGAATCAGATGCTTCAATATGGCCAGCACAACTTGTATCTAAAAGTCCTGGGTGATTTTCTTTTTCTAAACTTCTTTTTTGAAAAAGGATTTTTCTAGATTCATCAAATGCCCAAATATGAACGGTTCTATGCCAAAGACCTTTTTGGTGAATTTCTGTTCGAGAACAGATTTTTCCAGTAAAATTACCAGCGCTATCTAAAATATCAATCATTTCTTCCATAAGAGAAAAATAAAAAAATGCAGAAATAATACTTTTACTACATTACAAAGAATGCAAAAAGAGATTCATAAATTTTTAGATAATGCGATTGAACAAGGTGTTTTTCATAAAGCGGTAGTAGGGCTTATTTATCCGAATGGAGAAACATGCGTTATCGCCAAAAATGTTTCAGAAAATGCTGTGTTTGATATAGCTTCTTTAACAAAGGTTTGCCCGACATCTACGATTGCTTTGCATTATATTTTAACCAAGAAATTAGATTTAAAGGCGCCGGTTTCTAAGTATCTAAAAAAATTCAATACAAATTATCAAGATGAAGTTTTGGTTTGGCATTTGCTAACGCATTCTTTAGATTATAGCGTGCCTATGAGTTCTTTGAAAGAAAAATCACCAGAAGAAATTTTGGATTTTCTTTTTAATTATCAATTTGAAAAACGCCCAGGGACACTGTTTAATTATGGTAATCCAGCAAGTATTTTATTAGGCTTGATTCTTCAAGAAGTTTCTGGAAAACATTTAGATGTATTAGCAGAAGAAATGCTTTTTTTGCCCTTAGGCATGAATCGTTCGGGATTTTTTCCTTTGAAGAAAATGCCAAAAGAAGAAATTGTTCCGACAGAAATTTGTGCTTTTAGGAATCGAGAAATTCAAGGCGAAGTTCACGACGAAAGCGCGTTTGTTCTTCAAAAACTTTTCCCAGTTGGTTCGGCTGGTATGTTTTCAACAGTTCCAGATCTTTTGCGATTTTTAAAAATGCTTTTACAAGATGGAAAATTTGAAGGCAAACAAATTATTGCCCCAGGAATTTTAGAGATGATTTCAAAGAACGCCTTTGCTGAAAATTTATCGGCTTGTACCGCTCTTGGATTTGAATTAAATTCAGAAAAGTTTATGGGTAAATGTCATTCTCCAAAAACCTTTGGAAAAACTGGTTTCACAGGCGCAAGCCTTGTTGGAGATGCAGAAACGAAAGCAGGAATTATACTTCTTTCAGATTTCACTTACCCCAAAAGAGAAAGTTCTCCAGTTCGCATTAACGCAACAAGAGCAGAACTCGCCGATTTATTTTTTGAAATAGTAGGGTAAAAAAAGAACAAACTCTATTATCCTTATTCTCCCCAAAATTCTTGATATAAGGAGAATATATGATTTACGGATACATTAGGGTTAGCAGTGACAAACAAACTGTAGAAAACCAACGTTTTGAAATTAACAATTTCTGCGCGAGAGAGAATCTCAAAATTGATGGGTGGATTGAAGAAACCATCAGTGGTACAAAAGCCTATAATAAAAGGCAGCTTGGAACTCTTCTAAAACGAATTCAAAAAGATGATTTGATTATTTGTGCAGAATTGTCTCGTCTTGGTAGAAACCTATTTATGATAATGGAGATTCTTAACATTTGCATGACAAAAGAGTGTAGAGTATGGACTATAAAAGACAATTATAGGCTTGGGGAAGATATTCAAAGCAAGGTCTTGGCTTTCGCTTTCGGATTATCAGCCGAAATAGAACGTAATCTTATTTCTCAACGTACCAGAGAAGCGCTGGCTCGAAAAAAGGCTGAGGGGGTTATACTTGGTCGTCCAAAAGGAAAAAAGAACTCTCCCAATAAATACAAATTGTCGGGTAAAGAGAATCTGATTAGAGAATTATTGCAAGTTGGTGTATCTAAACGAAAAATAGCCAAAATATGCAAAGTGGATAGGAATACGTTATCTCGTTTTATCAATGATAGGCTTGATGCAGAAAATTGAGCGATTTTGTTCAGCAACA
>JAGBSH010000005.1 GCA_017631885.1 Fibrobacteraceae bacterium
GTATCCCAGCGAACTATGGAGCCGTTTCCGGTTGTAGAACAGCTCGATGTACCTGAAAACGGCCTCCCGCACGTCTTCGATGTCCTTGAAGTCCCGCCTGTAGGCCATCTCCTTCTTGAAGCTTGCGAAGAAGCTTTCCATGCAGGCGTTGTCGTAGGGACACCCCGCTGCACTCATTGAGGGCATTATCCCATTCTCCGAGAGCATCGTTCGGTAGCCCATGCTGCTGTACTGCACGCCACGGTCGGAATGGAAGGTCAGTCTGTCGTGATGGCCGCGTTGCATGATGGCATTGGACAACGCGCGCTTGACAAGTTCGGTATCGATGTTCTTGCTCACGGCGTAGCCCACCGCCTCCTTGTTGCACAGGTCCAACACCAAGGCAAGGTACACCCAGCCTAACGCCGTCTTGACGTAGGTGATGTCGCCGGCCCAGACTGCGTTCAGGCTGTCGGGATCGAACTTCCGCTGCACCAGGTTCTCGCTGTACATGGCGTCGCATTTGCCCTTGCGGTAGGGTTTCCATTTCTTGAGCGTGACCGGATAGAGGCCATTCTCGCGCATGATGCGGCGCAGTTTCCACACCTTTACCTCGACACCCTTGTCATGGAGTGACGCCTGCATCTTCGGGCAACCGTACACGCGGTGGTTTTCTTCGAAGGTGTCGCGGACCTTCTGGACAAGCCGTTCTTCGCGGGCCTTGCGTTCGGCCCTTGCCGTTTCCTGTTTCGACCACTGGTAGTAGGAACACTGCGGTATTCCCAGGGCTCTGCACATCTTCCTGACTGAGTATTTCTTGCGGTTCACGTGTATCGCCTCGCATTTCAGTCGTGTGGTCGCATAAGAGCGTGCCAAGCGAGTGTCGCAACATCATGCTCGCATGATGTTATGACCGAGCGCAGCCGCGGACGCCGTAGGCGTCAAAGATGTGCAGGGATTTTTTTAGGATCTCTACCGTCTCCTTCTCGTCCGCGAGTTCCTTTTCGCGTTTCTTCAGGAGCTTCTCCAGTTCCCTGTTCTTGGCTGCGAGTTCCTCGACGGACACCTTGCGGATGCGCCGTTCCTCGCGATAGCTCGGCAGGTTGTGTTCCTTGCGGTACTCGTTTACCCACCTGCCGACCGTATTTGGCCCTATTCCGAGTTCCTTGGCTATCTGATTTGCGGACTTTTCGCCTTTCAGGACCAGCTTGATGACTTGTTCCCTTGTCTCGGAGTTGTAGTTGACTTTTTCAGAAAATCCTACGCCTCGATTATGCCCGACCACAAGCAAGCTTGTGTCGGTCGCAATACTCGGCTTGTTGATTTTTGCCATTGTTTTACCTTTTTGGGGTTGCGCAATGAATATAGTAGCTTATGCTACCCTCTTATTAAACTCCTGCATGGTCCATTTTCTATAACTTCTTTTTACATATTCTTTAATTTTAGTGTTTAAAAATCTTTTTATTTTTTGTCTGGGAATTGTTTGGATTCCTTTCACCTTTTTTACGGAGATTGGATTTTTATGGGTTCAATATCAAATGTTTTTAAAATAGCTTCTTTAGGAGCTTTTCTGGCCTCTACGGCTTTTGCTCTCCCGAAAGCTTCTGATTTGGTCGCCGATATGGGTATGGGTATCAATATCGGTAATACTATGGAAGTGCCTGCTTCTGCTGGCGGACCTACTGGCTGGGGTAATTTATTCCCAACAGCTGAATATGTTAAAAGCCTTAAAGATGCGGGTTTTGGTACAGTCCGTATTCCTTGTGCCTGGGATTCTCACGCAAGTAATGGGACAATTAATAGTGGTTGGCTCGATTCTGTGAAAGCTGTTGTTGATATGGTTATTGATAATGGTATGTATGCCGTTTTGAATAGCCACTGGGATAATGGTTGGTTAGAAGATAAGGTTTTTAGTGGTTCTCATATCGACAGAGATGGTAAGCAAACTACTACTGATTCGTCTGCTGTCCGTAAACTTCAAGAAGGTTATTGGACTCAAATCGCAAATAAGTTTAAAGATTACGATGAAAAATTGATTTTTGCTAGTGCAAACGAACCTGGCGTAAATGACCATAGAGGTGGTAGTGCTGCTGATGGTTATACTGATAATGGTCAGCTTGCGTTTAACGCCGAGCGTATGGTAATTTTAAAAAGACTTCACGAAGCTTGCTTGAGAGCTGTTCGTAATACTGGCGGTAATAACGCGACAAGAACTGTGATTGTGCAAATGCCTCGTACTGAAATTGATAAAATGGCTTTGCTCCAGAATGACTACCCTACTGACCCAACAGGTACTGGTTATACAATGGCTGAAGCTCATTTTTACCCATACCAGCTTACTCTCATGACTCAAGATGAATCTTGGGGAAAAGTGTTCTACTATTGGGAAGATTTGACTCCTGGTAATGATGCGGCTCATACTTGTTCTGGTTCTTTGCTTGGTTCTAAAGCTTCTGTTGATGAACAGTTCAATAAGTTGCAAAACGCTTTTGTGAAAAACGGTATTCCTGTTGTTATTGGCGAAATGGGTTCTATTAAGCGCCTTAGCGATCTTGAAGGGAACAACCTGAAATTGCATTTGCAATCACGTGCCGCTTGGTATGGCTATACTCTTTCTGCTGCAAAAGCGAGAGGCATTGTTCCTATCGTCTGGGATACTGGTGATGAAGGCAATGGTAATATGACTATTATCCGTCGCCAGACTCATAAATTTGGCGGTAAAGTTGGTGAAATTACAGACTACGAAACCTTGAATGCAATGCGTGAAGCTTATGGTATGTCTGCTCTTGAAGGGAATTCTATTGACCAATTTGTCGCTGCTAGCCAAGATACTTCTAATAAATCTGCTGTGATTACTTATACTAGCGCTACTACTGATTCTGTTGAAACTGGTACTGTAAGAATTGATCTTGGTGGTAAAAACTGGTCTCAATATACTGCGATTTCTTTCAAAGTAAAAATTGAAGGTGAAGCTAAAGAAATTCCTTCTGACCCGTATGCATGGGCTAGCCTTGATTTCTTTGCTATGTCTGGCTCTTCTTGGGGTTGGAGCGATTATCATGTGGTTCAAGAAATTCCAAAATCTGGAACTTGGGAAGAATACAAAATTCCTTTTGGTGCTTCTGGTATTGAATTGACTGACCAGTCTAATGTAATGGCTATTGGTTGGAATGTTTATGGTACTAATTTCAATGGAACTATGGCTATTGATAACGTAGTTCTTTGGAAGGCTGATGGTACAACAGATACTTTGGAAAACTTTAATAAAAAAGTTCCTAGTGTTGACGGTATTGCTTCTGCTACGCTTAAACCAACAGAAAGTCTTGGTGGTAACACAAATGCTATTTCAAATGTTCCTACTCTTTCGAATAAAATTCGTTTGAACGTTCAGAATAATGTGATTAACGTTTCTTTTGAAACTTCTAATGCTGGTAAAGCTAACGTTCTTCTTTTGAATAGCCTTGGACAAGTAGTAAAGAGCGTTTCTCTCAATGCGATTAAAGGCGTTAATAATATTTCTATTGAAAGTTCTTACCAAGGTGCCGCTTACCTTTCTGTAAAGCAAGGTGGTAAGCATTTTGTGAAATCTCTCATTTTGAAATAATTTGATTCTGCTTTAAAAGCTTTTGACAAAAATCAAGTTGTTTAATCTCCCGAGGCAAATGCCTCGGGAGATTTTTTATAACCTTTTTATTCTTTGTGAAACAAGAAGCAAGAGCTAGTACAACAGCACTTGTGCAAATGGCCTTGCCGAGCGCCGAGAGTTTCTCTCAAACTCAAGAAAGCAAATGTCGCGGAAAAACAAGTTGTCATCACAAACGTAGTGTAGCAATCACTGACAAGGAGATTGCCGCACCGTGCATTCGGCACGGCTCGCAATGACAAGAACCGTGAGCAAGTGACAAGAACCGTGAGGAAGTCGTGGACGAGTTTCTTAGCAATGACTAGAGGCGTGTGGCAAGTTTAGAGTTGTCATCGCGAACGTAGTGTGGCGATCACTGACAAGGAGATTGCCGCACCGTGCATTCGGCACGGCTCGCAATGACAAAAACCGTGAGCAAGTCGTGGACGAGTTTCTTAGCAATGACAAGAGGCGTGTGGCAAGTTTAGAGTTGTCATCGCGAACGTAGTGTAGCAATCACTGACAAGGAGATTGCTGCACCGTGCATTCGGCACGGTTCGCAATGACAAGAAACGTGAGCAAGTGACAAAAACCGTGAGCAAGTGACAAGAACCGTGAGGAAGTCGTGGACGAGTTTCTTAGCAATGACTAGAGGCATGTGGCTAGTTTAGAGTTGTCATCGCGAACGTAGTGTGGCGATCACTGACAAGGAGATTGCCGCACCGTGCATTCGGCACGGTTCGCAATGACAAGAACCATCGGCAAGTTCGTTCGCAAGTGACAAGAACTGCGGACAAGAGACATGCGGCAAGTGCAAAAAGGATTGTCATTACTAGCTCGTTTTTATCGCAAAACCTAAGTTTATTAGATTTTACAAGAAATCTTAAACTTATTTGAAAATACCTGTTTATTTTTACAGAGAAGATTTTCAATCCCTAGGAGAAAAAATGGCTCGCCAAATCCTAAACCTTTTTTTCACAGCGTCTTTTTTAACATGCCTTTTAGCATGCGATGATTCTTCTTCATCTACATCTCCAGAAGTTCCTAGTTCATCAGAAACTGTTGAAACTATTTCTAGCAGTTCCGTTGAAAATAGCGACATTCCACTTTCTTCTGAAACCATTGAAACAGAAGAACCATCTTCCTCTGCAAATTCTGATGCAATCGCTTTAACCCCTGATGCCGACGGGTTTTATACTATTCAAGATGTCTATAAAAACTTAAAGCCAACCGACAAAGTCGCTTTCGTTTTAAGACATGCCGAACGTATTGATGATTTAGGTCAAGAAGCCACTTTAACAGAAAATGGCGAATTGCAAGCAATTCAAGTTGGTGAAAACTTAGCCTTTGGCGATACTAAATTCCACTACGCTTCTTCTGGTTTTGTACGCACCACCGAAACTTGTAAAAAAATTGCTTTAGGTCGTGGCGAAGGTGATGTCGAAGTTCTTGCCTGGGAAGGTCTCGATGGAAACTGGTTTGTTCTAGACACAGCTCTTTTCAACAAGTATTCCAAATTAAGGGGTGGTGCTTGGAAGGTAACTGCTAAATGGGCTTACACGGGTTCTACTCCAGACGCATTCTATGATTTAAAAACAAGAGGTGACCAATACATTTCTGAAGTGATTGTTCCTGACATGGCTTATTGGGATAACCGCGTAGGCATTTTAGTTTCTCACGATATGTTACTTATGCCTCTTACCGTTTATGCTACAAACGGAGCAATTGATTTTAAATTTCACGAAAATGGGCGTTGGGTTAATTACTTAACAGGCGTTGCCGTCATTTTGAGTGAATCAGGCGAAGTTTCTCTTTTACCAGTAAAAGCTCTTGATACTGGCATTATGGGAGCTAAAAAAGAATCCACTTAATGCTTTTTAAAGTAATGCCCTTTGGGTAAATCTTTTTGCAAAACATTTCCTTTATTCTGCCCTAACGCATTAAATGTTGGGGCATTTTTATTATAAAAGATTTTTTGCTTTTGCGTATTTACTAAAGAAGTTTCCCCTTCTACTTTAGCAGGCTCGCAGCCCGTACGGTAAACCCCACGCATATCAAAAGCTATCATATCAATGTTTGGTCCACCATCTGAAGTAGTAGAAGCTATGGTTACTTTAAAATCAAGGGCATCTACCCAGACATTTTCAATATAAGCCGTATCCCAAGTTGTCCAAGCGCCTGTTGGCGGGAAAGCCACATCGTAAGTTCCGTTATCAATTGTGATTTTCATATCCCGATTAGCAGTTCCATCAAACGCATAACGAATCATTACGCGAGCATTTGAAGCCGATTGGTCAGAAGTAACATTATAAGTTGCAGTACTTGTATTAGCATTCGCTATATTAAAGAATCCTTTTCCAGTAAAACCTTCGTGATTGGAATCAGTTGTCCCATCGCCAAATTCCGGTTCAGACATATCAATAGGCGAAGGCCATAATGGACTAGCTTCTCCTGAAAAGCATAATGAATTATCGATTGCACTAGAAGAACTTTCTTCCATTGAACTAGAAGATTGTGGCAATTCTACATTGTCTTCTTTATCATGAGCTATTTTTTGGCAAGCAGCTCCACCTTTAAACATTGCAGTATATGTAATATTTCTTGCCGGCGTTTTAAAGCCATAATAAATCATATTTTTAGAAAGTTCATTACAATCATCATCAACCCATTTTTCAAAAATTTCTCCATTAGGTGTTACTCGTAATGTCATTGGAGATCCAGCCGGGAAATTCTGTGTTTGCGTAATTAAGCCAGAATAATCGTTCAAGTTTGTTTGCACTTTTATCGTATAACGCTTATTGATAGAAGATACAAGAGTTGTTAAAGCCGTTTTAGATTCTTGAGATAAATTAGAATTATTAAGGTTTGCTTCTAGTTCTTCACAAATTAATTGAGCATGGCCCATTGAACCCATTTCTTGAAAATGCGTTGTTCCATCATTTACCCCATCAGGATAATTCGGGTATTCACCCGCTTGCAATGATTTATACAAATAACGCGTTACATATTCCGGGATATTTTTATAATCTACATTGTATAAGTTATACGCTTTCATATTCAAATCAACAAATGGAATTTTATTATTACTAGCAACAGTCTGCATCATACCGCGAGCATCATAATTTTTATCCCCTGTTGAAAAGACATTTCGGGAACCATTTAAATTCATTGGTGAAACTAAAATAACATGCATTCCTTTTTTCTTTCCGGCATCAATGTATTGCTGAATGTAACCAGGAAACTGCGCTGGTTCCACATAACGAGCTGGTTTACTGTAATCGCGATCATTATGGCCAAATTGAACAAAAAGGTAATCGCCTGCAGAGGCTGCATTAATAACAGCATCTAAACGGCCTTCTTCTATAAATGTTCTTGAACTACGGCCTCCAATTGCTGCATTATTGATTCGAACCCTTGCACCATCAAAAAAATAACCAATAACTTGCCCCCAACCTGTTTGTGGGTAAGCTTTTTCGTTATAATTACAAACCGTTGAATCGCCGACAATATGAATAGTAAAACTAATTGAATCGCTAACAGCAAGCCCGGCAAAAGCAATACTTATCAAAAAGAACTTTATAAAAGATTTCATAAACTACCTATTAAAAAGCCTTAACCCAAGTTGTCATAAATTTTTTGCCTGCTGATTTTACCACTAAGCGATAAATGCCATTAGAAGAAACTAGTTTACTCAAATCTATTGATTTTGCATTAGATATTGTCTTTGCAATAAGACGACCTTGCATATCAAAAATTTTTATTTGAGAATTTAATTCACTAGAAAGTTCCAAAACATTGCCATTTAATTTTGCAAAAGTCATTGCTTTAGAAAATGGCAAAACCTGTGGTTCTTCTGGGCAACCTTCAGATACTCGGCAAACACCATCTACGCTAAACCCAAACATATCAATATTTGGTCCACCATCACTTGTTAATGACATAAAACGTAATTCAGTTTCACCAAGAGGCGCATCCATTACAACATAAGCCGTATCCCATGTTGTCCAACTTCCTGTTGGTGGAGCACTAATGTAATAATCGTGGTCTAAATAAGCATTTATCATGCGGTCTGTTGTTCCACCATTTGCATAAATAATGGCAAGCGTAACATAGCCAGCCCCCGGAAATTTCATTCGATAAGAGCCATAAGAATTTTTCTCATTTGCAAAATTCCAAAAACCTTCACCATGAAAACCAGCGTTATTACTTTCTGAATAACCAATACCAGAATCAGGTATAAACGCATCAAAAAAATTCTTTATGTTTTTGTCAACTTTAACATCATTTTCACCACTTCCACCAATTGGTGTAAAAGGTTCAAATGTGACATCATCAAGACTCTTTGGTGTTCCTGTCGGGAATTCTGTTAAAGCTTTACCATCGCCTGTATATTTTTCTGCATTACCGCCTTCGTAAACAGCTGTAAATTGCGTACTTGCATTTTTCATCACAAACGTATGAATATTAGGCGAACTAACTGAAGCAACAGAATTTCCAGTCACTTTATTACCATTACCATCATACCAACCTAAAAATTTCTTGCCATTTTTAGGAATTGTTTTAAGCATAACAGTCATGCCTTCTGGATAATACGCACTAATTGATGTGGCGCTATCAGAACCAGCCGGGCTCACTTTTACAGAAACCTGATACATTGGAGCCATATAATCACCTAGTTTTTTAACAATCGGGTCTTTATGAACACGCATTTGTTCTGTGATAATCCGACCATACGCATTTGCTCCATTCATCTGCAAATGCACATCGTCAGCCTGATCACTCCCTAAATTGCTGTATTCAGCTTTTGTTGCATGGTTAAATACAAATTGTGACGTGTACGTATAACCAAGCGAAAGCATATAGTTACGAGCAAGGGTATCCATATCAATCATCGGGACGTCTAATGACTCAGAAAGTTCTCTTGCAAGCCAAGGGTATTCATGGTAGCTTTCATAAATAGAATCATTATTGAAGAAATAACAACGACGAATCGGACTCATGATAATTGGGTACGCCCCTTTTGCACGAGTTTCATTGAACATAGCCGTCATTGAAGAATTATATTTTTCATTGGTACTTTTGTTTCTGTCATTTATACCAAATTGAATTATAACATAATCCCCTGCTTTAATTTTATCAGCAATACAATTTCCAGCAGAGCACCCTGATTTCCAGAACATGTCATAATAGCCTTCGGCAGCCATACCACCCTGACCGCGATTTACGACATCAGCAAGGCCTGAATCAAACCAATAATGAAAATCCTGACCTTGCCCTTGTTTAGGGTAATAACCTTCTGCCCAATCCTGCATGGTAGAATCGCCACACAAGTAAATGGTAACTTTTGCCCATAAAAATGGTGTAAATAACAACGTCGCCACTACTACCGACTGCCAAATTTTGCTAAAAATCTTCATATTTTTACTTTCTGAAAACGTTACTATACAACAATTTTGAATTTACTTTTACTTTCACAACATACATGCCTTTAGGAAGTATTCCATCTTCAAGAGAAACGGAATTTTCTCCAGCAAAGACATTTTTAGAAAGTCCAAAACGCATTACACCATTCATATCGTAGAAATAAATTTCCGCAAGCCCAGATTTTGGAGTAAATAAAATTCCTGAAACTGGATTATAGAAAATATTATGTTTCACTACTTTTGATGGAACGCTATTTAATTGATCGGCATAAATTTCAACGCCATCAATATCAAAATAGAACATATCAACATTTGCTCCGCCATCAGCAACAATTGATTTTAAAGTAAGCGTATTCAAACCTTTTTGCAAATCTATTTTCAATTCAGTAGTCTGCCATGTTGTCCAATTGGTTGTAGACGGCATTTCTAATTCGCCTATTTCTTTACCATTTACAACAAGAAGCATATTCCTTGCAGACGTTCCGCCATTTGCATACCGCACTGTAATCGTTGTTGTTGCAGTGTATTTAGAATACAAGTTCCATGTTCCATAACTCGCATCTGTATTTTCAAAGTTATAGTAGCCATTTTCTAAGAATCCCGTATTTGTATTTTCACTCCAACCAGCGCCAGCAACAGGTGTAGACGCGTCTATTTTAGAAGCTTCTTCTTTGGTTTCTACATTTTCTTTAGTCGCATCAGGGTTTACAACTGAAATCAAACCATTCATAGACGCCGCTTCGCCATCACCGCCTTCAGTTACAACAGTAAATTGGAACAAACCAACCTCTGTCGGAGTGCCAGAAATAGTAATCGTCTTTGCACTTTCATCTACTTTTGCAGAAACACCTTTTGGAAGCCCGTTTACTTTTGCACTTTCAGCAAACATAAAGTTATAAGTAATTGCGTCAATACTTGTATTCACCAAAACGCTCTGGTTATCAAGACCATTTCCTACTTTATTAAGACTTGGTGGCGGGTAAACCACATCGCCATTAGCACCGACAGCATAAATATCAGGCTTTTTAAGATTTTTCACCATATCTGGCAAGTAATAACCTAAATGCGGTGGCTGATTATAAGCCACATTTTGCCATGCAATTGCTGTACGATAAACGGCATCATGCATAAGCGTGTAAACTCTATAAGGGGAAACAACCGGAGTGCCCACAATATAAAGTACAGTTGGGTCTGTTGAAGAGCGGACCACTAATTCTTCTCGCCAATCGCCAAAAACATCAGCCACAAGGCTTGGCGTATTTTTAGTTCCATTACAACCTGTTGCGCTTAAAGCTGTAGGTCCATCAAAATAAGTTTCTGATTTCTTTTCTTTTGAATTAAATTTTGTTACAAAAGCTCCGTCCAAAAGTTCATCTTGCAAATCGCCATCGAAATAAATGCGGAAATTAGTAGAAACAGCAGGCGTTCCGATAAACTCTCCTTTTACCGTGTGCATGCCACCACCTTTACTTGACCAAGTTTCAAAACCTCGATAAGTTGAATCAATATCAGCAGCCATACCTCGGCCATTATCCACACCAGGATTGGGTTGTAAAGTTCCCCAAATAATAGAACCATCATGAGCGCGCAATTCATCTGTATATTGAGCGTCTTTATGTTCATGAACATCCCAATATTCAAGCCCTGGTCTATCTGGGTCCATATCAGAAAGATGGTGTGCATCTCCATGGCCTAAACGTGTTGAATAACGCAAAGTACCATCGTGATTTAAAGCCGCAGCACCAAAAACGATTTCATCATAGCCATCGCCATCAAGGTCTCCTATTGCTATTCCATGGTTCCCTTCACCATAAAGACCTTTACCCGGGTCTTCTGACTTATGAAGCCAACGCAATTTCAAATCTTTTCCATCAAAATCATAAGCGGCCACATAAGCAGAAGTATAATACCCTCTGACAAAAATAGCGCTCGGGTGTACCCCATCTAAATAAGCGGTTGCAGACAGATAACGTTCACAACGGTTTCCATAAGCATCACCCCAAGAACCTTTGGCATCTACTTTTTCATGTTTATTAATATTACGACTTGGTTGGTATTCTACTGTAGTTATTGCACTACCATCAATTCCTCTGAAAACGGTTAAATATTCCGGACCATCTAAAATTATTCCCGCATCACTACGATAATCTTTAGATTTATCACCAATTACTTTGCCTGTACCATCAACAGTTCCGTCAGCTGTTTTTACAATCATTTCAGCTTTGCCATCACCATCATAGTCAAACGCCTGAAATTGGGTATAATGAGCACCAGCGCGAATATTTTTCCCTAAATCAATACGCCAAAGACGAGAACCATTCAATTTGTAAGCATCTATAAATACAGTCCCGGTATAACCTGTTTGAGAATTATCATGAGCATTAGAAGGGTCCCACTTTAAAATCAATTCATATTCACCATCACCATCTAAATCTGCTGTACTCATGTCATTTGGAGTATAAGTACAAGTAGAGCCATCTGGCATTGTCTGTGTTGCAGGAACTTCAAGCTTTATCGTTTTATAGGGGAAAGAATTTCCATTAGTGAGAATTGTTTTATCAAGAACAACAGCTACATTTTCTGCTTTACTTTCTTTTCCATTCACTATTGCTGTAACCGTGTATTCAGAATCTATTGAGCCACTTTTATCTAAATAATTTGTACCAGCCGTTTTTGCAATAGAAGCTATTTTTACACCATCGCGATACAAATTGAATTCAGTATCCGGGCTTTCTGTTCCAAGCAAACGCCAAGAAACAAGCATTCCATTTCCGACATTGGAAATGGCTAAGCCTCGAGAAATTTTTTCCATCTGTTTTGTTGCTCCAAACGAAGGCTCAACACCAAAAAGCACAGACGTTGCTAAAAAGGCACAAAACAGACCTTTTTTTGAGTTCTCTTTTAAGAAGATACCCATATACACTCCACAATTCAAACGTTTAACACAAATCTAAGCCTAAAAACTGCACAAAACGCACCGAAACAACATTTTATGTTGTCTCTAGACAATGATTTATTAAAACTTCCCCTCTCATTCTCCAAACATGTCACAAAATTTAGTTCATTTAAATTTTCTTTGCTTTTTCCTTCATTATTATTAAAAGGATTTTACAAACATCCATTCATTTTTACAATAAACCATTACTCAAGATAACCTAAAAACCATTCTAGTTATACGATTCCATGCCACAATCGGGTCTGCGTAATTCCAAACAGAACCACAAACGCAGGCACCAGAAAAGCCATTTTGTAAAAGTTCTTTAAATTCGTCTTCTGAAACACCGCCACATGCAAAAACATCAAAAGGAAGTTTCGAAAGTTTTACGCCATCAGAAAAACCCGATTTTATGGCAGGCTCTGTCAAAGAATCAAAAATGGGGTACAAAAAAGCACCAGAAATTTCTTTGGGTAATTGTTCTAATTGTGCAATACTTTCACAAAAAGCATAATTTTTCAAATCAGAAACCACATTATTTTTTTCAAAAAAAGGTGCTTTTTCACAAAAGCCAGCCATAGAAAAAGACTTGGCTATTTCAGGATTTCCATGTAAAATCGCCGATTCTCGCACTTCAGGAGCAAGGCTTAATAAAAATTTTTCCATTTTTGAATCTGTATAGCCTGGCTTTCTTACTTGAAGCATAAAAGGGAACTTTTCAAACATCTGTTCTATAAATTCCTGTTCGCCAGCAAAGTCAACAGGACTTGTCATTAAAAAAATTTTCATTTAATCTCCAAAAAGCTTGTTTTTTTTAAGAACATGAAAATAAATATGGCTATTTTCATAAGATTTATATAAATTTAGCCACGAATCGCCTAAAACGTTGATAAAAAATTAGTGTTTTAGACAACAAACTAATGATTTTTGCAGATTTGAACAAAAAAATGGAGACAAAATGGCAAAAAAGATGATTGCGGTAGACGGCAACGAAGCCACCGCCAATGTAGCCCATAAATTGAGCGAAGTTATAGCAATTTACCCTATCACCCCATCTAGCCCTATGGCTGAACACTCTGATAACTGGAGTGCTGCTGGCAAGAAAAACCTTTGGGGACAAGTTCCACGCGTTTTTGAAATGCAATCTGAAGGTGGTGCCGCTGGTACTGTTCACGGGGCTTTACAGGCAGGTGCTTTAACGACAACCTTTACGGCATCTCAAGGCCTTTTGCTCATGATCCCTAACATGTACAAAATTGCCGGCGAACTTTCTCCTGCAGTTTTCCATGTAACGGCTCGTTCTCTTGCTATGCAAGGTCTTTCCATTTTTGGTGACCATTCCGACGTTATGGCTTGCCGCCAAACTGGCTTTGCTATGCTTGCTTCTAGCAATGTTCAAGAATGCCAGGATTTAGCTCTTGTAGCTCATGCTTCTACTCTTGAAAGCCGCGTTCCTATGATGCATTTCTTTGATGGTTTCCGCACAAGCCACGAAGTAATGAAAATCGAAGCTTTTGAAGATAACGTTATTCGCGATGTAATTGACGACAAATACGTTAAGGCTTGTCGTGAACGTAGCCTTACTCCAGACCGCCCAACTATGCGCGGTACTGCACAAAACCCAGACGTTTATTTCCAAGGCCGCGAAACCGTAAACCCATTCTATGCCAAAGTTCCTGAAATCGTTCAGCAATATATGGACAAGGTAGCAGGTTTCACTGGTCGCCAATACCATTTGGTTGATTATGTAGGCGCTCCTGATGCTGAAAATGTTATTGTTGTAATGGGTTCTGCTTCTAGCACAATTGCAGACACTGTTGAATACCTCAACAAAAAAGGCGAGAAAGTGGGTATGCTCAATGTTCGCCTTTATCGTCCATTCCCAATGGAACAACTCGTAGCAGCTCTCCCTGCAAGCGTAAAGAAAATTGCTGTTCTTGACCGCTGTAAAGAACCAGGCTCTGCTGGCGAACCACTTTTCCAAGACACTTTGACTGCTATTTCTGAAGCCGTTATGGCTGGCAAAATGGCAATGCCAAAAATTATTGGCGGTCGCTATGGCCTTTCTTCTAAAGAATTTACCCCAGCAATGGTCAAAGCTATTTACGACGAACTTGCAAAAGACGCTCCTCGTGCAAGATTCACAGTAGGTATTATTGACGATGTTTGTGGCACATCTCTCGATGTTGATGCAGACTTCAAATTAGATAAAGATTTCTTCCAGGCTATGTTCTTTGGTCTTGGCTCCGATGGTACTGTTGGTGCAAACAAGAACTCCATCAAGATTATCGGTAACGAAACTGAAAACTACGCTCAAGGTTATTTCGTTTACGACTCCAAGAAATCTGGTTCTATGACTACTTCTCACTTACGTTTTGGTAAAGAAGTTATCAATGCTCCTTATCTGATTGGTGAAAACGAAGCTGATTTTGTAGCTTGCCACCATACACCGCACCTTGGCCTTATTGATATGCTTAAATATGCAAAGAATGGGGCTACATTCCTTTTGAATACTCCGCATTCTGCAGAAACGGTTTGGAATACATTCCCACGCATTGTTCAAGAAGCGATTATTCAAAAAGGCATTAAAGTTTTTGTAATTGACGCTTATGCTGTTGCTGCAAAAACAGGAATGGGTCGTCGCATTAACACCGTAATGCAAACTTGTTTCTTCTCTAAACTCGGTAACGTTCTTGATTCTGATACCGCTATCAAATACATCAAGAAATACGCCGAAAAAACTTATGCAAAAAAAGGCATGGAAGTGGTCCAGAAGAACTGGGACGCTATCGACGCCTCTCTTGCAAACCTCTATGAAGTCGCTATCCCTGCAGAAGTAACAAGTTCAAAAGAACTTCGTGCCCCGATTCATGGAAATGCTCCTGCATTTGTAAACGAAGTGACTGCTGAAATTATTAAAGGCAACGGCGACAAACTCCCTGTTTCTAAAATGCCTGTTGATGGTGTGTTCCCAACTGGAACAACTAAATACGAAAAGCGTGATTTAGCTCTTGCTATTCCATCTTGGGACCCAGACACTTGTATTCAATGCGGCAAGTGCGCTATGGTTTGCCCACACGCAGCAATTCGCGTAAAAGTGGTTGATAAATCGGCTCTTGCAAATGCTCCTGAAGGCTTCAAGTTTACAGCAGCTAAAGGCTTCAAAACCGAATTTGCTGAACCAGTGTTTACTTTGGCTGTTTCTTCTTACGACTGTACTGGTTGCGGTGTTTGTACCCAGGCTTGCCCTTCTAAGAACAAAGCAGAACCAGAAAAGAAAGCTATCAATATGGTTCCACAAGAACCTATTGCTGCTAGCGAAGCTAAAAACTGGGATTTCTTTGTGGATTTACCAGAATACGACCGCACTCAAATCAATAAGAATCTTGTAAAACAAGCAATGCTCTTAGAACCATTGTTTGAATTCTCCGGTTCTTGTGCAGGTTGTGGCGAAACCGCTTATGTTCGCCTTGTAAGCCAGCTCTTTGGTGACCGCATGGTTGTTGCAAACGCAACAGGTTGCTCCTCCATTTACGGCGGTAACCTCCCAACAACACCTTGGGCAAAGAACAAGGAAGGCCGTGGTCCAGCTTGGGCAAATAGCCTCTTTGAAGATAACGCTGAATTTGGTCTTGGTATGCGTCTTGCTATTACAAAGCATGCAACAGAAGCTATGAGTCTTCTTGACGAATGTGCTGAAAAACTCCCAACAGAATTAGTAGAAGCTCTTAAAACACAAACTCAAGACGACGAAGCTGGCATTCAAGCACAACGCGCTAATGTGGCAAAACTCAAAGAAGCTTTAGCAGGTGCTGATTGTGCAAAAGCAATTAGCCTCCGCGATGAATATGCCGACTATCTCGTCAAAAAATCCGTTTGGATTATGGGTGGCGATGGCTGGGCATACGACATCGGTTATGGTGGCTTAGACCATGTAATGGCAACTGGTGAAAACGTAAATATTCTTGTGCTCGACACAGAAGTTTACTCAAACACCGGTGGACAAGCTTCTAAATCTACAAACCGTGGTGCTGTAGCCTTGTTTGCTGCTGCTGGTAAACGTGCTGGCAAGAAAGACTTAGGTCTTATTGCTATGAGTTACAAAAATGTTTACGTTGGTCGCGTAGCTATGGGTGCTAACGATGCTCAAACATTGAAAGTATTCCAGGAAGCAGAAGCTCACAATGGTCCTTCTCTCATTATTGCTTACTGCCCATGTATCAACCACGGCTTTGATTTGAATAGCCAGCTTTCTCACCAGAAAATGGCTGTAGATTCAGGTTACTGGCCACTTCTCCGCTACAACCCAGCACTTGCTGCTGAAGGAAAAGCGCCGCTTATTCTTGATTCTAAGAAGCCAACTATTCCTGTAGCTGAATACATCTATACAGAAAACCGCTATAAAGCTCTCACCCGCTCTAATCCTGAAGTCGCTAAGGCATTGGCCGACGACCTCCAGAAAGAAGTCGATGCTCGCTACGCATTCTACGAAGCAATGAGCAAGGACACTGAAGGGCTGATTAGCTTGTAATTAACTCTGATTGATTCAAAAAAGGTTTCATTCGAAAGAATGAAACCTTTTTTAGTATTGTGCATTATGAAAAAAATGTTTTTATTCATAACCGTGTAAATAGAGCTCCGCCCCCTTTGCATTAATCCCGAATTGGACGCACTGAATAAGCAAAATCCTTATAGTAAGTCTCTAGGCCTAGATTCGCATCTTCGAATTCATCTACACCTAGGCGATAAGCATAACGGCTAGAAATTTCTGTTGAACTCCAAAAGTATGTCATACAGAAACCTTTATTGAAGAAACCATTGCTTTCTCGCCAATATGATGGAATGGCACAAAATCCATAAGAATCGATTCCCACATCACCGCTTTCCCATTCCTTTTTGGATTTTACCTTTTTACCTGCATCAATACCCACTGTTTCTATTAAAATTGCGAATTCTTAGCCGTCCATTCTTGATTGCCTATTTTTACTGTTTTATAGGTTTTTCCATCTCTTGGATCCGTAAATAAACCATATTGAATTTCTTTTTCTGACATGGGTTACTCCTTGTTTGAATCTTGTTTTATAAATACATACTGTAATTACGTCAATTTTTGTCAATAGATAGATTTTTTAGAGGATTTGTTTTCCATTGCCTTACCTATCATTGTCAAGAATCTTAATTCTTGAATCCTCCATAATTTAAATTTCGCGATCAAATCTATTCCGGCAACTAGAAAAAAGTTTTTCAACCTCGGGAAAAATGTTCTCAATTTCTTGAATCAAGGATACAGTTGACTTTTTCAAGCGAACAGAAAGCTTCGGTATATGAATGACGGACGCATCTAGATTCTTATCTTTTCTTATAACGTAAATGTCAAAAGGTGAAAACATTTCTTTAGGAAGCGGGACAATTGTATCATTTCCGTTGTAACTGAGGTATGCGTTTAAAAGTTTATCTGCCTGCACTTTGGTTATTTTTGGGGCAATACAAGTATCTACGAGGAGCCGGTCGCAGAACCACCCGCCATCAGGGCTATAATTGCAGTTGTCCTTTGCATAACGGAATGTTGTAAAGACCTCGGTTTTGCTCACATTAATAATCAAGTAAGGAGCAAACCCGTCACCATATATAAATTTGTCTGTAATCGTTATACTGTAATCATAATCTCTGTTTATTGTATAATTTGGACCATTGCTTACCCTAGAATTGATATCATCAATGGCGTAGCTAGAAGCAAACTCTCTATGCTCGTAACGGGGCGCCGGAGTTCTTAAATACATGTATGTAACATAGGAAAAATAACACACTACAGCGACAAAGCAAAGGACCGCTAAAATAATACACCAAACTATTGATTTTTTCAAAATCCGCATACAGCACCCTTCTCAAAAAAAAAAGTAGCGAAACAAGAAAAAGCCCTTGATGCAATTCATGTAGTTCCGTGAATTTAACTGTGTCATTTCTATTGTTTTATTTATGGGCAATAAGTTATAATATTTTAAATCTATCGGCAAATTTGATGCATAATTATTGGACTATTATGGACCAATTCGCTAAATTTATAAGGGCTTTGTCCGATGTAAACACTCCTTTTTTTTAGTTCCGTTTTTCCTTTTTCTCGTGTTGTTGCTTGATATACGAGTTTTAAATCAGATTCTTCCTTTGTCTTATTCACAACCCTTTTCTTGCATTATAGTAAGGTTTTAGTAGTTCGTTTTTAGAGCGAGTGTTCGTCTTACTCTCAGATGACTTAAAAGTGGTAGTTTTAGAGCCAAGAATAAGAGACGAATCTCAAAAAAATAGCTTCTACCGGCGTGTTTTTGCCGATAATGACCAATATTAAATAGGAATATAG
Organism: Fibrobacteraceae bacterium; assembly: GCA_017631885.1. Taxonomy (GTDB): domain Bacteria; phylum Fibrobacterota; class Fibrobacteria; order Fibrobacterales; family Fibrobacteraceae; genus UBA1765. Next base: position 18,315 of record JAGBSH010000005.1, read on the forward strand.
ATTATTTCTATTTAAAGAGATAATTTAAATTTTTGTATTTGCATCAAATTAACATGAGATATAACAAAAATTACGCAAAATCAAGAGGAACTATTTGTTGTTACAAAGTCATAGCTTTGTGTGGTAAACTTTAACTTGTATCTAATATGCACTCTTATATAACTTTCCCTTTCGCGTTAGGGATTGATGCCCCATGGGGTTCGGACATTAAAAAATCTTCCCGATTTTCTGATGTAAAAATTTTTCTTTAAATTTTCTTGATTTTTTAATGGCTGAACGGAAAAACTTTTGAACCTATTGAGGTGAAAAAGTTTTATAACGCAAAAGCCCGACCCAGCGAGGGTAACCGAGCAGGGAAACGCCCAAAAAAATAATCTCGGATTGCTTTGTTTGAATTTCCAATTTCTTTTGCTTTTCTTATATTTATGCGTATGAGCGAATTTTTGCATAAAGATAGCCTTGGTCCTGTTGTGGAACAGGATATGCACAAGGATTTTGGAGAAGATGGTTTTAAATTAGAATGCGGTGAAACTTTACCTGCATTGGATATTCGTTTTGAAACGTATGGAACTTTGAACGAAACCGCAGATAATGTGGTTTGGATTTGCAGTCCTTTGACTGCAGATGCTCACGTGGCTGGGTTTCATTCTAAAGAAGATAAGCATGTCGGTTGGTGGGACGCTTTGATAGGAAAAGGAAAAGCTGTTGATACCGATAAATTTTTTGTGGTTTGTTCTAATATTTTGGGTGGTTGCAAAGGGACTACCGGGCCTGCAAGTATTAACCCGAAAACAGGCAAGCCCTATGGTTCTAAGTTTCCTAAGATTTCTATTGGCGATATGGTTCGCACACAGAAAGTTCTGGCTGATTATTTAGGGATTAAGCATATTTATGCAGTAATTGGCGGTTCTATGGGCGGGTTCCAGGCTATGAAATGGGGCATATTCTACCCTGATTTTATCGAACGTCTTGTGATTATCGCTAGTTCTCCACGTTTTTCAAGCCAAGCACTTGGGTTTGAAATTGTAGCTCGAGATGTAATTACACAAGACCCGAATTTTAATGGCGGCGATTATTACGAAAGTGAATTTCCAAGAATTGGCCTTGCCAATGCAAGAAAATTAGCCCATATCACCTATCTTTCTGCCGAAGGAATGGAACAGAAATTCAAGCGCGCTGCTGCTAAAGAGGCGCATACCAAAGCCACTCAAGCTTATGCAACCCCTTTTGATATGAACATTCCTTTAGAAAGTTATTTAAGGTATCAAGGGGCTAAATTTGTAGAACGTTTTGACGCTAATAGTTATTTGCAAATTGCTCATGCGACTGATACGTTTGATTTAGAAAGTGAATATGGCTCACTTGAAAAAGCATTTGAAGGGATTCATGCTGATGTTTTGAATATAAATCTCAGTTCAGACTGGCTGTTTCCTCCTGATGAATCAAGAAAAATCACTACCGCTTTTTTAAACACCAAGAAAAACATTACAAGCCTTGAATATGATACTGCTTTTGGTCATGATGGTTTTTTAATTGAAGGGAATAAACTTGGGAAATCTATCGGGCGTTTTTTAAATGTTTCTAATTCAAAATCCAAGACCAGTAATATTTCTACGATTTTTAGTGATGGCGTCGCGTTAAAACTTTTACAGAATTTTATTAAAGAAAATGATAGAATTCTGGATTTAGGTTGCGGAGACGGTTCTTTACTTGCCACATTGAAAGCTCAAAAAAATGTGCAAGGTATTGGTATTGAAAAAGACGAAACGTGTATCCTTTCTTGTATTCATAAAGACGTTCCTGTTCTGCAAAAAGATTTGGATAAAGGCTTAAATGATATTGCAGAAAATAGTTTTGATTTAGCTATTCTGAATAGAACTTTGCAAGAAATGAGAGACCCACTCGGCCTTCTTCAGGAAATTCTACGCGTGGCTAAATATGTGGCTATTACATTCCCGAATTTTGGGAACTGGTCCGTGCGTTCCGCTTTACTTTTCCGCGGGAGAATGCCTAAATCTAAAGAACTCCCCTACGAATGGTATAATACGCCAAACATTCACCTTTTTACTTTGCGGGATTTTACCAGACTGTGTGAAAAGCAAGGTTTAAAAATTGAAAAAATGGTTATTGATAATGACGATGCCTTAAGCAAAGGCTTAACAGCTATAGGCCTCAAGAACCTTGGTGCTGAACGCGTTCTGGCTATTATTTCAAAGAAGGATTTATAATATGTCTCTTTTTTCGATGACTGGCTATGGGAAAAGTGAATCTGATTTTAATGGTATGCCATGTACTGTTGAAGTCCGTTCTGTAAACAATCGTTTTTTAGATATTGTTTCAAAACTTCCAAAAGAATTGGCTTATTTAGAAACCGAAATCAAAAATCTTATAAAGTCCAAATTGGCTCGCGGTTCGGTGAATATTTTTATTACTCTTGGTGGAAATGAAACTGCATCTATTCCGTCTTCTTATAATAAAGAATTGGTTGAAGCTATTGTTAAAATCGCTAACGACATACAGAATACTTATAAAATAAATGGCGAAATTCGTTTAGAACATTTGTTGAATCAACCAGAAATTTTTTCTTACAAAAACGATTCTTCTAAAGAAGAAGCTCTCTGTAAGCATATTTTGAATGAAACAGAAAAAGCTTTGGACGCTCTTATTAAAATGCGTAAAGTCGAAGGCGAAAATTTGGAAAAAGATTTGTTGAAACGTTTAAACGTTCTTGATTCTACTTTAGACAAAATCGCCCATTTAGACCCTTTACGAATTGTTTCATGGAAAGAAAAATTCCAAGAACGCTTGAAAGCTCTTATGGGTGAAACAGAAATTGACCCAGCGAGAATTTTACAAGAAGCTAGTATTACCGCTGATAAACTAGATATTAACGAAGAAATTACTCGTTTTAAAAGCCATAATCTCCTTTTTGCAAACGCTATAAAAGAAGGTTCATCACAAGGTAAAAAGCTTAATTTCATTTTGCAAGAAATGGGCCGCGAAGCGAATACTCTTGGTACCAAATGCCAAGATGCAGAAATCCAAAGTTTAGCGATTCTTTTAAAAGATGAAATTGAAAGTATGCGCGAACAAGTGATGAATATTGAATAGTTTTTTTTAATACGATTTCAAATAGAATATGCTTTTTTTTCTAAAAAAAAGCATATTTTTCGTTTAAATTATTCCTAAAAAGCGAGTTTTTTGATAGATTAGGGGTGTATGGAAGTATCGGCATTAAGTAGTCATCAAGAACACATCATTCAGATGTTAATTCGTAAAAATCCTTCTCTCAATGAAGATTTATTGAGAAAGGCTGTTCTTTTTATTACCGATGCCCATAAAGGTCAATTTCGAAAAAGCGGAATGCCTTATACAGAACACCCTTTAGAAGTTGCTAAAATCCTTGCTGATTTACAATTAGATACGGCTTCTGTTCTTGCTGGGCTTTTACACGACGTTGTTGAAGACACTCCTCACACGTTAAAAGAACTTACAGAAATGTTTGGCGAAGAAACTGCATTTATGGTTGATGCAGTTACAAAAATTTCTGCTGTTCAAAAACAAAAGAATAAAGATGCCGAAAAAGCGGAGACTTATAGAAAATTAGTGAACGCAATGGCTAAAGACCCGCGCGTTTTATTGATTAAAATTGCCGACCGCTTACATAATATGCGCACTATGCGCTATATGAAACCAGAAAAGCGCCAAAGTATTGCTCAAGAAACTCTTGATATTTACGTTCCTTTAACCCATCGTTTCGGTTTATACAAATTCAAATCAGAATTAGAAGATTTGTCTTTTAAATACGTAAACCCAGTGGAATACCAAAAAATTGTTGATGCTTTAATTGAAAAAAAGAATACTCGTGAAGCTTATGTTAAATCAGTTATCGGGCCGTTACAATTTAAACTTGCTCTAGAAGAACTAGATTGTACTATCCAAGGGCGTACAAAAAACATTTATAGCATTTACTCAAAAATGCAACGCAGAAATTGTTCTTTTGAAGAAATTTTTGATATTTTTGCCGTTCGAATTATCGTCAATACTATTTCAGATTGCTATCTCGCTCTTGGTTATGTTCACAATCTTTGGGCTCCTTTACAAAGTCGTTTTAAAGATTATATCGCAACACCTAAACCCAACCTTTACCAAAGTATTCATACAACCGTTATTGGTCCAGAAAATAAAATGGTTGAAGTTCAAATCAGAACTCAAGATATGGATATGACTGCCGAAAAAGGTTTTGCGGCTCACTGGGCTTATAAAATGGAAACAGGCCGAAGCGGCGAAGAACTCGGTTGGCTAGAACAAATGGCAAAACTTCAGGCAGAAATTCCTGATTCAATGGATTTCTTGAATTTCTTGAAAGCCGATTTAAAGCCAAAAGGAATGCCTGTATTTACACCGAAAGGCGATTCTGTAGAATTACCTCCTGGAGCAACTATTCTTGATTTTGCTTTTGCTGTTCATACTGAACTTGGCTTGCATTGTATTGGAGCCAAAATAAACAACAAAGTTTTTAACATTGATTCTGTTGTTCCTAATGGCGCTACAGTACAAATCATTAAATCTCCTTCTCAAGAGCCAGGGCCAGAATGGCTTGATATTGTAAAAACGGCTAAAGCTAAACAAGAATTACGCCGTTGGATGCGGACTAGTTTTATACAGCAAGCACAGAATTTAGGTAAAGAAATCTGGGAAAGAGAACTTAGACGTTCTCATATTAAAGCTTCTGATATTCCTAATGAACAAAGTATTTGCAAGCACTTCAATTTAAAAAACATTGAAACTTTCTATGAAAAATTAGGGCAAGGAGAAATGATTCTCCCAGAACTTCAGAAATTTTTGACTTCTTTTTCTAAGATTAAAGAAAATTACGAGCCTTCTGTTTTGCTCTATTCAAAAGAAAATAGTGCATTAGACCCATTCCCTTTGCCTATTTCACAAAATTCTTCTTTACTGATTCATTTTGCTAAATGTTGTTCACCGATTCCTGGTGAAGAAATTACAGGTGTACTTGTTCCACACCAAGGTATAGAAGTTCATAATACAGGTTGTTCTAAACTAGAAGAAATTCCTCCTGAGCAATTAATTGCGGTTACTTGGGATGGCGAATCTTCTCGCTCTTTTGAAACACACCTTTCTATTGATACAGATAACCGGAAAGGGATTACAATAGATGTATTAAACGAACTCAGTAATGCAAATGTTTTCCTTGTTCGTATGAGTGTGGCTTCGGTGAAATATTCTGGTCGCATTCGTCTTACATTTAAAGCTTTTAGAAAAACTCAAGTTGAAAAAATTCTTATGAACATTAAACGTATTGAAGGCGTTAGGGAGGTACGTAAACAATGAAATCGCTACCCCATCTTTTCGATTATACTTTAAAAAATCGTGCTTTTAATTGCCGTATGCGTAATCGTTATTACGAAGAGGTTTATTACGCTTTCCGTTCTCTTGAACAACGATTAAAAAATTACGAAAACGAAGAAGCCGATAATCATGAACGCTTTTATACTATAGATCAAGAAATAAGACGTTACGAACAAATTCTTGAAAAGTGTCTTGAATACGCACAAGCCTCTGTATTTTTTGGCAAAACAAATAAAATTTCTTTATTTTCAAAAGACAGGCGTTATGGTATTTTACAAGAAGAATTTTTCTTGGTTTATTTTTTACAAGAATTATTAGCGACAACTCGTTACATTATTTCTCGTATTGAAACAGATACTCTTTTACGTGAAATGGAACAAAAAGCAAGAAATGGTCAAGCAGAAACGGTTCATGTGTCTGGTTTTTGGAGAAACTTGCAAAAGAATCTTGAAATTTTAAGCAGTACAACTATCCGCGAATTTCAAGATTTATGCAAACACATCCAAGAACGTTTTCAAACCGGAAACTCCGTTTTCGGGACATTGCAAGAGTTGCAGAACTTTTATTAAAAAGGTAGAATATGACAGAATATTTACCCCTTCTGTTTATTTTATTTCTCGGTTCGATTATTGCGATTGGCGCTATTCTCGTAGGGAAAATTTTGGGTTACCAAAGTAAAAACACAAAAAACAAATTCGCTCCTTATGAATGTGGTGTGCCTACTTTTGGTTCAGCAAGAATCCAATTTAAAGTAGAATACTACATATTCGCTCTTCTCTTTTTGATTTTTGATATTGAAGCTCTTTTCTTGTTTCCAATCGCTGTTAACTTAAAAGAAATTTTTGCTGGTGAACCAATGGTTATTACGCCAGCTATTGTAATTGCTGATCTCATTATTTTTGTTTCTATTCTATTTTCTGGTTTGGTATATGCTTGGAAAAAAGGATTTTTAAAATGGGAATAATGCCTTTCATTCCAAAAATTTTAGACCCAGTTCCTGGTGGAAAAACCATTGTCAATATGGTTGACTATGTAGTAAATTGGGCTCGTGCTAATTCTCTATGGCCATTAACTTATGGCACAAGTTGTTGTGCTATTGAAATGATGTCTAGTTCTATGGCTCGTTATGACATTGCTCGATTTGGCTCTGAAGTTTTTAGAGATTCTCCAAGACAAGCAGACTTATTTATTATTGCCGGAACAATTACCGAAAGAATGGCGCCTGCAGTTCAAATGCTTTGGGAACAAATTCCTGGGCCAAAATATTCTATCGCTATGGGAGCGTGCACCATATCCGGAGGACCTTTCCGCTATGACAATTATGCAGTCGTTCGTGGTGCAGAGCAAGTTATTCCGGTAGATGTTTTTATTCCAGGTTGCCCTCCAAGACCAGAAGCTTTATTTCATGGTTTATTAAAATTACGTGAAAAAATCATGAAAGAATCTAGTCGTAATGTTTGGAAAGAAGGTGCTTTAAGCGAATCTGAAGAACGAAATCGCTACAAAGAAGCAGCTCTTGCCTGGGCAGAACTTGAAAAAATTAAAGACGAAGAAATGGCACTTGCACGCGAACAATTTAAAACAAACCCACCAGAAAATTACGTCCCTTATAAAGCCGTCCGTGTTCAAAAAGAAACCTTCCCAGAAATTGAAAGAGTTAATATCCAAACTCAAGGAAAATCGGTAGAAGAATTATTCAAAATTGCAGAAACATACGAGAGTGATATAAAAATTTTTGATGAATCTAGCGATATTTTAGATATTGTCGTTTCTAAAGAGAAATATTTCCATTTAGCTAATTCGCTGAAAAATGATGAAAATATAAAACTAGACTATCTGATTGATATTACGGCTGTTGACTGGAATGATCACTTTGATGTTATCGCACAACTAATGAGTACAAAATTCGGGCATAAAGTCTTTTTACGCGTTGCACTTTCTAAAAAAGAAATTTCTGACGAAACAAAAGCAACTTCCATTCTTGCTTCTTTAGAGTCTTTAACGCCGCTCTACCCTGCTGCCGATTTTAAAGAACGCGAAGTTTACGATATGTTCGGGATTTATTTTGAAAATCATCCAGATATGCGCCGTTTATTCCTAGATGAAAATTTCAAAGGATATCCTCTTCGAAAAGATTTTACCCACCCGCATATTATTCCAAAGCCGGTATAGTTATGAGTAAGAATATTTTACTTCCCGGATTCAGAGAACCTCCTGTTGATGAAGATTTTGAAGAATTTTACATCAATATGGGCCCACAACACCCCAGTACACACGGGGCATTGCGCTTGGTAGTCAGACTTGATGGTGAAAAAATTATTGAAGTAGTTCCACACCTTGGATACATTCACCGTGGCATGGAAAAACAAGCCGAAAAGCTAAATTACATCCAATACATTATGATGTCAGACAGACAAGATTATTTAACAGCCATCCAAAATAATCTAGGCGTTTGTCTTGCTTTAGAAAAAGGTGCTGGAATTGGTGTTCCTGAACGCGCAGAATATATTCGGGTGATTCTTGCAGAACTTTCTCGAATTGCTTCTCACTTAGTTTTTTATGCTTGCTTTGGTGGCGATCTTGGTGGTCAGACAGTTCTACTTTATGGATTTAAAGAACGTGAAATGATTCACGATATTTTTGAAGAAGTCACGGGTTCGCGCTTGACAACTAACTTTTTCAGACCAGGTGGTTCTAACAAAGATATTCCAGATACTTTTGTTCCAAGAGTTAAAGCGTTATTAAAACATTTAGAAGGCGCTCTTTCTGATTACGACCGCTTGCTTACCAAAAATATTGCCGCCATGGATAGGTCTGTTGGCGTAGGCGTTCTTTCTAAAGAAGATGCTATTGCTTATGGCTGTTCTGGCCCTGTATTACGCGCTTCGGGCGTTTCTTATGACGTGCGTAAAAACGACCCTTACAGTATTTACTCTTCTTTAGATTTTAATGTGCCTGTTTTTTACAATGGTGATTGTTATGACCGCTATTTGATTCGTTTCCAAGAAATGTACGAATCCATAAAAATCATTAAACAATGTATTGACAAAATTCCAAACGGGCCTTATCGTAGTAAAGAAAAGCCGATATTCAAATTACCGAATGGCAGTTTTTATGCTGCTACAGAAACTGCTAAAGGACTTTATGGAACTTATGTAGTTTCTACTGGCGGAAATTCTCCTTATCGTATTCACACGCGAAGTCCGAGTTTTGGAAATTTAGCTGCTTTAAATACAATGGCAAAAGGCCAAAGACTTTCTGACCTCGTAACTATTCTTGCCACCATTGACCCTGTTATTCCAGAAATTGATCGCTAAAGGTTTATTATGCTCCCTTCTGTAACTCACCCCATTGGCGATTTTGTCAGAGAAAATGTCCCGAATGTTTTGGGATATTTGCCCGATTTTATACAGCCATATATTCCTTCTGCAGAAATTGCAACTTTAATAAACATCATTATTTGTATGGTGGCTATTGCAGTTGTCGGTATTGCGCCTGTTCCTGTTTTAATTTATATGGAAAGAAAAGTTTGTGCGCATATCCAATGCCGATTAGGCCCTATGCGACTTGGCCCACATGGTGTTTTACAACTTGTTGCTGACATAGCCAAATTACTTTTCAAAGAAGTTTATGCTCCAAAAGGAGCCGACAAATTTCTGTTTTACTTAGCTCCAATTTTTGTTTTAACAGCCCCATTTTTAAATCTTTGCGTTATCCCGTTTGATAAAAATTTGCAAGTTGCCGATTTAAGCGTAGCTATTCCATTTATACTTGCCATGAATGGCTTTGGAATTTTAAGTACGCTTCTTGGTGGTTGGGCTTCTAACAACAAATATTCTCTTATCAGTTCTTTAAGAAGCGGCGCTCAAATTATTAGTTATGAAATTTCGTTTGCGATGATTCTTCTGCTTGTTGTAATGCTTGCCGGTTCAGCAAGTTTAGGAGAAATCACTGCTAGCCAAAGCGGACACTTTTGGGATTGGTGGATTTTCAAAGCTCCTGTTCTTGGTTTACTTGCTTTTATTATGTTTTTAGTTTCTTCAACCGCTGAACTAAACCGCGCACCCTTTGATATTGCAGAAGCCGAACAAGAACTCACTGGAGGGTTCCATACAGAATACAATGGTATGGCATTTGCTATGTTCTATCTTGCTGAATACATTAACTTATTTACAACTTCTTGCATTGCTACGGTTTGCTTTTTAGGTGGCTATCACGCGCCCACCATTGGAATTTTAGCCATTGATAATATTTTGAATTTCGTACCAGGAATTGTCTGGTTTTTAGGCAAAACTTTCTTTGTGGTGTGGATTTATATGATGTTCCGTTGGACATTTGTCCGCCCGCGAGTTGATCAGTTAATGGCTCTTGAATGGAAATTTTTGCTCCCAGTAAACTTGTTGCTTTTAATTTTTGGCGTTGTATTTTTAGCCTTTGGATGGATTTTGCCCTAATGAGTACAGAAAAAATTAAAACAAAAGAATATATCAAACGCTATTTAAAACGTTGCGTTTCGGGCCCTTATAGTCTTTTATGCGGGCTTTCTGTCACTTTGCGATATTTCTTTAACCCCAAAAGAATCGTCACAGAGCAATACCCAGAAAACAAAAAAACTCTAAAAATGCACAACCGTTTCCGTGGCCATGTTGTTATGGTTGAAGACGAAAATGGTGAAAATCTTTGTACAGCCTGTGGCATGTGTGAAAGAGCTTGCCCCAACGCTTCAATAAATGTTCTTGCCACAAAAAATATTGCTGGTAAAAAAGTCCTTGGAAAATACCTCTATCATTTTGGAAGTTGCACGCAATGCGGCCTTTGTGTAGAAGCCTGTCCATTCGGAGCCATTGAAATGGGACAAGGTTTTGAATTTGCTGATTTTTCTCCAGAAGCTTTTGAAAAAGTCCTGAATAAAAAGGAGGGACGCGGATGATTTTGAATATTCCTTTTTCAGATATTGTTTTTTATTTCGTCGCTGTATTCATGGTTTTACTTTCTATTGCAGCGGTTTCTTCGAAAAACGTTTTACGAAGTGCCATCTTTTTGATTGCCTCATTCTTAGGAACAGCTATTCTTTACCTTTTGTTAAAAGCCGAATTTATGGCAATGGCGCAAATTATGCTTTATGTCGGCGGCGTTGTTGTTTTTATAATTTTTGCCATTCTCTTAACAAGTCATTTAGGCGAAAATAAATTATCCACTCCAATTTCACAAAAATTTTTAGCTGTATTTCTTGCATTAACTCTTCTTGGAGTAATGGCAAAATTCCTTTTCAACACAAAAGAACTTTCTGAAAGCATTACTCAAAAATCACCAGAAGCTTCCTCACTCATTGCTTATGGTGAACGATTACTTTCGTATGCCCCAAATGGTTTTGTGCTGCCTTTTGAAATCATAAGTATTTTACTTTTTATGACATTAGTTGTAGCTATCACTATTGCCAAAAAAGATAACAAGGAGGAAAAATGACTTTACTTCATTGTTTAATCCTTGCTTTTATTTTATTTACCATAGGTATCTTTGGTGTTTTAACCAATAGACACTTGATTGGTATGCTAATTTCTATTGAAATCATGTTAAACGCAGCCAACATCAATTTTGTTGCTTTCGCTTATTTCAAAGCACAAGACCCGACTGCAGGCACTTTGTTTAGCATTTTTTCTATTGCTATTACCGCTTGTGAAATGGCTGTGGCACTAGCCATATTAATTGCAATGTATAGAAAACATCATTCTTTAGACGTCAATACTCAGGAGATAAATCATGAATAATTTGATTTCACACTCCTACTTAATTTTACTATTTCCGCTTTTATCTTTTGTCATAAACGGTCTTTTCCTTTGTTTTAAACACAGAAAAGCGGCGGCTATTTTATCAACAAGTCTATCAGGACTTGGCGCTATATTCGCCATATTTCTCGTTGTTCAATTTTTTATTTCAGGCGCAAAACCATTAACCGCCTGGGAATTTGAATTTCTTTCTTTTTCTGGAAATTTAATTGCCACTATCGGTTGCCTTTTAGATTCTCTTTCGGCAATGATGGTTTTAACCGTAAGCCTTATTGCTTTTGTTGTACACATTTATAGCATAGGCTATATGCAAGACGATTTATCTTCCGGCAGATTTTTCGCATTACTTTCTTTATTTGTTTTTTCAATGCTTGGTTTAGTAATTGCCACAAATATTTTCCAAACGTTTATTTTCTGGGAATTAGTTGGCGTTTCAAGTTATTTGTTAATTGGTTTTTGGTACAATAAACCAAGTGCCGTGGCGGCATCTAAACAAGCCTTTATTCTCACTCGTTTTGCTGATAGTTTTTTCTTATTAGGTATTATTTTACTTTCTTATATTGCAAAATCATTTGTCTTTTCTGACATCAATTCTCTTCGTCTCGAAAATTTTGCGGGGCAAATGATTTCTCTTGGAATAATTGAAATTCCAACAAATGATGCTTTGGTACTTTCAACTCTTTTAATTTTTATTGGTGGCTGGGGAAAAAGCGCTATGTTTCCGCTTCATATTTGGCTTCCAAATGCTATGGAAGGTCCAACACCAGTTTCTTCAATCATTCACAGTGCTACAATGGTCGTTGCCGGCGTTTATCTTGTAGCTCGACTTTTCCCGCTCTTTGCTATTTCAGGAAACGTTCTTGAAATCGTTATGATTGTTGGAACCATTACAATGCTTTTTGCAGCCATTATTGCATGCACTCAAAAAGATATCAAACGAATCCTCGCCTATTCAACACTTTCACAACTTGGCTATATGATGCTTGCTCTTGGCTCTGCTAGATTAACAGACGGCTCTGTTCACACACTCGGTTACACCGCTGCAACATTTCATATATTCACACATGCATTCTTTAAGTGTATGCTCTTTTTAATTGCAGGTGCTTTAATCCATCAAGTTCACACAAATGACCTTGAGGCCATGGGTGGTTTACGCAAAAAAATGCCATGGACTTATGCCGCCTCTTTAATCGCATGTCTTGCCATTGCAGGAATTCCGCCATTCTCTGGTTTCTATTCCAAAGACGAAATTCTCATTACTGCTTACCAAGCAGGGCACCCCATTATTTTTGCATGCGCTCTCTTCACCAGTTTCTTAACCGCATTTTACATGTTCCGTTTATTCTTCTTGGCATTTCACGGAAAAATGCGTTCTGCCCCAAAACACCCAGTGCATGAATCTTTACTAATGACTTTACCCATCCTGTTACTTGTTATTCCAACCATCTTTGCAGGATTTTCATTCAAAAACATTTTCCATCATTTCTTTACGCCAGAAAATATTACGGCTATTTCACACAACATCCCTGATGTAAGCTTTATTCCACCACTTGCTATTTGTTGTGCTGTTCTTGGGATTATTTTTTCATACATTCTTTACGCAAGTCCAAAAGCAAACCTCGCTAAAGCCTTAGATTCTGATAACCGCAACACTTTTTACAAAACCATTTACAACAAATTTTATTTCGATGAAATTTATTACACCTTTGTTCGCCAATTTATCTTAGGAGGGCTTGCTAGTTTTGCCCGTTTCTTAGAAGAAAAAATCATAGGTTCTTTGGTTAACTTTTTTAGCACCATCATTCACAAAGCAGGTTCTCTTGTTCGTAGCGCACATTGTGGCTACATTCCATTTTACATTGGCGTTATGATTTTAGGTGTTTTATTCTGGTATTTTGCAAGCAACCTTCCGCTTCAGGGAGCTTAACATGTTTGAAAAAGTTTTATTAAATCTTTTGTGGATTCTGCCATTTCTAACGGTACTTTTTAGTATTCCAATCAAAGAAAATTCACCTCGTTTAAAACGCTTTCATCTCGCTTCTGCGGGGATCGTTTTATTATCTTCTATTTACCTTTTAGTCCGAGTTTTTCAAAATACCGTTTCAAACACATCTTCTCAATTTCAACTTTTATTTGAAACCAAGTTTAACTGGTTAAATGCTATTTCTGCAAATTATTTTATTGGTATAGACGCTTTAAGTTCTATGATGTTGGTTTTAGCGGCTATTATCATTTTCACAGGAATTTTAGCCACCTGGCGACTTGAAAAAAATCAAAAAATATTCTTTGGCTTTTTTCAAATTTTAGCTGCAAGCGTTTATGGCGTTTTCATTAGTTTTGATTTAGTTTTGTTTTTTGTTTTCTATGAAATGGAAGCCTTGTGTATGTATTTACTCATTGCTGGCTTTGGTTCAGGAAACAAAGATTACGGAGCCAAAAAACTCACTTTAACACTAGCAATCGGCTCTTCTATGATTCTTGCTGTTTTCCTTGGAATTTATGCAGAAACAGGAACTTGGAATCTTTTAAAACTTTCAGATATTGTGCTCCCTGAAAATTTCCAATTCTGGGCATTCCCGATTCTCTTTTTAGGATTTGCAGTTTCAAGTTCTTTATTTCCATTCCATTTCTGGTCACCGGCCGGCCATTCAGCAGCACCAACAGCCGTTTCAATGTTTGCCGCTGGCGTAATGATGAAAATGGGTGCTTACGGTTGCCTTCGCATAGCCATTTACCTTATGCCAGAAGGAGCTAAAATCTGGTTACCTTATTTACTCTTACTTATTGCATTCAATGTAATCGTCGGTCCATTTATCGCCATGCGACACAAAGATTTGAAATTCATCACCGCTTATAGTTCCATTTCTCACTTAGGTTTAATATTCCTGGGGCTTGCAGCAATGACGCCTATAGCTTTCCGTGGAGCCGCTCTCCAAATGGTTAGTCATGGTTTTTTAACAGGGCTTTTCTTTGCAACCATCGGCATGATTTATTCAAGAACCCACACAAGAGATATTACTCAAATGAGCGGTTTAATGAAAGCCATTCCTTTTATTGGTGTAGGCTTTGTAATTGCTGGTTTTGCAGGCCTTGGTTTACCAGGGCTTTCAGGATTTGTCGCTGAAGCCACTATTTTCGTTGGAAGTTTTGAAAATCCTTCACCTTTATGCCGAGTGATTACTATTCTTGCAATTCTCTCCATTACAGCCACAGCAATCTATATTTTAAGATGTGCCAATAAAATGTTACATGGACCACTCAACATACCAAAAGAATCTTTACCACAAGCCTATTTTGAAGAAAAATGTATTATCGTTTTTTATATTGTTTGTCTCTTGATTCTAGGCATATTCCCGGCTCCTTTCGCTGAATTTTTAGACACATCAATATTTCCAATTTACTCCAATCTAATGCGGTAATTTTATGATAGCCATAATCCCAGATATTCTACTTTTACTTTTTCCTTTTTTAATGCTTGCCTTCAAGCTATTTTTAACGCAAGCCCAAACTGCTCATAAAAATTTTGCATTTGCTTATCTCTTTATTCTTCTGATTTGTCAAAACTTCGTTCTTATTGGAGATACGCAAGTCTATTTTTCAAATTGGCAAATAGATACTTTTGGCATTTTCATGCGAGAAATATTCACCCTATCAGCTCTTTTAGCTCTTTTACTTTCTGAAAATTACTTCAAACACTCCATGTCTGAAAAACCCAAACTTTTCCATTTTTCAGAATTCGCCGCATCAATTGGTTTTGCCACTTTTGGAGGAGTTGTCGTTGTTTCTGCAAATGATTTATTAACTCTTTTTCTCGGTTTAGAACTAGCCACCATCCCGATGTATGCACTTGTCGCCTGGAACAAACGCGATTCTGAAGGCACAGAAGCCGCTATTAAATACATTTTAATGGGTTCAGTCGCAACAGCCTTTGAATTATTCGGGTTCAGTTATCTCTATGGTTTTGCAGGACACTTAACCTTCCCAGAAATTGCACAAGCCTTACAAACCAATCAAGCTTCTCCACTCATTTGGATTTCTGTTCTATTCATCATTTCCGGAATCGGCTTTAAAATGACTTTATTCCCATTCCATTTATGGGCACCAGATGTTTATGAAGGCGCCCCAACACCAGTAACCGCCATTCTCTCAGTCACCTCAAAATCCATTGCCATAGCCTTCTTAACCGTTCTCGTTTTTGGCCCGCTCAACGCCATTCACCAAGAAATCGTTCCCTTCTTAGCCTTACTTGCAGGCATCACACTTTTAGCAGGAAACTTAGGCGCACTATCTCAAAGCAAATTACGTCGATTCATGGCATTCAGTTCCATTTCACAAGCAGGCTACATATTAATAGCACTCCTAGGAAACTCCCCCGAAGGAAAATACGCCATCATCTATTACCTATTCTTATACACATTTTCAAATTATCTTGCATTCTTCATATTCTCAACCATCAGCAAAGACCAATCTGAAACATTTATTTCTCTCAACGGACTCTCAGAAAAAAGCAAATTCCTAGCAATCGCTCTTTTAATCGCTCTCATGAGCCTTGCAGGAATCCCACCACTTGCCGGATTCTTCGGCAAACTCCAAATATTCACAGCCGCCGCAGAAAACAAGCACTATTTCTTAATTCTATTTGCCGTCTTAAACAACGTCCTAGCCCTTTACTATTACATACAAGTTTTAAAAAGCGCCTGGATTGACAAACCGGCAAAAGAAATCGCTTTGTCTGTATCCACAAAACAAAAAACCATTATCCTTATCCTCACATTAAGCGTTCTCCTGTTAGGCTTTTTACCCTTCTTAAGCAACAACTTATCAATAGCTCTTTTATAAAGGGAGAAGTCTCTCCCTCGCTTCAACTGGCTTTGTTCATACTTCACAAAGCCATTTTCCGCTACCCACTCGGGTACTCAGGCTCACACCGCATTTTTTCGAATCTTTACACTTGCACACGCTTTTTGTTACTTGTGCGCGAACTTGCCCGCGGTTCTTGCCTGAGAACCTTGTCATTACGAGCCCCAACGGGGTGAAGCAATCTCCTTGCAAGCAACATTTGTTTTTTTTGGATTACTTCGCTACGCTCGTAATGACAAAAGCCAAGATGGCCGCGAGGCGCAAGGCCTCTCGCCATGACAACCCTGAATTTGCCGCAAGCCCCTTGTCATTGCGATGGAACGTAGTGACAGAAGCAATCTCCTTGCAAGCAACATTTGTTTTTGGATTACTTCGCTACGCTCGTAATGACAAAAGCCAAGATTGCCACACTATGTTCGCAATGACAAATCACACTATGTTTGCCATAACTAACTAAAAATATCACTGCCAATCCTTAAAAAGGCAGGCAAAGCTACTTTAATTTTTTTTTGCATATTATTTCTTTAATATTTTTTATATTATACAATCATTAAAAAAAGGATTTTTTATGAAACCATTATCTTTACTGCTCCCTGCAGTCCTTATGATTTCTTTTACCGCTTGCAATCAAGCATCTGCCCAAAACGGCTCTAACCAGGCTTTAGCCGCAAAACTTGATAGCGTTTCTACAGAACTCGCTAAAATTAAAGAAGAATTTGAAATCGTTAAATATGGTCTTGATAAAAGAGGCATTTCTTTAGAACAAATGAAAAAAGAAATGGAAATGGATAACAAAGTTTGGGACATTCCAGACGATGGCTCTCCAGTTTTTGGCAATACAAAAAATCCAAAATTGACCATTGTTGAATTTACAGAATTCCAATGCCCATATTGTTCACGTATTGCTCCAGAAATCAAAAAATTAATGGACAAATACCCAGACAAAATCAAATTTGTTTACAAACATTTCCCACTTAGTTTCCACACTAACGCAAAACCTGCCGCAGCAGCAAGTATTGCGGCTCAAAAACAAGGTAAATTCTGGGAATTCCGCTACGCACTTGCTCCACACTTCAAAGAACTTTCCGAAGAAACATTCGTAAAAGTGGCAAAAGAAGTGGGCTTGAATGTAGAACAGTTCAAAAAAGACATGGTTCTTGATTCCACTATGGAAGCAACCATCAACAAAGATTTTGAACTTGGTATGAAAGTTGGCGTACAAGGAACTCCAAACTTCTACATAAACGGCAAACGCCAAGATCGTTTTTCACCACAACTTGTGGAAAAAATGTTAAACGAAAAATAATTTTTACATGACTTTTACTAAAAACATGTAACTTAATGAAAAGACGTTCCTTTAGACTCAAGGAACGCCTTTTTATGTAAACAGAATTTGCTTTTTTTTGAACGCTTTTCCCAAAAAAATCTTAAATTCTAACAAACTCAACATAAACAAGAGGTAACGTAAATGAAGCAAACCTTGAAAGCAGCGTCCTTGTTCCTTTTAGGAATGACGGCGACCGCCTCCATGGCTCAGCAAAAACCACCACGTCTTGTAGTTTATAAATTCTTTGATGACCAATATCGTCAAGGTGGTTTTGACTACGCTTATGGTGGAAAATCAAAAGGCATCGAAAAGACTAAAGATGGTGGTTATAAATCCAAATCAGCACTTAAAATTAGTCTTGACCCAACTGATTATTCTGGGGCATCCGTTTGTCTTTACAATGAATTCTTTGATTTGAACAAGTATATGCTTGATTCAAGAATTGAATTTATGATTAAGGGCGCTAAGGGTGGCGAACAATTAAAAATCGGTCTCTTGGACGATGAAACCGGCGACGGCAAGAAAACTCAAGTCGTTCTCCCTATGAACAAATACATCCAAGGTGGCGCAGTTACCACAGAATGGAAAAAGGTAACTATCCCTTTGGTTGATTTCCCTGACCGTGGTCTTTATTGGGATAACACCCGTAAAGCAGAATTCCCTTCTCGTATTGACTGGGATAAAATTGCTGAAATTCGTTTCTCTATCGATAAAGGAACTAACCCAGCATTTGAAATCTTTGTAGATAACATCGAAATCGTTAAGGGTAACAAAAAGGCTAAACCTAAAGCAAAAATTGTTTACTGGGATGAAAACAACGATGTCATTGATGGCCCTAAGGCTCCAGAAAAGTTGGACGGCAAGGCTAAGACACTCGCTACATTCTATGACAATGTGCTTGCAAACGGAAAGTTCAGCTACGTTTATGGTGGTTTAACTGCTCAACGTGAAGCTCAATCCAAGACAGCCGGCAACTCCAATGTACTCGCTATGTACATTGATAACAACGACTGGTCTGGTGTCACCTACTCTCTTGGTGAAGGCAAGTATGTAGACCTCTCTAAAGTTCGCAATAAAGGCGGTCTCTACTTCTGGATCAAGGGTAAACTTGGTGGCGAAAAAGTCTATGTCGGTCTCTTGGATAACCAAGGTAACGATATCAAGAGCCAGACTAAGATTAGCTTGAACGACTGGATCGAAGGTTCTAAAGTCGGCAAAGATTGGAAACTTGTCAAGATTCCTTTGAAGAAGTTCGTAGACAAAGGTAAAGCTTGGGATGCTACCAAGCAGGCTGAAGTGGCTAAGGACATTCAATGGAATAAAATCCAAGAAATCCGCTTCTCTGTTGGCAAAGGTGAAAACCAGGGCGAACCAGGTAAACCAGCTCCTGTAACTATCTTTGTTGACCAAATCACCTTCACTGAAAATATTGACTGGGTTGACCCAGACATCAAGTGGGATAACTGGAAATCCAAAGCTCCAGATATGGTGATTACAGACTTCGAAAGCAAGTATTCAAAGGATATTTGGGAACCATCTAAAGGTCCTAAGTCCAAAGTTGAAGTTGAAGTTCCGTTCAAGACTTCTAAGCTCGACGGCAATTCTCTCAACGTAAAGCATTTCGAAATGTCTGACTGGGTTGACGTTGTATTTGATATGGCTAAGAACAATCGTCCTGCTAAGGACCGCGATTGGACTAATCACTGGGGTATCATGTTCGACGTTTACTCTGAACGCGCATGGCAGTCCATTACAGTTCAAATCGGTGACGCTGGAAACGAACTCTTCGTTTCTAACACAGGTGTTCCACGTGGCCGTAACACTGTAATCGTTCCATTCCGTAACTTCGCAAAATTCCCTTACTATCAACCTCCTGGAGCAAAGGAAAACGGCGTATTTGACTTGAAGGGCGTTGTTTCTCTCGACTTCAAACCAGGTGGAGAAGGTTCTAACGGTAGCTTCGAAGTTGATAACATCAAGCTCACCAACCTCCGCGAAGTAAAACAAGCTGCTCGCCCAGCTGTTGTAAAAGTGAATGTTAAAGGCACAAGCGAAGTCTTGAACCCAGAAATTTCTGGTGGTCTCTTCGGCATTAACGCAGCCCTCTGGGATGGCGATATGCTTGACAACAAGAAATTCAAAGTTCAAACTTCTGAATATGTAAAACGCATCAATCACGGCATTGTTCGTTACCCAGGCGGTCTCCGCGCTGATGACGACCACTGGAAAGAAATCCTTGACAATAAGGATTGGATGGTTGATACTGATGAATTCTTAGAATGGTTGAAAAAGACTGGCTCTAACGCTATGTTCACAGTAAACTTCGGTTCTGGTACAGAACAAGAAGCTGCTGCTTGGGTAAAACATACCAACATAGATAAGAAAGCTGGCATCAAGTACTGGGAAATCGGTAACGAAGTTTATGGTAACTGGCACCCATACTATGAAAAGTATGGTAAAGATGGCGGTACCATTTATGGTAAACGCGCTCGCAAGTTCATCGAAGCTATGAAGAAAGTTGACCCAACTATTAAGGTTGCTGTTCTTGGCGTGCTTGATGGTGAATGGAACGATAACGTTCTCCGTGAAACAGGTGACATTGCCGATGGTATTATTGTTCACCACTACCCACAACACTTCGGTGAAGAAAACGACTTTGCTCTCCTTTCTGCACCACAAGACTTGGTACCTATCTACAGCCGTCTCCATAAGCTCGTAGACAAGTGGACCAAACACTTCAATAAAGAAAAGAAGTTTGAATTGTGGCTCACCGAATGGAACTCTGTTGACTTTAACCCAGGCCCACAAACCATCGCTCTTGAAAACGGTTTGTTCGTTGCTGATTACCTCGCTATGCTTGCAACAGAAAATGTTGACAACGCACAGTACTGGGATATCCACAACGATATTACTCCAGAAGGCGGTGACTATGGTTACTTAACTCGTTCTGCTGAAGAATGCATGAACTGCCCACGTCCAAGCTACTGGGCATTCCAAATGGCTTCTGACGCTCTTCGCGGTAAACTCTTGAAGACAGAAATTACTGGCGACAATGAATCTTTAATTACCACTTACTACACAGAAAATGGTAAGAAGAAATCCTTGCTCGTTGTAAACAAGAGCCCTTACAGCGATTACGAATTGAAACTCGACATTCCTGGCTTCAAGGGTAAAGCAACTGTCCAGACTTTGGACCGCAGCTCTGAAAAGCTCAAAGAAGGTTGGGCAAACGATCCTTCTAAGAAAGCTAAGAAGGGTGTAGATGTTTCTAAACCTATCAAGGTTGGTAAACGTACACTTACTCTCATTACAATTGAATAATCTGTAAGCTTTCTGATAAAGCCCCCGCCTTGTAAACAAGGCGGGGGTTTTTATATCAAAAAAAATCACTAATTCGTTAAGAATTAGTGATTTAAGTTTATTTTTTCAATTTAATTAACCATACATTTTATGGATTCTACTGCTAGGCGGGTAGAATTTATAATTCCAGGCATGTCCGCCACTTGTTGCTGTATATGTTTTATGATTTTCCAAAATAGCAACAGCACAACGATCGTCGTCATCTAAATCTAAAGCAATTATTGACGAACTGAATGTCTTTGCTCTCTGCCATGTCGTTCCGCCTTGGTACAATTTAGAAGCCCATTGAATTTCTCTATCATCGTCTGGATTAATTCTTAAATACACCCTATTTTTTTCATCATAAACTACTTGCATAAAAACCCTCATAACCTCGCACAATTTACGACAGAATAGGTGTACGAGAAAGCCCAATCTACCAAAGCTATCTTTATGAAAACTTCCTAATGAATATATCTTTTTTTATTCAAAAAAACTTTAAAAAGTTCCTGTACTTCCAAATCCGCCACGATTTTTATTTTCTAATACAGTTTCTTCAAATTGAATTTTAGGCTGGTTTTCCATAATCCGGAATTGAGCGATACGACTCCCTTTTTCAATAGTCACATCGCGAGTCGCATAAACAGGCATTTTCCACCAATCATTTGCACCACAATAACTAGAATCTACCACACCAACAGAATTAGTTTGTAAAATTCCAAAATTCTTGAAAGTCGAACTGCGAGGCGCAAGGTGCGCTTCAAAACCTTCCGGAAGTTTCATAGCCACACCCAAATGAATAAGCTTAAACTCCCCTGCTTTCAAAACAACTGTTTCCGCTGCCGCAAGGTCAATCCAATCCGATTTGCCATCTACATAGCAAAGCTTTGGAATAGAATCATCAAGGTACTGAATTTTTATTGTCTGTGAACTCATAGTGGTAAATATAAAATAGTTGGAATATTAAAGATGCTTTTCAACACTCTAGAAAGAACAATCTGAGTGATAAAGTCTATAAAGACACCACCCCTTCCATCCACAGAGCAACAATAAGGAGGAACGCGTGGGAGCAATGAACTAGACCCTTTTTCTACAATTGCGAGATATTAGCTCCGCTTTCTGCATCAAAGAATAAATACTTGGAGCTTTTGTGTTACATGTAATTTCTGCGTGGCCCCGTCTAAATCATCTACAAATTCAAAATCACTGTAAAATTTACAGAATTTACCTATTTTATAAAACTTTGAATATTTTAGTAAACATCCTTTAAACGCTCTAATTACAAACAGTTTAAATTCTTTTTCAGCCATACTTTTTAAATATCCTTTGTACTGGTAGATGCTTTTCCGTAAATCCCTAATTGTTGAGAAAGGCGTTCCCCCTCGTTAATAATATCTTGTATTTGCGTTCGATTTCTTAGCAAGCTACTATATCTAAAATTTATGCCAACAAATGTTCCTGGATAGCAACCTTCGTAAACTTTAACACCCTGGTGATTTATCTTCAGCATTTTGCTACAACTTCCAATCCACATATACCCAAAACGTTCTGCAATTTTTGATAGCACATACAAACCAAAGCCACTATTATCATATTTACCACTATTTTTTACCGATTCACTTGTAATACCTGGAAGAATCGCATTTTTCAAAGCCCATTCATCATCTATTTGTTCACCATACTTTTCTGATAGTGAATTACGAATTCCTCTTCCTGAATCAGCAATACAAATTTCCACTTCATCGCGCTTTGGATAAATCTGTCCAAATACCGAACAATATAAACAACCTGTATGCTCAAAAACATTTCGAATAATTTCTCGGAAACAATATGAAAATACAGGCTCCACCTTATCGAACATCCATTGAGAATAATTATCCGAGCACATTTCAATGGCGTCTTGAAGCAGATAATCTTTACGACCATTTAACTTTTCATCATATACAAGACTAAGCAAATTACTTTTCTCTAAAATTCCCATGGGTACATAGGTCTTATTCGTTGGCACCTGCACAGCCTGCGGAGGATTTTCCCCCAAAAACTTGAAAAAGCCTACATACTCCAAATAGGAAATTGGATTCGTGTGAGTATCGGAACTTATAAATTTTAAAATTCTCGCTCTAGAATCCTTATTGTATTTCAAATATTGCGCAAACACCAATGATCCAATGGGATACGCAATTCTTAAATCAGAAAAATCAACTGTTATTTCAGAATCACATCCATCATATGATTCAATTTGAAGAATCAATTTGCCAATAGTATACTCGCTCAAACCAGACGGAACTTTTATATACATTTTTTCTCCAACCCCTTTTCCATCCTACACTTCTATTTGGCCGGTCATGAGGAGCGGGAGGAGGGTGTTGCGTTGAGTTGTTAAGGCTTCGATTTGCTTTGCGTTAAAAAGTTGTTTTTTTATAAGGGGTGCTACTTGAGCATTAAATTTTTCAACAGTCTTTAGATTAGGGAAAAACCACATTGTATCAACAAACTGATCTAACTGAAAATTTTTTATCCCACTAGTTTTACCTTCAAAATTGAAAAATATTCCATTATCATAAAACATTTTCCACATAAAAGAAATATAATACGCATACTGAGGATTTTTCATCGTAATTGCTTGGCAAAAGTTCGAACATATTAGTTTATTATCGAACATTTCCAACAATTCCTTCGTCATAAGCCTGGAACGGCCAGTGGATTGCGTAGGGCTTCCACCAGAAATTTCAACAACTAAATCAAATTCTTGAAGAAGTCTTGATGAATTCTTTGCCAGAATATAGCGAATAGGCAAATCAGTCATTTTATCAATATCTGCACCCCTAATACAAGAAACCCGAAGATTATAATTCTTTTCAGGATTTTCTTTGCCCCAGTCGCCCCCCTTATTTTCCTTTATATAATTGCCAATTGTACAAACTTCCCAACCTACAGGAATGTTGCGGTTGAGGGTTTTGTTGTAGGTGGTTTGGTGGCCGGCGCATTGGAGGAAGGTGTAGTCGTAGATTGTCTTGGCGGTTTGTTCCAACACGCGATTCTGGGCACGGAGATTTTCTATACGTTGGTCAAAATCAGAAAGCACGTCGCCTATTTTCTTTTGAACATTCAAACTAGGCAACATGATTGGCATATCTTCCATCGTCGATACTGCAAGAGTGAATCGCATTCCGCTTCCGGTTGCATTCAGCTCAAAATACTTTTTAATGTAATCGGAACTCATAAATGCGTTCAAATACTTGCCGTAAACAATTTTCTCATTTGGCTTTGCCAAAGCACAATGGTAGCCAAGAACAACATCATCAAAATCATCGGCGATGTAAGTCGAAATCCCTATATCATCACGAGTTTCGCTATCTTTAGTAAATGCAACAAAACCCTTCTTTAAAGAAAGTTTATTTATGTTGCTATCGCTTGCAGACGCAACCATAAACGAATCATAATCCGACTGTTTAATTGCCCAATTGTGGTAAACATCGGTAAAATTACAAAGCCTTACAATCTTTTCGCCCGGCTTTGTTTTCTTATCAACACTACTGATTACAATTTCAGCAATATCACCCAGCTTATATTTCTTCATTTCGACCATCAACCACCCCTTATTTTGCGACGCTCTGGATGACATGGTAGGAGAATGACAACGCAACGAATGCTCTTGTATAATGCGACGGTTTCTTGTCTAATTTCACATTTTTCATTCGTTCACCTCCCAATGGCCACTATAGCCGCTTCCCTTATATTTTATATGACTCAACTTTGCGATATGGCGTTTAATCGTAATGACACTTTTCCCACTCTTTTTAGCTAGTTCTTCTGTTGTAATTTTAGGATTTTTCTTTATCTGTTCTTCAATCCAATCATCAAAAGCTTTTTCTTGAGTATCAGCTTGAGTATCAGCTTGGGTATCATCTTGAGTATCATTTTGGGAGTTTTCTAGTTCAAACTCAAAAGGAATTGTAACACGCAAAAAGAAGTCCAAAAACTCAAAAACCGTTTTCCCGTAGCGTCTGGTTACAAGCGGTATGCCGTAGCCAGTCTGCTCCATCAAATCCAAGCGAATGAAAAGCTTAGCTAGTTCCTCATTCACTGGTTTTGAAACGCCACGAAAAAAATCCTCTTTTGAAAGATTTGCAGGAAGTCCACCCGTAGAAATAATTTCTATCCTATCTGTATAGGCATAGATTGCGGGTGGAGTTCCATCTGCCCAGTTGTTGTGCAAACATGCGTTAAACCAGACTTCTCGAAACGCATCGCAGTCAAAAAGTTTTTTGTCTTTGCGAACGCCCTTTGTGAAGCTTGTGTGAGTTTCGTTTATAACATCAATGCAATAATCGAAAGCCTGCTTCATGGCTATCACAAGACACTTTTCACCATATTCATTTCTGAGCGCGATTCCGTCTGCTTTTTCTTTGCCTTTAAAACGCACAACTTTTATTGAAGTTTCATTTTTGTCGGCAAGCAATTCTGCCATTTTGTTGTAGTCACCGTCTTTTGTGAGCAAATGAAAATTTTCTGCAAAGGTTGTTTCATTTATGGAAAATCCTTTTTCTGTAAGCAAAAGTTTTAGATATTGAAACGTCAGATTTTTTGCCCGAATTGGAATTTCTGTGATTTTTACTTTTGAATCTAGATATTTATTATAAACAATATTGATTTGTTCTTCGGTCATTGAACGACAGGTTGTGCCGATACGAACAAAACAACCCTGTGCGCTTCTGCCGTATTTCTTTATGTAATAAAGGCTTTTGCCTTTTCTAACCTTTATTTCAATGATATGCTTGTTTTCAATGAACTTTGTGCCGAGTTCAATAAAATGTGATGAATTAGGCAGAATTTGGCTTTCTATCATATCCGCAATTTTTTTGAGGGATTCGTCAAGATTTTTTACGCCAGAGACAGAGCCTCCATCATCAACACCGATATATATCGTTCCTCCGTCCGTGTTCAAAAAGGCAACAATTTCTTTTGGAAGAGCATCTGTGAGTTTTTGTTTTAATTCTATCTTCTCAGTTTCTGCAAAAGTCATCTTTCCGTTCTCCGTTTTCAATTTTCATCAAGTCTATTACCTTCGCGATATTCCGAAAGAACCTCTTTTTCAAAATCCTTCATATCCTCATTCCCTTGAGGTTCTTCATAATTTGGGCGTCAAGTTTGGCACCTTCGGCAGAAAGGTTTTCCAGTTCCTTGGCAAAGCCCTTTATCTTGGCCTTGAATTCCTCGGGGGTGATTTCCACATATTCGACCTTAATGTCAAAATATTGGCCGGCGCTCAGGCTGTAGCCCTTTTCCCTGATATCCTTGTAAGTCACAGCAACAGAAAAATCTTCAACCGTCTTCTTTTTACGGAAGGTGGTCACAATCTTCTCGATTTCTTCGGGGCGTAAGCGACGCTTTTGGTTGTTACCTTCCTTGTATTCTTCGCCAAGCTTACTGGCATCAATCAAAATAACCTTGTCGGAATCTTTCTTGGGCGATTTGTCGAAGAACAGCACCGAAACGTTTGTTCCTGTATTCGCAAACACGTTACTCGGCATACTGACCACACCGCTAATGATATGCTTATCGGTAATGTATTCCAGAATTTTCTTTTCAACACCGGACTTGCTTGTAATAAAGCCGGTCGGAATAACGATTGCGCCCCTGCCTTCAGCCTTTATGGAATTAATCACATGCTGAATAAAGCAAGTGTAAATAGCCATCTTGGGCTTATTAGGGTCAATTTTCTTTACCTTGTTGGGAATACCAGCCCAAAAGCGGACACTGTCTGCCGCCAAGGTATCGGAATACTCAGGGAAGTCAAGCTTGAACGGAGGATTACTTACCACAAAGTCAAACTTCTTGAGGCTTCCATCCTTTTCTACATGGCTGGGTTCCAAAAGGGTGTTCCCTTGCACCACATTAGGCAAGCTGCCCACCAGATTGTTCAAAATCAAGTTCAAGCGCAGCATTTCGCTGGACTTGTCTGAAATATCCTGGCTGTAAATAGAACAGCGGTCTTCTCCTACTTGGTGAGCTAGTGCCATAAGTAGCGTACCGGTACCAGCACTAGGGTCGTAGCAGGTTGCACCCTTATATTCCGTTTCTGGATTCACCAAAAGTTGAGCCATTACTTGGGCAATGGCACGGGGAGTAAAGTATTCGGCATACTTACCGCCACCGGCATTGTTGTAATCCTTAATCAGATATTCAAAAATGCCGCTGAAAAAGTCATACTTTTCGTTGAAAACTTCTTCAAAGTTAAATTCCGCGATGTTCTTCACCAAAGCCTTGGCAAATGCATCGCGTTTACCAATATCTGTAATATAGGGCGTAACGGCAGCAAAAATATTCACCTTCGCCTTGCCCGAAGTCACCACCGAGAACTGGTCCTGGTTATAGGTTGCGATATCCACCAAAGTAGAATCCAATAAAGCAGAAAAATCGCCCTGAGTTGAAGCATTGTACAAATGGCTCAAAGTCTGGTGCGGCTTGATTAAAGGGATACCTCCGCCCATATAAGAGAACAAATCCTCGACTTCTTCATCGGTAAAGGAATCGTATTCAACATCCCACTTTTCCGCTTTGCTCAAACGCTTTTTGTAAGGAGTCTTTTGATTCTTGGCTTCAAAGGCAAACTTGTCATTAAAGAACTTGTAAAGGAATATCTCGGTAATAATCTTGTATTCGTTACCACCATTTGCAAGGCCATACGCACCAGTCGTACTTTTAAGGGAATCAATAAGGGCTATGGTTTTGGCTTTGAGTTCTTCGGTGTTCATTTACACTCCATAACTATTATACTGGTTGATGTATTCATTAGAAATCAGATTGCTAATGAATTTACGGTCATCAAGACTTGCGGTCAAATCAAGGTCCATGAACTTGTGGCTTACACAACCCAAAATATCCTTACGGAGTTTGTCTTCGTTTTCCACAATTCCCGGATTCTTTTCAAACAGGTCATCGGCAGAGTCCTTGATTTCGATAAGGCTTTTCTGGATTTCGAATTCTTCTTTAGAAAGCAAGGGTCTTTCCTTCTTTTCGCCAAATGTGCGCTTTGCGTTTTCTTCTACAATTCGCTTGTGGATGCGGACAAAGCGCTCATCGTTCTTGTAATGAGACTTTAGCACACGGTTCCTGCGGTTGATTTCCTTGATTTTGGACATCACGTCTTTCAAGTAAAAAATGCTGTCTTCGGCTTCGGATTTATCTTTAGGAATATAACCATGTTCCCTAAAATACTTTCGGAATTCTTCAATAAGGTTGACAAACTTGTCTTCTTTCTTATCGAAGTTGGCATCAAATTCGGCACGAACCTTTTCGGCTTCTTCCCTAAGGCTATTGATGATAATCTTGAGTTCTTCTGAAATACCCTTACGGAATTCAAAATCAAGACTATCAAGAATGGCGTTAATCATGCCAGAGACATCTTCGCTGTGGTCTTTGCCTTCCTTGAAGTTTATGGTTGCAATGCGGCGTTCCACTTCACGCAACAAAACGGGAATACCGCCAGGCAACATGTTCTTATACTTATCCTGCAACTCTTCATTGCCACTAGAACGAATTCTGTTACCCAGACCCTTTGCATTTTCAAGAATTTTACGAAGGCGGTACAGAGGTTCCTTGTCTTCAATTTCATCAATAACTTCGCGGAATTCCTCATAATTCTCGGTAGGAAAATTCCACAAGAAATCCGTCAATTCATTAATCTGCTGTTTGACTTCTTCGGGATTTTCAATAATTACCTGACCCGGGTTTGTCAAACGGTCTTGATCGGTATTTTCCGTGGTCTTATTCAGTTCCCGCAGATAACGGTCATTGGTGGCATCAAAGTTTTCCTTAATGTCAACAAAGTCCACCACATAGCCGTACTTAAAATCCTTATACGGTCGATTAACACGAGTCAGCGCCTGTAGCAAATCGTGACCATCGAGTTTGCGGCCAAGATACAACTTTTTCAAACGGTTTGCATCAAAACCCGTAAGCAGCATTTTGTTGACAATCAAAAAGTCTGTAACCATGTTCTTTTTGTAATCATCAATATAATTATCGCGTTCCTTCTTATCGCCTTCATCATGAAGAATTAGGGACGCCTTCAATGGCTTTTCAAAGAAAGAAGCGTTATAATGCATCAGGTTATCAGCCGCCATTGTCGCAAATTCTTTTTTCTTCTTTTCAATAATACTTGTTGCGAAATTGTAGCGTTCGTTCCACAACTCAAAAAGCTTACGAGCCTGGTTGTTGGTCTTGCAAACAATCATAGCACCGATTGAATTGTCTTTAAATCCATTGCGAAACGAAGTAAAATCATCGATAATATAATCTAACAGGGCGTTCAAATACCTAGGATGCTCAATGATAGTATCCTTATCAATGTCGCTCTTTTTGACTCGAATCTGGTTTGCCGAATTGTTTTCAAGTTCATCAAGTATCCCTTGCAATTTTTCTTTATAGTGCGTTTCAATCGGTTCACGCATCAACTTGAGCGTATAGCCATCGGCAATCGACTTATCGTAATAGTAAGTGTGAATGTAATCGCCAAATACGCGCCAAGATTCACGTTCTTCTCGGAGCAACGGAGTTCCAGTAAGAGCTAATTTCACTGCATGCTTGTCTGCACTTAAAAGGTTTGCGAGGAAAGCGCCTTCAGGGTTGTAGCCACGATGTGCTTCGTCAATAAAGAACACCCGTTGCAAGTTTGTGTTGTAGCCAGCAGAAATATCCACGGGAGCCTTATCTTCAGCAAACTTCTGAATGTTCACCACGGTGATTTCCAACCTTCCATCGGCACTCTTTACTAGTTGTGTATTCTTGATATCTGCCATGAGCTGAACACGATCTTCAACGGTATGCACAACAAGGCCACGAGCCACAAATTCATCGCGAGCCTGCTTCATCAAATCAATTCGGTCAACAATGAAATAGAACTTGGCGGGAATGGACTTTTTCGCAAAATAATCAGTAAGACTCTTGACTGAGTAATACGCCAAAGCCGTCTTGCCCGAACCCTGCGTATGCCAAATAATTCCACTATTTATGCCCTCATCTAGTTTTTTACGAATTGCAAAAGAGGCAAAAAGTTGCTGGTAACGCATTACATGTTTTTCAAGTGTCTTAATCTTTTCGCCATTCTCTTTTTCAACAGTCTTTTCCACATAGGCAAAGCCATAACGGAGCAAGAACAAAAAACGTTCCTTGCTCAGCAGCGAGGTCAGAATGCGGTTCGTGGGAGTATTCACTTTGCAATTCGTGGCATACTCCGGATGACACTTAAGCGAAACACAATTTCTGTGCTTAAGAATCAGTTTTTCTGTATCTTCTGAAACATTCTGATACGGATACTTTTGGCCGAACTTTTCATCTTCTTCGCGGAATACATTGAAAAATGCTTCTTCCTTACCGATGCAGGCGTAGAACGCCCCCTGGACAGGAACTCGATTTGCATTGTCGTATTCCTGATTGTTGCTGAAAATCATCAGTTGAGTGATGTTCAGAAAGCGCCTAAAACTTTTGTTAGGTAAACGGTTCTGGTTAGTACGGCTCTGCTCGGCAACAATGCCTTCTGCATTATTCGGCTTTTTCACTTCGATAAAAGCCAATGGTAAACCATTCACAAAGCACGTAATGTCTGGGCGGAAGTTATCGCCTGTTTCTTGATTTTCACAAGGGAGTTCCGTCGTCACAAGCCAGCTATTGTTCTCAGGATTTTCAAAATCAATCAGCTTGATTCCTGAATTCGAAGAAAGAACTTGATAAAATTCACGGCCAAGATCGTCACTGCTAAGTTTGCTCAGCACAAACTTCGCAAAAATTTCAAGATCATGAAATTTTTGTTCAGGATTCAAACGAACGAGGGCTTTAAAGAATTCATCGGTAAGGACGTTGTTGTGCTTATTGAGCCTACCTACCGGAGTTCCTTCGCCATATTCAGCAAAATAGGCGTAGCCCAAGCGACACAGATGAAGCGCCGCCGGGACCTGAACTCTAGTACATTCGTTAAATCCAGCCATATTTTCTTATCAATAAAACAAGGTCGCCCAAGTGAGCAAACCTCATATGAATAATATATTTTAATATGATAGAAAGCAAATTCATTTTCTTTTAAATTCGTTTTTTTGGACCAACCTTTTCAGCTATTCTGGGATTGTTGAAACAGGTTCTTGGGGGATACCTCATCACCTAAAGACTTGATTTCAGCAGAACGAAGAACGAGAGCAAACGCCCCCAAAAAAGCCGCCCTTTCGAGCGGCTTTTTTTTAGAATAAGCGGCGACTTACCCCACAAAAATTCGGCCATTGCGGAATAGTTGCATCCATGGGCCAAATTCGTTTGTCCATTCTGCTGGGTGCCAAGAATATTGGCAAGTACGGAACACACGTTCTGGGTGTGGCATCATAATCATTGCACGGCCATCTTCTGAACAAAGACCAGTCATGCCATAAACAGAACCATTCGGGTTCAATGGATAACGTTCGGTATAGTTGTGATTTCCATCTACATAGCGTAAAGAAACCAAACCAGATTCTAAACATTTTTTTGCCATATCTGCATTTGCAAATTCTACACGGCCTTCACCATGAGCAACTGCTATTGGCAATACAGAACCAGCCATTCCTTTTAAAAGAACTGCAGGCGTATCTTCTACTTTCAAGCTACAGAAACGTGCTTCAAAGCGTTCAGAAAGGTTCTGCACAAAGCGAGGCCAATGAGAAGCTCCTGGAATGAGTTCTTTTAAATTAGAAACCATCTGGCAACCATTGCAAACGCCTAGCGTGAAAGTGTCTTTACGGTGGAAGAAGTTTTCAAATTCTGTTCTTGCTGAAGCATTAAAGAGAATGCTCTTTGCCCAGCCTTCGCCAGCACCTAAAACGTCACCATAGCTAAAGCCACCGCAAGCGACAAGGCCTTGGAAATCCTTCAAAGAAACTCGACCAGATAAAATATCTGTCATGTGAACATCAATGGATTCAAAACCGGCTTTATTGAAAGCGGCTGCCATTTCTACTTCACCATTTACACCTTGTTCACGAAGAATTGCCATTTTCGGACGACTTTCGTAATCGTGCTTTACAGAAATATCAAAGGTTACCTTTGGAGTAATTCCTGGGTCAGATTCTTCAAGTTTTAATGTGTATTCACTTTCAGCACATTCCGGATTGTCACGAAGTGCTGAAATACGGCGAGTGGTATCACTCCAAATAGCACGCAAATCAGAAAGATTTTCAGCGTAATTTCCGATACGGAATTCATAAGTATCGTTTAATGTTCCAATATCAGAAACACATTCTTTTAAGCCGACATTTTCAAATGCCGAAAGAACTGCACTTACATTTTCTGTAGCTACTTGTAAAACAGCACCAAGTTCTTCGTTAAAGAGAATTTCTAATTCAGAGCCAGCGAGTTTTGAAATATCAAGAGTTACACCAACATGACCTGCAAAAGCCATTTCTAAGGCTGTGGTATAAAGACCGCCATCAGATTTATCGTGGTATGCAAGGATTTTTCCTTCTGCATTTAATTTCTGAATGGTTTCAAAGAAAGAACGCAATTCTTTAGCGCTTTCTACATCTGGAGCTTCGGCACCCATTTTGCAGAATACCTGAGCTGCAATTGAAGCACCAAGACGATTTTTTCCATGGCCTAAATCAACAAGCAACAAACGAGAATCTTTCTTTTGTAATTGCGGAGTCAAAGTTTTCCGAACATCTGCGCAAGGAGCAAAAGCACTAATTACAAGAGAAATCGGAGCGGTTACACGGTGTTCGCCTGATTCATCGTTCCAAACGGTACTCATGCTCATAGAATCTTTACCAACAGGAATGGTAATTCCAAGTTCTGGGCAAAGTTCCATACCAATGGCTTCAACGGCTTTATACAAATCTACGCCATCGCCTTCGTAATTTGGTGTTGCCATCCAGTTTGCTGAAAGGTTCACACGCCCCATTTCTGGAACATAAGCAGCAGCCAAGTTCGTTAAAGATTCGGCTACTGCCATTCTTGCACTTGCTGCCGGGGAAAGAACGGCTATCGGAGCGCGTTCCCCCATACTCATGGCTTCACCTTCAAAAGTATCAAGCGTTGCAGAAGTTACAGCGCAATCAGCTACAGGAACTTGCCATGGGCCAACCATTTGGTCTCTACAAATCATACCGGTAACCGAACGGTCACCAATAGAAATCAAGAATGTCTTGTCGGCAACAGATGGGTTTGCAAGAACTCGCTTTGCTACCATTGAAATGTCTGTTCCTTCTGGGAAAATTTCATTTTCAACTGGACGAGTACGGCTTACTTCGTTACGAATCATGCGAGGAGGTTTTCCAAGCAAGACATCTAACGGCATATCAATTGGCTTGTTTCCAAAATGAGAATCGGTAAGCGTTAAATGTTTTTCTGGAATAGCTTCGCCAACAACTGCATAAGGGCAACGTTCACGTTTACAAAGAGCGTCAAAAACATCGAGTTTGTCTTTTGCGACTGCTATCACGTAACGTTCTTGAGATTCGTTACTCCAAATTTCAAGAGGGCTCATGCCTGGTTCATCACAAGGAACTTTGCGGAGTTCAAAATTACCGCCAAGGCCACCATCGTGAACAAGTTCTGGCAATGCGTTTGAAAGGCCACCAGCACCGACGTCATGAATAAATGAAATTGGGTTTTCGTCATCCATAGCCCAGCAGCGGTCAATCACTTCTTGGCAACGACGTTCCATTTCTGCATTATCACGCTGAACACTTGCAAAATCAAGGTCTTCGTTTCCAGAACCACTTGCTACAGAACTTGCAGCCCCACCACCAAGACCAATAAGCATAGCAGGGCCACCAAGAACAACTAAGTGATCTCCTGGCTCAATATGACCTTTTGCAATATGGTCTTCTTTAATGTTTCCAAGGCCACCTGCAAGCATAATCGGTTTGTGGTAACCACGAATTTCTTTGCCACCTTCTTTAGCAACTTCCATTTCAAATGTGCGGAAATAACCTAAAATGTTTGGGCGTCCAAATTCGTTATTGAAAGCAGCACCACCAAGCGGACCTTCGATCATAATATCTAAAGGACTAGCAATTCGAGATGGTTTTCCAAAATCTTTTTCCCAAGGTTGAACGGCTCCCGGCAATTTTAAATTCGAAACACTAAAGCCAGTTAAGCCAGCCTTTGGTTTAGAACCACGGCCAGTAGCACCTTCATCGCGGATTTCACCACCTGAACCAGTCGCAGCACCTGGGAATGGAGAAATAGCTGTTGGGTGGTTATGAGTTTCCACTTTCATTAAAATGTGAACCGGTTCTTCGTGGAAATCATAAGTATTGGTGCGAGGATCTGCATAAAAACGTTTAGCGTTTGCTCCACGCATTACCGCAGCATTATCTTTATAAGCAGAGAAAATGTCTGTAGAATGCATTTCATAAGTATTCTTAATCATCTGGAACAAAGATTTATCCATTTTCTTGCCATCAATGGTCCATTCAGCACCAAAAACTTTATGGCGGCAATGTTCTGAATTGGCTTGAGCAAACATGTAAAGTTCTACATCGCTTGGGTTACGATTCAAAGCAGTAAAACTCTTAACTAAATAATCAATTTCATCTGGAGCAAGAGCAAGTCCAAGTTCTTTATCAGCTTTTACAAGCGCTTCACGACCTTCTGTTAGAACAGGAATTTCATTTAATTTACGCGGTTCTTCTTTACTAAATAAAACAGATAAATCTTCTAACGATTCAAAAACACCTTGTGTCATGCGGTCATGGATTTTAGAAGCAACTGCTGTTTTAAATTCTTGTGTTACTTCTTGTTCAAAATGAACATGATAAACAATAACACGTTCAATACGGCGCACTTTAGAAAGTCCACAAATATGAGCGATATCTGTTGCTTTTGAACTCCATGGGCTAATGGTTCCTGGGCGAGGCGAAACAATAAACATTGTACCAGAGACTTCTTTTGCTTCACGCTTTGGACCATATTCCAAGAGACGTTTCAAAACTTTTTCTTCGCTTTCTGTAAAACTTTCTGATTCGTCTACAATATGATAAAAATCGGCAGAAACTGAAGATACAGGAAGCTTTAACTCTTTTAAATCAGCAAGCATTTTTTGCAACCGAGATTCAGAAAGAGCTGGAGAACCAGATAAAATAATCATAAACAAGACCTATCTAAAGGAATGAATTTTCAAGCGAAAATTTAGAAAATTTCACGAATTTTAAAATATTTTTAACCAATCAAATCGCATAAATTTTAAGCTTTATTTAACAGCGATTGCTAAAGCAAATGATTCGTTATCTACTTTACCTGAAAAATCAAAAAAAGTGACTTCATGGTAAGTGTTTTTTAGCATATTTTGTTTTAAAGAACCTTCAAAAAAAGAGCCCCCAATACATTTGAAATACGCTTCTTTGCGGCACCAAAGTCTAAAAAATTCCTGAATAGCTTTTTCTGGATTTTTTTGTTCTAATTCTTTTAAATAAATGGATTCTTCTTTACTATAAAAACGTTCTGCAAGTCGTAAAGATTTAGGTTTTAAAAATTCAATATCGATTCCAACTTTTGCACTTTCAGAATAAGCTAAAACGCAACAATTTTTTGAATGACTCCAATTGGCATCAAAGGGAGAATTAGAAAATACAGGACGTTCATTTTCTTTTGTTTGAAGAATTTCTCCCACATCAAAACCTGCTTTTTCTGAAAGAATTGAATGTATTGTATGGCGATGATTTTCTTTTGGAAACAAAAACAAGAATACACGGCCACAAGGCGTATCCAAAAAATCAGGGAGTTGCGGAAACATTTTTAACGCTTTTAACATTTCGGCTTTAAAAATAAAAAAATCGGTCGCTTTACAAGCCACCGATTTTTCAAAGTAATTCCTAAAAAAGAATTAAACAATCTTAGCCATGCCAGTCATACGAGCACGGAGCCAAGCGCCAATTTCTTCAACAGGATGATTACGGATAGAAGCGTTTACAGCAATAAGTTCTGCGTTATCCACTTCGTTTGTTTTACCTTCACCGTAAACAAATCCGATATCTTCTTTGTTCACTTCTGTAGCCATGAAATCTTTCAAGAGAGGCACACAAGCGTTAGCAAAGAGATAGCAACCATATTCAGCAGTATCGCTGATAACACGGTTCATTTCATAGAGCTTTTTACGAGCAATGAGGTTAGCAATAAGCGGAGTTTCGTGCAAGGATTCATAGTAAGCACTCATTGGCTTGATACCAACAGAAACCATGGTTTCAAAAGCAAGTTCAACACCAGCTTTAATCATAGCTACCATCAAAACGCCACGGTCAAAGTATTCTTGTCCAGAAATAACTTTGTCTGTTGCAGCGGTTTGTTCAAATTCTGTTTTACCAGTTTCTTCACGCCAAGTGAGAAGGTCTTTATCGCCATTTTCCCAGTCTTCCATCATGGTAGAAGAGAACTTGCCAGAAATGATGTCATCTTGGTGTTTGCGATAAAGTGGGCGCATAATGTCTTTCATTTTTGCAGCAAGTTCGTTTGCACGAATCTTAGCTGGGTTAGAAAGTCTGTCCATCATGTTAGTGATGCCGCCATGTTTCAAAGCTTCAGAAATGGTTTCCCAACCATATTGGATAAGCTTGACTGCATAGCCTGGTTCTACACCAAATTCCTTAACCATTTTGTCATAGCAAAGGATTGTGCCTGTCTGGAGCATACCACAAAGGATTGTTTGTTCGCCCATAAGGTCAGATTTAACTTCTGCAATAAAAGCACTTTCCAAAACACCTGGACGGTCTGCGTGTAAACCAGCTGCATAAGCCTTAGCGTAATCCCAGCCTTTGCCTTCTGGGTCTCTTTCTGGGTGAACAGCAATAAGGCATGGCATACCAAAGCCACGAACGTATTCTGAACGAACTTCAGAACCTGGCCCCTTTGGAGCAACCATGATTACAGTAATGTCTTCACGGATTTCTTGGCCTTCTTCAACAATGTTGAAACCATGGCTATAAGAAAGAGCAGCGCCTTTTTTCATCAAAGGCATAATTTGAGGAATTACGTTATGGTGTTGTTTGTCTGGAGTTAAGTTACAAACGAGGTCTGCATCTGGAATCATTTCTTCGTATGTGCCAACCTTAAAGCCATTTTCTGTTGCGTTTTTCCAAGATGCACGTTTTTCTTGGATTGCTTCTGGGCGAAGTGTGTAAGATACATCTAAGCCACTGTCACGCAAATTCAAGCCCTGATGAAGACCTTGAGCACCGCAACCAACAAAAACAATTTTTTTGCCTTTAAGAGCTTCTACACCACGAGAAAATTCAGAAGCGTCCATAAAACGGCAATGTCCAAGTTCTTCAAGTTGAAGACGTAAAGGAAGACTATTGAAATAATTCATAAAAATGAACCTCTATTGAATAAAAATGTTCCGAGCGGAAAAATAGTAAATTTTCAGCTATTTTAAAAATGTTTGAGCCAAAGATTCGACTTTTGATTCATAGATTAAAAGAAATGCCTTTGACTGCTAGAAAAAAGGTTTGTCGACGATTTTCAAAACTGGTTTTGAAAATCACCTTACCGGGAAAACACAACGGAATCCGACTTCTTCACTCCAATAACGAGGGTCTTCGTCGTCGCGAGATGTGGCATTGAGTTTTTTAATGCCGTCGTCAAAAGAGCCGCCCTTGATGATTTTTGTATAACCCATCCAAGAACCTGTTGGGTCAACATCATCTGGAGCAAAATTCCAAGTTGAATAGTTGTCTAAAGTCCATTCGGCTACGTTTCCAGCCATGTCATAGATTCCCCAGGCATTTGGCCATTTGGAGCCTACATTTTGTGGGCCATAAGCCGAATCTTTTGAAGATAAATCACCTGAGTTCTTTTCGTAAATGGCATAGTTTTCTGGTTTACCTTTTTCAAGAGATTCCCAGACAAAGCCGTCGTTTCCGCCAGCACGAGCGGCGTATTCCCATTGAGATTCTGTTGGTAAATTACCGCCTAAAGCTTTACAATAAGCTTGAGCATCTAGCCAAGTGATGTTTTGAACCGGTTTATTTTCGCCTTTAAATTTAGAGCGATCTTTCATTTTTACATCTAATTTTTTGGCAAGAATCATGCGAGCAAAATCGCCTTGAGTGACTTCTCGAGTCTGAATGGCAAAACCTGAAATGCCTACAATTTTTCCGCGGAAACGGAAACTTGATGAATCAAGCACCAAATATTCCCGGCGAAGAGAATCCATTTTTAATGGCGATTCTTCTTGTTTGAGAGAATCTTTTAATGCTACAGGTGTTTCTTCTTTCTTGGGTTCTTCGGCTTTTTTAGGGTTTAGCCATTCTTCAACTTCAGTTTCTTTTTTCAAAGTTTCTGAAAGTACAAAATGTCCCTTTCCTGCTAAAGCCACTGCACCGATTACGAATTCTATTTTTACAAAACGATAATGTTGTCTTGATTTCACTACATTGCTGTCAATAATCCAAGCCGGATTGTTTTTATCTAAAGAAACCCGAATTTGAACTTCGCCTACTTTTAATTTTTCAACCATCCCATCTAAATCACCTTTTTCTAAAGAACCGACCCAATCCACAGAAATGCGACCATTATCGCCTTCAAGATGTAATGCTATTGAATCCATCGGTGGGAGAAGTGGTTTTGAAGGTTCTGCTTTTGCAAGTGTATCTTTTACTGTTGTATCTTTTACTGCTTGGGCTATAGAATCTTTTTTCGCTGTGGTGTCAACTGCTGGAGCTGATTTTGAACGGAAAATTTTCAAGGAGGTTGGTTGAACCATAAAAGAAACTGGCTTTGATTCAAATTCTTCTAACTTTTTAAAGAGGAGTGTGCGCATAGAGTCAACCGGAGCCATTCTAGCTTTTAACCATAATGCAAGCGCTTTTTCTTTGGTTTGCTTATAAGCCTTTGCATACGCACGATATTTTTCACTTGTTGTGTCTTTTAAAATTCGAATGCTTGGGTAAACTTGTTCAAACCATTTTGTAGAAAGCGTGTCTGCCACACTTAAAGACTCTTTGCGGAACAAATCATAAAGGCATTCTACTTTTTCTATGGAATCGGCTTCTGAAATTTGGTTTTCATAAACATCTGGATAAAAAGAAACTTCTGAAACTTTAGCTTCCATTAAATTGATTCTAAGGGTGTTTTGTTTATTCGGCTGGACATCTATTGCTTCTGTCAATGGCAAATAACCTTCGGCAGAAAAATCAGCGTAGAAGATTCCTGATTCTATAGGAAAATAGCGTTTAGGTAAAGAAACGTCTTTTTCGGTTTCTGTTGTTAAAAGGACTTTCTTTTCATCTGATACAACATTTAAAATACCTGGAGCAACTACTGATTCAAGACGTTGCCATTCTTCATTACGCATAAAATAGAGTACTGGCAAGCGTGGTGAAAATATGTATTTGTCTGTAAAATAAATTTCTGTTTCATCGCGGTATGGTTTGGTGCGACGCTTGGCGTAGAACTTCATTTTTAAAGCTTCGTCGCGAGTTATTTTATTTTTTTCTAAATCAAATGCATAAAAAGTTTTAAATGGACTTGGGTTTAATAGGCCAGAGTAAAAAGCATAATTAGTGCCATCAATTTTACGGCGCATATAAAGTTCTGCTTTTTTTGAAAAATCCGGCTTGCCTGAAAGAATTTTTTGCCCCGGTTCACCAATTGCCATTAAAGCATTTAAACGCAATTCTTCGCCCAAACGAAATTCATCTGAACGAATAGCATATTTTGAATCTGAAGCAAAAGCCAGAGCTACAAAACAAAAAATCAAAAGAAAAGACGCTCTCATAATAATTCTCTATTCTTTAAATGTTTTTTTAAAATTACTTTCTTTTTTAGGTCCGCGTTCAGAAAAAATCCCTTCGTACATCAAAAAACCACCTTTTTCACCACCACAAGGCCCTAATTCAATAATCCAATCCGATAATCGAATAATATCCGGGTGATGTTCTACGATAATTATTGTTGCCCCTTTATCTGATAATTTGCGAAGGAGATTCCAAAGGACCTGTATATCCTTTAAGTGCAAGCCCGATGTGGGTTCATCTAGAAGGTAAACGGTATTTTCGCCAATTTTTGCTGAAAGTTCTGCAGCTAGCTTCATCCTTTGGGCTTCGCCACCTGAAAAAGTCGTTACTGATTGTCCAAGTCGTAAATAGCCTAACCCCACATCTTTTAAAATTTCAAGAGGCTTTTTAATTTTTGGAAAATCAGCAAAAAATTCACACGCTTCGTGTATTCGCATGTCTAAAACTTCGGCAATGTTTTTGTTTTTAAAAGTCACTTCCAGAGTTTCTTTGTTGTAACGCTTTCCATTGCATTCTTCGCAAATTTCCCAGACATCTGAAAGAAAGTGCATTTCTACAGAAATGGCTCCACGACCTTCACAAACAGGGCAACGACCTGCTGCTATATTATAACTAAAACGACCGACATTGTAGCCTTTCATTTTAGAGCGTTCTGTTTGAGCAAAAAGTTTGCGAATGGAATCAAGAACTCCTGTATAACTTGCAGGTGTTGAACGTGGTGTTCCAGATAGTGGCGACTGGTCTACAAGCAAAACATTTCCTTTTGTTGCTTTCTTGGATTTTGTCGCAAACATTTTTTGTAATCTGTCATAAATACCTTCTAACACAAGAGAACTTTTTCCAGAACCAGATACGCCACAGACTGTTGTAATACGGCCTTTTGGAACTTGAACCGAAATATTTTTCAAGTTATGAACGTTCATTTTTTCAAATTTGAAAAATTCATCTTGTAACGAAACCGGTGTAATTTCTGGCGGATTTTCTATTGGGTTTGAACCAACAAGGTAAGGAACGGTTTTACTCTCTGGGTATTTTTTTAGTGCGTTTTTCTGAGACAATTCTTTTGGTGAACCAAACGCCACGACTTCGCCACCAAATTCTCCAGCACCAGGCCCTAAATCCAAAATGTGGTCGGCGGCACGAATCATGTCTAAATCGTGCTCTACAACGACAAGCGTGTTCCCTAAATCGCGTAAACGGTAAAGCGTTGAAAGTAATTTTTCTGTATCGCTCTGGTGAAGCCCAACTGTTGGTTCATCAAGAACATAAAGCACGCCTTCAAGCCCGCTTCCAATTTGCCCAGAAAGGCGAATACGCTGGGCTTCGCCTCCAGAAAGTGTATCCCCTGTTCGGGAAAGACCGAGATAACCTAAACCAACGCCTATTAAAAAATCAAGACGCCCGATAATTTCTCGCAAAAGAGGTTTTACGACTTGTTCT
This sequence comes from Fibrobacteraceae bacterium, assembly GCA_017631885.1. Lineage (GTDB taxonomy): Bacteria > Fibrobacterota > Fibrobacteria > Fibrobacterales > Fibrobacteraceae > UBA1765. The sequence continues at coordinate 59,198 of JAGBSH010000005.1, forward strand.
TTCTCACTTGAAATTTTGAGAGAAGCAAACCAGTCTCTAGCATCTGCAATACTCATGCTAGAAACTTCTATTATGTTTTTGCCTGCTATTTCAACTAATCGGTATTCTTTCTTTAAACGTTCTCCATGACACTCTGGGCAAATTTTCCCATAACGGTCATCTACTCCTAGACCAAAACAACGTGGGCAAGCTCCCCAATGCGTATTAAAACTGAAATTTTTAGGGTCTAATTGCATGGGTAAAAACCAACCGCAAGAAGGGCAACCAGGTAATTCTGAAAACGCAGCCATTTCGCCATTTTCATTTCGCAAATAAAGGATACCTTCGCCATCGCGATAAGCCCGTTCTAAAGCTTCGGCAAGGCGTGCTGCGGTTTTATCTTTTACTTCTAAATGGTCAACCAATGCATAAAACGGCCCTGTAGAAAGCGCTAATTCTGTTGGCGTTATCCAAGTGTTTCTCGCTAAAATTTTTCTATAACCTTTTTCTAACAAAACCTTTTCTAGCGTAGCTGCTTTTTTAGCACTAATAGGAGCAAGAATATCTATCTCTTTTCCTTTTTCATTTATAAAAGCATGCGCTACAATTGCTGCCACACTATGAAACGAAACGGGCTTTTTACATTTTACGCAATGAACCGTTCCGGCTCTTGCCCATAAAATTCTGAAATAATCATAAATTTCTGTTAAAGTCGCCACTGTACTTCGCGGGCTCTTTGAAGCACTCCCTTGGTCAATGGCTATAGCAGGAGCAAGCCCATCAATAGAATCAATACTTCCTCTATCTAGTCGCCCAAGAAATCGACGAGCATAAGTGCTTAAAGTTTCTACAAATCGGCGTTGACCTTCGGCAAAAAGTGTATGGAAAGCAAGACTTGATTTTCCAGAACCAGAAACGCCTGTAACGACTGTCATTTTATGTCGCGGAATTGAAACCGAAAAATTTTTCAAATTATGTTTTCTTGCCCCACGCACTTGAATATCCAATGAATATTCTGGAGAATTTTCACGACAAGAAAGCTTTTGATTTTCTACTTTTTTCCCAAATAAAACAGGCGCCAAATATTTTCCAGTAATAGAACGAGAAGATTTCGCCACTTTTTCTGGAGTCCCGCAAGTCACAAGACGGCCGCCGCCATCGCCCGCTTCTGGGCCAAGATCAATAATCCAATCAGCACATTTAATAACATCTAAATTATGTTCAATAACAACAATTGAATTCCCTAGTTCTCGTAATCTATTTAAGCATTCCAGCAAGCGCCGGATATCTTCAAAATGTAAACCTGTTGTCGGTTCATCTAAAAGATAAAGCGTTTTTCCTGTACCTGGCCTGCGAAGTTCCGAACTAATTTTTACGCGTTGTGCTTCGCCACCTGAAAGTGTTGTTGAAGGTTGACCTAGTTTTAAATAGCCTAACCCCACATCTTTTAAAATATTCAAAGGCTTTGCAATTTTTGGAATATCTGCAAAAAACTCACACGCTTCACGAATGCTTAAATCTAAAACATCTTTAATATTTTTACCACGATAAAAAACTTCTAGCGTAGCGTCATTAAAACGTTTACCATCACAGACATCACAAACTACCTGAACGCTTGGTAAAATTTGCATATCAATAAGTTGGACACCAGCGCCCTGACAAGATTCACACCGCCCACCAACGACATTAAAACTAAAACGACTCTTTGTATAACCGCGAGCTTTACTCAATGGCAAAGAGGCAAATAATTCACGAATATCATCAAAAATTTTCGTATAAGTTGCAGGGTTTGAACGCGGCGTGCGCCCAATTGGCGTTTGGTCAATTTCAATTACCTTATCAATATTTTCAATGCCTTCTATGCAATCAAAATCAGCTTTGGGTTCTTCAGAAGAATAAAAATGCCTGGAAAGTTCTCGCCTTAAAATGTGATTAACAAGCGTACTTTTTCCAGAACCAGAAACGCCTGTAACGACTGTAAAAGTCCCATCCAGAGGGATTTCAACCGTTAAATTTTTAAGATTATGTTCTCGTGCGCCAACTACTTTTAATTTTGGCGTATTAGCAGTAATTTGCTTTCGAACTTTTGGCGTTTCTATTTTTTCTTTACCACTTAAAAAAGCTCCCGTTAATGATTCTTTTGATTTTTCTAATTCAGAAACCGGGCCTACAGCAACAATTTTTCCGCCTTCTATCCCTGCACCTGGGCCAACATCAACCACACAATCTGCATGTCGCATGGTTTCTTCATCATGCTCTACAACAAGCAAACTATTCCCTTGAGAACGCAATTTTTCAAGCATAGAAAGCATACGTTCATTGTCGCGAGCATGTAAGCCAATACTTGGTTCGTCTAAAACATAGAGAACGCCTTGTAAACCAGCCCCCACCGCAGCAGCAAGGCGAATCCGCTGCGCCTCGCCACCTGAAAGTGTAGCCGCACCTCTTGAAAGGGTTAAATACCCCAACCCGACAGATTCTAAAAAAGAAAGTCTTCCACGAATTTCTTTAAAAATTTCTCGACCAATACGCTGTTCTTTTTCAGTCAATTTCAAATTGTTAAAAAACTCTGCAGAACGTTCTACAGACCAAGCACTCATTTCATGTATTCCATGAGAATGAAACCGGACTGCATCTGCAATCGGATTTAATCGCGAACCATTACATTTGGGGCAAACTCCTATTTGCATAAATTTTCTGAAATGAACAATATGCCAAGCATCCCAAAGTTCTTGCATAACTGGAATCACGCCAGAAACACTTTTTGACGGCGTGCCGTACAAAACAGCGTGTTTTGCTTTTTCTGAAAGATCTTTCCAAGGAGTTGAAAGTGAAAATTTCATTTCATAAGCAATTTCTCGCAATTCTTTTAAGCCATAATCAGAAAAAATAATTGTCCCTGTATCTTTTTTCTGGCATTTCAGAGCCCCATTTTGAATAGACAAATTTATATCTGGAACAATCAAATCAGGGTCAAAAACAAAACTTTCTCCAAGCCCTTTACAAGCCTCACACTGGCCTTGCGCATCGTTAAATGAAAAGAATCGCGGTTCAAGTTCTGGAATTGAAATACCACAACGCACACAAGCTCGTTCAGTCCCTTGGATAGAATACTTACCATTATCAAAAAGAAACGCTACTACTTTTCCATCTGTTAATTTAAGCGCACTTTCTAAAGCTTCTCGGACTCTTGAAATATTTTTCTTTTCAAGAGAAAGTCTATCTACCACCACTTCAATCGTATGCTTTTCATAGCGCACAAGTAAAGGCACTTCATTAGTTCGATAAATTGTTCCATCTACTCGAACACGCATAAAACCTTTAGCTTGCAAATCTTCTAATTCTTTGCGGTATTCCCCCTTACGTTCTTGAACAATCGGGGCTAAAACAATAAGATTTTCGTTTTCATTTTCTGCATACAAATTATCTACAATCTGGTCCACAGACTGGGCTTCAATTTTCTTTTTACACTTAGGGCAACGCACTTCTCCAAGACGCGCAAACAAAAGCCTGTAATGGTCCATAATTTCAACAACCGTTCCAACAGTAGAACGCGGGTTCCTGTTCACCGTTTTCTGGTCAATTGAAATCGTTGGCGAAATCCCTCGGACCGATTCTACATTCGGGCGTTTCATGCTGCCGATAAACTGACGCGCATAAGCCGAAAGCGAATCAATAAAACGACGCTGCCCTTCTTGAAAAACCGTATCAAACGCAAGGCTTGATTTGCCAGACCCAGAAACTCCTGTAACCACAACAATAGAATCTCTCGGGATTGTCAAATCCACATGTTGCAAATTATTTTCATAAGCATCGCGAATTTCAACAGAACGCGTCATAAAAACCTACAAGGATATAATAAACCAATTTACGCAAAAAACTTTGCCAATTCCACCCCTACAATTTAGAAAAATTTTTCACAATACTGCACAAAGAAGCAGTAAATTTATTAGCTCTGCTAGGTCAAACTGTATTTTTTCTCGAAAATTACGGTTCCGCTGCATTCCAACTGCGTTCTCGCTGCAAAAATAGCCTCGGCTCTGTCAAGTTATGCCGTACAGCTGCGAACCTGCTGCGATAACCAAAATGGCCAAAACAGACTAAAAATGGCGATTTTGAAGCGAAAATACAGTTTTCGATGGGCTGACAAAACCCAATTTTCTTGCTATGCCAAATTATGCGTATGATTTGACTTAACAGAGCCAATAAAAACGATTCGTCAAGGGATTCCGCAAAAAAATGTCACCGTTTTTTAGCGTAGGTCGTCAATGGCTTTTTGCAAGTTCGCGAGGAACTTCCCGCCGTGTGCCCCGTCCATTTGCGTGTGGTGAAACTGGAACGAAACCGACAACTCATAGTGGAAAAGCTTTCGTCTGAAACACCCCCAGATCATAAACGGGTTGTTGAAAATGCCAGAGTTCATGCCGACGTGCCGATGACCATGCTGTTCTCGGACAAGTCCCAATCTTGACAACTTTCCGCGACGATTTTTGTGTACTTGAGATAATCGCGGTTGAATGTCGCCAAGTCCTCGGAAAACGGAATGTCGCAAGAACTGACTTCGCCTTTGCTGTTCTTGACGATTGTATTGACCGCAATGGAATCGTATTGCATCAACTTGCCGTTTACCAGAAGCATATAAAACTCCTTAACGCTCGCAGCCGCCTTGCCGTGCAGTTCCATCAGTTCGGGAACATCATCGATTGTTGCGACTTCGATTTTCATTTACAAACCCAGAAGTTTTCATTTCCAAACATAAAAAAAATTAAAAATGGGAAGCAGTCAACATCATACTAAAATTTCTATATTATACATATATGCGCAAATCATTTCTGCTCTGCCTACTATTTGCAATTTCTGTTTTGTATGCCGGTGAAAGCGTCGACCATAATGTGAGTTTCAGCTACGGTTTCATCAATCTGACCGGAGGAAACATCGTTGCAGGGAATGCTGTTGCCAGTTCCTTTGGCGCTGACGACCAACAGGAAGATGTAGATCTTTTATCATTGAGTTCATTCAACATTGCGTATGGATACGAACTATGGGAAAAATTGGAACTCGGCGGCATACTGACATATTCGTACACAGCTTCTAGTTTTAACTATCACTCTGTAACGCTTATGCCCAAGGCAAAACTCAATTGGATTAACAAATCCGATTTTCGTTTTTATTCTCTATTGGCAATCGGTCCTGCATTCTATTTCAATAGCGACAAGTTTGAAACTGCTGCATTATGGCAAGCAACCCTTGTCGGGTTTGAATTTGGAAATGACACATCCTTCTTTTTTGAGCTTGGTGTCGGACAAGCCGGCGGATTTGCTACCGGCGTAAAGTTTGAATTGTAGGATGCAATCTCGTAAATTCAAACATCTCAATAGCACCGTCAACATTGTATATTTAAAGTGGACATTCAACCCCGAGACACGTATGGAAGAGACTTTCAAGACCAGAGGCGTTTGCGCGACGACCATCCAGTTCACGCGCGACGGAGACAAAATCAGAAACATCCGCTTTACGGGCGGATGCAACGGCAACCTGAAAGCGATTGCCAAACTCTGCGAAGGCATGAGCGCCGAAGATATCGCGGCAAAGCTCTTGGGCAACACCTGTGGCGGGAAGCCGACATCGTGCGCCGACCAGCTCGCCCGCGCCGTCCTCGGGAAAGACGCTTAATTATCCGTCCAAATAATAACCACCGTTCTTCCGGGCTCCCCTAAATTCAATCTTGCCCGATTCGCTCAAAGCTTGCAACTGACGCTGAGCCGTTCGCAGGGAGAGGTTGAGCATCGAGGCCAGTGCGGGCGTATTGATCCCTGGGTTCACCCGGATTTCGGCGAGGATTCGTTCGGAGAGATTTTCACCTGTTTCGCGGTGGCGTACGGCACCTTTTTTCGGTTTAAGGTTGTTCCGCAGCAGTCGCAACAGGTCCGCCTGCGTCGCAACTACGCAATCGGCGATAAAGCCCACAAAAACCTTGTCATCGATGTGAGCCGCCTCTAGGGCAGACACGTATTCCATACGTCTAACGGCGGGAATCAGCGCAATGGTATACTCGCCGCGAAGCAGCGCCAGGTTCATCAGCAATCGCGCCACGCGTCCGTTACCATCGACAAAGGGATGAATGAATACGAACTTTTTGTGAACCTGCGCGGCGAACTCCACAGGATTCATCCTGGATTCGTTCTTGTTGAACCACGCGACGAACTTCTTCATCTCGGCACGAATTTTCAAGTGCGGCGTAACGGGGTAACGGCTCCCGCTAATTACGACGGGCACCTTGCGATAAACACCGGCCTTGTCCGCATCTATCTGCTGGTAAAACAGCCGATGCAGCATCAGTATATCCGATTCTTCAAGAGTCTTGTTTTTTGCGAGTTTATGAATATGATCGTACGCCTTGGCATGCCCAACGGCTTCGTACACGTCTCGCAGAGGTTTCCCGTTGATGGTGAGCCCATCCTCGATGACGACCTTGGTCTCTGTTTCGGTGAGGCTGTTGCCTTCGAGGGCGTTACTCGTGTAAGTGAGTCCCACGCGGTAGAATTCCCGCAGGGACTTGAGAGTGTCCTTGGGAATCGGGCGGAACGACAGAAGTTCCTTATTGTTGTCGGCAGCAATCTTCAAATACGGCGAAATCATCGAAAAACCTCGATTTATGCACCTAATATATAATTTTATACCGCCAAAACCAACAATTTAAACCGCCATATAGCAATTTATACCGCCATTTTTAGCAAAATTTGCAGATTTACACCGCCAAAATGAGTTTTTAGAGACCGTTACCGTTTCTTGAATACGACGATTTCGGCATCGGCTCCGTTCTTGCCGTATTCGCTCACGAGAATGTAGCGTTCGTCGCAGGCGATTCCAAAGCAGCGGCCTTCAGCACCAATCTTTTCGACCTGGTTGCCCCAGTAGCTTGCGTTATCGTCCAGGAGCTTGACGTTGTTGCCGTTGATCTTGTATTTCTGGTTGATGAACGAGCCCTGCAGCACAAAGAGGTTGTCGATGGTCGGCATGTCCTTGATGCCCAGCGCATTGACTTCTTCAATGAACTTCTGCTTCATGGGCGAGGTGGCGTGCGGAAGTTGGTCCTCGGGGAGGCGCCAGCGCTTGAGCGTCGGGAAATACTTGCGGAGTTTCACCTTGTATTCATCGCGGGTAAGACTCTTGCCGGTATTCTTGTTGAATTCGTCCACAAACTGCGAGCAGAATTCCACCATTTCTTCCATGGTGAAGTCGCCCGTGAACGCGCCGTCTTTGTAGCAGTAGATGCAGTATTCCTCGTTCTTGCTGCCGTCGGCATTCGTACCGAGAATTTCGTTAGTGAGCGGCATACCGCAGCTTTGACAGAATTTCATTTCCATAAGTTCTCCTTTTTTATTTACACATGCTCAAATGTATACTAATAAAAAGGCTCTGTCAAGCCTGACCGTATGGCTGCGGACTTGCTGCGATAACCAAAATGGCGTTTTTAGCCAAATTTCTGCATTTTCGCAGTATAAAAACATTTTCCAATGGGCTGACAAAACCCAATTTTCTTGCTATGCCAAATTATGCGTATGGTTTGACCTGACAGAGCCCAAAAATAGACTCTCTCAAGTCAAATCGTATAGCTAATCGGCATTACGAGATTTCGCAAAGCACAAAAAAACGCCCCGTGTGGCAGGGCGTTCTCTTGTTATCCTTGATATAGGAGTGCTTTAGGAATTGACAAATTCTTAGCGGGCGACGCGGACCTGGGTAATCATGTTACCCTGCTTCACCATGTAGACTCCGGCCTTGTTGAACTTAGCCTTGAGAGCATCATTCAAGGAAGAACCGTTCACGACATCGACATGACCCAAAAGACGGCCCTGCATGTCGAACACCTGGAAGGTCTTGCCAGCGATGTTCAAACGTAGCGGCAATGCAATCGCCTGGGTTTCGCCACCTTCGGAACCCGGTTCAGCAGTGGTGAAAACCAGTTTGACGTCACTAATATTGACTGCACCTGTAGTTTGTCCCAAATTGAAGGCAAACTGAGCAGCAGCATCAGAATCTTCTTCCATAGTAAAAATAAATGTGTATTCTGTTTCCGTAGTAGTGATGTCAAATTCCTTAGTGGCGTATGCACCCCAAGGGTCTACAGATTGTTGGAAAGAAACTTCAATCTTGCGAGCTACATCAGCGCTAGCCTTAAAGGACAACTTGTACTTCATGCCCTTATCAAGAGCCACATTGTACTGAACAAGCTGCGGCTGGTAATTTTCTGCACCAATAGTGGTAACGTTAACCGTAGCCGTGCCACCAGCAACAGAAGCAGTTGCAGCAGAGCCACCCCAGTTTGTACCCTGACCCAGGAGCCAAGATGCATCGTTATTTGTAGAAATCACGCTGCCACTAGAGAAATCACCATCCTTCAGAAGGTTCACGGTGGTTTCGCCTACCAATTCAAACTTAGCGACCACAGACTTTTCCTTGTCCATGGTTACAGAAATGGTTTCGGTAGAGCCAGTAGCACCACCTTCCCAACCCACAAACTTCCAGCCTTCGTTGGCTTTGGCGGTGAGCTGTACAGTTGTTTTTGGAGCATAATAGTTAGCGCTAGGACTCTTTGTCACAGTACCTGCAGCAGCCGGAGATGCAGTTACATTGAGGGCAAGTTCATCGGCACTGCCACCGATTTTCAGCAGGTTCTTCTTAACGGTAGCAGATCCTCTTGCAGAGCCCGTATTTCCGGTGTAAGATTCAATTTTCATGGAAGCAACTTCATACAGTTTACCCATTTTCATACCCACTTTAGCCCATTCGCTGAAGTGCTTGGAAATAGAAATGGTACCCTTGGTACGATGCTGGCTCGTATTCTTCGGGATGGACCAATACTGCTTAAAGGTGCTGGTCCCCGAAAGAGACGGTTGCTGAATACGGTCGGTAGTATAGAAATCGTAGTCAATACCATCGATAGTTGCAGAACCAAAATATTTACCGCCCTGGGTAGGATTGTAGCTTCCGCGATCCTGGATAATGTAGTATTCAATTTCATTGCTGAAACCACTAGGAATGTCCTGCTGGTCGTAATAGCCCCAGCCATAGACACTAACATACTTCACATTGTCGGTGGAACTCCATTCCACATCAAATTCGGAAGTAATATTACCCACATTCTGTACGGTAACAGTGGAGTTAGACCCCCAACGCTTTCCGGAACGGGCCAACATGTTGATAGTACCACTCCATTCAACGGAGAACGCACCACCATTTTCGGTGCTTGGGTTAAGCGTCATAGTTGCGTTACCGGCACCATCCTGGCTCCAAAGTTCGTAATCATAGCCACCTTCGCTCCCCATTTGCTGGGATTTACCATTAGAGCAGTTATAGGTCTGCCCCCAGGAAATGGATGACGAAATTGCAGCCATTGCAAAAGCTGTTGTTAATATTTTTTTGATACTCATATTTTTTCCTCTTAGGAAGTTATTTGTACTCTCTTCTAATTTACAATATTCTACATAAGTACGCAAGCACTACTTAATTAATTCCGTTGATAAAAAATCAACGATGAAACATTGTATTTAGGGGGCAAAGTCTCTTTGTTTAAACCTTCAATAAAGTCATCTATATTACTTTTGAAACTTTTTCACAATAAACACATGGCGTTTCATAAGCTCCGTATGTTCTTTCGGATCAACATGTGCAGGCATCCCACCTCTTCTCATTAAATATAATGACACTTTTACTAAAATCTAGACCCGAAGACGTGGGCTTTGAGTTTATTTATACGCATGCGAATGCTGTATATTCGATCTAAACGGAATCGCAAATTTTAGGGAACGATATTCCACAAGCAAGACTAAATACGTAGGATTTTTCTTCGCAAGAATTTCACAATTTGAATTTTCCTTTTTTTTTCAAATCCCCATCGGAAATTGTTTTTTCACTGCAGAATTGCAAAATTTCAACTGCGATTTTGCCTCTGTCAAGCCTGATTGTATGGCTACGGACTTGCTGCGATAAGCAAAATAGCCAAAACAGCCAAAAAACAGTGTTCAGGACGCCGAAAAACAGCTTCCGGGGGGCTTACGAAATGAAAAAACTTTGCTATACCGGAATATATGTATGAATTGACTTGACAGAGCCCTAAAAAAAACACTGCACAAAAAATCACTAAAAATATTGACTTTTGTAAAAATATTTGCTATTTTGTGCAGTATGTCAAAACTAAAGATTCTCTCTGAATATGTATGCAAAGAATGCGGAAGCATTTCTTCAAAATGGGCAGGAAAATGCCCTTCTTGTGGGGCTTGGAGTTCTCTTGTTGAACAAGCAAAAACGAGTGATTCACGAAATCGCGGTTTAAGCCAAGCGGTGCAATACGAAGGCAGGCCTATTGCGTTAAAAGAAATTGCAACAACCGATACAAAGCGTTTAAGCACAGCAAATTCAGAGTTTGATAGAACTTTAGGCGGCGGACTTGCACCAGGTTCTTTGGTGCTTATTGGGGGCGACCCAGGCATTGGCAAATCAACTCTTGTTTTACAAACGCTTGCTACCATGTCGGCGGCAGGTGTAAAAGCTCTTTATGTGAGTGGCGAAGAAAGTGCCGTTCAAGTAAAACTCAGGAGCGAACGGCTCGAAGTTTCTGGCAGTTCACTTATGTTACTTTGCGAAACAAGCCTTGAACGCGTTTTAGAAGTGGCTAAAAAATTCCAGCCAGAAATTCTGGTGATTGATTCTATACAAACTGTTTATAAGCAAGATTTACCAGGCACACCAGGGAGTGTTTCGCAATTACGAGAATGTACTTTAGATTTAATGGTTTTTGCAAAAAACACAAATTGTATTACTCTTTTAATTGGGCATGTCACAAAAGACGGGCAAATCGCTGGACCAAGAATCCTTGAACACATGGTTGATACCGTCGCTTATTTTGAAGGCGATAGAAACCACCAATATCGCATTTTACGCACTATTAAAAATCGATTTGGAGCTACCGATGAAATAGGCGTTTTTGAAATGACCTCTCGTGGGCTTTGCCCGGTAGAAAACCCAAGCAAAGTCTTTTTACAAGATTCGTTAGAAGCAGCGCCCGGTAGCGTTGTTAGTTGCACTTTAGAAGGTTCTAGAGCCATTTTATTCGAAGCGCAAGCTCTTGTAAATCATACAAATTACGCCGTTCCGCAACGCGTTGCGGCAGGCATTGACCCTAAGCGCTTAACTATTATTCTTGCTCTTTTAGAAAAATTTGGTGGCTTAGAAATCGGGGCTTCTGATGTTTTCGCTTCTATTGCTGGCGGTATGAAATTAAATGATACTGCTACTGATTTAGCCATTGCTTTAGCTATTGCTTCTAATCATTTAACAAAACCTCTCCCCCGTGATAGTCTGGTTATTGGAGAACTTGGGTTATCTGGAGAAGTGCGCGGTGTAAATCTTTTAGAATTGCGAATTAAAGAAGCCGCTCGATTAGGTTTTAAAGAATTACTTGTTCCGGCACAAGGGAGCCTTAAAACAAATTTTAAAGGTATTCGCATAACTCGCATAAAATCTCTTGCAGAGGCTGTTGAGTGGTTAAACGAACACTAATACTCCCCTATTTTTTTCTATTTTTTCGCCGTGGCATTTTTTGCCTTGGTTTTAAATTGCAATGTTTTTGCAAAAAAGGATTGTTATGAAAGTTTCTATAAGTTGGTTGAAACGTCACGTTGATTTGCCAGAATCTGTTGAAGAAATCGAAGCGGCTCTCACTTCGGTTGGTTTAGAAGTTGAAGGTAAAGAAGAACCTGGTAAAGTTTATGAAAAATTAGTTGTCGCTAAAGTTCTCACTTGTGAAAATCACCCAGATAGCGATCACCTTCATGTAACAACAGTTGATACCGGCTCTGAAACTTTGCAAATTGTTTGTGGGGCACCAAATGTTGCAGCAGGTCAAACCGTTGTTGTAGCACCAATCGGTATGGAACTGCCTTTACCAGACGGCACAATGCTTAAAATGAAAAAAGCAAAAATGCGTGGCATTGAAAGTTTTGGCATGATTTGTGCTGAAGACGAAATCGGTCTTTCCGATGACCATGCAGGCATTATGGTGCTTGACGGTTCAATCCCTGCCGGCACTCCTTTTGTAAGTCTTGGGCTTTACGATGCCGTTCTTGAAGTGAACGTTACCCCAAACCGCCCAGATGCGTTATCTCATCGCGGTATTGCAAGAGAACTTGCTGCTAAATTCAATCGTCCATTAAAACCGCTTTCTTATTCTTTAAAAGAATCCAGCGTATCTGTAAATTCAAGAAAAGAACTTTCAGTAGAACCTGGTGCTGGTTGCTCACGTTATGTTGGTCGTATTATTGAAAATGTAAAAGTAGCTCCTTCCCCAGCCTGGCTTTCTAAATTGCTTCACGCGGTCGGGCTGAATTCTGTAAACAATGTGGTTGATATTACAAACTTTGTTTTAATGGATGTTGGCCAGCCGCTTCACAGCTTTGATATGTCACGTTTAGAAGGCAGTGCTGTAAAAGTCAGAAAAGCAAATGTTGGCGAATCCATTACCACAATTGACCACACTGTTCACAAATTAAAAGAATCTGATTTGGTCATTTGCGACGGAAACCGTCCAGCTTGCGTTGCCGGTGTTATGGGCGGTGTTGAATCAGAAATCACAGAAGAAACAACAAACGTATTTTTAGAAAGTGCTTATTTTGACCCGAAAGTGGTTCGCCGTCAAAGCAAACGCCTTGGACTTTCTTCTGATTCTAGCTATCGTTTTGAAAGAGGAATTGACCCATTTACACAAGCAGAAATGAATGATTACGCTTGCGCTCTTATTCAAGAAGTGGCTGGTGGCGACATTCTTCAAGGGCGCTTGGAATATACTGGCGACGATGCCAAAAGAGAACCAGATGTTTTAGAGATTAGAGAAGAACGCGTTCAAAAACTTCTCGGTATTTCTATTTCCGCTGACCAAATCAAAAATTATTTAGAAAGCATTGGCTTAAAAGAAGTCGCTCCTTTGCGTTTTGAAATTCCTGGTTTCAGACCAGATCTTGAACGCGAAGTAGATTTAATTGAAGAAGTCGCTCGACTTTTTGGTTACGATAACATTCCTTATGACTTGCCTTCTTTCAAAATGGCTACAAACGAATTGCCAGCCGATGAAAAATTGAATCGCAAAATTCGTTCTACCCTTTCTGCAATGGGTGTTCACGAAGGCCTTTCCTTGCGTTTTACTTCTAAAGCTTCCACAGTGGCACTTTTCGGAGAAAATGTTGAAGGGGATAGGCGCTCTATGCCTGCGGCTTTATTGAATCCGCTTTCTGAAGATCTCGGTGTTTTGCCAACTTCTCTTTTGCCAAACCTTTTAAAAGCCGTTGCTGAAAACGAAAAAAATCGTCCTGGTTCAGTGCGTTTATTTGAAGTAGGCAAAGGTCAATTTAAAACGATTCGTGAATCTGTTCGCGACACAGGTTTTAACGAAGTTCCTTTACTTGCCATTACACTTGCTGGGCATTGGAAAACAAACCCTCTCGAAGAAAAACCAGCTCCTGTTTCTTTCTTAGACTTTAAGGGATTGATTCTTGGATTCTTTAAGCGTCTTGGTATTCAAGCTTCGGTTCGTTTGCCAAAGAATCCAGAACGTTTTATGCACCCAGCTCAACAGGCTGAAGTAGTTTGTGGCAAAATAGTTCTTGGTACAGCAGGCGTTTTACACCCAGCCGTTCAAAAAGAATTTGATATTGGCTATGCAAGTGTTTGCGTTGCTGAATTTGATATTTCAAAAATTGAATTAGCTTCTAAAACAAGTGTTGCTTTTGAACCATTCAGCCGTCAAGTTCCTTCTAGCCGCGACATTTCTCTTGAAGTTTCTGAACAAATGATGCACGAAACAATCCTTGCAAGAATCAAAGGTTTCAATCCTAAGAATCTTGCCGATATTCGTTTAAAGAGTATTTATCAAGGCGATAAATTAGAAGCGGGTAAAAAGAATCTCGTTTATACACTTGTTTACCAAGCTAGTGACAGGACTCTTACCGACGAAGAAGTGAACAAGGTGCATAACAAGTTGAGAGAAAAACTTGTTGCTGATGGCGACATCGTTTTGCGATAATTGATTTGTTAAAAACAGGTTGTCATCGCAAGCGTAGTGTGGCGATCTAATAACAAGTTGTCATGGCGAGGAGTCTTTAAGACGACGCGACCATCTTGCTTTTTGTCATTACGAGCGTAGCGAAGTAATCCAAAAACAAGTGCTGCTTGCAAACAGATTGCGTCAGTCACTACGTTTCTTCGCAATGACAAAGGGCTTGCGGGCAAGTGTAGAACTGGTAAGCAGATTGCCGCGCCGTGTATTCTGCACGGCTCGCAATGACAAAGGGCTTGCGGCAAGTGTAGAACTGGTAAGCAGATTGCCGCGCCGTGTATTCTGCACGGCTCGCAATGACAAAGGGTTTGCGGCAAGTGTAGAACTGGTAAGCAGATTGCCACGCCGTGTATTCTGCACGGCTCGCAATGACACTGGCAATGACAAGAAGTGTTTGCGCATTTCATAGTAATAACAAGTAGCGTACAAGTAACGAGAACCATTTAGCAAGTTCCATCACAAGTGTGTTAGCGACTTTGGCCCGAATGGGTTCGGACTCGCCTATTGTGGCGAGGCTGAACGGACGAGCGCCAGAGCAATTCATAAACAAACAAAATATGATGGCGCGAGATAACGCCAAAGGCGCGACGGCTTTAGCCGGAACACCCAATATTTTCCCTTTAATACGCTTTTTTTTAGTTTTTTACGCTTGATTGATTTTTTCTTTAGTTATGAAAGTATATTTAGAGCATGAAGTTTTTGAAATTCTTTACTTTGTGTTCTTTAGCACTACTTGCTGGGTGCGCTGGTTCATCTAACGGTGATGATTTAGAAGTTCCAACTAATTTGCCGCCTATTTGTCAAGGCATCGATTTTGTCGCCGAACCTGATATGCGGGATTTGTGTGGTGTGCGTCGCGTTCGCTATAAAGCTTATATCAACATTCTTCAGCAACGTTATTTGATTAAACCTGCTGATGCTTCAATTGTTAAAGAGAAAAATCGTTTGGAGCTTCGCTTTAATAATTCTTTGCCTATTGAACTTCCTGGTGTTATTGCTCAGGATCTTGAATTCAGTCAAGAAAAGAGACTTGAAAAAATCAAGAATACTTATGATTATGTGGAATTTTTCCCAAAAGGACAACCACGCCAAAGAGTGTTTAAACTTGGTATTCCAACAGAAGCTGGCAGAACCCATAATTTCTGTTTCCGAATTCCTGAAAGGAGCGGGAACGCAAGAACACGTAGTGTGGCTATGGGTACAAACATTGAACAAATTGCTTGTTCTGAATACGAGAGAGTTCTCTCTTTGAAAAACGCTTCTAAATAATTTTTTTTGTGAATAAACGGTCCTTGAGGCCGTTTTTTTTGCAATTGTTTTTTGGGCAAAAGTTCACCATTTCTATTTTTTCTAAAAATTATTTCACTTTTTAGAAGAACTCTTTTTTAGAATATGGCTTGTCAAAGAGTATAAGATGCGAACACAAGTTGAATTTATATTTCACAAATTTCAAGATTGGAGTAAAGCAAAGAAGTTTTTTCTTTTTTAAGCGTAAAAATTCCCGAAAGTTGTATTCAACTTTCGGGAATTTTATTTCCACGCAAGATGGTTAGTTTTTAAACTTATTTAGCACTTGCTAAATAAGAAATGATGGCGTCATGAATTTCAGTAAAGACATGGCGGAGTTCGTCTTCGTCTTCTTCAAGAAGCGTTACACGGAACCCTTTCAAATCTGTACAGAAACTTGTACTTGGCACAACACAAATACCTTTAGCACCAAGCAAATAATAGACAAAACGATAATCCAAATTGGTTGTGCTTGCACACCATTCTTCTACTTTTGCTTTGATTTCTGGATTTTCTATTGGCAAGAATTGGCGGTCATTTAAAGCACCTTCTCGGAAAATAATTGTATTGTAGAACGCACCATAAGTCGGGTTGAAATAAAGTTCTGGAATATCCCCGAGAATTTCATTGATGATTGCACTTCTACGACCAATTTTTTCGTTCAATGCTTTACGGTGTTCCATAAAACGCGGGTCGCCTAAAACTTTTGGAATAGTAAGCTGTGGTAAAGTTGTAGAACAGACTTCTATCATTTTTGCATTATCAATAGCACGACAGAACGCATCAAATTGTTCGTCTTTATCACGGTTATAATATTCTGCCCAACCACAACGAGAACCCGGCCATGGGTATTCTTTTGAAATCCCTTTCAGGGCAATGCCCGGAACGTCTCCGATGTATTCGGCAAGTGCATAAGCTCTAGCACCATTGTAAGTAATTTTGTTGTAGATTTCATCACAAATAATAAAGAGATTATAACGCTTTGCAATGTCTACAATCTTCTTTAAAATTTCTAACGGATAAACCATTCCCGTTGGATTGTCTGGGTTCAAAATGAGAATACCAGAAATCGAAGGATTATATTTTACCTTGTTTTCTAATTCTTCTAAATCCGGATACCAATGGTTTTCAGGCATCAAACTATAAGTAATAGGAACAGTATGTGCATGTGAAGCTTCTGCTGAACTATGCGTACTATAAGCAGGAGAAGGTCCAATGATTCGTGTTGTCATTGCAAGCAAACCATAAATAGTTGCAATAGCATCACCAAGACCATTAAAGAAAAGAATATCATTAGGTGTAATCTGAACACCACCAAGCTTATTGGTTTCATTGGCTAAAAATTCTCTTGTCGCTAAAACACCTTGAGAAGGACAATAGCCATAGCTTTTATTTTCTTTGGCTAATGAAACAACAATGTCTTTTATCCATTCAGGGACTTGGCATTTTTTTTCAATCGGGTCACCAATATTTTCCCAATGAATAGGTAAACCTAAGGCTTTTAACTGGTTAGCCTTTTTTACAATTTCACGAATTTCATAAGAAAGTTCTTTCGCACCTTCGCTCAATAATCTTCTGCGCATTTAAAAACTCCTTGAGTGTAAGGAAATATATAAAAAATAATGCTACATTCTCTTCTATGTCTTTTATTTTTGACCCTATCAGAAAAAAAAATGTCCCTGCGACAAGAGAAGAACTTGTCCGCCAGCATGTGATTTCTGTTTTAACGCAAATAAAAAACGTTCCACCCCATTTAATTGAAGTGGAATTTTCTTTAAGTTTAATTTCTCCTCAGAATAAAGATCGCGTTGATTTAATTGTAACTGACTTAAAAAATGGTTTAGACCACCCATGGCTTTTGGTTGAATGTAAAGCCCCTGAACAATATACTTTTGAACTTTTAGAGGCCCAACTGAACCGCTATTTACGCGTTTTGACGCCTAAATATATTTTACTTGCCCTTGGAAACCAGACAAAAATTTTTGCATTATCAGAACTTGGAAAATACGAACCTATAGACGATTTTCCAAATTACCAATAACCTTAATTCGAAACAGATATATTCGAAACAGCCAAAGCCGGAACGCGAACAGAACTGTAATGGTCATTGTATTCAGAGCCAACAGCTTGAATGTTCTGTAAAAGATCAAAATAATTAGTAGACAAAGTCAAGCCATCTACTGGGTGGATAATTTTACCATTTTCACACAAAAATCCTTGTGCGCCAATACTTAGTTCTCCACTAACAGCATTACAACCAGAACTGCCATCTAACTTGACAATAAGCAATGTCTGCGGGAAAAGAGAAAGCAATTCTTCTGTTGAAAGTTTGCCTTGTTCTACAATTAAATTATGGAACCCGCATGTTGCAGGCCCACCATAAGAACGAGAAGCACAACCATTTGATTTCAAGCCATCTTTAGCAGCCGTTTCTAAATTATACAAGTAAGAATTTAATTTGCCATCAACAACCATTTCAAGAAGTTCTGTTGGAACTCCTTCACCATCAAATGTGGCAAAGCCAGGCAAATCTTTTCGGGTCGGATCATTTTTCATTGAAAAACAAGGAGCGGCTATTTGCTTGCCCATTAAACCTTTTAACCGAGAATTTCCTTTTTGAACCGCTTCAGCACTAAAGGCAGAAGCATACATGCTTACAATGTTACCAGAAACCCTTTCAGAAAAAACTATCGGATAAATTCCTGATGTAATTGGTTTTGAACCAAGTAAACTTCTTGCTCTATCAACCGCATTAAAAGAAATTTTTTCTGCATCAAAATCTTTTCCGTTAAAAACAACTTGAGAATAAACGCCTAGTTTTTTTACAGAATCTCTTTCTGCAACTACCCCGACACTTGCGGCCAAATGACTTGATTTTCTAGAATAACGAATCCCATTTGAATTCAAAAAATAAAAATCAGAAACACTTTTTGAAGCCCCTAAATAAGGGACATTTTCTATTTCTGGATTTTTTAAAGAGCGTTCTTCAATATCAAGACAGAGTTCTTTCATTTCTTCAAAAGAATACGCTTCTACTTCTGGGAAATACAATTCGGTTTCGTTACCATCTAATTTCGGAGCCGGTAATTCTATTGGCAAAGGTTCTGTAAATTCAGTATGAGCTATAGCGTCTGAAAGCACCTGGTTTAAAGCCCTTTCTTCTAAGCTTTCGGTAAAAGCATAACCTGGTCTGCCATCACAAAAAACTCGAATTCCTATCCCCGAAGAATTAGAAATTTCAGTTTCTTTTAATTTGCCTTGAAATACAGAAATACCACTAGAAGAATTAACACCTGCCACTACATCAAACGCATCACATTGTGCTAACGCATTTTTAGAAAGAAAATCTAAAGCTTTTTCAATATTCATTTTTAACTCCTAGACATTTCTTGAAAAACTTCTTTTGCGGCACTAGCTATTTTTTCTAAAACACTTTCAGAATGTTCAGTAGATAAAAACGCTGCTTCATATTGAGATGGAGGCAAATAAATACCTCGCTTAAGCATCCCATGGAAAAATTTCGAAAACTGCTTTGCATCAGATGCTAGTGCTGTTGCTGTATCCACCACAGGGACTTCTGAAAAGAACACCGTAAGCATAGAACCAACACGATTTATCTGTATTTTTACCCCACAAGATTCAGCCGCTTCTTTTATGGCATTTTCTAGCCACTTTCCTTTTTCTTCTAGTAAAGCCCACGGATTTTGACTGAGTAAAACCTGCATTTGAGCAAGCCCAGCCGTAACAGCCATCGGGTTACCAGAAAGAGTTCCGGCCTGATACACACCACCAAGTGGGCTTACCATTTCCATAATTTCTTTACGCCCTGCATAAGCTGCAAGAGGCATACCGCCACCGACAATTTTACCAAGAGTAATCATGTCCGGTTTAATCCCAAAAAGTTCTGCGGCTCCACCACGAGAAACTCTAAAGCCAGTCATCACTTCATCAAAAATAAGTAGAGAACCATAATCATCACAAAGTTCACGCAAGCCTTCTAAAAAGCCTTTTTTAGGGGGAACAACGCCCATATTACCAGCGACTGGTTCTACAATAACGGCCGCAATTTCTTTACCCGATTGTTCAAAAATTGCTTTTACTTCTTCTAAATGGTTATAATCGGCAACAAGTGTGTCTTTTGCCGTTCCAACAGTTACACCTAAAGAACTTGGAACACCATGCGTTAAAGCACCAGAACCTGCTTGAATTAAAAAAGAATCTCCATGCCCATGGTAACAGCCACGGAATTTCAAAATCTTTTCTCTTTTAGTAAAACCTCTTGCCACTCTTACTGCAGACATAGTAGCTTCTGTTCCTGAATTCACAAGGCGAAGCATATCCATAGAAGGGATACAAGAAAGTATAACTTGAGCTAATTCCACTTCTTTAGAAGTGCAAGCTCCAAAACTCAGACCATATTCCAATTGTTTTTCAAGAGAAGCGATAACATCTTTTTGAGAGTGTCCAAGAATCATTGGCCCAAATGAAAGAACCAAATCAATAAGTTCGTTACCTTCGCTATCATAAAGATAAGGGCCTTTCGCTTTTTCCATAAAGACAGGATTTCCACCCACAGAACCAAAAGCACGCACTGGAGAGTTTACTCCACCAGGCAAAAGAGTACAAGCTTTTTCCCACAAACTCATTATCAACTTCTCCTGTATTTACGTTCAAGCATTTTCCAGAAATTAGCCGGGCTCCCAGTTAATGCTTCTAATGAAGCGGCTAATTCTTCTGTCAATGGTTCTTCACCACTCATAAAACGTTCAAGGTATTCTTTAGATTTACCAAGACGCCTTGCAAAATCTTCTTCTGTCATTTTCAAAAAACGAATGCTTTCTTTAAGTGTTTCTCCCGGAGGGAGGACTTTTTTGTTTGCCATAAATACCTCAATCAAAATATAGCTTTTAGAAGATTTTTAATGTGTACAAAAAGAAAAATCCTGCTAAAGCGGAAAACTTTAACAGGATTTTTCATTAACAAGTTTCAATTATTTTTTAAGAGCAAAGGCTGCTTTTTTCAAAGCTTGTGCTTTATCAGTTTTTTCCCAAGTAAAACGTTTACCTGAACGACCAAAATGCCCAAGAGCAGCAGTTGCAATATAACCTGGCTTTTTCAAATCAAGCATTTTTGAAAGGCCTGCTGAAGAAAGGTCAAAGAATTTAGGCAAAAGTGCTTCAATTTCTCTGTCCGTAATTTTACCAGTTCCAAAAGTATTAACTAAAATAGAAACCGGTTTAGGTTCGCCAATAGCATAAGCTAATTGCACTTCACAACGACTAGCAATGCCTGCTGCCACAATATTTTTAGCTACATAACGAGCCGCATAAGCACCAGAACGATCTACTTTAGAAGGGTCTTTTCCACTAAAAGCACCACCGCCATGACGCCCCATACCACCATAAGTATCTACGATAATTTTACGACCAGTTAAACCACAATCACCATGTGGGCCACCAACAACAAACTTACCCGTTGGATTGATATAATACTTTGTCTTTTTTGTTAAAAGTTTTGCCGGAATAACTTTTTTAACAAGTTTTTCAATCATTTCCTTTTGAATAAAGGCATGTGTCAACTTTTTACCTTTAAAGGTTTCTGCATGTTGTGTACTGATAACAACAGTATCCACACAGACTGGCTTGTCATTTTCATCGTATTCAACAGTTACCTGGCTTTTAGCATCTGGGCGAAGCCAAGCAATTTTACCACTTTCACGAAGTTCTTGAATTTTTTCCATTAAGCGATGTGCTAAAGAAATAGGCAATGGCATTAATTCTTCGGTTTCGTCACAAGCATAACCAAACATCATACCTTGGTCACCAGCACCTTGTTCTGCACCTGTTTTACCTTCGGCTGCTTTAGCATCTACACCTTGAGCAATGTCTGGGGATTGTTTATCAATTGAAACGAGAACCGCACAACTTTTGTAATCAAATCCCATTTCAGAATCAGTATAACCGATGTTTTTTATAGTTTCTCGTGCTATTGCAGAATAGTCTAAATTAGCTTTCGTTGTAATTTCACCAGAAAGCACTACAAGACCTGTGGTCACAAGCGTTTCGCAAGCAACACGGCTAGAAGGATCTTTAGCTAAGCAGGCGTCAAGAATGGAATCAGAAATTTGGTCAGCAACCTTATCTGGATGACCTTTGGAAACAGATTCTGAACTGAAAAGATAGTGAGCCATAAAACCTCGTTTTAATTTATGCGCAAATTTAGAAAAACGCATAAAGCATGGCAAGTGAAAAAGGAAAAGATTTTATTTGAGAAACCTTAAAATGCTTTTTTTCGCTTAAATTTTAAGATTTCCAAAATTTTATTAAAAATCAAAAAGACTCTCTTAAATACAGAAAACCAAAAAAAAATAAAAAATAGGTTTCTAAAAGCAACATATTATATATATTGATTTGAAAGTAAATTTTAAAAATCCAACTTCAACGGTGTTAAAACATCAAAAAGGTTATTATGACAACTTTCGCAGAAGCGCTCCAAATAGCAACAGAAATCCATGCTGGTCAACAAGATAAAGCTGGTGGTCCATATATTGAATTCATGAAACATGTTGCTTCTAAATTAAAAGAGGCCGGGGAACCAGAAGAAGTTCAGGTTGTTGCTCTCTTGCAAGATACTATTACCGATTCTACTGGCAAAACTAAAGATGACCTTTTAAATTTAGGCGTTTCTCCAGAAATTGTAGACCTGATAGTGCTTTTAACCCATCACAAGAACCAACCTTATATTGACGAATACAGTTGCAAATTAATGGCTGAAGGTATTCCTGCCGAAGAAGCCACCTACGAAGCTCGTGAAAAAGAATTTTTGCTCTTTATTGATACATTAAAAGCAAATCCTATCGCTGTTAAGGTAAAGGCGGCCCTTCTTTCGCTTCTTATGGAAGAAAAATACATCTTAAGAAACGAACGGCGGGAATTAAAAACCAAATTCAGGTTGCATAAATACCAATCAGCTATAGAAGCATTAAAAAATTAAGCAAAAAGTCCCACTATCGGGACTTTTTCTTTTTAGAATAATTGCTAATTTTAACCCATATTTAAAAATCATCGGAAGACGCCCGAAAACGCCATCCATAAAGTCTTAAAATTAAGGAAAAATTATGACACAAACCGTATACAATTTCAGCGCAGGCCCTTCGGTTCTCCCTAAAAAGGCCACACAAGAAGCTGCTGCAGCCATTATGGACTTTGCCGGCACAGGTATTGGCATTTTAGAAATGAGCCATCGTTCCAAACCGATTGAAAACATGGTTGCAGAAACAGAATCTATGTTGCGTGAACTCATGGGCATTTCAGATAATTACGATATCGTATTCCTTGGTGGCGGTGCATCTCTCCAGTTCTGCATGGTTCCAATGAACATTTTAGATGAAAAAGCTCATGCTGACTACACAGATACAGGTGTTTGGGCTGCAAAAGCAATTAAAGAAGCAAAACGTTTTGGTACAGTAAATGTTGTTTCTTCTTCTAAAGCTGATGTTTACAACCACATTCCAAAAGATTTCAAACAAACTGAAGGTGCTGCTTACTTGCATGTAACTAGTAACAACACTATTTACGGGACTCAATGGAAAAATTTCCCAGAAGCAGCAACTTACCTTGTAGCTGACATGAGTTCTGACATTCTCAGCAGAAAAATTGACGTTTCTAAATTTGGTCTTATCTACGCTGGCGCTCAAAAGAATATGAGCTGTGCTGGTGTTACTTTGGCTATTATCCGTAAAGATATTTTGGGTAAAGTGGAACGCTCTATTCCGACTATGTTGGATTATGCTACTCATATTCCTGAACACAGCATGTTCAACACACCTCCTGTGTTCCCAATTTATGTTATGAACCGCACGCTTTCTTGGTTGAAAGAAAATGGTGGTGTTGAAGCAATGGAAGCACTCAACAATAAAAAGAGCGGAATCCTTTATGACGCTATCGACAATTCTAAACTCTTTGTTGGTACTGCAGCAAAAGAAGACCGTTCCACAATGAACGTTCCATTTATTTTCAATAAAGATGTTGTGGCTCAGGAAAAAGCTGATGAACTCCAAAAAGAATTCCTTGCTTTTACTAAAGAACGCGGTTTAGAACAACTCAAAGGCCATCGTTCTGTTGGTGGCTTCCGTGCAAGTATCTATAACGCAATGCCTTTGGCAGGTGTTGAAGCTCTTGTTTCTGCGATGGATGCCTTTGAAAAGAAAGTTCTTGGTTGATTCTTGAACTTTAATTGTTAGACGCTGCACTCCGTGCAGCGTTTTTTTGTATAAACTCTTGATACTTACAAAAAAAACTTGTGACCATCTAGCCACAAGTTTTGGGGATTTTTAAGGAAGGAATTCTAGAATTCGAAATTCAAGCCAACAGCAATGTTTTGACTTGTACGATCATATTCGGTCGGAAGTTTTGTCAAAGCATCAACCTTATTCCATTCGTCATAAATTGTAATCATATAACCAAGTTGAACACTGAGCCAGTTGGTGCACTTGAAAGCAAAACCACCACCAAAGCTCCAGGAATCAAGATTGAAACTCATATCTTCAATGTATTCATCAGTAAGACCGTAGAATGTTTTTTGAACACCAGCAGAAACAGTAAGCCAAGTTAAAGGATCAACTTCTACACCAAAAACAGCTTCATGTTCGTTATGGTCAAGTTTGTCATCTTTATCGCCAGAGTAATTGGCCAATTTATCAAAGTAATGGTGGTAACCTGCAGAAGTACGAAGCCATGGGAACCAAGCGTAGTTTACACCAACAGAAAGGAAGCCAGGCATATCGTTATCACTTTTCTTACCATCAAGGAACTGAGGCAAAGCTTTTCCAACTGCATCAGCAATTTTCTTTGTATCATTTTCAACTTCAAGATAAGTATTGTGTTCATACTTAACAGAAGCATCAAGATTTTTATAGCGGAAATGCACACCAACAATAGGAGTAATACCAAAGCCACTCTGGTCCACATCAAGAAGTTCTTGGTTAAGCGTTGCAGAAAGAGTCTTTTTAATGCCGGCTTTTACTTCATCAGCTAAAGGAGTTTTAGAAACCGCACCTTCTAAAGCTTCCGTTGATTCCATTTCACCTTTATAATTGTTAGTTGCATAATTGAAACGAGCACCAAGAGAAACAGAGAACATATCATTGATTTTATAAGCTCCACCAAGAGTAAAACCAAAGATATACTGAGTTCCTTCAAAAGACGCATTATACAAATCCATTGCAGAAAGATCTGCTGCTTTCATAAGAGCGCCAAGTTGTTCATTTTGACTAAGACTTGCACCAAGAATTTGGCTAAGCATAGCATCAATCATTGGGAGGCCGTCATCAAATTTTGCACTACCGCCACCGCCAACAATCATAAAACCACCATAAACGTTCCAATCACCGTGGTGCCAATCAATGAAAAAACTTGGCATTGCAGGAACAAATGATTCTCCTTCGTATTCACCAAGGCCTTTTGCCGTCACAGTTCTTGTTTGCAAAATGGTCTGGTTATGCAAAGCAATATGAAAACCTTGTGAACCAAAAGCCAAACCGGCTGGGTTGTAATAAGCCGCATGGGCACCGGTTGCCGCATCTTGTGCAAAATTGCGAACAAAATCAACAGATTGGTTTGTATTGTGCATCAAGCCACCAGCAAAAGAGGCTGAAGCTAAAGAAAGGAGTAAGGCTCCTTGCTTAACGAATTTACGCATAAATTCCTCGTTTCTAAAAATTTACCCACAAATTTAGAAAGGCTAGTCATTTTTCCTAGTCTCTAAACAATGATATTCTTACATTAAGCTCTAACTATTAAATGAACATTCATTTAATAATTTCGAAACTTCATCTTTTAAAGGTATTTCGATTACAAAACTCTCTGTTTTCCAAAGAGAATTTTCTTTTTCTCTTTTTATACAAGTCATCTTTTACTATTCTTATTGCTGAGGTTATTATGAAAAAATCTTTTATCCTTTTTGCTCTTTTCTCGTTACTTTTAACGGCTTGCGGAACAGATTCAGAAGTTCCAAAAACAATCAAAGTTTCTGGTTCGCACAAAGAAACTATTACGCCTGATTTGTATAAATGTCACCTTTTTATTAAACAAAATGCAGTTGAAAAAGAAACCGCTATAAAAAATCTTGAACAAACAAGAACTGAACTTTACCAAATTGTAAAAAACGCAAAACTCCCCGATTCTTTAATTAAAGCCAATTCCATTTCTGTAAGAAAACAACAAAAATGGGAAAACGGCGTATCTCAAGATATTGGATTTATTGCAGAACAATCTTTTGTAATTTCAATCTCTGAAAAGCAAAAAACTTCTGATTTTATAAAAGCCTTTGCTTCATTAAACGATATTGAATTGCGCTACATTGAACCATTGCTTTCTAATCCAGAAAAAACAAAAAATGAAATATCGGCAAAGGCTCTTGATTTAGCTATGAAAAAAGCTGAATCTTTAGCAGAATCCATAAATGCAAAAATAGGAAAGCCTATTCAAATTTCAGAAGAAAATTTTCAAGAACCTCGTTTTCATTCTTTTTCTTTAGCCAAAAATAGCGTTACCGCTTATGGTAGAGAGCAAAGTCTAGGCGATGATTTTTCAACTTCTATCGAAATGGAATCCACAATCTTTTTAACCGTTGAACTAAAGTTCTAATTTTTTCACCCTAAGAACTTAGTGTGAAAAAATTTCCCTTTTTAAAAATCCCCGAAGGCGAAAGCCTTCGGGGATTTTTAAAATACATTTTATTCAAATTCAATCACATCAAAAGCGAGCAAGCGCCGTTCGATGAATTTTCATAAGTTTCTGGTTCTTGATAACAAGTTTCCGGAATTTGAACCTGACGCTGGAAAAAGGCTTTATGGGCAGCAATTACTTTTTCTCTTGCAGATTCTGCATCTTGCCAATCGCCAATTTCCACATTTTTCCCTTCTAATTCTTTATAATACTGGAAAAAGTTTCTTGTAATTTTCAAGAACATCGGGTCCACATCTTGAATATCGCGAATCGGACGCGGCGTATAAGCAGGCACTCCTAAAAGTTTATAATCTTTTTTACCGCCATCGCTCATATCTAAAACGCCAACCACCCGGCAAGTCACAACCGTACCAGTATTCAAAGTCGCTGAATCATAAATCAGCATATCGATAGCATCGCCGTCATCGGCAAGCGTACTTGGCACAAAACCATAACTACAAGGATAATTCATTGACGAAAGCAAACAACGATCCAAGCGAAAAACGTGAAGGTGTTCATCGTATTCATACTTAACATTTGTATCCTTTCCGATTTCAACCACACAATCTACTTCATACGGGTACTTTGGACCAATCGGAAGATTTAAATAATTGATAGCCATAACATCTCCTTTATGCCACTAACGAGAACGCCAACGCTGTGACACATTCTTTTCATACAAACCTACAAAAAATTTTGCCTCTTTGGTGTCAGGACTATACCCAACTTCTATGCGTAAGCGTTCTAAAGCAGGAATCAGCAAGTGAATTCCGCCATAAATTGCGCCAGCAAAATTTTCTTTTTCGGGCGAGCCATCGTTCCACAAAATAGAACCATCAAGCCCAGCGACTAATTGCACGCCATAAAAGAAATGAAAACCACCTAAATTAACAGGTCTTCTTTCAAGCAATACAAACCTTTCTTCAAAATTCAAGATAACTTCACTCTCACCATGCCGCAAAGAATCCGCTTCATAACCACGAAAAGAATTTGCACCACCATGATGGAATCTATCAAAAAAAGCCACTTCGCCAGGGCGATACCTAAACAAAATCGACGCACCACTTATAAAGCGATTCAGAGTAAAATAACCACGTAAATCAATTAAATATTCCACATAATCATCTGGAGAATCAAGCCAACCGCCTACTTTAGTAATAAGCATTTCTTCATAAATCCCCTTACGAGAATCTAGTGGCGAATCACGAGTATCAATAGCAAAACCAGCCCCGATTTCAGGAACATGCCCAAAAGGTTCAACATAACGATACGCAAGGGCAAGCAACAAAGCATAAGGCTTTTGAAAATGCCATTCCAAATCAAGATCCGAAAGCCACGATTCTGCTTGATAATTTCTGAGTTCATCATAGCTATCCGTTCTCAAAAATTCAAGATTCCACGAAAGCGGAAGTCCAAAAAGCCATGGCGAAGAAAGATAAATTGCATATTCATTTGCATCAAACCAAGGCGAAACAGATGTTCTATACTGCGTTTCCACACGAATATCGTCGCCAGCCAAATTCAAATAAGCAAGAGCCGCTCCAAGCATCCAGCCATCTTGATCGGTTTTCTTACCAGCAGGAGCAGGAATCAACGGAAAAATTTCTGTAAACTGAAAAGTCAGATTCTGGAGATTCCCATTTTTTTCACACGAAAGTTCAATATTTGAAAAAATATCCAAACTCTCTAAACGCCTGGCATCTGCTTCAAACAAAGAATCCGAATAAAGTGCCCCGCTTTTTAATTGCAATTCGCGTAACACCACTTGTTCTTTTGTAAAGCGTAACCCCTTCAATTCGACATTACCAATATTTACGCCATCAGAACAGCCCACACCCTTGTAGGCAAACGAAAAGCCAACAAGCAAAAACAAAAGTGCAGACAAGCGTTTCAAAAACATCAAAACAAATTTAGATAATTTTTCTTAACAAAAAGTTCATTTAAAAAGTATTTCATAGCGTTGCGTGATTCCACGCCCGTGCCCTTGCGTTATCGCCGAACTCTAGAGTTCGGCGTCCGTAAAGCCCGCTCAAAAGCGGTCCTTACCCAGTTGGGCTACGGTCACTAACGCATTTTCAAATCGGGTTATCCACATCAACAAACTCAGCAAAAATTCCAAGTTCTGTAGAAATCTTTTCAGCCAAAGCTTTCACGCCAAAAACTTCTGTTCTATGGTGCCCGCAAGCCACCAGATTAAGCGCATTTTCGCAAGCAAAAATTGGAGAAGTTTCTTTAATTTCTCCAGTCAAAAAGCAGTCAACTCCCAAAGAAAGAGCTTCACTCAAGCCAGAAGAACCGCCGCCCGAACAAATCGCAAGCGTTTTAATTTCATCTTTACCATAAAGAAACGAATCTTTCACACCATTTGAAAAAACACTTTCCAATTTTTCCATAAATTCTGTTTTAGAAAGAGAATTTTCAAAAGTAGCTACACAAGCAATGTCTTTTTCACCTTCTCGCATAAAAGTAGAAGTCACTTTTGCACCAAGAGCCTTTGCAATCAAAGCATTATTACCTATTTCAAGGTGGCCATCAAGTGGCAAGTGAAATCCATAAAGAGAAATCCCATGCTTAAAAAGTTTACCCACTTGTTTACCTAAAATACCAACAGGCAAGCGCGATTCATTATTCCAAAAACCGTGTGGGTGATGCACAATAATCGTATCGGCTTCAAGTTCTATTGCTCTATCAACAAGAAGACTTCTAAAAGAGACGCCTGTTACCACGCGTTTTACTTCTGTTGAAGCTTCTACACAAATAGCATTAGGACAAAAATCTCTAAACGCACTTGGTGTAAGTAAATTTTCAAGCCATTTTCCAAATTCTTTTTGCTGCATAAAAAAATCCTTTTACTTTAATGAATCCCATCTTGAAAACCAGGTGGCAATTCTTCATACCACATTTGTATTTTTTCACGAACTTCTGGAGAAAAACTTTCACTAGAATCTAAAATTCTTTCCGCTTGTTCTAATGTTTTTGCAATTAATTCTTTGTCTTTAATCCAATCAAACCAACGAAAAACCCAAGAACCGCTTTGTTCGCCACCTTCTAAGTTTCCGGCGCCACGAGTTTCTAAATCCATTTCTGCAATTTTAAAACCATCTTCTGTTTTTGCAAATTGAGAAAGTCTTTCATAAGCCGAATCTTCAGGAGAAGAAAGTAAAAAGCACCAAGCTTCACTAGCTCCGCGGCCTACACGGCCGCGGAGCTGGTGCAATTGTGCAAGGCCAAAACGTTCCGGGTGTTCTATTACCATCAAATTTGCTTCTGGCACATTCACCCCAACTTCAATCACAGTTGTTGCCACAAGAACTTGAACTTGACCACTTGCAAAATCGTCTAAAATCGCGCTCCTCTTTTTTTCATCCATCTGCCCATGAACGCCTTGAACATTCCATTCAGAAGAAAAAGCTTTCAATTCTTCAACCACATCTGAAACACCCACCATACCTTCAGCATCTGATTCCACACGGCTCACCACCCAATAACAACGGTTCCCTGAAGCAATTTCTTTTTTCAAAAATTCTTTCATTGCTTCTCGTTTAAAAAGTGGAGTCATTCGCGTTTTAACTGGTTTTCTGCCGGCAGGTTTTTCACTAATCACAATAGTCCGCAAATCCCCATAAAGAGTCATAGCCAAACTACGTGGGATAGGCGTCGCACTCATCACTAACAAATCAGGATAGCGTCCTTTTGCCAAAAGGGCTTCTCGCTGGTTCACGCCAAAACGGTGTTGTTCATCAATAATCACAAAACCTAGATTATTAAAAACCACATCTTTAGAAAACAACGCATGTGTTCCAATCACTGCATCAATATGCCCTGTTTCTAAATCATACAAAACAGACCGGCGTTCCTGCGTTGTCATTGCACCAAGTAAAAGCGAAACATGTAAGCCCAATTTTTCAAAAACGCCTTGCATTGTCTGAAAATGTTGTCTTGCCAAAATATCAGTCGGAACCATTAACGCACATTGTTCGCCAGTACCGCAAATAGCAAGCATAGAAAGCATCGCGACAACCGTTTTTCCACTCCCCACATCTCCTTGCAACAAAGCATGGAATTGTCTTTTCCCAGAAAGGCCTTCTAAAATTTCATTCAATGCTTTAGCTTGTCCATCTGTAAGCGAATAAGGTAAATCTTGAATAGCTTTAAAAACATTCTGTTTAATCAGTTTTCTTTCTGAACCGCGATAAAGCAAAGCACGACGCCGCTTAATCATTCGCAAACAAAACGGCAAAAGTTCAAGAACTTTCAAAAATTTTCTGCCCTGGTAAACTTCCCCCATTGAACGCGGGCAATGCAAACGGCGTAAAATTTCAATCACCGCAGGCATTTCCAAAAAATCAGTTAATTCTCTTGGGCAAATTCTTGGAATAGAAAGATTTTGACTTTTAAAAAGATTCGCATAAAGCAAACGGAAAAATTTCTGTTCCATTTTGGCTTCATGACAAGCTTCTGAAATAGAATAAACAGGAACTATTCCGCCATGGTATTCATCATTTTCTTCAATGGCTTGGATTTCTGGATGCACCATTTGTAATGTTCTACCAAATTCTCCAAGAGTACCAACAAGCACATAACGAGAACCCGCAGAAATTTTCTTTGACCAATAAGAAGTCGCTTTAAAAAAGAGTATTTGAATTTCTCCTGTCCCATCAGAAAAATACGCTATAAATCGCGTTGTCCGAGAGCGCACTAAACCACACCTAAGAACACGCCCCACCAAAACAACTTTATCGCCAACTCGTGATGTTCCAATTGAAGCTACTTGTGTTTGATCTAACCAAGTTCTAGGAATATTATAAAGCAAATCAGCAACTGTTGAAAGTCCTGATTTCTTTAGTGCAGAAACGCGCTTTGGACCAAGCCCAGGCAGATAATTCAAATCCATTCGTAAGCCTCTGAAAACAACTTATAAAAATTCATGGCTTTTAGTTTAAGAATTTTCAGACAAATGAACTGGAAAAAAGCACCTTGTCCAATGATTTTCATTTTCATACAATGGTGGAAAATCTTTACAACAAGGTTTAGCATTAAAACATCTATCACAAAAACGACACCCCTCCACAAAATCCACTGGAGCAGGAACGTTCCCTGGAATAGATTGTAAATCTTTTAATGATTTTTTTCCATCTGGTAAAGCTGCTAAAAGACCTTTGGTATAAGGGTGCATTGGATTTTTAATAACCTCTTCAGCAAAGCCACATTCTACAATACGCCCTGCATACATCACAGCAACTCGGGAAGCGTATTGGGCTACAAGTCCCATATTATGCGTAATTAAAAGAACCGCAGTCCCGAACTCTTTTGAAAGTTTTTTCAGAAGTTCCATGACTTGCGCTTGTACTGTTACATCTAGTGCCGTTGTTGGTTCATCAGCAATTAAAAGCGAAGGCCTTGGCAAAAGAGCCATCACAATACAAATGCGTTGTAACATTCCACCAGAAAGTTCATGCGGGTAAGAATTCAATACTCGCTCCGGGTCAGAAAAACCAGCAAAACGCATCAATTCTAAAATTCGTTCAGGAGAATCTTCTTTGAGTTTCGCTTCTTCTAGTTGTTTACGAATAGAAAGTACCGGATTAAGAGCCGCCATTGCTTCTTGGAAAATGCAGGCTATTTTTTTTCCTCTAATTAGTTTCAATTCTTTAGAAGAAAGTTCTAAAAGATTTTTCCCTTCAAATAAAACTTTTCCCGAAGAAATCTTAGCACCAGGTTCTGGTAAAAGTTTAAGAATGCTCATTGCAGTCACACTTTTCCCGCAACCAGATTCCCCGACCAATGCAAAAAATTCACCTTTTTTTATATCAAAAGAAACTTTATCCGTAACGGCGACAGAACGTTCTTTTCCAAAAGCAACTGAAACATTTTCAAGAGAAATCAATGTTTGCCTTTCATCCATAACGATCTCCTGACTTCGGATCCATTGCATCACGAACACCTTCACCCACAAATGTGGCAAGCAAAAGCGTTATAAAAAGGGCAACAAGCGTAGAAACTGCAATCCAAGGAGCGTAAAGATTATTAAGCCCTTGGCTCATGAGTTCTCCCCAACTAGGCGTTGGCGGTTGTAAACCAAAACCCAAGAAATCAAGAGAAGTTAAACTCCCTATACCACCAATTAAAGTAAATGGGAAAAGTGTTACAACAGGTGTAAGCGCATTGGGTAAAATTTCTTTGAAGAAAATATGCCTGTGAGGCATTCCTAACATTTTAGCAGCACGGACATAAGGCACGGAACGCAATTTTAAAAATTCTGCTCGCATATAATAACTAAGCGAAATCCATTGGAAAAGGGCCATAATACAAATCAGCAAAATAAAACTACGTCCATAAATTCCACCAATAAGAATCACTACATAAAGAAATGGTAAAGACGCCCAAATTTCTACAAATCTCTGAATAGCTAAATCCCAAAAGAACCCTAAATACCCTTGAATTCCGCCTATTAAAATACCTAGAAATGTGCCAAGAACTGTTAAAAGCAAACTAAAAGAAAGGCAAATTCTAAAACCATGAATCAAACGCGCTAAAACATCTCTGCCATTAGCATCTGTTCCAAGCCAATGTTTTGAAGACGGTGGAAACGGAGGCGCGCCATCTAAAGAAAGGTCTGCTTTAAGCGGGTCATGAGGAATTGGCGGCATTATAGCAAAAATATCTTTTCCAGAAAGTTCCGCTTCTTCTAATAATTTTTTGTAATCTGGTTCTGTGTTATAAATCCCACCAAATTCTGTTTCTGGATAATGAACAAAAGCAGGAAAATAAAATTTTCCTTGGTAACGCAAAACAAAAGGCTCGTCATTTACAGTCCAAGGACTTGTAAGAGAAAGCAAATAGGCAAGAGCTAAAAGAACAAAAGAATAAAAAGCCCTGCGCGTTTTGCAAAAACGCAATGCATAGACTTTAAATTTTTTGAACTTATTTAACACAAGCATACTTTACCTGAACCTAATTCTTGGGTCTACAAATGTGTACAAAATATCACTAAACAATCGCCCAAGTAATGCCATCAAAGAAGAAAGGAAGATTATTCCTAACACCACATTGTAATCTCTATTGACCATAGAATTGTAATAAAGAAGCCCCATGCCATCAATATCAAAAACTTTTTCAATCAAAAGAGCGCCTGCAAACATAAGCGTAAAAATTTCAGAAAGTCTAGTTGCTACAGGAATCAATGCATTACGTAAAGCATGACGAAAAAGAGCTTCTTTAAAAGAAAGACCTTTTGCAAGCGCCGTTCGCATATAATCTTTTCCAAGTTCTTCTAACACGCTATTTTTCATTAAAAAGGTTAAAAAAGCAAATTCGCTAATAATGTAGCAGAACATAGGTAAAGCAAGGTGGTGTAATAAATCAAAAATTTTCCCAGTAAAAGACAAATCTTCAAATTCATCTGAAGTCAAGCCCCCCATTGGGAACAAATCCAAATAAGAACCGCCTGCTAAAAAAATGATAAGTAAAATGCCTAAAGCATAGCCTGGCATTACATAACCAGAAAAAATAATACCAGAAGAAAGAGAATCCAAACGACTACCATGCCGAACCGCTTTCCAAAGCCCCAAAGGAATACAAACCAAATAAGAAATAAAAAATGAAGTTAAGCCAAAAAACAACGAAACCGGAAATCTTGAAGCTATCACTTCAAAAACAGGGGCCCCATAAGTATAAGATGTACCAAAATCCAAATGTAAAACATTCCAAAGCCACTGTAGATAACGCTGCCAGGCCGGCTTATCAAAGCCAAAATAAGCCTGAATCTGAGCAATTTGCTCTGGAGAAAGGGCTTTAGAAGCATCAGCACCTCCTCGCATTGCCGCCGCACTTTGTGCTCTAGAAACCAGTTCTTCAACAGGGCCTCCTGGAATCAACTGGATAAGAATAAAGCAAACCAAAGAAATCCCCACAAGGGTCGGAATCATTAAAAGCAAACGACGGAGGATATAAGTTTTCACGCCGTAAATATAGATTTATTTTATCTATCAGTTTTTTCGTTCCATGCTGTAAACACATTGTGATAAAAATATGTTCCCTGAAAGGCAATTAAATCTATATTCCCTTGTATGAAATACTCTGCAAATGAAAAACGTTACGATTCTATGATTTACAATCGCTCTGGAAAAAGCGGTTTAAAGCTCCCCGCCATTTCTCTTGGACTATGGCATAATTTTGGCGATAATGATAATTTTGAAAATTGCCGCGATATGTTGCGATTTGCTTTTGACAATGGCATTACGCATTTTGATTTAGCTAATAATTACGGCCCGCCTCCAGGTTCTGCAGAAACAAATTTCGGCAAAATTTTTAACGATGATTTCAAAAGCTATCGTGATGAACTTGTGATTTCCACTAAAGCCGGCTGGGAAATGTGGAAAGGGCCTTATGGCAATTTCGGTAGCCGTAAATATTTAGTAGCAAGTCTAGACCAAAGCTTAAAACGCATGGGACTTGATTATGTTGATATTTTCTATCACCACCGTCCAGACCCTGAAACACCTCTTGAAGAAACAATGGGAGCTCTTGATTATATAGTTAAAAGTGGCCGCGCTCTTTATGTAGGGATTTCAAGCTATAATGCCGACGAAACGCGCCGAGCCGCAAAAATTTTAAAGGAAATGGGCACTCCTTGCTTAATACACCAACCTCCCTATAATATGTTCCGTCGCGAACTTGAAGGCGATTTACAATCTGCCATCAGAGAAACTGGTATGGGGTGTATTGTATTCTCTCCATTAGCTCAAGGTCTTTTAACATCTCGTTACTTAAATGGCATTCCAGAAGGTTCAAGAGCTACCAAAAGTCCATTTTTAACACCGGCACAAGTTGAAGAAAGTCTACCTAAAATAAAAGCATTAAACGATTTAGCAAAAAAACGCGGTCAAACACTTACCGAAATGGCTCTTGCTTGGAATTTACGTTTACCAGAAATCACTTCTGTTCTTATCGGAGCCAGTCGAATTTCTCAAATAGAAGATGCTTTAAATTCTCTAAAGAATCTTGACTTTTCTTCTGAAGAATTGGCAAAAATCGACTCTATTTTAAAAGGCGAAAATATATAATCGACTTTATTTGGTCAGTTTTTTGATTACTCCTTGTGGGAGCCTTATCCCACAAGGAGAAAACATTTCCCACCCATTTTTATTTCCATTTTCTGCAGGATATTTTTCTTTTAAAGCCTCACAATCATAATTTGTTGATTCCGTTTTGTCTTCTGTCGTATTTCCAGTTGGGCTTTCTGTCGTATTTCCAGTAGGATTTTCCGTTGTATTTTCTGTTGTACTTTCTGAATGATTATTGCAACCAGGGATTGCTCTAACAGTCCAATTCAATGTCAATGGTTCGCACCCTTCATACGACAAATTATGCATATACAAGACTTCTTTATCTGAACTCGCTTTAATAACAATTCCCCAAGAACTGCCTACAAGACAACCATTTAATTTTACAAGATTTGAAGCTCGCCACCCAGTTTCACCATTTTTTAAAGAAGAAATGTTCAAAGAATCAACAATACACCCCTCTGTATATCTGAAATTTTCAGTCAAACCATTGCCTGGGGCAATATAACCTATTTGTTTCCAACTCCCAACAGAAGCTTTTTCGCCTAAAAAAGCATCTTGTAAACGAGTATAAAGAGCCCCGGCAACTGGAATTTCGCTTGCTTTAGCTTTAGCAATTTGCCCAAATAATTTAGGCAAAGAAACAGCCGCTAATACCCCGACAATAACCACAACTATAACTATTTCTATTAACGTAAAACCCGATTTGTTTTTCATATTTTTACCTTTTTTATGAATATAGCTCTGCATTACAAGAATCACCATACTCATTTTTAAGTGAAAATATTACCCTAAAAAAAATAACTTATTTTTTGCAACCTCTTTTTATTTTCAGACATCTAATTTCAAAATGACCTTTAATAATTCAGAAATTCCGGATTTTTACAACAGAGAAACGCTTGAAAAACTCTGGAAAGAAGAAAGTGCTCGTATGTTGAATTTGGCGTATCGGATTTTGAAAGATAGAGACAAAGCTGAAGACGTTCTAATGGACGTATTTTCTTCTATTCCTGAAACCATTAAATCTTTTAGAAACGAATCAACTATCTCTACTTGGCTTTTTAAAATGACATTAAACGCAAGTCTTATGCAAATGCGAAAAGAAAAACGTCATTTTGAGCTAGAAACAGAAAATTCAGACTTGATTTTAGAAAAAACAGTTGGTTTTAAAAAGGATTTATCTCATTTTGAAACACAGGCTTTGACAGAAGCTTTAAACGCTCTTCCGGCACTAAATAGAAGCATTCTTTGGTTAAAAGATGCAGAAGGCATCTCGGTAAATGAATTAGCCACTATTTATAAAAGTCCTTCTGGAACCATTAAAGCTAGACTTTCAAGGGCTAGAACTTTTGTAAGAGACTTTATTGAAAGGAGAAACAAGAATGACTAAGCCTATTGATTTTTCCTGCATTGAAAGGATTTACCCTAAAAGTGATTCTTTTGATAAAGTTTTCCAACGTATTGAATCAAAAAAAACAAAACAGCTTTTTCTTTTTAGGTTTTCTAAACTCTCTTTAGCTGCTAGTTTGCTTTTTTTCTTAAGCGGACTTTTAGTTCCATTATTTTTTGCAAATGAATCAAAATCTTTAATTTCTATGAACGAACTAAATTCTTTAGATAATTTTTTTGAAGAAAGTGTAGTGTCTGAATTTCTTGTATTAGATTCTGCAATTTCCATTTCTTACCTTTCAATGGAGGATAAATAAATGAAAAAATTCTTTTTTGCAAGTCTTATTGTTCTTGCTTGTGCCATAGGCTTTTTCTGCGGCGCTCTCTACGTCACTCCATCTTGTCCATTAAAATCAAATAACAAAGGGGTTTTTCCACCAAAAGAATGTCCGTTTAAAAATAAAGACATGGCAGAAAAGCCTAAAAAACAAAAGCCTAATAAAGAATTCTTTGCGAAAAAACGAAAAGAATTTCACAAAAAACTAGATGAATTTTTAGAAGTTTCTATTGAACAAAAAAAATCTCTTGATTCTTTAAGGGCTTATCAAGATAGCGTTTCTACTTTGATAAAAAAAGAAACAAGAAATGCTGAAAAAGAATTGCGCCAAATTCTTGAAGCAGAAACCCCTGATTCACTAGCCCTTTCTCAAGCCAAAAAGAACCTTCTTGACCTTCAGGAAAAAGCTCTTAATCATAGAATTCAAGGAAAATCCGGACTTTCAAAAATTCTGACTCCTGAACAAAAGGCCAAAATGCAAGAATTTCACAAGAACTTTCGAAATAAAAAATTTAACCGAGAACAAAAAGTACAAGAACCTGTTTCAAAATAAGCTTTTTCGACACATTTACCCCTACATACCCTAAAAACGGTTCTCTCGCCTTTGGCGAGAGAACTTTTCTTTATTTTAGCTCTCGTTTTAAACCTTTCCCTTGAGAGTGTGAAATTTTTTTCTAGATTTGGCGCAACAAAACAATAAACATCAACTCCATTTGTGGAAAAATCATGAAAAACATCGAAAAACACAGAAATATCGGTATCTCTGCCCACATTGACTCGGGTAAGACCACCCTTACCGAACGCATTCTCTATTTTACAAAGCGTATTCACGCTATTCACGACGTTCGCGGTAAAGATGGCGTCGGTGCTACAATGGATAGCATGGAACTTGAACGCGAACGTGGTATCACCATCCAGTCCGCTGCAACATACGCAAACTGGAAAGACACCACCATTAACATTATCGATACCCCGGGCCACGTTGACTTTACTGTTGAAGTTGAACGTTCTCTCCGCGTGTTGGACGGTGCAATTCTTGTTTTAACAAGCGTTGAAGGTGTGCAATCCCAGTCTATCACTGTTGACCGCCAAATGCGTCGCTACCGCGTACCTCGCGTAGCTTTCGTTAACAAGTGCGACCGTTCTGGTGCAAACCCACTCCGCGTAGCAGTAATGCTTAAAGAAAAGCTCAACCACAAGCCTTGCGTTATGCAAATTCCAATCGGTCTTGAAGACCAGTTGAAAGGTGTTGTGGACCTTGTTGAAATGAAAGGTTACTACTTTGAAGGTAATAATGGCGACGAAGTCCGCGAAGCTGAAATTCCAGCCGAATTGATGGATCTCGCTATGGAATACCGCGAAAAGCTTATCGACTGCTGTGCTGACTATAGCGATGACATTATGGAAAAAGCTATGGAAGGTGAATACCTTGATATCGATAAAGCTCTTATCAAGGAAACCATCCGCAAAGCAACTATCAGCTTAGAAATCACTCCAGTGTTCATGGGTTCTGCTCACAAAAACATTGGTGTTCAGAAACTCCTTGACGGTGTTGCTGATTACCTCCCGAACCCAACTGAAGTTGAAAACAAGGCTTTGAATATTGATGACAACGAAGCTGAAGTTATCCTCAAGTCCGAAGACGATGCAAAGCTCGTTTGCTACGCCTTTAAACTCACCAACGACCGCTATGGCCAGTTGACTTACATCCGCGTTTACCAGGGTTCCATCAAGAAAGGTGATTCTATCTACAATATGGCAACCGGTAAAAAAGTAAGCGTTGGCCGCTTGGTTCGTATGCACGCCGACGAAATGCAAGATATTAACGAAGCCGGTGCTGGTGATATCGTTGCTCTCTTTGGTATTGATTGTGCTTCTGGTACAACCTTTACCGATGGTTCTTTACACTATAACATGACTTCTATGCACGTTCCTAACCCAGTTATCGAACTTGTTATCGAAGCTAAGAACCGCGACGATTTGAACAACCTTTCTAAGGCTCTCAACCGCTTCACTAAAGAAGACCCAACATTCCAAGTTGAAGTGGATAAAGAAAGCGGACAGACCATTATCAAAGGTATGGGCGAACTTCACCTTGACGTTTACATTGAACGTATGCGTCGTGAATATAAAGTTGACGTTCAAACTGGTGCTCCTCAGGTTGCTTATCGCGAAACTATTACTCGCGAAGCTAACTACGACTACACCCACAAGAAACAGACTGGTGGTTCTGGTCAGTTTGCTAAGGTTGTTGGTGTTATGCGTCCAATGCCAGTTGAAGGCGATTCAGAAAAGGTTTACAACTTTATCAACTCTGTTGTTGGTGGCCGCATTCCAAAAGAATACATTCCTTCTTGCGACAAGGGTTTCCAAAGCTGTATGGAAGCAGGTTCTTTGATTGGCTTCCCAGTTGTTGGTATTGAAATGGAAGTTACTGATGGTCAATACCACGATGTGGACTCTTCTGATATGGCTTTCCAGATTTGTGCTCGTATGGCATTCCGCCAAGCTTTCGAAAAAGCTGGTGCACAAATCCTTGAACCAATTATGAAGGTTGAAGTTCAGACTCCAACAGAATTCCAGGGTGCAGTTGTTGGTAACCTTTCACAGCGCCGTGGTAGCATTGCTGGAACAACAGAAGAACTCGGCATGACAACAATCATTGCAGAAGTTCCTCTTTCTGAAATGTTCGGCTATGCAACAGACCTTCGTTCTATGACTCAAGGTAAAGCTGAATTCACAATGGAATTTGCAAAGTACCTCCCAGTACCACGCAACATCCAAGAAGAACTCATCAAGAAATACGGCGACAAGGCTAAAGGTGCCCAACGCTAATTTCTACAATTAGTTATCAAAAGAAGCATCTCTTTGAGATGCTTCTTTTGTATATTCTCACCAAATGAAAAAAAAGATTTTAATTGTCTGCGATAAAAACCCATGCACTAGCTTTGGGCGCCTTTCTTTAGATTTTCAAGAAGCATTAAAATCTTCAGAATTTTCTTCAAACATTTTATGGCTAGAAACGCCGGAGTATTTCCCTAACGGAGTTTCTGACGGAGAAGATTCTTTAAAAGCGAAATCGCTTTCTATTGGCTTTTTTACTTACAAAAAGCCATTTATGATTTACTTAAAACAAAAAACGCCCGATATAGTTTTATTTATTCGACCAGAACTTGGTTTTTTATGTCCTATTGCAAAAAACACACTTCCAAAAAGTAAAACCATTGTAATGGTTCATGATACTTTTGCAGAAACCCTTTACCCCAATAGTTTAAAATTCAAAATTCTTAACAAATTCTTTATAAACCCGACAAAAACTGCCGACACTTATATTTATAATTCCCACTATACAGAGCAAGAATCAAACGCATTTTTTGGGGCACCTAAAATTCCAGGAACAATTGTTGGTTGCCCTATTTCAAAAGGATTTCTTGAACCATTTGAAGATATTTCACCTGATTCTAAAAAACTTTTCTGGGAACGTTTTGGAATTAAAAATTTTAACGCCGTTTGTCTCAATATCAGTTTAGATGAGCCTAGAAAAAACTTAAAAACCTTCTTTCAACTCGCCAAAGAAAAACCTGAATTAGCTTTTGTAAGAGTAGGGCGTTTACGAAAAGAAACTCATGACCTAATCCAAACCATGAATTTGAAAAATCTTTTCCATTTTGAAAATCTTGACTTTTCAACTTTACGCGATTTTTACCGGAATGCATCTGTTTTTATTTACCCATCATTTCTTGAAGGTTTTGGATTACCGCCATTAGAAGCTTTAGCCTCAAAAATTCCTGTTATTTCTTCTAAAACAAGTGCTTTAGAAGAAAATTTAAATGGAATTGTTCCGCTAATAACCCCACCAGACAATATTAAAGAATGTATTAATACTTTAGATTTAATTCTTTCTGGGAAAATTCATATCAATCAAGAACAAAAAAACGCTCTTTTAAACAGATTTTCTCCAGAATCTTTTGCAGAAAAATTCCTTACGTATCTAAGAAAAATTTCTTAAATCATTCAACTCTCCTACAACAATACATTGTAAGAAAAAAAACTTTCTTTTTCATAAACTCTTTTGAAAACAAAAGTTTATATTAGAGTGTGATGATAATCAATCTTTCTAAAACTTTTTGTGCTTCTATTGCCAGTTTATGGCTTCTTTTGAGTATAACTTCTTGTTCTTCTAATGATAATTATTCTTCTCACACAGTTCAATCAAAAGATAAACTTATTTCTTGCGATAAAAAACGCAATGGTGAAATTTGGCTCGTTTTAGAAAACAAACAAGAATACCATTGCATTGATGGGCATTGGATTTTACAAGAAACTTTATCAAGTTCAGCAACTCAGGGTTCAAAAATCACTTTAGAAACAATTTCTGCTTATTTAGAAGAAGCAGAAACTAACAAAAAAGATTCTTCCGAAAGTTCCTCTTCTGTATTTTCTTCTAGTTCTATTCAGAAGTTTTCTAGCTCTTCTATACTCTCTAGCTCTTCCTTTAAAAGTTCATCTTCATTTGTTTCAAGTTCTTCTTTAGACTCTATCATTACAGATTCAACAATTCAAGATTCT
The DNA here is from genome assembly GCA_017631885.1 of Fibrobacteraceae bacterium. Taxonomy (GTDB): domain Bacteria; phylum Fibrobacterota; class Fibrobacteria; order Fibrobacterales; family Fibrobacteraceae; genus UBA1765. Next base: position 100,661 of record JAGBSH010000005.1, read on the forward strand.
ACTTTAACTGATTCACTTTCTGATACACTTTGTGCAAACGTACCTGCTGGAATGATGTGCGACAAAAGAGATGGAACTCTTTACCCTCTTGTAAAAATTGGTCGTCAAGTCTGGTTTGCTAAAAATTTGAACTTTGATGTTTCTGGTAGTTATTGTTATGAAAATAAAACTGCAAATTGCACTAAATTCGGTAGACTTTATACTTGGGCCGTCGCTATGGCACTCCCAACCAATTACAATAATGAACTTGCAGGAAATTTATTAAACAAGCCATTACAAGGCATTTGTCCTGAAGGTTATCATGTTCCATCTTTTGAAGATTTTCAAATTCTAGCTGATTTTGTTGATAAAGCAAATGAAGACGAAGGAATTGGGACCAGTTTAAAAACAACAGAAGTCTGGAACCAAGTTGAAAATATTGCCATTGGTACGAATCGTTTTGGATTTTCAGCCTTGCCTGCAGGTCAACGCACACCTAATGGACAATTTAATTCTCTTGGAGACGATCAATCTTTCTGGATTGCTGAAGAATCTCATTCTGGAAACCAGGCTTCTTATTGGAACTTATATTCAGAAAACGATAAATTTATCGGAACTTATGTAAACAGTAAAAATTACGCTTATTCTGTTCGCTGCGTAAAACATTGATTTTAAAAATCGTATTTCCTAAAAACTTGCTTTATTTTTTATTGTATTCTGTCTGAAAATACTTGCAATAACTTTTAAGCATAAAACAGAAGAATGCAATGTTTTTTCAACAATTCCTTTAAAACACTAAAAATCCTATAGAAATATCCTGAAATTGAATTGCCAAAAAGTAAGTTTTTTTTACTTTTTAATAAGTTAATCGAAAAAAGAGAACAAAATGAAACGAATTTTTCTTTTGGTTTTTTGTCTACCTTTGATTTTATCTTTTTCAGCTTGTTTCTGGGCCCCGGGGATGCATTTAGGCGAAACGTCTAACGAAGAAGGTACTGTTGATACCCTCGCCACATTCCAAGGAGCAGAAGTTCACCTTCAAAGTATAACACCAAAAGCTTTAGTTGATGCCCAAAAAGAAGAAAGTGCATTAAATGCTATTCCAGAAGAGCTCCTTTCATACCAGCCAGAACTTTATAAACTCGGAAAATTTGATTTAGTTCAAGTAACAGTCTGGGAGCACCAAGAACTTTCTTTGCCGCTTGGCCCTTATCGTAATGACAATTCTGTCGGGCAAATGGTTGATGAAAATGGCGAAATGTTTTACCCTTACGCCGGCCAGTTAAAAGTTGAAGGCAAGACAATCACAGAATTACGAGAAATGATTGTACAAGGACTTTCTTCTGTTTTAAACAAACCCCAACTCGATGTTCGCCTTTTGCGCAGCCAGAGCAAAAAAATCTACGTTCAGGGTGGCGTTATGAAAGCTGGCGTTATTCCTTTAACCAATATCCCTACAACGCTTTTAGAAGCAATCAACCTTTGTGGTGGCGTTGACCCTCGTACAGGTGACCCAACCCAAGTAGAACTTGTTCGCGAAGGAAAAGCATACCCCATTAACTTACAAGCAGCCTACCCAGCTGGCAAAGGGCCATCAGATATTGTCTTGAAAAATGGCGATGTTATTCGAGTAGCTAGCTTAAATGAATCTCAAGTTTATGTTTTAGGTGAAGTCACTCGTCAACAAGCATTGACTATTGAAAATGGTCGTATGTCTCTTTCTCAGGCTTTAGCCGAAGTTGGAGGTTTACAGACGCTTTCAGCAGAAAGTAAAGGCATTTATGTTATTCGCGGTGGCCTTGATCGGATAAATGTTTACCATTTAAATGCCAAAAACCCTTTAGCTTTAGTATTTGGCGAAAAATTTGAATTAAAACCACATGATGTTGTCTTTGTAGATGCAACAGGACTTGCTCGTTGGAACAGAGTTATTTCTCAAATTCTCCCAACAGCTCAGACATTCTACTACACGGCTTTGTCTATTCATAATGCCAAAGTAGCCAAAGATGACATAAAAAATTGGTAAAAACGCTCTATTTTTTAAATCTTAAAAAAAAATCTCTGTTAAACAGAGATTTTTTTCATTTTTTTCAATTTACCCTATTGACAAACGCCTTTAGAAGTGTATGTTTGCGAATGTAATGCAATACAGACATTCTAAAATTTCTGCTAGACACAGCACAAGAAAATCAAGCCGAACCAGACGCTTGAATAGAATGTTAATGTTTTTACAAATGATTGCTGCATTAATATTAGGTTGCGTCATTTGGTTAGGTGTAGAAAGGGTTATTCATTAAGGAGAGCATATATGAGTAAAATCCAATATTATAGAGAAGTTTTATGTGCCAGACGCCCCAAAAGCGATGGCTTTGAAGATACTTCTTCTTTTCCAGAAGATGATTTAGATGAAGAACTTCTTGAAGAAGAAGAAGTTGAAGAAGAAGTTGATTTTGAAAATTCCTCTTTTGGTAGCGGTCGTGAAGAAATTTGGACTGACTATGCCGAAGATCTTGATTACGACCAATAAACTTAATGCGTAAATCATTATCTTTGCCTTCTCTCCCACTAATTTTTCTAGTCGGAGGAATTCTTAGTTTACTCTTGGCTTGTGCTGGCCCGCGTCAAGAGGCTAGTTTGGCGTCTTCGCCTGCAGAAGAAATCCCAGAAACATTTGCTTCAAACGCATTAAAAGACACTTTACCCGAACCACTTTCGTTAAGAGAATCTTGGATTAATTACCGATACGCTCTTGAAGCTATGGATAACGGGGAATGGTTATTATCTGCTCATTATTTAGATTTAGCTTTAAAGCATTTAGTCAACGAAAGAAAAGATTCTACTTTACGCTCCCCTGCAGATTCTCTTTATAATTCTTCTTTTTTAGCTCGCATTTTAAAAGCGTCTGATGAAGTTTACCCGCAACTTTCCGATTTAGGAGAAAATGCAGAAACTTGGAGCCCTTATGAAATTTCTCTTGAAGGTTTAGAAGACGATGGTGAAAAAGCTGATAGTGCTTCATTACAAATTATTGAAAATTTCCTTGATACTCTTGATTTATCGCAATTTTCTTTACCTGTAGAATTGAACGAACGCGTTTTACAAGAAATTCATTATTTTACAGAGCGTGTTCCTAGTTTTATAAAATCTTCTTTATCTAGAAAAACCGCTTATGATTCTTTAATTTATAGCATTTTACGCGAATACGAAATGCCAGAAGATTTAATTTATTTGTCTCTGGTTGAATCTGGTTTTAAAGTAAAAGCTTATAGTCGTGCCAAAGCCTCTGGGCTTTGGCAATTTATCCCGGCAACAGGAGAACGCTTTGGATTAGCCTCTAATTTTTGGGTTGACATGCGACGCCACCCAGAAAAAGCAACTCGTGCTGCCGCTGCTTATTTAAGTTATCTCCATAAAGAATTTGGTGATTGGCTTTTAGCGATGGCAGCTTACAACTGTGGTGAAGGTAGAGTACGGCGTTTAATCAAAGAAATGAAAGCAGATTCTACCAGAGATACAACAAAAGCCATTTCTTATTGGGAATTAAATTTGCCAAAAGAAACTATGCATTATGTGCCAAGAATTTTAGCCGCTATGATTATAGGGCATTTTCCTGAACATTATGAAATAGAAGTCAAAAAGCAAGAATTACCTAAATATGACACCGTAACTATAACAGATTGCCTTCCTATTTCTGAAATTGCAAAAGCTCTTTCCATTTCAGAAGATTCCGTTCGGTCTTTAAATATGGAACTCATAAAGTGGAGCACGCCTCCAGATATGCCTTCATACACTCTCCGCATTCCAACAGGGAAACGCGCTTTATTTTTAGCCGCTTACGACAAAATGGACAAAAACAAATTCCCTCGCTGGCATTACCACCAAGTAAAACGCGGAGAATACTTTGGAAGCATTTCTAAGAAATATGGTGTATCTATTTCAGACATTCAAGCAGCGAACAATATGAAGACAACGCGCTTGCGCGCAGGGCAAAAATTATTGATTCCTTTGCCAGCACAAAAAGGGAACAAAGGTGGGCCATATAAACAAGTTACTGCTTCTAAAAAAGTAAAAACCTACACCGTAAAACAAGGTGAAAATCAAGCTTCTGTGGCAAGGCGTTATGGCATATCTCTTTCAAACTTGCAAAAATGGAACAAATTAAATGCAGAATCTGCTTTAGAAGAAGGCAAAGTGCTTTTTGTTTCAGAACCAGCAGAAGATTCTGTTTTACCGCCTAAAAAGCCAAACTTAGAACAAGGCAAATACCGCGTTCAATCTGGCGACACATATTTAAGCATTGCACAAGCTTTTGGCGTTTCTCCGATAGCGTTGATTGAAAAAAATAACGGCAATCGAACCCCTTTACGCGTAGGGCAAATGCTAGTCATACCTCCACCAGAAAAAAAGATTGAAAAAAAGGATTCTTCAACTAAGTCTTCAAAAAATGAAAAAACAGCAAAAGCCGAAACTAAAAAATCAAACTCTGGTCAATCAAACGCTAAATATTATACTGTAAAAAGTGGAGACAATCTTTCATTCATTTCACAAAAAACAGGTGTAAGTGTTGAAAATCTCCAAAAATGGAATGATATGGGAACATCAGAAACCATTTACCCAGGCCAAAAATTAAAACTAGAAGGTGCTGCAAAAAAAACAACAACAGTAACACCTAATAAACCAGCAAATAAACCTGAAAAGAAATCAACACCTAAAGGCAAAAATTCCAGAATTCATGTTGTTCAAAAAGGCGAATCCTTGTGGGATATTTCCAAAAAATACAAAGTCTCTATTGACGACTTAGTTAAATGGAATGAACTAGAAGGCACAAGAATCCGCGCGGGGCAAAACATCTATGTAGAACCGCAATTTTAGGTGATTTATGACTGATTTTGATATAGAAGATTTTTGCAAAGAGAGTTCCATTAATAATGAAGATTATTGGTTTTTAAAATTAAACCAGATAAACGAAGACACAAGCGAAAAAGAAGAAAAAAACGACGATTCCTGCGAAACGCCATAAAGAGATATCCACACCCATCTACAAGCAAGTATCGCGAAAAAACAAATTGCCCGCAGTTCTTGCCTGCGACTTGCCTGCGGTTCTTGTCTGAGAACCTTGTCATTGCGAGCCGTGCTGAATGCACGGCGCGGCAATCTACTTGCCAACAGATCGCCACACTGCGTTCGCGATGACAACCCAGAACTTGCCCGCGGTTCTTGCTCGAGTCCCTTGTCATTGCGAACCCCAACAAGATTTTTTGCGAAGCCTAAATGTGAGCCTGCCACGAGCCACACTTGTTCCAAGGGTGGCGTGGTGGAAGCAATCCCATTGCAAGCAACATTTGTTTTTGGATTACTTCGCTACGCTCGTAATGACAAAAGCCAAGATCGCCACGAGGTACAAGGCCTCTCGCGATGACAACTTGCTAACAGATGGCCGCGAGGCCCAAGGCCTCTCGCCATGACAAGTTACACTGCGTTCGCGATGACAATTCGTACTACTCACCAATCTTTATTTGTATGTTTGACCATCACGAGAATCTATCATTAAACCTTCTTCCATATACCTACCCTTTAAATATCATTGCCACTGCTTGCGAAGCGATTCCTTCCCCACGGCCAGTAAAACCAAGCTTTTCTGTTGTAGTACCTTTAACGCCAATTTGAGAGACATCTATATCTAAAGCTTTGGCAATATTCTTTTTCATTTCTTCACGATGGGGGTTCACCTTTGGGCGTTCACACATCACAATGCTATCAATATTCACTATTTGAAAACCAGCTTCTTTGATTTTTTTACCTACTTCAGCAAGCAAAACTAAACTGTCTGCTCCTTTATAAGCCGGGTCTGTATCTGGGAAAAAGGAACCAATATCGCCTAGGCCCGCGGCTCCAAGTAAAGCATCAGAAATCGCATGCAAAAGGACATCTGCGTCACTATGGCCTAAAAGCCCTTTTTCATACGGAATATCTACACCGCCAATAATACATTTACGCCCTTCGACAAGTTTATGAACATCAAAACCAATTCCTGATCTGTATATCTTTTCCATTATAAATCCTTTATAAAATTGAAAATCAAATCGTTTCTAAAATAGAAAATCCATTTATACATTACAAAAAAAAATCCCGAGAAGAATTACTTCTCAGGATTAAAACTTACTCACTCAAGTTTAGAAACAAACCCAATCTGGCTTAACGGATAATACAAGCATAGCGATAGCTGCAATAGCAATGCCTGCTTTTAAAATCCAAGAAGCAGAAACTGGTGGTTTTTCTTTACAGCAACAGCAACATTCATTCTTTGAACAAGCTGGTGCAAAAAGCACATAAGCGATTCGTAAATAGTAAACAGCTGCAACAAGAGAAAGCGCAAAGGCTGCAGAAGCAAGTGCCCCATAACCTTCTTTGAACATTCCTGTAAAAAGAGAGAACTTGGCTAAAAAGCCTGCTGCAGGTGGTAAGCCAGCCAAAGAAGCGAGGCAAACAGCAATTGCAACACCTACACCCGGAGATTTACGAGCACGACCGCGCAACCCACAAAGTGTTTCACGCTTGTCATCTTTTCCAGAAAGGTAAGCAATGCCTGTTAATGCACCAGCAGAAGCAACAGCATAAGTCACAAGGAAGAACTGTAAAGCTCCGCCAAAGAATTCGTTTGAGCCTTCTTTGTGAAGGAACAATGCACAAAGCATAAAGCCAGCGTTCATTACAGCAGAGAATGCTAAAATGCGACGAATAGATTTTTGTGCAAGGCCTGAGAAAGCACCAATAATCATTGAAGCTAAAGCAACGATAGCCACAACAATTTTCATAGATGAATCAAGAGCCATATCAACCCAAAGAGAAGCAATGGCTGCTAATGCCCCGACCTTAACAACTGCTGCCATAAATGCAGTTACCGCCACAGGAGCACCCGTATAAACATCGGCTACCCAGAAATGAGCAGGAGCAGCACCAGCTTTAAAGAACAATCCTAATAAAACTAAGAAAGCACCTATTTTAAACAATGGCAAACGACCATCTAAAACAGTTGCAGCAAATTGTGTAGAACCAGTTGCACCATAAAGCAATGCGACACCATAAAGGAAAATAGCACTGAAAATAGCACCTGTCACAAAATACTTGAACACACCTTCGTTTCCATTTACATCTTTACGACGAATGCCTACAAGAGCGTAAACTGGGAATGCCGCAAGTTCCATGCCAAGGAAAAGAGAAAGGAAGTTTGTGGAAAGTGCCATTAAAATAGCACCAGCTGAAGCTAAAAGCATTAAACCATAAGCTTCACCACCTTGGAACTTTTCACGAGCAAGAGTCCACTGTACGCCACCTATTCCCAAAAATAGACAGAATAAAATTGTCAAGGAAAAGAGTCGACGCATAGAGTCCATTGTGTAAACTTGGTAATAGCTTCCATCTGGGGAAACTATCAATGATGCTGCCGCTAAAACAGTAAAGACTACTGCAACCCAAGGCAAAACAGAATGTTTGTTTTCGTTTTGCAAAAATGGTTCTGCGGCGATGGTGACTAATGCACCTAAAACGGCTACCAAAACCGGCAATAAAATCAAAAGTGAATTAGTCATTTGTAGAACCCTCCAAAGCAGATTCTGTTTTAACCGAATCTACGATTTGATTTTCAAGAGCCCCTTCAGTAACGTTAAGTGTATCTTGTGGGACTGCTGTCGGGATTTCTTCGACTACAGGAGCATTAACTGGTTCTGTAGTGCGTATTTCGTAAATGAGTCCTGGACGTAATCCAAAGAGAAGTAAAAGGAAAAGGAATGCCCCAATGACAGAACCTTCTAATACACCAAGATGCACCGAATTTTCTTCACACTGATTTGCTTTTCCAAAAATTACTCCTTGAATCAAACGGAGCATATAAGCTGCAGAAAGAACAAGGCAAATTGCCCCAACCAATGTCGGTAAAGGGCCTACATCCCAGAGAGAAAGCATTACAAGAAATTCACCAATAAAGCCAGCAGTTCCTGGAACAGCTAAAGCAATGATTCCTGCTGCCCCGAACAAGAAACCAAATACAGGTTTTGATTTTACAAGACCGCCCATTTTAGAAAGCTCGCGTGTTCCTGTCATACGTTCTGCTACTCCAGAAAGCAAGAAGAGAGAACCAGCTGAAAGACCGTGCCCGACAAGCAAAACGAGAATTGCTGGGAACATTTTAGGGCTAAATGTGAATATTGCAGCAACAGCTAAACCTAAATGCCCCATAGAACTGAATGCCAAAATTTTCTTGACATCTGTTCCGCGTAAAGCCATTAAACCGCCATAAACAGCAGTTATAAGACCAAGCCAGAGCATTGTGGTAAAGAAGGTTTCTGACAATGTAAACAAAGAAAGAACCCAAATTAAAATTCCATAAACACCAACCTTTGACATAGCACCAGTAAGGATTGCTGATAAAGGAGCTGGGGATTCAGCGTAAGCACTTGCTTGCCAACCATGGAATGGGAAAATAGGAGTCTTTACTAAGAACGCTAACAAGAATGCAATAGCAAGTGTGGCTTGATTTTCTGCAGATTCACCTTGAAGGAATGTGAAAAGATCAGAAGCCGTTGTTACACCACTTTTGGCAACCATATACCAAAGAGCTATTGCCATTGGAGCAGAACCCACTAATGTGTAAATTGCAAAATTCATAGCTGCTGGTTTTCTGTCTTTTCCACCATAAGCAGCCATCAAAAGAGCCGCCGGAATAACCATAGCTTCAAAGAAGAAGAAGAAAAGAACAGCGTCAAGAGCAAGAAATGCTCCGTTCATTGTTCCAAGAAGCGCTAAAATTCCTACCGAGAAATTTTTGAATTCGCCTTCTGCAACAGAAGATTTTGCAAAAACAAGTGATGCAAGAGAAAGTACACAAGAAAGGAAAACAAGCCAAGCATTGATTGTGTAAGAGCCTAACCAATATTTGACAGAAGCATCGCTACCTGGAAGTTTAAACCAATCAATAGCAGTTGTTGTCAAATCTCCGCCTGCAATCAAAGCTACTGAAGCTAGCGAAAGAAGTGCTGCAGAAAATAGTGACAAACGATAAGCTGAAGTGCCACGACCACCTACAAGAGCAACGAGCAAAGCAGCAAAGAACGGAGCTAAAACTAAAATATGTAATAACATTAGAGAAGCCCTCCGCGAACTAATACAACAACCACAAGAGCCACAACGCAAATAATGCTAAGAGTCATTTGCAAACGCACTTTTGCCACTTGCAACCCACTGACGAAATCTCCAAGAAGTTCTCCAAGACCGCCAACCAACCATTGAAGCATCATTACAAAGCGGTTAACAACATTTTCTGCAATCCAAGCAAGCACTTTAAATGCGTTAATGAATACTCCATGCAACTTATCAAAGCAGAATGTCCAAGTTGCACCCAAGCCTTCTGGAGCAGAAGAACCCTTTGGCAAAGGAATCCGACGGTTCGCATAAAGTTTCCAAGCAACGAACATTCCAAAGACTGCTGCAATGGTGCCAAGCAAGGCAAAAATCCATGGCGATACATGTGCCCCACTATGAGCAAATGAAGCCTGAGCCACACCAACAACCGGTGCAAGCATTTGTTCAAAGAGATTTGCGCCAGGAATAAGACCTGCCCAAAGGAAACCTGCAAAAATGGAACCAAAGGAAAGGATAACCATTGGAATAAGCATTGATGCCGGAGCTTCGTGGACATGCTTTTCAAGTTCTTCACCACCACGGAATTTACCAAAGAAGGTAAGAACCATAAGGCGACCCATATAAATAGCGGTAATGACAGCAGTCAAAAGAGCTATTGCATAAAGGAATGGTCCCATTGGGCCAGAAACATACAAACGTTCAAGAATCAAATCTTTAGACCAGAACCCTGCAAAACCAGGGAACCCGATAATGGCAAAGAAAGCAAAAAGCATTACACAAGCAGTTACAGGTGTTTTCTTTAGCATGCCACCCATTTTACGCATATCTTGTTCGCCTGCAAGTGCATGAATCACAGCACCAGCTCCAAGGAAGAGAGCGGCTTTAAAGAAAGCGTGAGTGAATACATGGAAAATAGAAACATCAAATGCAGCAACACCTGCAGCCATGAACATGTAACCAAGCTGAGAAATGGTTGAATAAGCTAACACTTTCTTGATATCGTTTTGGAAAAGCCCAGCAACAGCAGCCCAGAAAGCAGTAAGCAAACCTATAACCACTACAACTGCCATTACTTGCGGCAAAAGAACATACAAATCAGAAAGACGAGCTAAAAGATAAACACCAGAAGTCACCATGGTTGCCGCATGAATCAATGCAGAAACTGGTGTTGGACCAGCCATAGCATCTGGAAGCCAAGTCAAAAGTGGAATCTGAGCTGATTTACCCGTACAACCTACAAAGAACAAAAGCCCTGCAAGAGCGAAAACCGGGAAAAGAATCTTAATGAGTTCTATATTACCAGCATCGCGAAGGAAAGCAGAAAGTTCACGATAGGAAAGTAAATCGCTTGAAACCATCGCAAGGCAAAGCATACCAAGAATAAAGCCCAAGTCACCAACGCGGTTTACAATAAATGCTTTATTTGCTGCTTTACAATTATTTGTATCAGAATTCCAAAAACCAATCAGCAAGTAAGAACAAAGTCCAACGCCTTCCCAGCCAAGGAATGTTAAAAGCAAGGAATCAGAAAGGACAAGCACAACCATGCTAAAGAGGAACAAGTTAATGTAAGCAAAGAAACGAGCAAAACCTCTGTCTCCATGCATATAACCTGTAGAATACAAGGTTATCAATGTTCCAATCCCTGTAACAAAGAGGAGCATGATACGGGAAAGGGAATCAAAGAGAAAACCAAAACTTGCTTTAAATGAACCGACATCAATCCAAGTTCCTAATGTTTCTTGAATCCCTTGCGCAGGCATATTCCAGCCAATAACAACTGTAGAAACAAAAGCAAGAAGTGGGAACATTACTGCAAGTCCGCCAACTATTCCTTCTGTTGCTCCTTTCTTTGAACCAGTAGAAGCAAGAGTAATAGCTGCAAGAACAACCGTTCCAATCAATGGGAACAGCGGAATGAGCCAAAGAGGAAGATTTGTCATAGATTACCCCTTCATTCCAGAATAGTTATCAGAATCGACACTTTCCTGATTACGGAAAATCAAAATTACCATAGCAAGGCCAACGCAAGCTTCTGCTGCTGCCACTGCAATAGTAAACAAAGGAACGATCTGGCCAGCAAGACTTAAATCAGCTGGCAATGTTTTTGAAAAACCAATCAAGCTTAGATTAACTGCATTCAACGCAAGTTCTACGCCCATCAAAACGAAAAACACGTTCCGGCGAGAAATCGCAGTTAAAAGCCCTATTACAAAAAGGACTAAAGCCAAAATCTGAACATATACAGCCTGGAGTTCCATTAGTTTTCACCTCCTTCTGTTTCATTTGTAGTTCCAAGACGACGTTTTGCCATTAAAACAGCAGCAACCATAGCAGAAAGTAAAAGCAAGCCAACGACTTCAAACAAAATGAAATAACCATGACCTGATTTTGCAGTATCAAACAAAGTTGCAGATGTCAATGCAACTGAACCTCGCCAAGTTTCTGCGCTGAAAGCCAAAGGAGTAGAAACTAAAGCAAAGCCAAGTAATGCACCTAATGCTATCACTGCTGGGAAAACAAAGAGTGAAACTTTGTCAAAGCGCGGGGTTCTTGAATCACGAGCACCATTCAAGACCATGATAACAAAAGTTAAAAGCATCATGATAGCGCCAGCATAAACCATCACTTGAACAACTCCGACAAATGGAGCGCCAAGTAAACCATAAATACCGGCAAGAGAAAGCATTGAAACCACTAAGGACAATGCTCCATAAAGCGGATGTCTAGCAAACAAGACACACAAAGCTCCGCCAACAGCTATTACAGCTAATATGATAAAATAAATCAATGCTAGCATTAGTTTACCTTCATCCCCCAGGCATCGAGAGCCTGTTGATTTAAAGTACCACCCGGAGCCATTTGACTCTGAGAATCATTTTGCGGATAAGTTTTCGGATCCCAAGTCATTAAATCAAACATCGGAGCCACAAAATCATCGCGCTTTGGATGCACGTAACTCGTTTCGCAAGTATCCATACGAAGAGCATCTACTGGGCAAGCTTCTACGCATAGCCCGCAGAAAACACAAACCAAGTGGTCAATATCAAAACGAGCCGGAGCTTTTTCAATACGAGGGTCTTCAGTTTCTGCCGCTTCAATGTAAATACAATGAGCCGGGCAAGCTGCTGCACACATACCGCAAGCAACACAACGCGGCATTCCGTCTGGACGAAGCATCAAGCGATGCCTTGCACGATAGTTCCTTGGAATTTCCGGTTTCATTTCCGGATAAGGAACTGTAGGTAAAGTTTCATAGCGAAGCAAACCACGAAGGGCGTGTTTCAATGTGGTAAAAAGACCGCGAAGAGCTTCAAAAACGTAAAGACGTTCTACCCAATTCATCGGTTTTTGTTTAACTTGACGAACCATTAGTTGCCTCCCAGAAGTTTTGCAGCAATTGCTGTGACGACAAGGTTCAAAATGGCAATATTCAAAAGTATTTTCCAACCAAGATGCATGACATGGTCATAACGGAAACGTGGTAATGTCCAACGCACCCAAATCCATACCCAGCAGAAGAATACTGCTTTTACAAGCAATACAAGCAATTGGATAAGAGCTGTACCAAGAGCAACGCCAAATCCATAAACAGCTTCTCCATTTATGATTTGAACTTCTGGGTGTATGAACATAGCAGAAAGTACACCGAGAACAGCAAAGACTACTACAGCACACCAGCCCAGAATCTTATACAAAGAATATTCGCGCAAAATAACTTCTTTGTTTGTGGCAGCGCAAGTCTTGTACCAACGAGCGTAGCGATAAAGCAAATGGAGGAACGCAAGAACTGCTACAGCACAAACTCCACAAAGAACGCCTAAAGAAATTCCCAAATTGCTTTGGACAGTTTCCATAGATACAAACGGAATGGAATAACCGCCAAGGAAAAGGCAAGCAACCAAAATACTGTTTATACCAATGTGGCTATATTCACCCATGTAGAAAAGACCAAACTGCATAGCACCATATTCAGTATGGAAACCTGCAACAAGTTCTGGTTCACCTTCTGCAACGTCAAACGGAGCACGACCTGTTTCTGCAATCATTGCAATCAAGAAACAGAAGAACGCTACTGGCTGAGCAACAATACCCCAAACATTCGCGTCTTGCCAAGCGATAATTTCATCAATACGGAATGTGCCTGCAAGTAAGAGCATGCCCATAAGGCAAAGGCCTAAGCAAACTTCATAACTGATAGTCATTGCGCTTGTACGAAGGCCACCAAGCAAGGAGAACTTAGATTTAGAAGCCCAACCTGCAAGAACCGCACCGTAAGCTGACAAAGAAGAAAGGCCAAAAAGCAAAAGAATGCCAACTTCTGTATCTACTGTCATTCCTGGAATTTTAATGACTTGACCACCAAATTCAAATACCATCGGGGCAAACCAAGGAATAACACAAGGCGAAATCAGCACGATTGCAAAAGGAATCGCTGGAGCTAACATGTAAATCCATTTGTTTACACCAGCAGGAGCAAACATTTCTTTGAAGAAAAGTTTCGTTCCATCACAAGCGTTCTGCACCCAACCGAAAAGGCGAATGCGACCAAAATATGGAATTTTAATGTAAGAACGGTTTGGACCTTGACGGTCTTGGATAAAACCTGCTCCACGACGTTCCATCGGGATAAGCAACAAAATGAAAAGAATAGGAACAAAAGCAAACGCAAACTTTGCTATCGTAATAATCCATTCAATCCAATGTTTTGATTCAATAATATCCATCATAATTGCACTCCATCGAGCATAACACCCGTGCTGCGGATGGTTTCATAGGAATAAGCAGATAATACATTTGCCATTTTCTTAGCTAAAGCAAACGCTTCACATGCACAAGAAAGTGGTGTTTCTGCAAGTTCAGCTAAAACACTAAATGCAGGGCGTAATTCAGCATCTGGTGAAACCGGTGCCGCAGACAATTTCTGCAACATTCCATTGCAGTTAACCATTGTGCCCTGAACTTCACTCCAGTGATTTACACCAAGCGCTACTGTAGAAGCTTTAACTGTCGCATTGTTAAATGCAGAAAGAGCAATTTTTTCAGGAATCGCACCCAAAATTTTTGCTGCGTTTTCATTTTCAAACAAATCGCAATGGACAGAAAGCAATACAGAAAATTCACTTACTCGTTTCAGTAATTCTTCTAAGTTACCAGCAGGCAAACCAAGAAGCTTCATACCGGCACGGTTTGCAACAGGGTCTCCGCTTTTTGCAATACCATCAGCAGCAAGAACAGGAGCAAAGGAACCTGTGAAAATTTCAGCTCTTTCTCCTAATTTTTCTGCAAGTAACTTTAAAGCAGCCAAGTCTTCGATTGTACAAGAGCCGCCAGCAACTAAAGCCACCTTGCCTTCTTTAGCAAGAGTTTGTTTAATTGGAGCTACATCACCTGCTGGCATACGATCTTTTAAAAAATTCTGATAAGCTAAACGGCTCGTATTAGAAAGCCAACTACGGTTTACTTCAGGGTTACAACGAGGCATCAAGCGCCATACTTTACCTTCTGCATGGTCAATCCAAATGTTTGCACCTAAAGAATCATCCATAGAAATACTTGGAGTGCGAGAAAGCAACCAAACTCTCTTTTGGAAACGGAAATGTTTGCCAGTCATTGCGCCAGTCGGGCAAATATCTGTAACGCACAAATCGTATTCATGATCAAGCTTTTCACCAGGGAATGTGGTAATGTAAGTATGATCTGCACGGGAAGCAAGTTGGAGTTGTTCATCGCCAGCAATGCTTCTCATAAAGCGTACGCAACGATCACATTGTACACAACGTTCTTCATCAAGAACAATTCGTGGGCCAATATCTACACGTTTACCGCCACGAACTTGACCTTTAGAATCAATAAACTGGTGAGCTGGATTACCGTGATAATTTTTGCCATATTCAGGGCGCATACGAGATTCATTCTGCCCGGCTTCCATGTAATTTTCTTGCAAAGTACATTCACCTGCTTTATCGCAAATTGGGCAATCAAGTGGGTGATTCACAAGCATAAATTCTTGTGTTGCTTTACGCGCACTCTTTACACGTTCGCTAGAAGCAGGCGTATAAATTTTCATTCCAGGAGAAACTGGTGTATAGCAAGCAATCACCAACATGCGACCACGAGGGCCTTCTTGTTCCACCAGACATTGGCGGCAGTTTCCAGAAACTGGAAGATAAGGGTGATAGCAAACGTGAGGAGTTTCAATCCCGACAGCTTTTAATGCTTCGAGAAGATTGGTATCGCCCGGAACCATTACAGCCTTATCGTCCACGAAGATTTCCACCTTCGGGCTGTTTTCGGTCGGGAGTTTTGGCATATTGTAATAGTTACTCATATTATTACCAGAAAATTCCAGGACGGCTTGTTTCTTGAACGCGCGGTTTTGCACGGTCAGGGTTCTTTGCAATCAATTCATCAAAGTCACTGCGGAACTTTGTCGTGTAAGAACTCACAGGTCCACCTAAAGAAACGGAAAGAGGGCAAATAGTTACTCCACCAAATCCGTTAGAAAGGCTTTGCATAAATTCTACATCTCCATCGTGACCTTTGCCTTCAACAATTTGATTTAAAATTCTATGAATAAGCCCGGTGCCTTCACGACAAGGCGTGCATTGACCGCAAGATTCGTGGCTATAGAAATTACCAAGAACATTCAACAATTCTGCCATGTTATGAGTATCGTTAATGACAATCATAGCACCAGAACCAAACATGGTTTTCATAGAAGCGAGGCATTCGTAATCCATTGTAGCAACAGCACATTCTTCAGCTGTTAAAGGCGCACAAGAAGAACCACCAGGAAGCACTGCTTTCAAGTTACCACCAACAACGCCACCAGCATAATCATTAATCATGGTCATCATTGGCGTTCCTAAAGGAGCTTCATAGACTCCTGGATTTTTTACATCACCTGAAATACAGAATACTTTAGTTCCGCCAGCACGTGGTGTTCCAAGTTTTGCATATTCTTCTGGTTCATGCTTGAAAATCCAAGGCAATGCCATAATCGTTTCTACGTTATTTACGCAAGTTGGACTTTTCCAAGCACCACTTACCGCTGGGAATGGAGGTTTCAAACGAGGTTGCCCTTTTTGACCTTCAAGCGAGTTAATAAGAGCCGTTTCTTCACCGCAAATATAAGCACCAGCACCACGATGAACGAAAATATCAAAACTAAACTTGGTTCCGCAGATATTTTCGCCAAGGTAACCTGCTGCATAAGCTTGGTTCAAAGCCTTGTTCAATGTTTCAATACAAGGCAAAAATTCTCCACGAACATAAATGTAAGCAGAACGACTTCCAAGAGCCCAGCCAGCAATAATTAGACCTTCAATTAAACGATGCGGATCTTCCATCATTAAATAATGGTCTTTGAAAGTTCCGCCTTCGCCTTCGTCTGCGTTCACTACAATGTAAACAGGCTTTCCTGAATTGCGAGGAACAAAACTCCATTTCATACCTGTAGGGAAACCAGCACCGCCACGACCACGCAAATTAGAACGTTGTACATAGTCAATGACTTCAAATTGACTCATATTGAACAGGCGTTCTGAAATGTTTTCATAGCCACCCAATTTCTTGTAAACTTCAATATCCTGGGCGCCTTTGCCAAAGTTTTCAGTACAAACTTTTACACACTCTGCCATAAACTAAACCGCCTTTTCTTCAGGAACAGGTTTCTGTGTTGCAACAGCTTCTAAAGAAGGTTTAGCGACACGTTCACCAGAGGTTGCTATCATGCGATAAGTATCGCCAACTTTACCAGTAGCATCTACAAAGCATTTGTCTTTTACGCTTGGTTCGCCGACCACTTCCCAATTAGAACCGTTTTTCTTTTCAACGACAAGTTTTGTGAATTCAGGAGCACCTTTCCAAGTTAATGACGCACCTGTTTCATCGGCTTCTGCTTTTACATTCAAAACAGGACTTGGTGGCGCGTAATCAGCAACTTGTGGTTTAGCTGTGGCACCAGGAGCATTTGGGTGCCCCATATGACCTTTTACGATTCCTCCCAAGACATCGCGTTTTGGAACGTTGTTGGCATGAGCTTTACACCATTCAACAATTCTATCGATGCTTTCTTCGGTAAGGGTTGTGCCGCGTTTCATTTTTAACTGGCCATCTACAACATCAGTTGCAAAATCGTCGTTCACAAGCATCATCGGACCATTACCACAGCTTCCAAGACATTCTACTTGAAGAATCGTAAAGAGACCATCTGGAGTGGTTTCGCCCGATTTAATACCAAGTTTATTTTCAATGTACTTGATTAAAGGTTGCGCGCCTTTGATTGCACAACTGATATTTCTACAGAATTGCAAAAGGAACTTGCCTTTTGGAGCGTGATTATACATGGTGTAGAATGTTGCAACCCCAAGTGCATGAGCTGGAGCACAGCTACAAACTTCTGCAGCCCAGCGGATACCTTCTGTTGGAACCCAACCGAGAACGCCTTGCACGAGCCATAATACTTCAAGAAGAGCGCCTTGTGGTTCTGGGTAACGAGAAAGCAAATCTGCACAACGATCTTTAATTTCAGGAACGTCTAGCAAAGCACGAACTTCTTCACGAGAAGGTTGTTTCTGTTCTTCGTTTTTCTTTTGAACCGGAGCGGCAGATGACGGACGCACAAACAGAGGTTTTGGTCCGTCTTCAAATTTCAAATTGTTATTGGCGACGAAATGGATAGCGCCTTGTTTATGGTTCATCGATCCAATTCTCCTGCAATAATGTTAATACTAGAAAGTGTAGCCATAGAGTCAGCAAGCATTGTGCCTTCCACTAATTCTTGATAAGCAGCAAACTGCGTTAAGCAAGGTGGACGAACTTTTATACGCCATGGTTTTCCAGAGCCATCAGAAATCAAAGTGAAACCGAGTTCACCATTTGCAGTTTCAGATCCGCAATAATGTTCACCTTTAGGAACGCGAATGCCTTCATAAACACTCTTAAAGCGACCAATCAAAGCTTCCATATCTTGATAAGCAAGAGCGTGAGCAGGCACACGAACGCGTGGGTCAACAATATCAATAGGGCCAGGAGCTAAGCGTTTCAAAGCTTGGCGCACAATTTTAATGGATTCTTCAATTTCTGCTAAACGAACCATTAAGCGATCATAAACGTCACCTTTTGTGCCAACGACAACGTTCCAATCATATGTTTCGTAATCGTAATAAGGTTCGTCTTTACGCAAGTCGCTAGCAACACCTGTAGCTCTAAGGCATGGGCCTGTCCAGCCATAAGAAATAGCGCGTTCTGGAGAAATCACACCAACGTTTGTCGTTCTGTCTAAGAAAATTCTGTTGCGGTCAAAGCAAGCATGAACGTCTTTCAAGTTACGTTCTGCTGTATTACAAACATCAAGGACATCTTCTTCAAAACCGTTGTAAAGGTCTCTATAAAGGCCACCGATTCTTGAATAACTATTTGTTAAACGAGCGCCTGTGAGCTTTTCCCAGATAACCATCGTTTTTTCACGGCTATCAAACAAATAGAAGAAACCTGTGGTAGAACCTAAATCCTGTGCTGCTGCAGCCACACAAATACAGTGGTCAGCCATACGAGAAAGCTCATTAACGATAACGCGAATAACCTTAGTGCGTTCAGGAATTTCAACGCCAAGCATTTCTTCGACGGCACGGCAATAAGCGATGTTATTCATAATCGCAGAACAGTAATTCAAACGGTCTGTATAAGGCAAAACTTGTTGCCAGGTTCCACGTTCAGCCATTTTTTCAAAACCGCGATGCAAGTAACCAATTTCAGTTTCGCATGCCACAATTGTTTCGCCATCCATAGCGGCCATATAGCGTAAGCAGCCATGTGTTGCAGGGTGAGAAGGGCCTACGTTCAAAGGCATCAAGGTTTGTTTTTCACCATTAGGATTCAATACTATCATACTTTGCAGCTCCCTTCGAGGTATTCACCATCATTTGGCAAAACTTCTTTAGAACGAGAAACAATGCGATACCCTTTCTTTTCTAAACGAGCTTCCAATTCAGGCAACAAATAATCGTTTGTAGAAAGCCATTGTCTTTTGTGAGCCGGATAATCCTTACGAAGTGGATGACCTTCAAATTCAGCATGGTTCAACAAACGACGGAGGTCCGGGTGTCCTTTAAAAACAACACCATACTGGTCAAAGACTTCACGTTCTTGCCAGTTTGCAATTGCATAAAGGTCATGAATTGAAGGAACATTACAATCTGCTTCAGAAACAAAAACCTTCACACGCATACGTTTCACAGGTGCTTTCATCGTTTTAAGCACATATTCTACCGCAAAACGAGGACCTTCGTAATCTTTAAAGCCTTGGTAATCAATGCCGACTATATCTAAAAGCATGTCGAACTTAGCACTCTGGTCATCGCGTAAAAAGAGCATCAAATCGTGCAAATTTTCTCTATCGACCACAACAGTCAGTCCCTGATGGTCAGCTTCTTCACGACGAGCACCAAACTTTTCTTCAAGGATAGCCAAAAGCTTTTCACAATCTGCCATAGCCTACTCCTTCCAGAAAGCAACCTTTTTCAAAAGATTGTCTTTCCCGTCTTTAATCGTTTGCACACCGCAAGAAACGGCATTTTTAACTGCCTTTTCTGCATTTTCTTTACATTCAGCCGTTTTAGCCTTAATCATTTCAAGCTGTTCTTTCACACGTTCAGCACGTGCTTTCATATAAGATTCATCTTGAATTTTTTCTTGCAATTGGAACATTGCGTCAAAGAAAGATTCCGGGCGAGGAGGACAACCGCCGATATAAACATCTACTGGAATGATATGGTCAATTCCAGGGACTGTGCAATAAGCATCGTAAAAACCACCAGAACTAGCGCAAGCGCCCATAGCAATCACCCAACGAGGTTCAGCCATCTGTTCATAAATTCTTTTCAGAATCGGAGCTTGCTTATAAGTAATTGTCCCGGCCACAAGCAACACATCGGACTGACGTGGAGTAAAACGCACATATTCAGAACCAATACGAGAAAGGTCGTAACGAGCCGTTTCCGTACTCATAAATTCGATAGCACAACAAGCCGTTCCATAAGGGAATGGCCACAATGAATTCTTACGCCCCCAATTGACAATAAAGTCAAGGGACGAAGTAATGATGTTGGCTTTTTCCGCCAAAGCAGTCATAGGTACCTCACAAATATCCATGCGAAATATAGCAACCCTGTTAAAAAAAATCGCACTTTTTTGCTTATTAAATGCAAATATGCGCATTATTTAACTTTAAAACTAATTTTTGCGCTTAAAACAAAACCCCGTTTCTAAGATAAATTTTTAATAATTCTATGAAAAATTAATCAAGAAACTTACTCAAATGAGCAGTAATTTTAGTAGCTCTGTCGGGCCATTTTATACGCCCGGCTCCGGTTCGCAAAAAAGTTCCGTTTCGTCAGCCCGTCGGAAACTGCAAATTGACTTTTAAAATGGCGTTTTTAGGCTGTTTTGGCCACTTAGCCTGCCGCAGCGTTTTTGCACGTTCTCTCTCAAAGTATAGATTCACCAAACAAAGTCCAAATTATTTTTCTTCTGCTCTTGATTGTGCTTCAAACTCCTTCATTTTCAGTTCGTTAATCATCGTTTCAAGATCGCAGATTTCACCATCGCCATACAACTCATAGCCAATTCCAGACCATTTTGAGGCATTCCCTTCGTTAACCTTCTTATCGTAAGTCAGTTCAGCAAGACTCCATTTAGCGATAATGTTCTTTGCGACCTTTTCAATATCATTCCCAATATTCTTAAGCATCAGACTATAATATTTGCCAAAGCTACGGTTTCCAATGCTAGATTCCTTTTTGCAATTAGGGCAAATCGCAGTTGCTCTTGAACTTCCCGAAAGAGGCGACCCGCTAAACGAACGAATAACGGCCGTATCGCCACATTTGCATTTTATTTGAAACTGCTCAGAGTTCCAAATTTCAAGAAGCGTTGAAAGTTTGAGATTGATATTGACAAGAGTTCCAGAAAAGTTGAACTGCCTTGCGGTAGCAAGAGGCCCCACATAAAGTCCACCGCCACGAATAAGATAATGTGCGTCAATATTTGCATACCGCGCTGTAGCACAAATTTCATCTCTATGACGTAAGATTAGGTCTAAGGATTCATAGAACAACGAGTATTTACGTTTATTACGACTAGCCCTAAGTTCCCGCAGATTCTCCTGGTCCTTTTTTTCTAATTCCATTTGATCGCTGATAAGTTTCAATTTTGCCTTCTGGCGATTGCAATAATTTGCAAAAGTTTCGCGTTTGTTATCCGACTTTGCAAGGAAATTCGGAAAAGGTTTTGTGTCATTGATATATATTGTAGCCATAAAAAACTCCTGTTGATGTCATTGTGTTTTTTATTATTTATCTATGCGTGTATTTGCATATACGCATAGATAAATATACAAATATTTCTAGAAAAAAAAATGCCTTTTTTATATTTTTTCAAAAAAAATCCATGATTATTTATTTTAGACTTGCCCACGGTTCTTGCCCATAACTTGTCACTCGCGCACAACTTGTCATTGCGATGGAACGTAGTGACAGAAGTAATCTCATTGCAAGCAACACTTGTTTTTTTTTGGATTACTTCGCTACGCTCGTAATGACAAAAGCCAAGATGGCCACACTGCGTTCGCCATGACAATCCTGAACTTGCCTGCGGGTCTTGCCCGCGAATCTTGTCATTGCGATGGAACGTAGTGACAGAAGCAATCTCATTGCAAGCAACACTTGGTTTTTTTTTGGATTACTTCGCTACGCTCGTAATGACAAAAGCCAAGATGGCCACACTGCGTTCGCCATGACAACTTGCTAACAGATGGCCACGTCGTCTTAAAAAATATTTTAATTAAAATCAATTAACCGAAAAATTGTTCCTATCACAAGAGAAGAAAGCATTAAATTCAAAAAGAAAAATGCTCTACGCAAAATAGTAAAAAGCAAATTTATAACTTGATTTTTGTCTTTAATTGGGGTTGGTGTTTTCCATTCTTTAAAACTAAGCACTAACGTTAAAGCACCTGTAATACAAAGCATTAATGCTCCTGGGTAATAACCAGAACCCCGCACAAGCCACGAAAGAACAAAGCCAAAAACCACAGACAAAACGCCCACGAACATTTCGACAAAAAGAAAGCGGTGCTTCAAATGATTCCAATTCATAAAGAAAACTTCCCGATGATAGAAATTTTAGGGATAATGCTGCGCTCTAAAGAGCCATGAATCGGCCAACTTAAATTAATATGGCTCACGGAACGCATAATTGATTTTGTCATACCAAAACGAAAACCAAGACCAGCTAAATATTCTAAATCTCTTGGTTCAAATGCAGAAATTCGGTCTGTTGTTTCGCCAACACCAACAAATGCTGTAAAAACAGGAACAACTGTACCAATTTCTATGTCTGGGAAAAAGCGTTGTTCAAGCGAAGCATAAAATCGAGATTGCCCAGCAAAAATAGCTGTTGGTAAACCATTCATTCCTTCAAAACCACCTAAATAAAGTTGTTTTCCATAAGGTGAACGTTTATAAGTATCCATTTGTCCATAAAAAACAGTCGCATGTTTATCAAATGGCTTAAAGATATATTCTAGTTTCAAAGCTTCGTAAATATCATGGCGGTCATTTTCATTAAAATAAAAATAGGAATTAGCAGAAAGTGATAAATGATTATAAAGTCCACCTAATGAAAGCGCTAAACGATAATCCAAACGCCAATCAGAATTATCAGCCCCTAAAGCGTCAAAGTTTTTTGAAATTTTTGCTTTAATTGAATACCCTCTATCAATATCTTCTACCCACTTTACATTATGAAAATTCCGGAATCTATCATAACGAATTCTAGATATTTCAAAAGCTAAACCTGGGCGCGAATCTCTATAATTTGGAATCCATTCTAAAACAGCCTCACTATCTATTGCAAAAGCCTTGTTACTATGCTCAAAAATATAACGAGAAACATCAGAATAATCTTTCCCATAAGAATGGTAATCATAAGAAGCCGTCAAGAAAAATTTTAATTCAGAGCCACCAAAAGAACGCCCTAGACGAAAACTTAAAGAATCTTCTCGCATTCTTGAAACTTCAAGGACTTTTAAAGCTTCTTCGCCATTTAATTCTGGTAATGAGGCTATGTCTTTTTTGTAATCTACTTGTTTTGCACCAAATGGCATTTTTCCACTTGCATAAAAATTGGCATCACCTTCAAAAGAATACCCTTCTAATGTATAAGCAAATTGATTTTGTGAACGACTTAAATAAGGGATATTCATTTGTCCAAAAGCTGAATAGCCATCTGTGTTGTAACTATATGTCGCTCGCAAATGATTGTGTCTAAAGAGAAAATGCATGTTTTCGTATAAGGCTGAAAACATATCTCTAAATTCATCGTGAGAGTAATACACACCGACTGTCTGACCTAGTCCTAAAAAATTATTTTCTTGAATGCCAATGCCATAATACCATTCACTACCTGGGTGTTCAAGCGAAACAGGCACAGAAAAGGTCCAATTATCACTGGTGCGAACGCGCAAAACGTTCTTTCCATTAATTTGTTCTCTTTTTATGGATGCGTCTGAAATATAACGTTGAGATCTTAAAAGGCGTTCTGTTTCTATCAAACGATAAAGATTTATGGAATCCCCAACATCAAAAAGCAAAAATTTGCGAACAACTGATTCGCGGGTTTCTATGTGAATAATGTTTAAAAGATGATAAACCGCACTATCTAAATAAGTATGTGCTCTGGAATCGTCAAAAGCGTCTAAACGTTCTATAACGATAGAATCTACAACAAAGGTTTTTAAAGAATCTTCTGGAACAGAGAGTTGTTCTGCGTGAGCAACACTCAAAATTCCTAAAAAAGCTAAGATTATAAAAAATCGCACGCCCCCAATATAGCAAAAGGCAAATATTTATAATGTTATTTTTAAATGAAATCTGTTTACTAAGCCATTCCTAAGTTGATTATAGGCATTTAAAACCATAAATAGAAACAGCTAAATCTTTTACAAAATAAAAAAAGCAAAAATATTTTTTCCCTTTTTCTCTATTTTTGATTTATAATAAGTAAAAAGGTTTTGTATGGTTTTTCTTTCTCATTTTACACATTTAGAAAAACGTTTAAAACGGCATGTCTCCGGACCTGTCCATACCTTTCGTGCATTTGCTCATTTAGGCTTTGAAAGTGTTCTTGCAAGCGAGCTTTCTCGTTGTGGCATTAGTCATTTTGAAAATTTTCCTGGTGGACTTTTAATTAACACTCGTTTAGCCGAAGCTTGGAAAATATGCGCTTATTCTAGAACACTCCGTCGTTTAGACATGGAAATTGCGCATTTTCATGCAGAAAATTTTGGCAAACTTGAAAAAGAATTTGAAAAAATTCCTTGGGAACTTTTTTTTGATATAAACGAACTTCCGCAAATTAAAGTTAAAACGAAAAAATCAAGACTTTACCATTCTGATGCTATTAAAGAGCGCTTAGAAATATTTCTTTCAAAAAAATACGACGCCCAAAAGAATCAAAATTCAAACCAACGCATTCGTATTGAATTTGATAATGATTCTTGTAGAATTTACATAGATATTGGTGGCGTTTCTATGTACAAACGAGGCTACGATAAATTTGTTGAAAATGCTCCCATTCAAGATTCTTTAGCGGCATCTATTTTATTAGCCGGTGGTATTTTTCAGGCAACAGGACTTATTGACCCTATGTGCGGTTCAGGGACTTTTTCTCTTGAAAGCGCCGCTATGATAAAAAATTTTCACCCTGCTTTCTCTAAAACTTTTGCTTTTGAAGGTCAACCAGCTTTTAAGCCAGATTCTTTTAACTACACAAAAGAACACTTACCTAACTATTCTTTTTCTGAAAATTTTTTAATCCACACTTTTGATATCAATAAAAAGTGTATCCAGACCGTTTTAAAAAACGTTGAATTTTCTAAAACTTTAGATTTAATTTCACCACAAAATAAAGATTTCTTTGATGGAATTATTCCACATAAGCCAGGAAGTCTTCTTGTTTTGAACCCTCCCTATGGGATTCGGCTTCAGGCAAACACCAAGCGTTTATACTGTGAAATAGGTAAAAAAATCCGTTCCGATTATAGAGATTGTAAAGTAGCATTAATTTGTCCTGATCACACCACATTGCACGCTTTTTCGCCAGGCGTTATATCAGCTGTTCGGACTAATCACGGCGGACTAAATATTTTTGTCATTTTTGCAAAAGCAAGAAAACTATAAAATTTCATAAAAATACACGTTAAAAGCCATTTTTTTTTCATTTATAAAAAATGAATCCTTAAAGGGTTTCTATTTTTGGATTGCTGTTTTTACAGTTCTCGCTTAAAGAATTTTATGGAGAATTTATGCCAGATATTTTACCGAATACCGATTTGCACATTCGTCATATCTATAAAAGCTTTGGTTCAAAAGCTGTTTTGTGTGATTTAGATGTTCAAATTAAAAGTGGCGAATTTGTTACGTTACTTGGTCCATCTGGCTGTGGTAAAACAACTCTTTTGCGTATTATCGGCGGGTTTGAAAAAGCTGACAAAGGAGATGTCTTGCTTGGTGAAAATATCATTTCAAACCATTCTCCCAATAAACGCCCAGTTAATACTGTTTTTCAAAGCTATGCACTTTTTCCTCATTTAAATGTTACAGAAAACGTAGCTTTTGGACTTCGTAGCCAAAAACTTCCTGAAGACGAAATTCAGAAACGCGTTCAAGAAATGATGGCTATTGTCCAAATAACAGACCTTGCAGAAGAAATGCCAGAAACTCTTTCTGGCGGACAAAAACAGCGTGTAGCTCTTGCTAGAGCTCTTGTAAACCAGCCTAAAATTCTTCTTCTTGACGAACCACTTTCGGCTCTTGATGCTAATTTACGCAAAAATTTACAACGCGAACTCAAAGCATTACAACGCAAAATGAACATCACATTCATTTTGGTCACTCACGACCAAGATGAAGCCATTGCCGTTTCTGATAGGATTCTTGTGATGAATGGCGGGAAAATTGAACAAGACGGTTCTCCAGAAGATGTTTATGAACACCCGACAAGTCGCTTTGTTGCCACATTTATCGGTGAAGCTAACATTCTTGAATGTGAAAAAATTAACGACACTTCTGTCAAAACTCCTTTTGGCATTTTACAAGTTGAAAAAGTTCCAGCTTGGACTCAAGGTGGAATTGCTATTCGCATGGAAGATATTTTTGTCTACAATTCTAAACCTGAAAAAATCAATGTTTTCAAAGCTCATATTCAAGAACGCATTTTCCGCGGTGACTACTGGGAATTTTTGATGGATCTTGGAAATGGAGTCGTTTTAAATGTAATGACTGACCCCGATGAAATGTATGAACCCAATACGGATGTTTTCTTAGAGTTCCCTCCAGAATATTTGCAGGTTCTTTGTGACTAAACCAAAATACGAAGTATTCGAAGGCAAACTCACCACAAGAGGCCACATGCAAAGGACCGGAAGTCTTCTTTCTGCTCCGGGTATGCTTACTCTTCTTGTATTTTTGCTTTTACCAATTGCAGGGCTTGTTGTTCTTGCTTTCATGCAGCGTGGTGCTTATGGAGTTATTGACTGGACGCCTTCATTAGAAAATGCCAAACGACTTTTAGGTTTTAGTTCTTTTGGCTGGGCTTCTGATAACTTGCTAATTATTGGCAGAAGTCTTTTGCTTGCCTCTGTAACTACCCTCCTTTGTCTTGCCTTAGCTTTTCCAATGGCATTTTGGATTTCAGCCCATAAGCCTTCAACCCGAGCTCTTTTACTTGCTTTTATTATGGTTCCAAGTTGCACGAATCTTGTTATTCGTACTTATGCTTGGATGCTTGTTCTTGGAGCTCAGATGCCTCCGACCTGGATTGCTCGTGCTATAGGTATTATCGGTGAAACAGAAACACTTTACCCAGGGCAATTTGCTGTTTATGTTGGCATGGTCAGTTCTATGCTACCTTTTTCTATTTTGCCATTATACACATGCGTAGAACGTTTAGATTGGCGAATTGTAGAAGCCACAAAAGATTTATACGCTTCTCCATTACGCGTTTTCCGCCATGGCATTCTTTCTCAAATGACAATTGGAATTGTTTCATCTGTAATTTTAACCTTTGTCCCTAGTCTTGGCATGTATGTAGTAAGCGATTTACTTGGTGGGTCAAAATATATGCTCATAGGCAACTTAATCCAACAACAATTTGGAGCCGCTAGTGATTGGCCTTTTGGTGCTATGTTAGGCATTGTTTTGATTCTTGCAAGCGTATTAAGTCTTGCTTTGTTACAAAAAATCAGCAAGGGGAAAAGCTATGTATAAAAAGTCTTCTCCTTTGGTGATAATTCTTTCTTATGTAGGTATAGCCTTACTTTACATTCCTTTACTTTTCATTGCTTTATTTAGCGTAAACGCCAACAGACACGGCCAGACTTGGGGCGGTTTTTCCTTTGATTGGTACATTAAACTTTTTTCTAATGAACTTGTCGGGCAAGCCACTTTAAATTCCATTATTCTTGCTGTAGTAAGTACAATTATCGCTACCCTATTTGGAACATTACTGGCTATTGGTATACACAGAACTCCTTGGAATAAAAAGATTCGTTCATTCTTTGACTATTCTATAAATATCCCTGTTGTCACACCAGATATTCTTATGGCTATTGCACTTGTAACGGTATTTGGCTTATTTAGAACATTCCTTTCTTGTTTTGAACCTGGAATGCTCACCTTAATTATATCCCATGTTGTATTCCAATTGAGTTTTGTCGTTTTAGTTGTATTAAGCAGACTGGCTTCTATTCCAAAAGACCAAATTGAAGCCGCAAGAGATTTATACGCTTCTACATCCGGAGCCTGGTTTCGCGTAATTTTACCACAACTTTTTACAGGAATTATAGCAGGAGCTCTTTTAGCTTTTACACTTTCTCTTGATGATTTTATTATCAGTTTCTTTGTCAGTGGTCCGACTTCACAAACTTTGCCACTTTATATATATGGTTCTCTGAAACGAGGCGTTTCTCCTGAAATTCATGCCCTTTCTACGCTAATTATTTCACTTACACTTATCGTAATGTTGTTAGTTTTGTTCAATAATCAAAAAAAATCAAAAGGAAAAGATAAATGAAAAACTTTTTCAATCTCATTTTAGCAAGTTCCCTTGTTCTCTCTGCATCTGTTTTTATGGGATGCAATGAAGAAAAGAAAGAAGAACGCAAACCCGTTTCCGTGCTTATTTATAGCGATTATATGGACCCGAGTATGCTGAAAGATTTTGAAGCAACTTATGGTTATCCGCTTCAACTTGAACTTTACGAAGCTCAAGAAGAAATGATTGGAAAATTACAAGCAAGTGGCACAGCTATGTACGATGTCATTATTGCAAGTGATGTCGTTATCCAACAAATGATTCATTTAAACCTTTTGCAAAAACTGGATTTAACCAAAATTGAAAACAGAAAAAATCTGGACCCAAAATTTTTAAATCCTGATTATGACCCAAATAACGAATATACAGTTCCTTATCTTTGGGGAACAAGTGGCATTGTTTATAGCGATACGACCATTGCTCCTGAAGACGTAAGCTATGCAATGCTTTTTGATTCTACAAAAACAACTTGCAATTTCTCTTTACTCGATGAAAGCCGTTCTATGCTTTCAATGACTCTTCAAAGTCTTGGGTTAAATCCAAATACAAAAGACAAAGAAGACATTAAAAAAGCAGTTGATGTTTTGCTTCAGGCAAAATCCAATCCAAAGTTTATCGGTTTTGATGGTAGTGTAGCCGGTAAAGACAAAATGATTTCTGGTGCCGTTCAAATGGCAGTTGTCTTTAATGGCGAAGCCCAAATGGCTATTTCTGAAAATCCAAAACTCCGTTACGCTATTCCAAAAGAAGGTTCTTTTATTTGGGTTGATGTAATGACTTTAAGTTCAAAATCTCCTAACCCAGAAGGAGCTTATGCCTTTATGAATTACATTCTTGATGCAAAAAATGGAGCTAAACTTGCAAACTACGTAGCATTTGGTTCACCAAACAAAGAAAGCTATCCTTTCCTTGATCCAGAAATGGCTTCTAATCCTGTAATTTATCCGGATTCAACTATAATGAATCGCCTTGTTTTCTTAAGTGATCCAGGTGAAGCCGCGCGTTTTTACGACGAAGCTTGGACTATTTTAAAGAGTCGTTAAAATTTTTATTCCAGAGGAATACATGTTATTTGATTTAGAAATGATACAATCTGTTTATGCAAGAATCCCTGAACGCGTAGCCATTGCAAGAAAGCAATTAAATCGCCCACTTACCCTTGCTGAAAAAATTCTTTATTCTCATTTAGCAAGTGGTTCTGAAAACGCTAAATATACGCGCGGTTTAGACTTTGCTGATTTTAACCCAGATCGTGTTGCTATGCAAGATGCTACAGCACAAATGGCTCTTTTACAATTCACAACCGCAGGTAAAGCACGCACTGCAGTTCCTAGTTCTGTTCATTGCGACCACCTCATTACGGCAAGAGAAGGAGCAGAAAAAGACCTTCCTTTCGCTAAAGAAGAAAACCGTGAAGTTTATGCTTTCTTAGAATCGGTTGCCGCAAAGTATGGCATTGATTTTTGGAAACCAGGCGCAGGCATTATCCACCAAGTGGTTCTTGAAAACTACGCTTTCCCTGGTGGAATGATGATTGGTACTGATTCTCATACCGTAAATGCTGGCGGTCTTGGCATGCTTGCTATTGGTGTTGGCGGTGCTGATGCTGTTGATGCTATGGTCGGTTTACCTTGGGAACTTAAATACCCTAAATTGATTGGTGTTAAGCTTACTGGTAAATTGAATGGCTTTGCAACTGCTAAAGATGTTATTCTTAAACTTGCTGGTATTTTAACTGTTAAAGGTGGCACCAACGCTATTATTGAATATTTTGGCGAAGGAGCAAGAAGCCTTTCTGCAACAGGAAAAGCAACTATCGCTAACATGGGGGCTGAAGTCGGAGCAACTTGTTCCACATTCAGCTATGACGATTCTATGAGTCGTTATTTGCGAGCAACTGGGCGTGAAGCGGTTGCTCTTGCGGCTGATAAAATTGCAGAACACTTGCGTTTAGACAAAGAAGTAGAAGAAAATCCTGAAAACTATTTTGATAAAGTTATTGAAATAGACCTTTCTACTTTAAAGCCTCACTATAATGGTCCTTTCAGCCCTGACCGTTCTTATGCGGTTTCTGAAATGGCAAAATCTCTTGAAGAACACGATTCCCCAAAAGAAGTTAGTGCTGCCCTTATTGGAAGTTGTACAAACTCAAGCTATGAAGATTTATACCAAGCCGCTTCTCTCATCAAAAAAGCACTTGCTCTTGGACTTTCTCCAAAAGTTCCTTTAATCATCAACCCTGGTTCTGAGCAAGTCCGCTTTACCGCAGAACGTGATGGTCTTATAGATGTCTTTAAAGAATTTGGTGCTGTCATTATGACTAATGCTTGTGGACCTTGCATTGGTATGTGGGACAGACTCGGTGCAGATAAAAAAGAAAAGAATTCTATTGTCCATTCTTTTAATAGAAACTTTGCAAAACGCGCCGATGGAAATCCAAACACACATGCATTTGTAGCAAGCCCATTAATGGCTGTTATAGCAGCTTTAAGCGGTTCATTACTTTTTGACCCAGAACGCGACACTTTAACCAATTCTCTTGGTGAAGAAGTAAAACTCCCTATTCCTGAAACTTCTGAATTACCTGCTAATGGTTTTGAAGTTAAAGATGCTGGTTTCCAAGCTCCTGCTGAAGATGGTTCTGCCATAGTAGTTCAGATTGCAGAAAATTCAAATCGTTTGCAAGCTTTGGAACCTTTTGCACCTTGGAATGGTAAGGATATTTCTGGCGTTCCGCTTTTG
Organism: Fibrobacteraceae bacterium; assembly: GCA_017631885.1. Lineage (GTDB taxonomy): Bacteria > Fibrobacterota > Fibrobacteria > Fibrobacterales > Fibrobacteraceae > UBA1765. The sequence goes on from JAGBSH010000005.1 coordinate 131,678, forward strand.
ATTAAAGCAAAAGGGAAATGCACTACTGACCATATTTCTATGGCAGGGCCTTGGTTAAAATTCCGCGGTCATCTTGAAAACATTTCTGGCAATATGCTTATTGGTGCTGTTAATGCTTTCAATGGTGAAACGAATAAAGTTTTGGGTAACGATGGTTTGTCTTATGAAGTCCCTGTTCTTGCCAAAAAATATCGTGACGAAGGAATGGGCTCCATTGTTGTCGGTGACGAAAACTATGGCGAAGGCTCTAGCCGTGAACACGCAGCTATGGAACCTCGATTCTTAGGTGTTAAAGCAGTTATTGTAAAAAGCTTTGCTCGTATCCACGAAACTAACCTTAAAAAACAAGGAATGCTTGCATTGACTTTTGTCAATCCTGAAGATTACGAAAAGATTCGTGAAAATGATGTTCTTGATATTCTCGGTCTTGAAGAATTTGCGCCTGGAAAAAATTTCACGCTTGTTCTTCATCACTTTGACGGAACTGAAGATCGCGTTTTACTTGCTCATACCTATAATTCTCAGCAATGGGAATGGTTTAAAGCTGGTAGCGCATTAAACCTTATTCGTAAATCTTCCGTATAAATTCACCTTCCTGCGGGTTCCCCGCAGGAATTTTTATGGTAAAATATGAAAAATTCAAGAGATAACTGGAGTTCAAAAATCGGAGTTATTCTAGCTGTAGCTGGAAGTGCTGTAGGGCTTGGAAACTTTCTTCGTTTTCCGGTACAAGCCGCAACGAATGGGGGTGGGGCTTTTATCATCCCTTATCTTATTGCTTTTCTCCTTTTAGGGATTCCACTTTCTTGGATGGAATGGACTTTTGGGCGTTACGCAGGAATGCATGGTCACGGAACTGCTCCTGGAGCTTTCTACCAAATATTTAAAAGACCTTGGGCAAAATACTTAGGCTCTCTTGGGCTACTTCCGCCATTGTTTATTTCTTTCTATTATATCTTTGTTCAATCTTGGATTTTAGCATTTACATATTACTCCATTACAGGTAAATTAATGGAAGTCGTTAAAGCTGACAAAATCACTGAATTCTTTAACGATTACATTATGTTGAATACAAAAATTGGTCCTGTCCCAGCAGCGATTATTTTCTTTTTAATCACATTTGCTTGCAATACAGCTCTTCTTTCTTTTGGCGTTCGCAAAGGAATTGAACGCGTAAACAAAGTAGCAATGCCCATTTTGTTGATTATGGGAATTATCCTTGTTATTCGCGTGTTAACCATTCCAAATATCGGGCAAGGTCTTGCCTATATGTGGAACCCTAATTTCTCGGAGCTTACAAACCCACAAGTTTGGCTTGCAGCTGCCGGACAAGTATTCTTTACAATGAGTCTTGGAATGGGTATTATCCTTTGTTATGCTAGTTATTTAAAACCTAAAGAAGATATTGTTCTTTCTTCCCTTACGGCTGGAGCCACAAATGGTTTTGCAGAAATCATTTTAGGCGGAACCATTGTCATTCCTATTGCAATCATTATGATGGCCGGTTCAAACATTGAAGAAATTGCAAAACTTGGAACGTTTGGTCTTGGTTTCCAAGCCATGCCTCACGTTTTTGGCCAATTACCTCTTGGCAACATTATGCAAACACTTTGGTTTGGAATGCTTTTCTTTGCTGGCTTAACTAGCGCCGTTTCTATTATCCAGCCTCTTATCAGTTTCTGCGAAGATGATTTAGCTTTTTCTCGTCCAAAAGCTATTTCTACTATAAGCATTGTCACTTTTATTGGTGGAGTCATTTCCATTTTGGGCCTTGCTGCCGGTGCCGTTGATGAACTTGATTTTTGGGGTGGAAGCTTTCTCTTAGTTGTTCTCGGAACCATTCAAGCCTTTATTTTCTCTTTCGTTCTAGCTAAACAAAAATCAGAAACTCACCCAGGAGAAAACAAAGCTTTTGCAATGTTAAACGATGGCGCTGCTTTAAAACTTCCCCGTTTCTTTAGACCAATTATTCTTTATGTTTGCCCTATTTACCTCCTTGTGCTTCTTGTTTCTTGGATGGCAACTAATGGCTTAGATGTATTGCTTCTTACATCTGTTAAACCAGATGAAATGGTCACGTTCCTTGGGTTTGAATGTTCAAAAATCGCCTTCACTTGGAGTTTACGCATTTTCCTTGTTTTAGTCACTATTTTGTTGAATGTGGCTATTGCATTTGCTTGGAAAAATGGCAAAGCGAATAAAGGCAGAAAAACTACTATTAAACAAGTTGAACTAGGTAATTCGTAGGAGATAAATATGACTTTTACAACTAGTGGCATTATTTTTATGGTTGGCACTTGGGTAGCCATTCTTGCTTTGAATATTTTCTGCTTTGCTAAAGTTTTAAAACGCAAAACAGATAACAAATAAAAATCAAATTATATATTTATAAATAAAATCTCTGAGGTCAATATGGAATCTCCAAAAGAAATAATCAACAACTTTATAAAAGCGACGCATACAGAAGCAAACCTTAAAGATGCTTTGTTTCATGCTGCAGAAGCGGCTCACGCTGAAGGTTGGACTTTTATGGAGACCTCCTTTCAACTTGGAGGTAAAGCAAAAGACGAAGGCCTTTCGCCAGAAGAAGCTGAATCTATTATCCGTCGGGCTTTTTCTGCTGAAAAACGTAGTAAAGAAAGAGAAGAAGACTCTTCAACTTCTACAAAACAGCAAGACTCTCAGACCGCACAACCTGTTCCGGCAGCCATGTTTTTGGACCCACGTCTTGCTATGGGCCTTGACATGCAGTCCCTTGAACTTTTGCAAAACCACAGAATTGACCCTGAAGCGCTTTCCATTCCTTGGCCTTCTGCAGACTGGCGAAAAGACCTTGCAAAACTTTTAAGTGCCGTATTTTTACCAGAAGAAACTATAGCTTTTAAAATTTCAAACACTTCTGAATTTACTGAAGAAAAAGTTTCTGTTATCACATCACAAAGCGATGCTATTCGCAAAATAATGAAAAGTCTTGACGGCCCGGAAGGTGCGTTACTTGCCGTAAATCCAACAGCACCAGAACCTGGCTCTAAAGACGAAAAATGGCGCTATCGTTATGTCGTTGTGGATAATCCCAAAATGACTCTTGCTAAACAGCTAGCCTATTACAAAGCATTAAACCTTCCTTGTGCCGCTTTGGTTAATACAGGTGCTAATTCGGTTCAAGCTTGGATTAAAATTGAAGCCAATGATGGCGAAGAATTTTCTGAACGCGTAGATTTTCTTTTCAAAACTCTTGATAGCCAAGGTTTTAAAGTTGATTCTGCTAACAAACGTCCAGATTGCATGGTACGTATGCCTGGCGTTCTTAGGAATGGTAAACAACAATACTTAATAGGACTTGCTCAAGGAGCTAAAAACTTTACCGAATGGCAAGAATGGGTTGAATATAGTTTAGACGGCAAACCTTTAATTGAACAAGCAAGTGCTTCTGAAGAAGCACCTAAACAAGATGAAATGATTTTAAATGGCATGTTGCGGGCAGGCGAACTTATGCTGCTTTCTGCGCCACCGAAATCAGGAAAATCATTTGCCTTATTAGATATAGCCTTGTCTGTTTGTTATGGCGATGAATGGCTTGGTTGCCAAACACAACAGCACGATGTTCTTTTCATCAACTTTGAATTAACACGTTCTGCATTTTTAAACCGATTACACCTTTTAGCCGAACGAAAAGGCATTAGTCCTGCCACCAATCGTTTAGGTTTTTTAAACATGCGAGGCAATGCCATGTCTCCACTTGAAATAGCCCAATACATAGCCAAGCGTGTTCAAGGTGCTAAAAAATTAGAAAACCACGACTACAAGTTAATTGTAATTGACCCATTATCTTCTATTCTACATTCGCCGAAAACAGCACGTGCTGCAGGCACTCCTCCACAGCTTTTAATGCAAATGATTGATGCTATTCTCTCTATGACAGGAAGTGCTGTTATCACAGCTGCAAACCCAGACGAATTTCCGTATGTCGCTGCAAGAGCCGATAGTCATTTATCACTTATGCCTATGGAAGGTAGTCCAAACATATTCCAAGTCAATGGAACATTCCGTGAATTCCCGCCAACATTTGCTCGAGAATGTTCTTGGCGATTCCCGCAATTTATCCCTTAATTTTTATGAAAACATTTAAACAATCGAAAACAAGATTAAATCCAAAAGCGCTTTCTACAAGCAAAACTTCTTCTCGAAAAGAAGTTCTTGTTCCTACTTCTTTAGAAGGCAAAAAACAATTTTTTTCAACTTGGATTGCAGAAAATAAAATTCCCGGAAAAATTCAAGCTTGGTTTTCAAAGCCTATTGATGAAACTCTTACCGATTGGCGTATTATCAATGAACTCCAAGGGAAACATCATCTTTTAAAAATTATTTCTCTTGGAAAAAGTGGAATCGCTCCTAAAGTAGTACAAGCTATTCATGCGCAACTTCGTAAAGAACATTTAAAAGCTTTTAAAAGTGCATTTAGGCAACTTTTATTTTTAGCCTTAGGGGATGGAAAATTTGCTTTATTGTTACAAGCTAATTTACATGGAAGTAATAGTATCAGAGGCTACAGAAGTTTTGTAGAATACTTACAAAGAATGCATTCTCAAGAGATTACTGCTTGTTTTCATATTGAATGCCGCCCTGCTATATTATTTGACCCAGCCTATCCACCTCGTTCTTTATCAATAGAATTAAAAGAAGGTTTTGGAAACGAATTCCAATACATAACTGGCTTACCTTATCCTATTCACATTCTTGATAGACTTCCTCATCAAAAATCAACTTGGATAGAGTTCCCAGAAAAATTAAACTCTTTTATACACCCTTCTAAAGAAGACAGACTTCTGTTGTTTAATGCTGGTTCTGCTTTTTTAGCTGAAATGCTTGCGCCGTCTTTTGAAGTAGTAGAATGTGCAGAAATTCACGCTTATGGCGAAAAAGCCGCAAGAATTCGACAAAAGCGTTCTTCAAATAATTTCAAACTCCACCGGAGTGCCGTAGAACCAGAATGGATAGAAAAATTTTTCTCTGAAACAGAAGCAGGTAAAAACTGGACTATCTACATTCACCCAGAAACTCAAGATTCTTTACCGGCAAGAACAGTCCATGCAATAGCAAACGCCGCTCCTGCAAGGGTCCTTTTACAAACTCACTCTTTAGAATCAGCTATTAAAGACATAAAACACTTCCGCAATGAAGGTTATGTATTAAGAAAAATGCTGCCTTTGGATTTTGAACCTAACGAATCGAGGTTTGAACTTTTATTTCTTTTCGTTCCCGACAGAAATGGACTATTAGGCAATAAGGCTCTTTTAGAAGCTAAAAAACGTGCCATCAAGCCAAAAGAACGGAAATTTAGTGGTAAAAAACAAGATTTTAACGATTTTGTGCAAGATATTCCACATTTTATACAACGAAAAAGAACACTTTCCGATAGAAATGATTAAATTAAGCACATATAAGGGATTCTAGAATGAAAATTTTTAAGTCTATCGCTATATTGCTTGGTACCACAGCTCTTATCTCTGGTGCCTATATTGTCAAGAAAGGTGACACCCTTTGGGATCTTAGTGAAGAATTTTTTCAAGATCCTTTCACTTGGCCTGATTTGTGGGAAAAAAACCGCCACATAGCAGATCCACATTGGATTTATCCTGGCGACTCCATTTATTTGGGAGAACAACAAGCAGCTGATAGTACTGTCGCCGAACCAGCACCGCAACTTCCTCCTCCATCTCCTTGTGGAGCAACATCTGACACAGCACTCCCAAATGGAGTCAAATCTGCTGGTTGCGAAACAGATTCTAGAGAAAATAATTTTGAAAACATGATTGGCGACTTGCGTAGTCGTTCAAAAATTCAAAAACAGAAAAAAGTTGAAAACGTTTATTATTACCAAAAACGGCCTCAACCAAAAATATTCAATGCCTATTACCAGATTCATTCTCCAATCGTTTACACTTTAGACGAGTTGAAAGAAGATAGTTCTTGGTTCTCTATTATTTCAGGAGAAAAAACGGAACCTTTAATTCACATTCCTGAAACTGAAATCGTTGTTGGCATTGGTAAAAATACGAACCAAAAAGTAAAGAAAGGCGATTTAGTTGAAATTTGGGACGCCAAGAAAATTTCTATTCCATCTCGTACAGGAAATTCTTTTAGTGAACAAGCTCTTTTACGCCTCGCTGGTTATGCTAAAATTACAGCCATCGGTGACACTTTATCTAGAGCAATTATTGTTCAAAGTTTCAGAGAAATTTACATCCGTCAAGCTAAAGCTCGTTTAAAACGCGACTTTAAACCTATTAATGTAAATGGTTATAACTCTGAAAAAGAAGCAAGTTTTGAAGAAATGGCTCAAGTCAGTTATGCAATGGACCCGACTCTTGTAATTGGTGCTTATTCTTATGTCTTGATTGATAAAGGAATTCAAGAAGGCTTTAAACCAGGTAATGCCGTAGCTATTTGGGAAAAAGACAAAAGCGACGCATCTATCCCTCCTAGATTATTAGGCAGAGGTGTTATTACCGGAGCTGATGAAGATAACGCATCTGTTCTTATACGCGAACTTTATTCAAATAGTCGTCGCGTTGATTTAGGCCATTCTGTATCGGTTACTCATAGAGCTAATATCGTAAAATAAATTTTCTGGTTTACTCTTTTAACGTTCCCTTTCGGGAACGTTTTTATTTTTTCCCCTACCAAAGAAGTATGAAATTTTTATACTTTTCTAAAGTGCTCATTAAACCTAACACCAAAGAGTAATTGGCAAAAATATAATGCAATTTATTCGTAAAAATCCTTTGATTATAGCTTTTTTTGTTCTAATTCTAGGACCTACGTTATTGCTATCTTTTTTTAGTTTTCGAAACATTTTAAATGCCAATTATCTAGCAGAAAAAACTTTTGAAGAAAATCGTTTGGATTTTAAAATAGCTCTTGAAACGGCGGTTAAAGACGAGCATAATTCTTTTTTGCAAGAAACAAAAGCAGCCGCACTTTTTTTATACGAACAACCTCATACATTAACTGATTTAAACAAGAATTCTCCATACAAAAAAGTCAATGGAGTTTCTTCTATCTATCTCTTTAATGCAGATACTTTAGTCTACCCGCATTTTTCCAAATTATTCCAACATTCACAAAAAACTTTTTCACCAATAACACCCTCTATTCTAGAACAAGAAATTTTTGTAACAGAAAAACAGTTCCCCGAACAAGCAATGCTTGCACGTTCCTTTCGTTTAATACATTCTAATTTAGAAACAAAACAAGAACAAACAATGAATCTACTCGGTATGATTCGGATGGCTTATAAAAATCAAAATTATGAAGAAGCCTTAAAACTTTTAAATATCTTAGAAAAACGCCATAAACAAGAAGGCTATTTAACGCCAGACCTGACCATTTCTTTAGCTCTTTTACATTTTGAAATTTTCATCAAACAAAAACAACATCGAAAAGCAGAAGAATTTGTTTTAAATAAATTAGAACTATTTCTTTCTGGCAAAGATTATGGTGATTTGTATTCGGTACAATTCTTTTTCGAAACCGTTTTAGATCAAATTCTTTCTTTTGAAGATCTTTCCCAAGATAGCCGTGAAAAATTTTGGAATCTACGTGAAAATTTAAACCGAGAATTTTCTCATTCCGAAAGTTATATTGAAAAACAAAATGACATTATTCAATTATTCAAAAATAATGAAGTAGAAAACGATGGTATCAAATACAGCTTACAAGGAAACGATATCCTTTTTAGAATGTCATACCCTTGGTTACCGGGTGCACAAATAATTGTTGGATTACTTGATAAAAAAATAATGCAAAAACGTTTTTCAGAAACCATAATTTCTATCGCTAAAGATTGGAAAGATATCCCATACGCTATTTTAGATAACAAAGATTCTTTAATTATTTCTAATTCTAAAGAAAGTGAAAATATTGCTTTTGAATATGAAATCGGAAATGGTTTAAATTGGCGCTTGTTACTTTACGAAAAAGATATGAAAGAATTACAAGCAGAATCCAGACAAAGAATTATTCTTATCGCAAGCTTAATTATTTTATCTCTCATCACAGTCATTGTTGGTATTTTCTTTATGTTGCGTTTCATTCAACAAGAACGCAAGTTACTTTCTATGAAAGCCAACTTTCTTTCTAGTGTTTCTCATGAATTGAAGACTCCTTTGACCGCAATAAAAATGTATGCAGAATCTATTGCACAAGGGCGAATCACTCGAAAAGAAAAAGTTCCTGAATACGCTAAATACATTGAAAAAGGAGCAACTCGCTTAGAAAATCAAATTGGAGCTATTCTTGATTACACCCGTATGGAAAACGGACGCTCTGCATTCCAGTGGGTTCGTTTGAATTTAGCAACAGCAGCTGAACGCGTTTATGAAACATTAAAACCTCTTGCAGAAGAAAAAGGCTTGACTATAGAAAAAAGCATTGAACCCGATAATTTTATTTCTGGTGATAATACAGCAATCAATAGTATGTTTCAAAGCCTTGTAGAAAACGCCATTAAATACACGAATGCTCCAGGAAATATTTTTATTCGTGTTTATTCTGAAAAGGAAAAAGCTATTTTTGAAGTAGAAGATTCTGGAATTGGAATTCCTTTAAAAGAACAAAAAAATATTTTTAATGATTTTTATCGGGTTGGTGATGAAATGACACGCAATACAAAAGGCTCGGGTTTGGGATTAGCTATTGTAAAACGTGCCGCTGATGCACACCATGCCATAATTAAATTAACTAGCAAGCCTCAAAAAGGCTCAACATTCACAGTTCAATTCAAGAAGGTCGAATAATGTCACACAAAATATTAATTGTTGAAGACGAAGAACTGATTCGTTTTGGACTCCAAGAAAACTTGGAAATGGAAAATTATACAGTAGAAACAGCCGAAGACGGCGAAATGGCTATTGAAAAAATAGATTCTTTTAAACCAGACTTGGTTCTGTTAGATTTAATGCTTCCTAAAAAAAGCGGAATTGAAGTTTGTCGTGTTATCCGCAAAAAGCGCCCACAAACTTACATCATAATGCTAACTGCAAAAACCGATGAAACCAGTAAAGTTCTCGGACTTGAAATCGGTGCAGATGATTATGTCACAAAGCCATTTTCCCTTATGGAACTTTTAGCTCGTATTAAAGCGTTCTTACGCCGAGCCCCAGAAGCTTCTTCTGTTGCAGAAACCGCTTCAGAAGATGATGATATTGTAGAATTTGCTGATTTACGTATTGATTTTAAAAAATTTGAAGCTACTAAAAACAACGAACCTCTAAAACTTGCTGCCAAAGAATTTGAAATTCTAAAATATTTTTGGCAGCATCGTGGCGAAGTTATTAAACGTGATGACCTTCTCAAAAATTTATGGGGTTATACTTCAGAAACAATGCCTACCACTAGAACTATTGATAACTATATCGCCAACCTTCGTAAAAAAATAGAAGTCAATTCAACCACCCCAAAAATAATCACAATTCCAACAGTTGGTTATAAATTCAACGTTTAGGTAAGAAATGCTTATTATGAACTTGAAAATGTTTTTTAAAGCAATGTCTCTGACTTTGCTTATTATAACAATTTCTGTTCAAGTTTCTTATGCTGAAAATTATTCTATACAACTTAAAAAAGCGGCCTATTTATTTGAAATGAAAGGAGAGGCTAATGAAGCTCTCAAAATTTTAGAAGATATTTCAAGAAATGGGAATGAAAAAGAACGAAATGAAGCTGATTTTTTAATTGGGAAAATCAACGACATTTCTGGACAAATCAATAATGCTTCTTTTTTCTATAAACAAAATTTACTCCAAACTAATTTAGCCGCACAAGCTTTTTGGGATGCAGAACGTTTAGCCAAACTAAACCCAGAAGCAGAAAAAATGATTTATGAAAACTTAAATCTCCCTGCAAATGCAAAACATTTTTTCAATGATGACTCTGTTTTAATTTTATTAACCAATAATAAAATTTACAATCCAAATTCAAAAAAACAAATTAATTTACCTGCTGACGTTTCACTTTCTGCAAAGATTTTACACATTTCCGATTTAGGAGTATGGTGGCAAGAATCAAATACTCTTACTTATTCTCCTTATCAATCCATCTTTCCTGTTCTATCCATTCCTATTCAAACAACACTTAGCGAATTTCTCTATTTATCCCCTCATTCTATTTCATACATTGATGGCGAAGAACTCGTTTTACTTTCTGGCAAAAACGAACGTTTTCGTTCAGAAAAAAAATATAAAGATTGTTCATTACATAAAAGTCTCTACAATCAAGAAATTCTATGGCTCAATTGCCCAGACAATGCGCTTCATATGATTTCAAAAGAAAATGGTGAAGAATTAGGTACTATATCAATGCTAGATCCTATCACTGTTTTTTTTCAAGATAAAAATGGTATTCTTTTATCTTCTGGGGATGCCATTTGGTTTTTCTCAAATAATAATCTTAACGTTCCACAATGGCGAATCAATTCTCACATAATAGAACAAGTTGCTACTCTCAATTCAAACTTTGTTATTCTAGAACCATCAGGCAATACTCTTCTAATCAAAAAACAAAATGGCGAAATCATTTCTCAAAAGCAAACTTCTGCCAATTCTCTTATTTCTCTACACACAGGTTCAATCGCCCTCCTTTCTAGAAACGGCGAATTACAGGCTTTAGATACATTGTTAGAATCCACTTGGAATTTTCATCTTGGTGTTTCTGCACTTGCAGAGCCATGGGTACAAAATGGCATACTATACTACCCACACACTCTCAATTCAATAAAAGTCTTAAATGCTTTACATTATGGGAAAAAATCTATTCAATCCCAAAAAATGATTCAAATTGCCTCAATTTGGGTACAACAAGATAATTGGGAAAAAGCCATCCCTATTATTGATTCTGCCTTAACTATTGAACCAGGAAATTTAGACGGTTTATTTTTAAAAGCGCTTTATTTAGAAAAAACAAATGCTCCGCTTCCTGAAAAAGAAAAAGCTTGGGCTAAAGCCATTAATTTATCAACTAAAAATTCTCTTCCCAAAAATAAAATTTTCAATCATTACGCTAAAATTATTGGCGCAGACTATATCACTTCTCTTCCAATTTCCCAACAAACTCTTTACCCTCAATTTTTCTCTTTCCGTAATTCTCTTTTCACAATAGATGCTGCTTCAAAAAATTTAATTGCTTTAAATTCAAAAAATGGAAACTTACGTTGGACTCACTCCATAGGAAAAATGGAAAGCGCTCCAGTCAGTGCCCATCATAATCGTTGGTTTGCATTGGGGTCTGGATTTTCTTTAAACATTCTTAATATTGAAAATTTATCTCAGCAAAAAACAATGGACTTACCAGGTAAAATTTTCAATCTTTATTTCACTTCTGATGCTCTTTTTGTTTCTACATGGAACGGATTTTTAGTTAAAATCCTTTTGCCTAATTTCCAGCAAGCTTGGTCAAGAAAAATTGGAATTGAACCGACTTTTACCATATTACATAAAAAACATCTTGTTTCTGTTACAACCAATGGAGATATACAACTTTTACAAAATTCTTCTGGTTTACCAATCAACAAAAAAATTTCTTTACAAGCTCAAATTGCAAGCCTTACCACAAGCGACTCTTGCATTGCATTCATTACAACAGATTCTAGAATTTTACTTTATACAGATTTTGACGCTCCACTACTTACACTTTCTCCAGGCCAAGACATTTTAAATGCTGAATTTATTAAACATAAAAAAGCAGGAGCCGCTATATTACTTAGCTTAAACAACAAAGAACTTCGCTTATATTCTCTCCCTAAAGGCGATATTATTTGGCAACATAAAGGAGGAAACTCTGTCTTTGGAAAATTTGCTCTACATAAAAATTCTCTTTGGATAGACAAAAAAAATTATTTGCTTGAAATTTCTCTTGAAACAGGAAAAACTATAAAACGTTTGAGTATTGCTGGAGATGCCGGTTCTCCTTTTATTGCTGACAATATGTTGTTTTGTCCCACAAATCAACAACTACTTTTTGGTTTCAATTTAGACAAACAACAATAGGAATAATTTGTCAATTTCTGTAAACATTACTCTAACTCTTTGATACTAAAGTAGTTAGAAAGAATTTGTTTATTTTATTAAAAAATAAAACCTTTTTTCTGTGTTTATTTTCACGTAAAAAACTATTCTTTTTTTGTTTTTTTATTCTCTTTTATTAAAAAGAATGATATATTATGAGAAAATATTTGGAGGTCGAATGTCTGTTTTTTGGAAAAAGCTTGCCATTGCATGTGTTATTCCTTCTTACTTTTTGATAGCTTGTAATGATCAAAAAGAAACTCAACAGACTGCAGAAGTTTTCCCTAGAGCAGAAACTCTCTATATAGGTGGATTTGATTGGGCTACCCCAAAAAATTTCAACCCATTAAACGCTGATCCTAATTTTCCGATTGATGGTAATGTCCGCTTGCTTTACGAGGCTTTGTTTGCTTACGACCCTCTAGAAGCAAAGCTAGAGCCAATGCTAGCCAAAAGTTTTACAGAAACCGATTCATCTATTATTGTAGAATTAGATTCTAGAGCTCGTTGGAATGACGGTAAGCCAGTCACAACTGAAGACGTTACTTATACATTTTATCTTGATTCTATTTTGCCCACCCCACGTCATGGTTCTTGGGAATATCTTAAAAGCATAACTTCAGAAAATAACACTATTGAGTTTCATTTTAATCCAACAAACCCATCTCCTTTGATGATTCTCAATATTCTTGCAGGAACTTCTATACTTCCAAAACATGTTTTCGCTCCTTTGATTGAACAACATAAGCAAGCATCTAATTATGATTATTCACAAATAGCTGCTTTTGATAATTCCAAAAAACCTGTTGCTTCTGGCCCATATCGTTTGCATTCTTTTTCTCCCGAAAAAATTGTTTTAGAAAGAGATTCCACCTATTGGGGTAATGTTAAATACAATGGAAAGCAACCTGCTCCTCGCTTTATAATTCATTCTCTTTATGCAGGAAACAATGCGTTTAATAATGCAATGACTAAAGGCAATTTAGACCTTTCTTCTGTTTTCCTCCCACACATTCAGAACAAATTAAGAGATTCAATCCGTGCTTGGAGTTTAAATCCACCTTATCACAATCCTGGTGCTATAGTCACTCTTATTATCAACCATCAAAAACCTCCATTCAATGATTCGGCTTTTAGGCATGCCATTTCTCACATTATTGATTTTGAAAAAATTAGAGAAAGGGCAATTTCTGGTTACTCTCCTACTATCCGTCCAGGCTTAATTCTCCCATTCGGCAAAGAAAATCAGTATTTCGATGAAGAAGATGCTACTCGTTTTGGGAACCAATTTGATACTGCTAAAGCCAAAGAAATTTTAGCAAACGCTGGTTATTCTTGGAATGCTAGTGGGATTTTAGAAAAGGATGGAAAACAACTCCCAACTATTCATATAGAATGTCCTAAAGGTTGGACTGATTGGGAAGACGCTATTCTTGTTATCGTTGGTTCTATGAAAGAAATTGGCATACCTGCTGAAAAAAGTTTTGTTGACTATCCGGTTTGGGAAACCAACTTACGTTTAGGCACGTTTGACCTTGCTATGAAAACACAAACTGCAGACCTTTCTGTAGCTACACCATGGTTCCGCTTACAACAGTTGCTTTACAGTAACTCTTTACCAGAACCAGGAAAACCTCTGTATTTTAACCAGGGTCGCTACGAAAACAAAAAAGTAAATGAACTTTTGGATATTATCCCAACATTAAAAGATTCTACCGCACTCAGAAAAACATACAAAGAACTGAATCGTATTGTAATGCAAGATATTCCGGTCATTCCTGTTTTCTATAAACCGACTCAATATTATCAATTCTCGACTAAAAACTGGACTAATTTCCCAACAGAAGAGAATCCTTACGCACCACCAGAGAATTTAATCACCGCAGCAGGTGTAAAAGCTCTTTGGTCTATCCGCCAAACTCAAAAACAAAACTAACTTTGTTGCAAAAAGAAAACAAAGAGGTCTTATTTTGAAAAATTCTCGCTTTATCTTGCCTAATGCTTTTACAAGCATGAATTTTCTTTTAGGTGTTTTTGCTATTTGTTGGGCTACTGGACTTTTTTCAAATCTTTCTTCTGCAGACCCATTCCGTATGAGTGCTTATTTTGTCATTCTTTGCGTGCTACTTGACAAACTAGATGGATTTGCCGCCAGACTTGTAAACGCTAGTTCTGCTTTCGGTGCTCAATTTGATAGTCTTGCAGACCTTATTGCATTTGGTATAGCACCAGCTATTGGGCTTGTATTTTGTTACAAAGCAAAAGCTCCTGAATGGTTTTCACAAAATCTCATTTTGCTTTTAATCGTTTTTTCCATTTATGTTTTGTGTGCCGCAATGCGTTTAGCCAAATACAACGCTCTAGATTCTGATTCTTACCACCACCACTTCTCAGGGTTGCCTTCCACATTTGCCGGAGCATTAAATGTTATCCTTTTGGCCTTTATGCTCTCAAAAGGGTATTTAGACAACCAGGACTCTCTCGTTTTATTTGTACCTGTCTTTACAATGCTTATCTCTGCACTTCTTATGGTAAGTCCTTTATTCCTTCCAAAACTTCAAATGAGAAAAAATAAATTCATTAATATGGGACAAATTGTTTTAATAATCCTGACCTACATCAGTGGTTTCTTTTTTATTTCAGAAAAAATCCCTTATATCAGCGAATTCCTTTTAATTGAAATGGCTATTTATATTGTTGTTGGTTTTGGTAGTGGGCTTCTTCACCGAAAAGAAATTATTGAAGAAGCGTCGCGTTAAAATTTCTTTAATTTATTCAAAAGGCTTTCCGTTCGGAAAGCCTTTTTGTTTAGTTTTGCCTTGAAACTAAATATCATTCATTAAAATTTCAGTAAATCCCTTTTGATAATCCCGAACTATTTCTTCTCCAGATTGACGCGGTAATTCTAGCGTTATACATTCCACTTTATTTTCTTTACACCAAGAACCTAAACTCCCTGGAGTAGGATACCCAATATCTTCAACCCATGGTAAAGAAAAAACTTTTTCTAATGCCAAAACAACTGGCGTTCGCTTTAATGAATCTATACATGCTAAAGGAGAATGTATCGCAAGAATCTGTTTAGGAGAAAGCTTTTGTATCAAATCTAATAATGCTTTTGTTTCTGGTTCTGATGCTCCGGATTTTCCCGCAGAAAGTTCTATTTCCGGCTTAGATTCTAGATAAGGCCTTGAAAAACACTTGTCTTTTTTCCAATTTTTAGTTGGCCAATTCCTGTTTAAATCTACCCCATTTGCATTAGCACGCGTGCCAAGAAAAAGCCCATCAGGATTTGCGGCTAAAACAAAAGCCGTTTTTTCCAAAGGTTGATTCAATGAGCGTATAATTCTACTTAATAAAAAAACACCTTCTGCTTCTTCACCATGAATCCCCGCAATTACAAGAAGTTCAGTTTTTAAAACAGAAGGTAAATAATAAAGAGGAGCACCAAGAACAGATGTTCCATAACGTTTAAATTTTAAAGAAAAAGTCCCTTGTTCTGCAATCGCTCGAAACATATAATCAAATAAAATAAGGGTAAACGTATTCGTCTAATAATTTTTCCAAATTTTCTATAATCGCATTTTTACACGCAATATCTGTTTTTTCATAAATTGCTTTCAATGTATCTATAGAAAAGGAATCCTGTATTTTTCTTGCCGTCGGTAAATGCGACAAGTGCCATTTTTCTGGTTGTATTTTCCCTCTACCAGGTTCAAAAATGCGGTTAAAACCAAACGATTTTTCAGATGCTATACATTCAGAAAGCCATTCATGAAAAGGAGCAAAAATTCCATTACATTCTTGCGGTGTTAATTGTACTTCGTAATTTTCAGAAACCGCACTTGCATCAGAAACATCTATATCTGTTCCAAAATGGTGTCTAGAACACCCTGGCAAAGCGGACCAAAATAAAATACAATACATCATTTCTTCTTCATTTTCAGGTAACTTTTGAATAAGTTCTCCGTTTTTATCTAATAAAGGTAATTCAGCAAAAGCTTTTCTATTCCATATTGACAATTGTTTTTCAAATGAACGAAATGCACTTTCAACTTTTAAAGAAAAACCTGCTTGCAAAGCACTTTGTCTCAACTTTTCAAGATCTTCAATAATATCTTTTGCTACAAAAAGATTTTCCGGGAAAATTTTTCCTAGTCCCAATTCTGAAATTCCGTAGGGTTCTCGAAGCATCATGGTAAAATAGCTCCCATACGAATGGCTAAATCTCGCATAGCATCTTTAGTTTTTTTTGACTTCTTTTTTTGGGGTAACATAGATAAAAGAGGCGGCGGTGACGCATGCGTCCAAGCAATAGCTAAAGCATCTGAAGCATCTAAAGGGCCTTCTATTACAGACAAATTAAGCAAAGCTTTTAACATAAAAGCAACTTGTTCTTTTGATGCCGCTCCATTACCAGCAACAGCCATTTTTACAGAACGAGGACTGTATTCAGCAAAACTTAATCCATAACGAGAACAAGTTACAAGAACCGCTCCACGCACTTGACCAAGCATTAAAGCACTTTTAGGATTCTTTGCAAAAAATACGCCTTCCATACTTAAAACATCTGGATGATACTTATCCAAAATCTTTTCAAGTTCGGTTACAATGTGTAATAATCGCTTGTCTGCACTATCAGAACGTTTACAGAGAATAGCTCCATAATCTAACACCTTGACTGATGTTGTTTTTTCTAAAACCGCAAATCCTGTTGTATAAGAACCGGGATCTATTCCAAGAACAATCATAAAAACCTTCAGACAAAAATCTGATACGATAATTTGATTTATTTTCACCAAACTCTCTTTTAAAATTAACAAAAAACTCTGAATTTTCGCACATTATTAAAAAAGAAGAAACCGCTTTTAAAGAGAATTATTAGATTTAAAAAAACGTGTCTTGTACACGAGAGGATTTTATGGATTCTGAACACACTCCTTTTTCGCATAAAAAGACCCACCCTCGTCAATTGGGTATAGCTTTAGATCGTTGGGGACGTAATCTCGTCACTTGTTGCCCGTTTCATGCCCCAGAAGAATCATCTTTATTTTTTTATGATGCTTTAGGTTATTGGCGTTATCGTTGCTTGCAATGTGGTAACGAAGGCGACTTGATGGAATTTATTATCCGCAGTCGTTTTAATGGTTTAGATGAAGCATCGGCTAAAGAAGAAGCCGCAGAATTTTTCGGTTCTAGTAGTGCAAATGCCGAAGACAAAGAATTACAAAAGTGGAAACAACTTGGCGGAGAAAAAGTCAAAATTCTAGAAGCATTTGTTTCTTATTGTTATTGGGCAGCTGCTAAAAGTGAAACAACTGCTGAATTCCTTGAATCAAGAGGTTGGACCGTTGGTCAAGCTCAACTTTATGGTATTGGCTATTATAGCGGAGATCCAGAACCTTTCTATAGCTATTGCATGTTGCAAGGTATAGAACGCCATCAAGTAACGTTCTATTTAGACAATCTTGAACTTTCTAGAGAACCTCGTTTAACCATACCTGCTCGTAATGCCAAAGGAGTAATCCATTCAGTATATGGGAGAACTTTAGACGATTCTCCAAATCCATATATGTCCTTTGCTTCTGGCCCTGCAACGATTCCATTCAATATCCAATCGGACATTGAACGCCCAATTATCGTTGAAGGCTTTTTTGACGCTTTGACTGCTGACCTTGCTGGCATTCCTGGTGTATGTTCAATACTTTACCAAGAACTAGCAGAAAGCCATCTTTATAAGTTAAAAGCTTGTGGTGCCGAATCAGTAACACTGCTTTTACGTCGAGAAGACAACCGCAGAGCACAAGAATTCCGAGTCCAACGCTATCTCAAAATGGCTGAAAATCTTGGCCTTAGAATGAAATCAATCGTTTTACCTAGAAATGAAACGGTTGATAAAATCATTCGCAAAAACGATGCCGATCAATTGTTAGAACTCATTCGTCGCACCGAAGAAGACACTGTTCATTCGCATCGTCGTTCTATGTTGTTACAAGATATCAAAGAAAACTTTGATACCGCTATGAATTGTCCTTCAAATGAAAGTGTTGGTTACGCTCTTCATTCGTTCCCAAAACTTACAGAGACTCTTGATGGTATTCAATCAGGGTGTTACTTTGTGTCATCGCAACCTTACGCTTACAAGTCTCAACTTTTAAGTAGTTTTGCTTTAGACTTTTTAGAAAACAATCCAAATTTAAAACTTATCTACATTGCTCTTGAAACTCCTCGTAGACAAGTGTTTGATCGATTGGTGGCTATGAAAACAGGACTTTCTGTTCTTGAAACTCGTAAGCAAAACGAATCCGATGAAATTAACCAAGCTATCTTAAAAGCAACAAAAGAACTTATTGCCGATGTTAAAAACAATCGTTTTGAAATTTGGGAAGATGACCCGACATTTGACAATCAGGAATTGCTGACTATTTTAAAAGACGAACAAAAGAGTAACGCTAATTTACTTGTTATTTTAGATGGCATAGACCATTTAAAAATTTCTGACCATAAAGATATTACTGACATCCATGAAAGACGTGCATCTGCAATGCTTGACCTTTACAAGGCTTTGGATATTCCAATATTCCTTGGTGGCGATTTGCTTGAGCAAGATGGTAATCTCGTTGGTCCAAGACCATACTTAAGAGACGCTGATGCAATTTACTGGTTAGAAGCAAAAGGCGGAAACATTTTCTTGACTGTTAATTCCAAACGCCTTGGCAAAAACCATGTTTTTGAAGGGAGTTTAATTGCTGACCCTAACTCTTCAAGGATAAAAGAAGAATAATGTCTCTTACTATTGTGGATTTTAATAATTTTTGGAGCCCTTCTGGCGGCGGGGTTCGGCGTTATCATTTAGAAAAAATGAACTTTTATCGTTACGAAACAGATGCTGTTTATGTTTTCGTGATGCCTGATTCCAAAACTTATACAGAACAATTAACCGATTCTTTAATTATAGAACACGTTAAAGCGTTTAAGTTCCCTGGTAAATGGGAATACCGTATGATTTGGAAATCTTCTCAAATCGCCCCTATTTTAAAGAGACACAAGCCGGATATCATTGAAGTCGGCTCCCCCTATATTCTCCCAACTGTCGTTAGGAAAAATGCAAAAAAAATTGTGCCTCGTGCAAAACTTCTAGGGTTTTGGCATGCAGATTTTCCAATTACCTATGTAGAACGCCCTATTGCTGAAAAATTCGGAAAAAATTTAGGCAAACTAGCTAGTCAAGTTGCTTTTGCCTACGCTCGCTATGAATTTAAAGGATTTACTGGGATTCAAGTTTCAGCCGAAGAAACGAGACTTCGTTTAAAAAGAAAAGGTTTGCCTGCACACCACCAAGTGCCACTCGGTTGTGATATATCCATGTTCTCGCCGACAAAACGCGATGAAAAATTAGTAACGCTCTTAAAGCAAGGTGACAAAGATCGTCCCATAATATTCTTCCCTCATCGTTTTTGTAAAGAAAAAGGTCTTGATTTAGTTTTAGACGCTTACCCATTACTAGAAAAAAAATTAGGCAAAGCTCCCGCTTTGGTTTTGGCAGGCACTGGACCTTTATTGCCAGACGCTTTACTTGCTGCAAAAAAACACCCTAATATTCGCTATGTTGGTTTTATTTCATCAATTGAAGAAATGGCCCGCTATTATGCAAGCGCTGATATTGGTTTAGCACTTTCTGGCTGGGAAACTTTTGGACTTTCCATTTTAGAAAGTATGGCTTCAGGTAATGCACAAGTAGCAGCTAATACTGGAGCAGCTGCCGAACATGTTCGAAATTCTTCTGCGGGTTGTTTATTGAAAAAAAGGACTCCAGAAGAATTAGCTGATAAAATAGTTCTTCTTTTATCTCTTTTAGACTCAAATTTGAAAGACTCAGCAAGGCACTATGCAGAACGCTTTAGTTGGAAAGTTTGCTTTGAACGCCAACTAGCTATTTACAGAGAACTTGCTTTAACCCCAAACTATTAAGAGGTTTTTATGATTCGTCATCTCGTTTTTTGGAAATTAAAAGAAACAGCCAATAATGCTTCTAAACAAGAAAATGCAGAAAAACTTATTGAAATGTTTCAATCACTCAAAGACAAAATTCCCGAATTAATTGAAATAGAATCAGGCCTTAACTTTAATGATTCGCCTGCTGCTTGGGATTTTGCATTGAACACTGTTTTTTATACAAAAGAAGAACTTGACATCTATCAAGCACATCCGGAACACCAAAAAATTGTTGCTTTTGTTAAAACCATCGTTGAAGACCGTTGTGTTGTGGATTACGAATTTTAAAAAATGCCACAGGATTTTCTTTTATTTGAGAAAGTGTCTCTTTCTTAAGAGAAACTGACACTTTTTCAACAAGATTTTCCATAGTTTTAGATAGTTTATTCACGCTTATTTTTAGGGATTTTTTTCACCAAAAAAAACATGATTTTTTAATAAATTTTTCGTTTTCTTACTGTAAAAAATCTATCTTTAGTTTATATGGTAAAACTTACTCAAAGTTCCTGGTTTGAATACTCCAAAAAACGTGTTTTGGAATGGATGGGAGTCGCTCCACTTTCTTTAGAAACCAGAGAAAACGCCATTCTCTATTATTATTTCCCTGAAGGTTTTGCTCGTTCCGCTCCTGTGCGTTATGCTTTATTTTATGGTGTTCAACGTTTACAGTGGACAGGTATAGTTTCTTCTGCAACAGAAGATTCTTTTACTGTTAGATTAGACCAAGGGCCGTTCCGTGGGTTCACTGCCATTCATTCATTTATTCAAGATGGAGCATTAACACTTTGTGATGATTCTTTTGAATTCCAGGGTGAATCTAGTGAACTAACCTCCATTTTAGAAAAGGCTTCTGTTCTCTATGTATTAAATTCTAGAGAAAAAGCTCTTGATATTCTTTTGCAAGTGCAAAAAGAAAAGAAAACTGGAACTTTTGCCGCGATTCAAGCCCCCATATCAGCTGGCTAAAAAATCAACATGCGTTATCGTTCTTTAGAAGACGCTCTTCTAGATTTAGAACATGCCGGTATGCTTTCTCGGGTAAAAACCGAAGTGGACCCTTTTTTAGAAATGTCCGCTATTGCAAAAGAAAATTTTGAAGCTAATGGGCCAGCTCTTTTATTTGAAAAAGTTAAAGGTTCTCCATTTAGAGCAGTGTCTAATATTTTTGGTACAAGAGAACGTGCTAATTTTTTATTCCGACACACTTTAAAAGAAATTAAAACTGCTATTTCATTTAAAGCGTCTCCTAAAGATTTTTTTAAACACCCCAAAGACTTTTTTAATTTGCCATTTGCCGGCATTAATGCTTTACCCAGACGTTCTTTTTCTAAAAATGTTTTAAAGCATACTTGTCAATTATCTGATTTACCCCAGATTCATTCTTGGCCAGAAGATGGTGGAGCTTTTTTAACTTTACCACAAGTTTGTTCTTTGCCTATTGATTCCAAAGATATTTTTAAATCTAATCTCGGAATGTATCGCATTCAAATTTCCGGCAACCAATATGTACCAAACCAGGAATGTGGTTTACATTACCAAATTAACCGCGGTATTGCTGCACACCATCAAAAAGCCTTACAAAAAGGCAAATCTCTTAAAGTTAGCGTTTTTATAGGTGGTCCGCCAGCCCATTCTCTAGCAGCAGCAATGCCTATGCCTCACAATATTCCAGAAATGGTGTTTGCTGGTATTTTAGCAGGGAGAGGTTTTAGGTATTGCATTCAAGATGGTTGGGTCATTTCTACTGATGCTGACTTTTGCATTTTAGGAGAAATTAGTCCAGACTTAAAACCAGAAGGTCCCTTTGGCGATCATATTGGATATTATTCGGCTAAACACCTTTTTCCTTATATGAAAGTGCACAAAGTTTATCACAAGCCTAACGCAATTTTTCCTTTTACCGTTGTGCACAGGCCACCAGCCGAAGATTCTATTTTTGGAGAACTTATTCATGAATTAGTTGCCCCAATGGTTCCTGTTTCTATTGATGGGCTTTATGAAATGAATGCCGTTGACGCTGCTGGAGTCCACCCTCTTTTACTAGCCATTGGAAAAGAACGGTTTGTCCCTTATGCCTCTCGTGAGCCTATGGAGTTGCATAAAATTGCCAATGCGCTTCTTGGTTTTAACCAAGCGGCTTTAGCTAAGTACTTGTGGATTGCGGCTAAAGAAGATTCTAATTCTCTTTCTGTTCAGAATGTTCCTGATTTTTTTGCTCACATGCTTTCGCGTTTGCATTTTGAAAGAGATTTGCATTTCCAGACAGCTACAACAATGGATACTTTAGATTACTCTGGCGGAAAGTTTAACCACGGTTCTAAATTGGTGCTAAGTGCGGCTGGAGAACCATGCCGCACACTCGGCAAAAATTTTGCCGAGATTGCCGCGGATTTAAAACTCCCTGAAGGCTTCTCTGATCCGCGGCAAGTAGCCCCCGGGATTCTTGCAATAAAAACATCTAATGAAGCTGACCCTAAAATTTTAGCAAAAGCTCTTGAAACTTTTCAAGGAAAAGAAAACTACCCTTGGATAACACTTACTGAAAATTCTGAATTTTGTGCCGCGTCTTTTGAAAACTGGCTTTGGGTCACTTTTACTCGTTCAGACCCAGCAAAAGATATTTATGGTGTAAATGAAACCATTGTTGAAAAACATTGGCAATGCAAATCTCCTCTTATTGTTGATGCCCGACTAAAACCCTACCACCAGAAACCTTTAACTTATCCAGAAACCATTCTTTCAAAAGCAAAACAAATCTTAGAACAAGAGCAAGTTTTAAAATGCTAAATTCTCGCATAATACTTCTCATTTTTTTATTTTTCTTTGCTTTTTATGCTCATTCTAAAAAATGCGCCACCATTCAAATATTTCAAACACAAAAATTCCAAGTTCAAGCCCGCCAATTAGCTGAAACGTGTTCTCCTGACGATTACTATGATTCCGTACAAATTAAAACCACACCACATTTTGCATTAATTTACACAACAAATGGGCCACACAGAGTTTCTGAAGTTTTCTTAGATTCACTTGAAAAAACACTTGAAACGGCTTATAAAATTTTCACCAAAACTCATAAAACATTACCACCTTTAGGGGCAAAAGTTTCTTATCATTATAAAAAAGAAGTACCAAATAATCTCTACCCCATTGAAATTCTAGAACTCGATTTACTACGCAATTTGCATTCATTAGTCGGAGAAAATAATTGTCAATATTGTATGGGAATTACAATACCAGATGAAACAGAACAAGGAACTTCTTCTATAATTATTGATAATGATTTTATGCACGCTTCATCAAATGCATCTAGCGAAAACTTCACCCAAAATGAAAAATCTTGTGCTTATTTAAAATCTGATTTTCCTTTAAAAAATGAAACGTACAATTACACTTATAACGAAAAATTTGGTGCCGGCATTCGCGTCACCATTTATCATGAACTTTATCATGCTATCCAATTACGCTATTTAGATCTTCATAAAAATCCAACTTATTGGTTTGAAGCTTCAGCAAGCGGTATTGAAGAGATTCTTGCTCCAGATATTGATGACTACATGTCTTTTGTTCCAACATTTTTTAAAATGCAGTGGCAATCTTTTGAAGCGTTTACAACCCCATATTCATTAGCACCATTTTTTCTGACAATTTATCAGAAATTCGGCCCCACTTTGGATACAAAAATTTGGGAAAGCTTTCAAAATTCTCCAAACCAACCTTTTGAAAAGCATTTTTATAATGTCATTTCCCATAAAAATCTCTCGCCAGATTCCGTTTTTCATTCTTTAGCCACACAACTTTTCTTTAGCGGAAGTCGAGCTAAATCTTTTGAAGATTCTTCTATTTATAAAGATGCTCCTCTTTGGGAAACCCCTGTTATTTTTGACAATTCAAAAGAAATTTCTCTTAAAGGGAATCCTTTTTTTACCTACCGTAAAACAACTGAATTTCCTGATATAAAAGGTTACATTTCTTATCTCTACAAAGACAAAAACGATTCTATTTTTTCAAAAATCCAAACTAATTCCTTTAAAGACTATAGAGAACAATTTTGGAAATTACAAAATGCCGATTCTGTATTTTTAATTTATAGTCGTCTACAGCCAATTACACTTGATTCATCAAAAAATACCGTTGTAAAATTAAATGCTTACCCCAACCCTTATCGTGGAAAAACGCCTTTATGTTTTGAAGGTTTAAAAGAAAACTCCACATTAGAAATCAGAACAAGAAAAGGTTCTTTAGCTTTACAAAAAGAACACAATACTGATTTTTTATGTATTTCTCCAAATGAAATTAACGAAAAATTTGCTCCCGGACTTTATCTTTATCGTGATGGACAAAAAGGTAAAATGAAAAAACTCTTGATTATAAAATAACCTATCTTCTTTTTTTGTTACTTTATCAGCAATTTTTTCTTTATCTTGCACCTTAAAAATCTTTTTACTAATTTAGCCGTTGTAGTGGTAAAATTCATGAAAGGTAATTTTTATGGCAAATACAAATGCAATCATTCCTATAAAAGTTGATATCCGTGGTTTTATAAGAATACAAAAAAATGTCGCCAAAGCTTCCAAAATTTCATTACACCCTTATGCTGAAATTTTTGTAGACCAAGCCAATAAACGCATTGGCATATCTCTTACCAAAAAACTTTCTCCGACGGCATTTAGAGTTCTCCCTAATCCTGCTTCTGACTTAATTTATTTAAAAGGTGCAATGAATCTTTTAGGATTAACTGTTCAACCTGGTGCTTATGAATTAAAAAAAGAAAAAAATATGCTTATTTTTTCTTTAGAAAACAAATCGGTTACTAAAGCTAAATGGGAAATTTTTCCATGCAGAAATTCAGCCGGAATGACAATGGTTTCTATTGATTCAAGAGGAACTCTTATTTTAAACAAAAAAACTTGTGACCTTTTAAAAACAAAGCAAAATAATACATTCTCTGCTGATTATAATCCTAGATCCAAAACATTTACTTTAACTTTTGGAAAAAAGGGCTATCAAAACGTTCGTACCATCGCAAGCCATGCCAATGCTTCTTTTATGGGAACACTTTCATCAAATGGGCTCTCTTTACCTAAAGAACATTTACGAACAACTTGCACAATTAACGAAAATGTTCTAACTTTTAGCGTAGCGGGTATAAATTCCAAAAAATCCAAATAACGTTAGGAGTTGACTATGGAAGTCCTCAAATCTTTTTATATGGTCCATTATAATTTTGGGGCCGTTATTGTTTTAATGTTTCTTTTGGGCATTTTCTTTGCCGTTAAGAAAAACGTCAAAGGCATTTTAATTTTGCTTGCCTTGATTGCCGTTATCAACGTAGTTGTTTTCCAAAAAACAAACAACAAGGCATGGACTCGTGATTTTTATGCAACAGACGAATACGAAGAAAAATTCCCTTTATACTTAAAAATCGTAAAGAATCCTGCAACAGAAACTTTTACTGATTCAATGCAATTTACCTTTACTGCAACTGATGAACGTTATCCTTGGGTTGTAGTTGACGCTACCGAAAAATCCAAAAAGATTTTCCATTGGTGCTGGGTTGATGATGCATGGGAATCTTTTGCTAGCGTAAGTCTTGTTGATAAACTTTGGGGTTCAAAACAAGCTCATAGTGTAAGAAAAAGTTCTGAAAATCGTATTGGTGATTTAGGCAATCAATAATTCTTATTAAAACTTTTTGGCCACTAGCAAAACTAGTGGCTTTCTTATTAGACTCTCTTTATAATACTAAGCCTAACTCTCTGCAAAAAATGAATAGCGTAAACTAACATTTCAGGTTTATCTTGATTATTTAAAAACCAAACATTCGTCTTTTATTTCTAAAGACCATCTTTAGTCTTGTCATTTAACATGAATCATTCTTTGAATCCGCTTCCCAGAAACAAATGTCTGCACTATATAAACGCCTTGTGAAAGTCCTTCCGTTTTTATAAACATGCCAAGAGCTCGCCGAATAGGAACTCCTTGAATATTATATACTACAGAAATAGCTTTATCGCTTTCCACGTTAAATTTTTCTACCGTAACATTTCTGATAGGAGTTGTATTAGAATCAGGTTTCGTTACATTGATAGGAATAAGTTCTATCTGGTCTAAATTTGGGCCATCGTTACCATTAAGAGTTGAAAAAACAATATTACTTACACCAAAAGGAAGGCGTATAAAACATTCTTGTGTAACATAAGTTGTCCAAGAAGATGTCGTTTTGAATACAACTTCTTGGCATGAACTAGAGTCTGTCAAAATAGAAAGACTACGAGCCGCATTACTCCCATTTGCATACGTCATTACCAATTTGTATTCTCCAAAACCTTCTGTATAAACAGGTACTTTAGCATAAGAATTCTCTGTGCCAAAATTAACATACCCACTCCCCTGAAATCCAGTATTAGTATTTTCAAAAACAGCATTTCCCATTTGCCCTTCTTCTGCTTGAAAAATACTTACTCCTTTCGCAGTAAATATTGCTGAAAGTTCAATATCTTGTGTTACAGTAAAAGTTAAAATGGAATCTTTAACATTTAAACCAGCAACACTACTACCATTCCAACCTTCAAACGCCCAACCAGAAATCGGTTTTGCTGTAAAAGTGACTGTTTTACCTTCAGCAACTTTCATGCTAGAAAAAGAAGTCAAAATTTGTCCACCAATTGGCTCATTAAAAGACACATTATAATAAACAACATCACTTTCTACTGTTGAAATTTCATTTGAATAAGCACCCAAACCACCCATTGCATTAGCAGCACGAATGCTTATTTTAGAACCTACAGGAATGCTTTCTAACGAGAATGCGGGCGTTACGACATTTGTTTTGTATTTACCATTTACAAAAACAACCCAACAACGGACATTTTCATTATTTTCCCAAATAACTTCTCCACCAACTTGTTCAATTTGGGGAGCCGAAATTTGTTGTGTTAATTTATCTGGGCTCCAAGAATCTGTTCCACTAAGCACAGCTGCTTGAGTGTATTTTGCTGCATCACTTGCATTCCATACTGTTTTTAATGTTGCTGTTGAGCCATCTTTACTTCCATCAAAATAAGTCCTACGCTGACTAGTATTTACATTCCCACCATTTGCATTTTTGCTATTGTATTCACCAAATACTTGTGGTGCTGAATTCATATTAGGTCCCCACCCTACAGCCGCTGGTTCTGCTTTCATTAAAGTATTCAAAAAAACAGTCTTTGCCGTTTTCCAAGAACGACCTAAATAAAATGTCCCATTATAACTGGAATTACTCACTTCAAGAATGGCATTATTAAAAACATAGCCCCATTCAGTTGTTGTCGCTGCAGCTGTTATATAACCGCCAGAACGCCGCATGACTAATTTTGTCCCTTCAAAAAATACATTGCCATCGCCACAAATAAAATCAACAGTACCTTCTATTTGTCCACCATCCCAATAAGTTCTAGAAGCTCCACTTTTTTTGGTATAATATGTATCTTGCCCGCTTAGCAATTTCACATTTTTATAAATAAACTTATCGCCAACTTGTTGAACAACAACATGACGACAAGCACTTCCACAATTTGCTTCATTACCATAAATTGCTTTATTTAATAAAGTCAGATCTTGTAAATAAATATCATTTACACCATTGAAATAAAGAGTAGCGCTTACACTAATTCCTTCATTTATAGATTTATTATAGATAATTGTTTTATCAATACTCTGCCCAACCAGTGAAACATGTGATGCCGTAAAATTTGTTCTTTGGTTTTCATCGCCTGTAAGGCTTCCGATATCATATTCTCCATCTGGAAAAAATATGACAAAATGATTTGATTCAGTCGCTTTTGCAGATTGGGCTGCATTTAAAGCCGCTTTAAAATCACCATCAACTCCAACAACAAAATCAATTTTGCGCTTTTCTATTGCTAAAACATTTGCAAAGAACAAAAGCAATAAACAAAGTACCATTTTTGGGAAAACAAGCTTTTTCATATTAGGCCTTATTTACTTAAAGTTCTTATACCATTTACACGAAATTTTACATTGCTATTTTTCTGCATAAGATAAATACCTGTAGAATGTTTTCCGTTTTGTTCAAATTTCAAAACATAATGCCCCGATGGATTTTTCCTCAAATCTCGATGCGAAATAGCACTTGTATTTTCTTTGTCGTTTTCAATATTTACGTTTCCTATAAAAAGGTTAGAATCCGTCCAGCCTAAAGCATCAATATTAGCCATCCCATCTTTAGAAAGACTGATAAACTTTATTTCAGAATAACCTAGAGGGAGCTCGATTTCAAACGCTTTCGTATCCCAATTTGTCCAGGCTCCTGTCATTTCCATATTTGCATTTTCTAGTACCACAACATTGTTCGCTAAAATATTAAATGCTCTATCAGATGTTCCTCCATTAGAAAAGCGTATATAAACTGTGTATTTTTTTGCAGATGTTGCTGTTACGCCATAACTCACAAAAGAGCCTTCGGCATTTGTTACATTTGCGTAGGCTTCTCCAACAAAACCACTATTCGAAGATTCTTTTACTCCGTCAATTTCTAAGTAATTTTCTCCTTCAAGAATACTATTACAAGATTCATTTCCGCATAACATTTCTAAAGGAACTGCCGGATATTCAGAACCAGAATCATTTTCAATTGCTTTAAGATAAGCGGATTCTGTATTTAACAAAGCAGTTCCATAATCTCCTGCCCATTGGTAACCAGTCCGACGTTCTTCACTAATTTTTGTAAAATCTTGCGTTTTCGTGCTAACACCATCGCGGTCACAGAAGAAATAATCATCCGTATCTACTTCATAAAAACGATACCACAAAACATTTCCATCACGAGATTCAAACGCACCATTTTTTTTATTAAAATAAAGCCCAGTAACTCGAGTTTTTTTATACCACGCAATAGCCCCTTTAATAGCTTTTTGAATAGTTTCTGTTTGTTCTGGCCAATTCATCAAGAACCAAACAACTCCAGCAGACTCACTCCCTGATTTCGATTCTAATTCATAAGCACGAGCTGAACGCGGAGCGTAATTCAGAGTATCATGTTGAGCGCACCATACCGTTAAATTTCCATTATTCACAATTTGAGCTTTCAATAAATATTCAATCGCTTTATCAAGAGCCTTTGTCATTTTTATGCGAGTGGTTTCATCAATAATATCACTATCAAAAGGAGATGTTGCATTTGCAATATCCATCATTGTAACCATTACGCGAATCATTGCGTTATCATTAAGAGTTACATGGTCTGAATAGTTTCCCCGTTTAGGCCAAACCTGTGGGATTCCTCCAGAAGAACGTTGCATCGTAAGGATAAAATTCACTGCTTTATTAAAACTTTCTTTAAAAATCGCTTTATAATTTGAATTAGTCGTTTCTTTATACCGAACAGCGAGTAAACGCATTTCTTGAATGGTGGCATTGTTATCTATTGTAGCAAGATCTTCTCCAGTAGCAGAACGCCAGCCTGATTTTTCACCACCTGAATATGGATTTTTATAGCTATTTGCCATTGCTTTATAAAACCCACCATTTGCTATTTGCCATGTAGTCATATTGTAGGTATATTGGTCAATATCCATTCCAGATGCTGCAGACGTCAATTCAGAATACCCACGATAGCTATTTATTTTTGAAACTGCAGTTGAAGGTGGTTCATACGAAAAACCAAAAGAAACTAGAACTAAAATGAAAACATTTATTTTTATCAATGAACGGATACCCATAAAAATCCTTTTCCAAACATCCTTTTTTTAATTTAGTTCAAATTTTATCCTTTTTTTTAAATTCTTCTTTTTTTCTTATTTAGTAGTTGTCTAAAGACAACAAAGACTTTTACGATTAGTTAATTGTAAAAAAACGAACAAATACAAAGATATCTATCACTCTATACGAAAAAAATCATTGTGAATATTTTCTATGGACAAGTTGTCAATGCAGTCTTTGTGAATGCTCAATAAAAACGGTTTTATAGGAATTTTTCATTTTTTTTGCAATAAAATAAAAAGTCTTTATAGTCTATTTTTTTTTGCTATTTTACTTCTGAAAGATTTATTCTAATAGGATTTTTATGAAAAACTTTGTTTCTATTATCTGTTGCATTCTGTTAATCGCTAACATTTCTTATTCCAAAAGTCAGAATTCAGAAATTGAAGACATTAAAATCGTCAAAATTAACGATAGTAATTTTGAAAAAGAAGTTTTAAATTCTGATAAGCCCGTTATTCTTGAAATTTCTTCAACAAGCTGCCCACCTTGCCTTGTTATGATTCCAACTCTCATTAGTATTGCAAAAAATTATAGTGATATAAAAATTGCAACTGTTGGTATTGACGAACCTGGCATTGAAAAAATCAAAAACACTCTTCCTATTCAAGCATTCCCAACTTTTTATTTAATAAAAAATGGAACCATTGTAAATAGATTAATTGGCGTTGTAAAAGAAGCCGAATTATTGAATGCTTTAGGTTATACGCCTTCGCCAAAAGAAAAACAAGAAGTAGCTAAAAAGAAACCTAACAAGAAAAAGAATTTAACTTGCTCTGTTAATGGACAATTTAATGGCTTAAAAAATCTCGTTACTATTTCTTTTATTTTTAGCGAATTTGAAATTAAAAATGTTGATATTGTCACAGATGTTTTTGTACCACAAGAACTAGAAAAACATAAAGCCGAAATGATTACAAGAATTAAATCTAGCGGTAAAGGCGAAGTAACTGAAACAAAAACCGGCTTTAAAATGCATATTGATAATGACTGCCGTTTTATGAAAGCCATGGATATGAAACGAACATCAACTTATGGTGAAATGCGCGCAGGACTTGAATTACAAGGTTTTACCTGTAAATAATTTTTATTTAAAACATATAAAATTCTTTCCTAACACCTCTATTAAAAATAAGAAGATAAATTTTCCTATTGAGGTATTTTATGAAAGCTTTTTATAGTTTTGTTCTCGCATTAACCAGTTTGACTTTTGCTCAAGACAATTCATCTATTATTTCTCTTGTGAATTTTGAAAATCGAAATGTCGGGGCTTATACGAATGCCTACGCCAAAGAAGATTTTAAACGTAATTCTACTGATAATAGCTGGTGGTATGCCATGGAGCAAAACAATGGCGAAAATGCTAAAATCGTTTATGATGGAAATGACCATGGAAATGTGTTGCAACTTAAATACCCGAAAGGTTGTGTTGGTCCTACTGGTAATGAATCTATTGGTGCTCCGGCCTGCGCTGGGCAAATTATCCAGCCACTTGTAAAACTAGCAGATACTATGTGGGTTGCTTATGATATTTTCTTTGAAGATGGTTTTGAATTTCGTCTAGGCGGTAAACTTCCTGGGCTTTGTGGCGGTAAATGTTATACAGGAAACGCACGCCCTTCAACCGGCGATGGATTTAGCGCAAGAATTATGTGGCGTGAAGATGGTTATGCCGTGCAACTCATGTATTTTATGGGACAAATTTCTGTTTATGGCGACGATTTCCTTTGGAATCTTAATGGGACAACACCTCAAAAGCAATTTAGCACCGGGAAATGGCACAGAATTGTTACTAAAATGTCTATGAATACCATTGCAAGTCATGGGCTTGGAAACAAAGATGGCCGCATTCAAACATGGTTTGATGGGGAGCTTTCTTTAGATGTTGATACTTTACGTTTTAGAGACTACGATACGCTTCATGTAGATAAGTTTTACCTTTCTACATTCCATGGTGGAAGTTCTGCAGAATGGGCTCCAACAAAAGATTGCTTTATTCGCTATGATAACTTTACTATTTCAACAGATTCTATTGCTGTATCCACACAAATTTCTAATAATGAAAATCCAGAAAATCCTCAACTGATTCGGAATAATTTTAAAAATTACAATTCACAAGAACCTATAGGCATTTACCGTATCGACGGGACTTTAGTTGAGCATAAAATGTTACCCCATACAAAGAATACGCTTGAGACTAAAAACGGAAAACATGTGAAACTTGTTCACTAAATTCTAAAAATCCTTTTTATGAAAACTGCCGCGGGCTTTGCCCGCGGCAGTTAAATTTTATACAAGAAAATTAAAAGCAAGAACTTATTTAGAATAAATTAAGTTCACGCCTCCAAAAAGAGCTCGCATATTGGCTTTAAGCGTATCACTAGAAACGCCTCGACCTTCTACTTCTTTATCTCCTACACGTAAAAGAATACGAGAAAGCCCTCGACCAGCCCAGAGTTTATCTTGTTCAGGAACAACAACTTGTCGATACTTTACAAGTTCTACAGGCATTCCTACTTCACGCATCAAAATAAGACCTGCTTCAATAGGACCTTCTGCAGTCACAGAACGCACCAAAGGTTCTCCATCTTTTTTGAAATGGAAAATAAAGCGATTTTCATCTGGAATTACTTCAATATTATTGAATACCAAACGACCATTGACATTTACTTTCTGTTCGCGGAAAACATCTAATACGCGATCAGCAGAAAGTTCGCCTTCCTTTTCGCTCAATTCTTTTAAAATTGGTTGCAAAGAAGCCGCTTCTTGCAAAGTCAATTTGTAACCACACTTGGTAATAATTTCATAAACCGCAGTGCGCCCACTCTGGCTTGTGAAGGATATAGAATCATTCTGAGTTCTGCCAATAATTGAATAATCAATCGGGCGATAAGCTCCTTTTTTCATATCCTTTGTTTTACTTGCACCATCTTGGTGAATACCACTACGATGCACAATCGCTTCTGCACCAATCAATGGAGCACGACTATAAATGCTTATTCCTGACCAATGAGAAATAAGAATGGCGGTTTCATAAATTTTATCCAAATGAAGCCCTGTATCTACACCAGAATTATGGAGGCCAACAGCCACTTCATACAAGTTCGTATTTCCACAACGTTCACCAAGGCCATTCAAAGCCACTTCAAGTTGAGTGGCGCCTACAAAGAAACTTTCAACTGTCGCAGCTGTTGCCATTCCCAAATCGTTATGGCAATGAACTGCAATAGTCACATCTTTAGGCAAAGCGTTTACGACTTGTTCAACCTGCTTAATATAAAGCATCGGGCGGTAACGTTCTACTGTATTTGGCAAGTTAATTGTTGTAGCACCAGCTTCAACAACTGCTTTTAAAACATCAATTACAAAATCCATGTTATCTAAGCAATCACCAAAATGTTCTGCACTAAATTCTACATCGCCTTTTGTGCCTACTAATGATTTAGCAAGCGTTACACATTCAACAGCACGAGCCTTTACTTGCTCTGGTGTCATGTGTAAAACATGTTCCATAGAAAGTGGACTTGTAGCAAGGAATGTATGGATACGTGGGTGTGGAGCGTATTGCACGGCTTCCCAGGCTCGCTGGATATCTGCAGCATTACAACGAGCAAGACTTGCAACAACTACCTTACTTGCCGCTTCATCGCCTTCTTCAGCCATACGAGCCGTTAATTTGGCAATCCCTTTACAAGATTCAAAATCCATTTCTGAAGCGGCAGCAAAGCCAACTTCAACGCCTTGTACGCCAAGCTTCAATAATTGTTTGAAGACTTCTTCTTTTTCTGCGTTATTCCAAGGTTTAGGCAAAGCCTGGTTACCATCACGCAAGGTAACATCATAAAAAAACGGTTTTCTTTCATTTTGCATAATTTTCTCCTTGCTCCATTTTAAGCAGAGGAACAAGCTATGTTCAAAAGATTCCTTTTAAAAATAGCAAAGCCCGCTGCAATACTGAAGCGGGCATTCTGTTTATACGATAAAAAACCTCACTTCAGCAGTGATTACCTAGAATTAGTAAAAGGTTCTTTATCTGTTTCATATTTTGGAATATAAAAAGATTCAGCTTTTACGGCAAGAGATTTTATAAAATATTTTAAAACAAAAAAAGAGCCGATAAGTATCGACTCTTTTTTATCGGGATAGCCAGATTCGAACTGACGACATTCTGCTCCCAAAGCAGACGCTCTACCAGACTGAGCTACATCCCGAGCGAAACCAAATATAATAAAAAATTCCTTTTGAGAGAGTTTCTAAGCATTTTTTTTGTTTTTTTTTGATTTTTTCTTTTAAAATTTTAAAATTCTTGCTTTTTTGACATTTTTTTAGGTTTGTCGACGATTCAAAAGCTTGCTTTTGAATCACCTTTCCATAAAAAAAAAGGCCTCTTTTGCAGAGAGCCTTAAGAAGTCGGGATGAATGGATTCGAACCATCGACCACTTGAACCCCATTCAAGTACTCTACCAGACTGAGCTACATCCCGATGAGGTGATTCAAATTTAGCACTTTTTTTGCGTTTGGCAAGCGAGAGTTATTTCCAATAACCGATTACTAGAATTTCTGGGTGGGCGTTTGTATTGGTTGCACTTTCAAATCCAACGATTCGCCTTAAACTTTTTTGACCGGCAAGTGTGTTTGCTTTTGAAATGCCTTTGGTGGAAAGTGTTACTTTTATGCCAGGCGTTTTTCCGCCTTCACGGATGTCGTCTAGCTTTTCTGTGTTAAGCATAACTGGCGTGAAGCTAGCTTTGAAATCTTTGCTTGCGTCTTTTGACAACTTTAAAGAGGGTTTGGAAGAATCCGGTTTCCATACATAGAAAACCCATTCGCGTTTTTCTCCCGGAGAATAATAGCCTGCGTCTAAAAGTTGTTCGCTAAAAATAAATTCTGGCATGACTTCGCCTTCTAATGTGGCTGTGTAAGCGTCTCCGTTTGTGCTTACAAGAACAATGGTATGGGTGATAAAGCCTTCGGCATAAGCGGTAGATAAATTAAACTCTATTTTGAAGGATTCACCTGGCATAATTTTTTTAGGAAATTTAAAATCTGAACCGCCAACACCTTGAGTCATTGCGGTTTCTAAAAGAACGGTTGCGTCACCAGTGTTTTTACCATCTAATACAATGTGGCGCGTTTCGCCTTGTTTCATTTTCCCTATTTGATAAACTTCATTAGAGAATACTAACTTGCCTTCAGCATAAACTGAAATAGCAAAAAAAGAGAGTAAGAATAAAAATCGTTTCATGCAAGAGAATATATAAATTTCTTGTGTTTATAAAATCAATGCTTTGTTGGTTTGCAATAATTTTATTCTTTTAAAATTTTCACGAACAACTTTTTCAAGAATTTTTCTAAATTCGTTTTGGGTAGCGGATGGCCGCCGGCAGCAATGCCAGAGGAAAGTCCGGGCACCATAGAGCAAGATGCTGGATAACGTCCAGGCGCAGTAATGCGACGGATAGCGCAACAGAAAACAAACCGCCTGCTGCAAAGTGGGTAAGGGTGAAACGGCGAGGTAAGAGCTCACCGCGCATTTGGTGACAAGTGTGGCACGGCAAGCCCCATCTGGTGCAAGACCAAGCAGGGATTCGCTTTTAGCGGGTATGGCTCGTACCTTTGAATTCCGGGTAGGTCGCTTGAGGTTATCGGTAACGGTAATCCTAGATAGATGGTCATCGTCTTATTAAGATACAGAACCCGGCTTATAACTACCCTATCATGAAGTCCTCCTTAACGGGAGGGCTTCGCTTTTATAAAACATATAATGGAACGCTTGCGTTAGAGTTGTTAGCCGTTTTCGCAAACGAAAAATTAAAAGTTCATTCGCTTATGGTAAAATCTTGATTCAATTAATTCCAGCATAGTTCTAAAATTTCTATTTACTCATTCTTAAAAAGAACTCTCCTTCTTTATTCTAAAATTTCCTAAATTGTAGCCTGAAAAATCCTAGAAAAGGAGTGTTTATGTCTAAAGTGTTAATTATTGGTGCTGGTGGTGTTGCTAATGTTGTGGCTAGAAAATGCGCACAAAATAGTGAAGTTTATTCTGAACTTTTAATCGCTAGCCGAACCCAATCAAAATGCGATAAAATTGCTAGTGCTATTCAGAACATTCCTGTTTCTACAGCTAAAGTAGATGCCGATAAATCAGAAGAAGTCGCTGCCCTTATTCGCGATTTTAAACCTGAACTTGTAATGAATATTGCTCTCCCTTATCAAGACCTTTCTATTATGGATGCTTGTTTAAAAGAAGGCGTGCATTACTTAGACACAGCAAATTACGAACCTAAAGATGAAGCTCATTTTGAATATAGTTGGCAATGGGCTTACCACGAACGCTTTAAAGAAGCTGGTATTATGGCGCTTCTTGGTTCTGGTTTTGATCCAGGTATGACAAACGTTTATACGGCTTATGCTAAAAAGCATCACTTTGACCGTATGGATACTTTGGATATTTTAGATTGTAATGCAGGGAATCACGGAAAAGCGTTTGCCACTAATTTCAACCCAGAAATAAACATCCGCGAGATTACCCAGCCTGGGCGTTTCTATAAAGATGGTTCTTTCCATACTATCCCAGCAATGTCAAAACACCAAGCGGTAAATTACCCTGAAATTGGTGACCGCGAAAGTTATGTTCTTTTCCACGAAGAATTAGAATCTTTGGTAAAGCATTTCCCAGAACTTAAACAAGCTCGTTTTTGGATGACTTTTGGGCAACAATACCTAACTTATTTAGATGTTTTGCAAAACGTTGGAATGACTCGAATCGACCCTGTAAAATTCCAAGGAGTTGAAATTGTTCCACTAGAATTTTTAAAAGCAGTTCTCCCAGAACCTGGAACTCTTGGCGAAAATTACAGCGGAAAAACTTGCATTGGTTGCCAAATTGTTGGTGAAAAAGATGGCAAGCCAAAAACTTACTTTGTCTATAATGTTTGCGACCACGCCGAATGTTACAAAGAAGTAGAAGCTCAAGCCATTAGCTATACGACAGGCGTTCCTGCAATGCTTGGTGGCGCTATGATTCTAAAAGGTATCTGGAAAGGCGAAGGCGTTTTCAATATGGAACAATTTGACCCAGATCCATTTATGGCAGAAATCGGAAAATGGGGACTTCCTTGGAAAGAAATCACTGGCGTAAAGTTGGTGTAAAAATTATCGCTTTACTAAACGCATTGTTCCTAAACGATTCCATTCGGGATCGTTTTTTGTAAATAATGGAGAATTTTCTTTACAAAGTTCAAAAGTCTCTTTTTCTTCTGTTTCAACCTTGGTTCCTGATTCTGCTACAACGCGTTCTAAATACAAATATTCAGCAACTGTTAAAAGTAAATCCTGTAATTTTTCAGAATCGCCATTGCTATTTGAAATACATAAATCTGGCAAAGAAAATGACTCTAACCCCAAAGTGTATAAAACGTTTTTTGTTTCAATAAAATTCAACCAAAAATCAAGTGGGGCATTTTCAATTTCCATTTCTGAAAAAGCTTTTGCACTCCAAGCGGCTCCAGAATGTTCTGCATAAACACCTAAAGCACCAGCAGCTATCACTTTTGAAATCAAAGCGTTTATTTCTCGCAAAGAATCAGGGCCGTTCAAAGAGCCTTTTAGAAAAAACAAAGACTGGTGAGCATCTAATGCGACCTTTTCTGATTCGTCTAATGGACGGTGAGCCATAAAAAGTTCTGAAAGAGAAGGGACTGCAGGTTTAACAAACACTTCTAACGCAACAGAACAACCTGGAACAATAATAGTTCCAGAAGTATTTCTGATTTGTAATTTTTCAAGAAATACAGAAACATTTTCTAATGATTCTGCCAAAGGAAACGCAAAAATAAATTCTTTCATTTGTATTGCTCCATAAATTCAAAAACTGCTTTTTTCAAAAGTGAGGAATCTGCAAATGGTAAACGATAAACGCTTCCAGCAAAAGCTTGTTCTAAAGATTCAGCAGAAAGTTTACTTTCTTTCATAACACGAGCGTAACGGAATTTTGAAATAATTTTACTCAAATAAATCTGCTCTGTCTGCCCTGGTGTTGGTACAAATAGGCAATTAGCTCCAAGGACTGCTTGATCCATAATAGTACTATAGCCCGGCCTTGAAACAAAATATTTTGCCGATAAAACAAGTTCTCTAAATTTTTCTTTTGAAAGGTGTGGGTATAAAACGACATTTCCCTTTTCAACGATTTCTTTTATTTCTGGTTTTCCGAGTAATAGAGCATGTTTTCCTGGAATTTTTTGAAAAGCTTCTAACAAGAGATTTTCAAGATGTGTCCGCATTGGTTCTACACCAGAAACCATGCCCAAAAAACAAAATTGATTTTCAATATTTGCTTTTGGTTTTTCTGTTTTTGAAATGTCAAGAAAACGAGAAAGCGGACCAATATAGCGACAAGGTTTATTAATTTTTTCATGTGAAAGACGACCTGCAAACCCTGGAAAATCTGGCAAATCTGGGACCCAGATTTCAGAAAATTTTGACATTTTTTCAGTATGAAACCGAACACCAAAACCTTCTAAAAAACGAGAAGCAAATGGAAAGGCAATACGCAACTGGTGTGTCATATAAACTGAAGGAACTTTTGTAGAATAAGCACCAAAACGATTGTCAGAAAAAACAACATCTATTTTTTTTGATTCTACAATAGACTCAACAATTTTATGTTCTTCTTTTACAATTTTTTGTAAGCGTGGTAATTGCGAAAGTAACCACGCAGGCATCTGATAACCATGTGTTGGGTATTCAATCCCATAGGAAGGCAATTCAACTTGTTCTAGTTGTGGAAATGCTTCGGCAAAAAAAGATTTCAAATTAGCACAAGAGCCAATAATGACTTCTGCTTTGGCTTCTAAAAATGCTTCAATCACTGGGACACAACGCGTTGCATGCCCTAGTCCCCAATCAAGAGGCGCTACTAAAATTTTCATGGAGAAGGCTCCGTTTGGGTTTTAACCCAAATATTTACCCAATCCGTATGGTCACAATTTTTATTTTCACCTGCAAGCGTTACCAATTCCAATTTTTCACTTGCCGGGATTTCTATCTGAACAGAAATTCTATCTTCTGTGTAAAGCCTTGGCGATTTATAAATACGTTTTCCATCTGCAAAAATTTCATAAAAAGCCCCATCACCACAAACACTTTCATCATCAAGGCCAATTTCTCCAAAGAAATGTAAAGGTTTTCCTTTAAATTTTTCAGGAATAGCTAAAAGTATTTTTGAAGAGGCGTGTGTTCCTAATCCATATCTAAAAGTTTCTTTTTTAATAGTCAAAGCATTATTTTCAACACTTTTATTGCGTTCTGGGTCTCCCCATTCTTGAAAAACATTTAACATATCCCAAGTAGAAACTAACGAGACATCATTTGCTTCAACAAAATAATCGTATTTCAAATTTAAAGTATCACCATCAGGTAAAAAACATTCCAACCGTCCACGATTAAGCCCTGGCTTAAACCAAGCCGAATCCAAGAGAATTGTATCTGATTGAGAACTAGCAAAAATAAATTCTTCGCGTAAATGTTCGTTCCAATAAAATTTTCCGGGTAAACTTTCAGGGAAAGCTTTATTTAAAACTAAATACTTACCCTCATTGGGTAAAAGTGAAATTTTTTGTCGATAAAGCGATACCCCTCTTTTTGAAAGGATTTTAAAAACAGTTAACGGATAACCAAATTTTCGCTTTTCTTGCAAAACAATTTCTGTTTTATAATTTTCAAGAATCGTTGCAATCTGATCTGTTGTTTTAAAACCGACTACACGAGATTTTCTGTTTACTGTTCCACGCCCATCTTGCCCTTGCACCAAATAAATGTTTCCATTTGTTTTTAACATCCATTTGGAAAATTCTGCATCACTCCAATTTAAGAAAGTACGTTCACTAATACCAGAATATCTAGAAGCTAACATTTGCCATGGTCTTGCATAAACAAACAGCGAATTTTCTGGATACGATTCTAACTTTTTATCTAAAAAATGTTCTTCTCCTAAAAGTTTATTTTTATGATAAAGCATATTCGCTCTAAAACTTGGCGCATGGTAAAGCATTAACCCAACAGAAAGAACACCGGCAATGGCAAAGACTAATTTAGAAACTGATTTTATTTTTTTCTTGCTTATGCAATTTAAGAAATCTTCTAACCCAAGCGCCATTAAAAAAGCAAACAAAGGCAAAGCCACTAAAACATAACGCTGGTTAATATCTATTTCAAACGTTCCAGAAACATTGAATAAAATGACAAATATTTGCAAACTAAATAAACTAACTAACACAAAACCACGAATAAAACGAGCTTGTAAAATCAATCTTATAAGTAGCCAAACAAAAGCAAAAAGAAGAATTATTGTGAATGTGGTATAAAAAGGATTTTCTAAAATGCCTCCAAATGAAGAATCTTTTCCAAAATTCAACATTGTTACAATATTTGATTTTATGTTAAACCACAAGTTTTCAAATGAATGAGCCGCATGTTCCCCGCCTTGGAAATCATAGCCACGATAAGCCGCCATTGTATTAATAGAAGGCCAGCAAACGGCAATTACCGCCAAAACAAAAAGTGGCAAACGATAAATTTTTCCTAAAAAATAGCGATAATAATAAAGCGCAAACGGAATAAAAGCAAATACAGTTTCTTGCCTAGTTTGTGCAAAAAAACCAAGCAACGGAACAGTTAGTAAAAAATGTTTCCACGATACTTTTTCTCTTGGTACAAGTGCATACCAAGCCATAAGCATAGCTAATAAAAATATGTAAAGAACTTCTGTTGAAGCAGAACGCGCTTGCAATAATAAAATTGGCATTCCGCCTAAAAAAACAGTTGCTGCTAAAGCAAAATATTCTCGTTTAAACCAAAGAACTAACGCTAAGAAAAAAGCATAAAGACTAAGCACATAAAAAGGATAATTCACCCAAAGAGCAGCATCTCGCCCAGGTTCTAAAATTCTATACGCAATAGAATGTACAAAACCTAAAGCTTTCCCTTTGAAATTATTAACTTCGGTAAAACATTCAAGGTTCCCATTTTCCCAAACGCCTTCATTACAAACGCCTCCGCTATTGCTGAAATACATTTGTAATGCCATAGATTCCCAACTTGTTTCATCACTTAAAACTCGGTGAGAATTTTCAATATTTGAAAACATGAAAACAGAAAAAATCAAAACAAAAACAGTCAAGATTCCAAAAGACCGACTAGAAGGTAAACGTCCATTTAAAAGTGACGGAATTGTTTTTGCATTAACAACAAAGCCAACAATCAAAAAAACAAATGTTACAAGAATGGAGTAAAAACCAAATTCAATATCCCATTTACGAGCATAACTAACAGAAGTATTATTAAAAATCAAAAACGAAACAATGAGAACTAATAAAGTTAAAGCAAATGCTATCGCATGATTTTTTCCTAATTGTAACGAAGAAAACCACTTTTTAAAAACAGACTTTTTATGAGTCCATTCACTAAATATTTTATTTGCTTTTTCAGTTGTTTGCATACTCGTAATACACTTAGATTAAGTTATAGCATAAGGGAATTGTTCTCTTTCTTGTAACCATTTCGTTACAGCTAAAATAGCTTCGTTTCCTAAAATTTCCTTTTTATTTTTCTTTTTCATTTCTTGCTTATGCGGCAAAAGTCCAAAATTAAAATTCATTGGCTGGAAATTTTCATTTGGGAAAACTAATTGTCTTAAAAGAGAAGCTATGCAAGATTCTTCTGGCAAAGGCTTAGGCTTTCCATGAATTAATGTAGAAGCTAAATTCCAAGCCGCATACCAACCTGTTGCTATTGCTTCTGTATAACCTTCAGCGCCTGTAATTTGACCTGCAAACCATGTTGGCGGGATTCCATTTGCACAAGGTAATTCCGGGCGCAAACGAAGCGTTTCGTCAAGAAGCTTTGGTGATTCTATAAATGTATTTCTATGCATGCAACCAAGTCTTGCAAAACGGGCATTTTTTAAAGCAGGGACCATTGAAAAAATTTCTTTCTGAGTTCCCCACTTTAAACGCGTTTGAAAGCCAACCATATTGAAAAGAGTTTTCTGTGCATTTTCTGCTCGCAACTGAATAACAGCATGCCATTTTTTTCCAGTAGGATTTATTCCTAAACCTACTGGACGCATTGGTCCATAACGTAAAGTTTCTGTCCCTCGCCTTGCCATTTCTTCAATTGGCAAGCATCCTTCAAACAATTCATGTTTTTCAAATGGCCTAGGTTCTATAGATTCAGCTTCGCG
Organism: Fibrobacteraceae bacterium; assembly: GCA_017631885.1. GTDB lineage: Bacteria > Fibrobacterota > Fibrobacteria > Fibrobacterales > Fibrobacteraceae > UBA1765. The sequence goes on from JAGBSH010000005.1 coordinate 173,744, forward strand.
CAATTTTTGCACAAACAAGTCATACGTTTCTTTATCTAATGGGCAATTGATAAAATCTTCTGTTTCTCCCTTTTCCCATCGATTTTTATAAAAAGCATGTTCAAAGTCAATACTTTCTGTTTCAACAACTGGAGCAATAGCATCAAAGAAATGCAACCGTTCGCTCCCTAGGCGTTTAAAAATATCATCAGCAAGCGTATCACTTGCTAATGGGCCTGCGGCAACAATTGTCGGGAACTCTCCTTCAAGTGTTTTGACTTCTTCTCTATGCAAAGTAATATTTGGGCAAGCAAGAATCAAACGTTCTACTTCTTCGCTGAACAAGTCTCGATTAACCGTTAAAGATTCTCCGGCCGGGACCGCAGTACGCTCTGCCGCTTTTAAAAGAAAGCTCCCAAGCATATTCAACTCATTCTTTAAAAGTCCATGAGCCGAAGTCAAAGCAAGTCCTTTGAAGCTATTAGAACAAACTAACTGTGCTAGCGCCCCGCCCCTATGGGCGGGAGTAGGTTTTTCTGGTCGCATTTCATACAAGTCTACATCAAAACCAAATGAAGCTAATTGTAATGCAGCTTCAGAACCTGCAAGACCAGCACCTATAACCCTAACACGTTTCGTTTCCATCAATTAATTTTTACATCCTTGTATTTAGAAGCATTTCGTTTCCAAATGCGCAAAAGGCCATTTTCCATTTGAGTTTCATCACAACCATCAAACTGCGTTTCATTATTTTCTAAAAGTTCATCAATCAAACGTTCTCCTTGCGGAAGACTAATCATCCCATGATGAGTTGCTTCAAGAAACTTACAATGCGCAGCAGAAGAAATCAAAATAGATTCCATTTCATGCAATTCTCTCACACGAATCGCTTCTGGATGGTGGTGTTCCAAATTTTCTAAAACCCAAAACTGAATAGCAGACTTAAAAGAATCATCAATCACAATTCCATCTAAAGCCTGCTGAAATTCATCCCATGCTTTTTTCTTTTCAGAAGATTCAAGCCTAGCTGCTCTCAAATAATTGAGAACAGCTAAATAAGCTTTACTTTCTTGTTTTTCTTGAAAAGTCATCAAGTGCCCTTAATGTCTAAAGTGGCGCATTCCGGTAAAGACCATCGCAACACCAAGTTTATTACAAGCTTCTATAGAAAGATTATCATTTTTAGAGCCGCCTGGTTGTACCACATAACGCACACCAGCTTCAGCACAAGCTTCAATATTATCTGGGAACGGGAAGAACGCATCTGAACCCATTACCAATTCTCCAAAAATTTTCTTTTCTAATTCAGCTAATTCTGCTTGTGATTTGCCTTCTGCTTCTGGTAAACGAGCCACATTATCACGAACACGTGGTTGGCAAAGTCTCAAGTTAGAATCAATTCTATTTGGCTGACCAGGACCTAACCCCATCACTTGGAAATAACCTGGTTTGTATTCATAGCCCATCACAATAGCATTAGACTTAGTATGCTTTGTTACAAGCCATGTAAAGCGAGCTAGTTTTTCTTTATTTTCTGGGAATTTCATGTCTGTAACGCATTCAAATTTATCCCAAGTACCTACATCGCGATCTTGAACAAGCATACCGCCAATCACATGCTTGTAAACTTTACCAGGCTTTGGTGGGCGAATTTCTCCGACCTCTAACAAACGAATGTCTTTTGATTTATTACGAAGAAATTCAAGAGCGTCATCATCAAATGCTGGAGCAAGCAAAATTTCTACAAAACGTCCTTTCAAGAGAGTAGCTGTTGCTAAATCCACTTTACGAGTAACAGCAATTACAGAACCAAATGCAGAAACCGGATCCCCTGCCCAAGCCGCTTCAAAAGCTTCTGCAAGAGTTTCTCCAGTAGCAAGTCCGCAAGGGTTCATGTGTTTTACAATAACAACGGCATTAGAATCGCTAAATTCGCGAGCCATTTCAAGAGCTGCATCAGCATCTACGATATTGTTATAAGAAAGTTCTTTTCCATGAAGTTGCTTTGCTGTAGCAAGGCTTGCTTCATCCCAATTTGGGTCACGATAAAAAACTGCTGCTTGGTGAGAATTTTCTCCATAGCGCATTGGCATTGGATCAACAAAATTCAACTTAAGTTCTTCAGACATATATGCCTCCCAAAAAAATCTTTATGAAACAAATTTAGCAATTGCCTTAAGGAATGTCTCGTTGTAAAATAGGAATTTGTTCTAAAGCCCATTCTTCAAAAACACCTTCGGCAATTTTCTGCTTAGCTCGACGCATCAATTCTAAATAAAAATGCAAATTGTGTATTGTTGCAAGTGTCATCCCAAGCATTTCACCTGCTTGAAACAAATGCCTAAGGTAAGCTTTACTAAAATTTCTACAGGTATAACAAGAACATTCTGGATCAGGTGCTTCATCAACTATACGCGCATAGCGCCCAGCTTTATAACGTAAAACTCCCTGACTTGTAAAAAGCATTCCATTTCGGGCATTACGGCTAGGCATCACGCAATCACACATATCTACACCACGAAGAATCAGTTCTAGCAAATTCCATGGAGTTCCCACACCCATTACATAACGAGCTCTATCTTGTGGCAAAAGGTCGGTACAAAAATCAGCTATTTCATACATCACTTCTGGAGGTTCTCCAACAGACAATCCACCAAGAGCATAACCATCTGGAGAAAGTTCTTTCAAAGTTTCAATAGCTTTAGCCCGCAATTCTTTATGCATTCCACCTTGCACAATGCCAAAAAAGTATTGTGGATAACCATGAAGTGGTGGGTTTTCTTTTAACCATTCCATTGCTTCTCTTGTCCAGCGTTCCGTATAAGCTAAAGAATGTTTCGCTTCTTCTAACGTGCTTGGGTAAGGCGTACATTCATCAAACGCCATAATAATATCAGCTCCAATTTCACGCTGAGCTTTCATCACACTAGCAGGCGAAAAGAAATGCTTAGAACCATCTAAATGACTTCTAAATTCAACGCCATCTTTTTTGATCTTTCGCAAATCTTTTAAACTCCAAACTTGAAACCCTCCACTATCAGTAAGCATTGGACCATTAAATCCTGAAAATTTTTGAACACCTCCAGCAGTGGCAATAACATCAGTCCCTGGGCGCAAATAAAGGTGATAAGTATTTGCCAGTATAATTTCAGCCTGCATTTCTTTTAAATCTCTAGGCATTACACCTTTAACTGTTGCCGCTGTCCCAACCGGCATAAAAATAGGCGTATTCACCACTCCATGAGCAGTCGTTAATTTTCCAAGCCTTGCTTTTGATTTTTCAGAAGTTTTTAAAAGTTCAAATGGATTTTTTTGCATACGCCAAAAATAGCAAAAGGAAATTAAATAAGAAAAACTACTACACACTCGTATAGTAGTTTTTAAAATTAGGCTTTTAAAATGTTGTTTTAAGTTACGATACAAGCATCATTGAAAAGACCATAACAAATAGTGCTACAGTTTCTCCGACACCAAGAACCATTAAGCTATTAACTAACCCTTTTCCGGTTTCGCCCAAAGCATTAGAAGCATTTGCTGCCGCTTTGCCCACGTACCATGCAGAAATCATAATACCAAGGCCACCAAAAATACCAACACCAAGACAAGCCGCCCAGTTAGTAAAATTAGGTTTTGCAGCAGCAGACAAAATGGAATTCATCAAGAGCATACCATAAATCGTCTGTGCAATCGGAGCGCCAACAAAAACTAATAGAGTAAACAACGCATTTTTGCCTTTAAGATACGCTTTTTTCCAAGCGCCAATAGCCGCCATGCCTGCAGTACTGCAACCCATAGCAGACCCCACAGCAGAAAGCCCTAGAGCAGCTGCTGCACCCATTTTGGCTAAAGTCGTAATAGTCTGTTGATCCATATTCGTTATCCTTAAGGTTTAGGGAGTAAATTTCAGAAAAACGACTTTTAGCATAGAGTCGTTTTTCTGTATAAACAACCTACCTATTATCCGAATGTCTGGGTAGCAAATACCATCACAAACAAGGCAACAGTTTCAACAACACCTAGAACCATCAAGTAGTTCACCATGCCCTTGCCAGTTTCACCTAAAGCGTCACAAGCAACAGCAGCAGCTTTACCTTGATACCAAGCAGAAGCCATCATTCCCAAACCGCCAAAGATACCAGCACCTAAACAAGCAGCCCAGTTAGTGAAATCTTTACCTTCTGCAGCGCCTAAGATAAAGTTCATCAAAAGCATACCATAAATAGTCTGAGAAATAGGAGCCCCGACAAAAACAAGGAGAGTGAAAAGAGCGCTTTTGCCTTGAGCATAAGCCTTTTTCCAAACAGCAATTGCAGACATACCTGCAGTACCGCAACCGAGAGCAGAGCCTAATGCCCCAAGACCTAGAGCAGCTGCTGCACCCATTTTGCCAAGAGTAACCATGGTTTCGTGATCTAACATATTTTTACCTCTTCTTGTTGATTTTAATTGGTTTCCCGTTTTTTGAACGGATTAAAGTTGAATCCACTCCATTGCAAATCCAACCCATTTGAAAATTCAAGCGTATTTAAGCGCACAGCGTGCACAGCAACGCCCATTACAGCCAAAGCTATATTCAAAGCATGAACTAGCAACAATACAATCGCTGCACCGAGTAAACCACCTATTGAGCCAAACATTGGTGCTAACATTTCGCTAAAGGATTCAGCAATTGCAGCACCAGAAAGTCCTACTGCAAACAAACGGATATAGCTAATAACATCCACAAAATTGTTTACAATATTCAAAGCAAGCATTGGAATAGAAATCCATTCTTCCTTTAATTTGGAGACTGGCACAGAAAAAAGTACAAGCAAGACAACACCAGCAATAAGCACATATATCATAGGCGTTGATGTTGGTCCACCAAAGAAATTCCTAAATGCTTCCGGAACTTTTTGCCCTAATACCATGTTCCCTGCTAAGAAGAACATATACCAAGTTGAGAATAGCCATCCCAATTGAGCCAAAGCCGTTGTACTCTTACGTTTCACTTGGACTACGACATTCCAAACATGAGCAATAGTCAAATGCACTACAGCTATGCAGAAACAGAAAAATTGCATATTAGACTTATCTCTAATCCACTCCATGGCAGATTTCAATGAAGAAGGGCACCAAGAATGATTAACTAAATCTAAATTTGCAACCCAAGGAGCAATTTCTGGAGTCAAGCCAAGATAACTAGCATTAAGAACACCCCATATAATCGTAGCTCCACTCATCAAATACATAAAGCTAAAGCCAGTGCTTTTAGAATTAGGCATTTTGATTCTAGCGACAATCGTTAAGGCTAAGAACAAAATCCCGTAAAAGGCATCCCCAACAATAATCGCAAAGAACAAACTGAAAAATGCAAGGAATACTGCAGAAACGTCTATTTCTCTATATCCAGGAGCAATTCCAATAATATCATAAAGGAACTGCATAGGCTTAGCCACTGCTTTATGCGTAAGCAATGTTGGGACAAGGTCATCTTCAGAAGGATCTTCTTCTCGAACTCCCCAACCATTTACTTTTGCAGCTTCTTGAATTTCAGCTAAACGAGAAACGGGGCAAAATCCTTGAATCATTGTAATGCAAGAATTCCCAATCATACCTCCAGCAACTTCTTGCAATTCTAATTCTTCATTTGCAGAATTCAATTCTGAAACAATCTGAGAACGTGAAGTAGCCAAACCTTCAAGCGAATCTTCTACTTTCTGGATTTCAGCATTCGCATTTTCTAAACCAGAACGCATTTCAGCAAGAGACAAAGAAGGCAAAGGCATTTCTACAGCATTATTCACAGAGACAGGAGCATTTCTGCTAATAACTGCATAAGTCATACCATTTGTATTTTTACCAAATGGTAAAACTAAAGCTTCGCCATCGACCGAAATAGATTTACCGGCATCCACTTCGTAAAGTTTAACAAAGACGCCTTTTTCGGCAAGAGATTCTATAGATTTTGGGTCTAAATTGCCAAAAGATTCAAAACGCAATAAATCATTACGCAATTTTGAAATTTCATCTGTTGCATTTTTACGAACAGAAAGCAATTCATGAACAGTTTCTACAGGTTTTTCTACTTGTAAAGACTCTTTGTTTGATTTATCTGGAACAGCTTCCAAAGCTTTACGAACATGCAAAACCTTAGCTTTAGCCGCATTTAACTTTACACCTGTAGGGTTTACAAGTGGAGTTACATGCAAAACACCCATTTCTCTGAGTGTTTCCAAAGAAGTTTCTTTATCCTTTTCAAGGCAAAGGATGGTAACCTTTTTCATAGGGGTTATCATGCAGCTGCCTCCTCACTTTGTGCGTCTAAAGCGGCAGCACGTGCAGAAGATTTACCTTTTGCAAGTTTGGAACGAGCCACACCGCTCGTTTGCTGGTCGCCAAGGAAAATATTGATTTTACGGATATTATCTTTTGACTCTGGAATTTTAACCTTTTCAAATAGATTAACCCGCTGACTTGTAGTACGCAATTCAATCGAAAGTAATTCGTATTGGCGTTCTAAAACACGACGTTCTAAACGTAAAGAAATAAGCCCTTGTAAAGCACGAATACCATCATCAACCCATACAGGTGTTGTAAAGAAATCAGGTAAATTGACATTAAAATCGACTCCATCATATGTTGGAATACGAACACCTGCAATATTACCTTCTCCTTGACGGACTTCTTTAACAGATAAGTAATTGGCCCACTGAACAGGTTCTGCATAAAGCGAAATCCAAGAAGCCATTCCTTTACGGAGTTTGTCTTCTTCATCTCGTTTCGCCAAAACCCTTTCTTGCAATGTGCGCATTTCCATTTGCAATTGTTGCTTTTTCAAAAGCAACGTCGGCAAATAACGCTGGTAGCGTTTCAATGCATCACGTTCAGCCTTTAGGGCGTTTTTTGTTAACTTGACTTTCGCCATCAATTACCCCTTTTTGGGCCAATATTGACTAATCATCTTGGAAGGAATACCCGTTTCTTCTGGTTCAAAGCAATCAGCAAGAATTGCCCAACCAAGGTCTAAAGCGGCTTCTAACGGAATATTCACTGACAAATCCATCATTTCACGTTCAAAACGAAGACCATACTTCAATAATTTCTGGTCCCAGTTACTCATATTGAAGCCCATAGATTGCTTTTCAAGAGTTTCTTTATAACTTGCATAAAGCTGAATCATGGTATTCATAATAGTTCTGTGGTCTGAACGAGTAGAACCATTAACTTGTTGTTTCAAACGGCTCAAAGAACCAAATGGTTCAATACGACCTTTACGCAAATAGAACTGCCCTTCAGTAATGTAACCAGTGTTATCTGGAACTGGGTGGGTCACATCGTCACCAGGCATTGTCGTCACTGCAAGAATAGTGATGGAACCAGCGTCATTAAAGTCCACAGCCTTTTCATAGCGGCTTGCAAGTGAAGAATACAAATCACCAGGATAACCACGGTTAGAAGGGATCTGTTCCATTGTAATAGCAATTTCTTTCATTGCATCAGCAAAGTTTGTCATATCAGTTAAAAGAACAAGAACGTTCTTACCTTCTGTTGCAAACTTTTCAGCGACTGCAAGAGAAGCATCTGGCACAAGCAAACATTCTACAATTGGGTCAGAAGCCGTATGCATAAACATAACTGTACGGCCTAAAGCACCATTCTTTTCAAGGAAGTCTTTTAAGTAAAGGTAGTCATCGTGTTTAAGCCCCATACCGCCAAGAATAATGACGTCTACTTCTGCTTGCAAAGCAATACGAGCCAAAAGTTCGTTATAAGGTTCACCAGCAATAGAGAAAATTGGGAGTTTCTGAGACACAACCAATGTATTGAAAACATCAATCATTGGAATACCAGTACGCACCATTGTCTTTGGAATAATACGTTTAGCTGGGTTTACAGAAGGGCCACCAATTGTAATACGTTCGCCATCTACTTCTGGGCCATTATCACGAGGCATTCCTGCCCCGTTAAAAACGCGACCAAGCAAAGATTCACTATAAGGAACCTTCATTGGTTCACCTAAAAAACGGACTTCAGAATCTGTGGAAATACCGCGAGCTCCAGCAAAAACCTGAAGGTCAACCATATCACCATCAATACGAATCACGCGAGCGAGTGAAGTACCGAAAGAGCTTGTAACTTGAGCAAGTTCTTGGTTTGCAACACCTTCAGCGCGAAGAGAAATCACAGAACCTGCAATACGTTCAATACGATGGTAAGCGACATTATGCATTTGTAGCCACCTCCTTTACGGAAGCTGTAATATTTGCTTCAATTTCCTTAAATTCTTGAGAATCCATAGCTACTCGGTTCCAGTCTTTAGTGACCTGAGTCAACTTAAGGAAGAAAGTACGAGCAACATCTTTTTCATCAAAAGACATAGGAGTTTTTAAAATGGAATAAACTTTATCAAAGACGTATTTTTGACGCTCCCCTGTGCAAGCAGCATCAATATCATGATAAGCATCTTGTTGGAGATAGACCGCATCTAAATATTCAGACTTAAGGTATGTAATAAAGTCTTCAATAGAAGTTCCTTCTTCACCAACCACTTTCATCATGTTGTTAACATCTACACCAGCAGCAAGAATGTGTCTTGCATCAGCAACCTTTGCAGATTCAATAATACCTTCGTATTTAGACCAAGAATCCAATGGGTGAATAGCTGGGAATCGACGTTGGTCAGAACGTTCACGGCTCAAACCTAAGAATGCTCCCACCACTTTCAAAGTTGCCTGGGTAACAGGTTCTTCAAAGTTACCACCTGCTGGAGAAACAGAACCACCGATTGTTACAGAGCCTGTAGAACCGTCTTTTAAACGAACTACACCACCGCGTTCATAGAATGCAGCAATCACGGATTCAAGGTAAGCAGGGAACGCTTCTTCACCAGGAATTTCTTCCAAACGCCCACTCATTTCACGGAGAGCCTGAGCCCAACGAGAAGTAGAGTCAGCCAAAAGAAGCACATTCAAGCCCATTTGGCGATAATATTCTGCAAGAGTTACGCCCGTATAAACTGACGCTTCACGAGCCGCCACAGGCATAGAACTTGTGTTACAGATGATGAGAGTACGTTCCATCAAAGAACGACCTGTACGTGGGTCAATAAGTTCTGGGAATTCACGCAAAGTTTCAACCACTTCACCTGCACGTTCACCACAAGCCGCAAGAATCACAATATCAACGTCTGCATAACGGCTCATAAGCTGTTGAAGCACTGTTTTACCAGCCCCGAATGGACCAGGAGTACAGAAAGTACCGCCTTGCATCACTGGGAAGAAAGTATCCACAATACGTTGTTGCATGGTCAATGGTTTTGTTGGGCGTAAACGTTCATCAAATGCTTTAATAGGCATTTTAACAGGCCATGTCTGAACCATAGAAATTTCAAGTTTTTCGCCATGTTCGTTTTTAACAACGGCAATAACATCTTCTACAACATATTCACCAGCAGCTACAACTGATTCTACAGTTACTTTGCCAAGAGTTTTGAAGGGCACCATAATACGATGGGTAAATACACCTTCAGGAACAGTTCCGAGTGTATCACCAGCTTCTAAAACATCACCTGGTTTAGCAACTGGAGTAAATGCCCACTTTTTATCGCGAGGTAAAGCCTTCAAATACTTACCACGTTGCAAGAAGAACCCACATTCTTCAGCAAGTTCTGGAAGCGGGTTCTGCAAACCATCAAAAACCTGAGTTAAAAGACCTGGGCCTAATTCAACAGAAAGAAGATCTCCAGTGAATTCGACTTCGTCACCAGCTTTAAGACCTGTAGTATCTTCAAAAACCTGAAGTTCCGCATAATCACCGCGGATTCGAATCACTTCACTTTTCAAAGGAACTACTTCGTCCTTGCCTTCACTATTTTTAGACACGAACTTGGCATAAGCCACTTCATTCTGGGACACGGCACTATCAAACTTAACTCGAATCAAGTTTCCGTTCACACCGATTATTTTTCCGATACTAGCCATTGAAAATGGACCTCCGGTCATTCCTGCCTAAAAGCAGGGTCGTTATCATTAATTACTTGTAAAACTGTCGCATTACCTGCCTCTTCTGAAAGGCGGTTCCAACGACAGCAAATCATCAATTTCACAGTAAAAGCATAAACTGCTGCAATGGTATCTTCGCAAGTTCCTGCTAATTCATCAACAAGCCAAAAACGTGCTTTATCTAAATCCATTTCTCGTTCTAACGGATCTGTTTTAGCAAAAGCATCTGAAACCATTTTGGCAAATGTTACATCAAAACCAACAAAGGAGCGTTCAGAAAAACGAACATCTGGCCCCCAAGCAGCAGCTCTCAACCGCCCAGCTACATTTTTTAGTTGAGTTTCATGAGCATAATAAGAAGCCACAAAAGGATCTTCGTGGTCGTCACCTGCAACTAAAGCATCAAAAGCAGAAAGCTCTTGCTCTGACATAACTCCAGTACAACGATAGCGAAGTTCTTCAATGCTCAAAGGAGGCTGGTCGCCTAACTTCAACATCGGAAGAGATGCCAATAAGTAAAGAGCGTTGCTCATTATTTCCCCTGAGCAGCGTTAGATACAATTTCTGCAATTTGCGGACGAACTAAAGCCGACATAGCTTGAGCAATAGCCGGTGCTGTAAATTCATGGCTAATGTTACCGCCATCTAATTTTACGCGGAAACCATATTTAATAGCTTTATCACTATCTACAGAAACACCTTGACCTAAAGCTTTTTGGAATTCACCAAGAACAAAAGATTGTAATTTAACTTTGTCATTTTCAGAGAATACGACAGAAATATCTGATGAATAATCTTTAACCAAAGACAAAAGCATTGACTTAAGCGTGTCTTCAGACAAAGCCTTTTCTACTTGCAAAGCCAAAATGTCTGAAATCATTTTATCAAAACTTTTACCAACAGAAATCAAAACGTCTCTAGCAGCTTGTTCCAAAGAGCGAGTGCTACGTTCAGCATAAACAGCTGCATCTTTATCGGCTTTTTCTAAAGCCAAAGCTGCTTCTGCATTAGCATTTTTAATGATTTCTTCTGCCTTAGCTTTTGCAGCGGCAACAATTGCTGCAGATTCTGCCTCTGCTTTTTCTACAGCTTCTTTTTGAATACGATCAATCAAATATTGTAAGTCTTCTGCCATTAGAAATCTCCAGATTCTTGACAAATAAAAAAATGTCCTGCTTGAATATATCGTTTTTTTTCAAGAAAAATCACAAAAAAAATGTAAAATCGTAAAAAAATCTTTTTTCACTCTCATAAGAAAGATAAAAGGTAAAAAAACAAGGATTAACAACACAGAACTAAACTAAATGCCATTTTTAAACAAAAAACAGCCCTTTTCATGCGAATAAATAATTCCTATTGCTTGTAAAAATGAATATACAATTGTTTTTCCCATAAACTTCATCCCCCTTTTTTGCAAATCCTTTGAAATTTTTTCAGAAAGAGACGAATACGCTAAATTACTTTCATATATCACTTCCCCATTCCAAAAATTTCTTAAATACTTTTCAAAGCTTCCAAATTCTTCAATTAACAACAAAAAAACTTTAGCATTTACATGAGCAGCCTCAATTTTTCCACGATGCTTAATAATTCCATCTGTTTTTTGAAGTTTCGCTATTTTCTCACTTGAGTACTTAGAAATTTTCACAAAATCAAAATTATCAAACGCTTTTCTAAAAGCCTCTCGTTTATTCAAAACGCATTCCCAAGAAAGCCCTGCCTGAAAAGCCTCCAAAAGAAGCATTTCAAACAAATACGAATCCGACAAATTCAAAACACCCCACTCTTTATCGTGATAACAAACATACTTTTCATTTTTTTCATTACACCACACACAACGCTTTTTTGCCATACCAACTCCCAAAAAGGTTATACCCTAAATTTTATATAATATTTTCTAATCTTTTTCAAAAATTCTCCAATTTATTTTACTCATTTTGTAGCACATCCTACGTAAAGTTGCA
>JAGBSH010000006.1 GCA_017631885.1 Fibrobacteraceae bacterium
CGTACTAGACCCAGACAATTGTGAAAAAGTTTCTTCTAGTTCTGTAATAGTTGTTTCGTCATCTAGCGATAATAAACCAATTTCGTCAAGCAGCGATGTTCAAGAATCTTCAAGTTCGGAGATGTCTAGCAGTAGCGTGAAAATAGATTCCTCTAGTTCTATAATTGAATCTAGTAGTAGTAATATCAGTTCATCAAGCAACACAGAATCATCATCAGGGGAAAGTAGTTCTAGTAGTTTAGTGTTCACAGGCGTTTGCAAAACGGAACTAGAAGATTATTGTACTTATGGTTCTTTATACGATGAACGAGATGGACAAACTTACAAAACCGTAAAAATTGGCGAACAATGGTGGATGGCTGAGAATTTAAAGTTTAAAGATGCAGATTCAACCCGTCTAAAATGCCAAAACGATAATAATGAAAATTGTGAGATGTATGGATATTTATATACCCGAGAAGCAGCTTTGCAAGATTGCCCTCTGGGATGGAGACTACCAATGGAAGATGACTTGATGCAGCTTAGAAAATTTGTATCAAATAATAAAGATAAAGGTAAAACAATCGGTCAATCTCTTCGTTCGCAAAATGGAGGTTGGAACAATACTGCTATAGGCGCTGGAGTAGATGCGTTTGGTTTGAATATTTTGTCGGGTGGAGGTTATGATAGAATATATGGATTCTATGATATTTCAAAATATGCCGTGTTTTGGCAAGGCGATTCTGTAACATCTTCCGGTTGCACTTATTTTACGATAGTCTATTACGACTATGGTGCTGATGGAACAGACTTTGTTGTTGGTCGTCTGGCAGGGAGCCGTAGATACAATTGTGGCTCTGGAGGTAACTTTTATGTTCGCTGTATAAAGGATTAAGAAAGGAGAATTTTTATGCCCAAAAACATTCTTTTCTGGCCTGATGTTTACAAAGAACAGGGACACTGGCTACCCACGTTGAAATGGGCCGAAGATTTATCCAAGCTTGGCCATACCATAAAATATATGGGCATTCTTGACTGTCAAGGGGTTGTTAGCGCGTATCGTGACGAAAGTGCTACTACGGGAAAATTTCAGTTCGAACCGATTTTTCAAAACACCTACCCTGTAGGTTATACAACAGAAAGTCATACGAGTCCAAATGAACGTTAGCGTCCCGACTATATCTGGGCTATCGCATAAACTAATTTTCGTAACAGCTGGTTCACAGGTTTTGGATTATGAGGGCAAGGCTCGTCACTTGTTCCATTGCATGTGCGAAGCGATGCGCTCGGCAGAATTGAGTAGCTATCACCTAGTTCTGGGTGTCGGTTCAAAATTGATAAAGGGTTGTCTTAAAACAAACAAAAAACCTCGGATATTTAATCCGAGGTTTTCTGCAAAATAAGAATTATTGCAAATTGATTTTATAAGATTTAGAACTGTTTTTACTTTGGAGTTTTACAAGATAGATTCCTTTTGGCAGACCTTGTAAAGAAACAGAAGTGTTGGCATTTAAATTTTTATACGATTTTACCACCTCGCCAGAAATGGCAATCAAATCCATATTTGCTGACTCATTTAAATTTAAAAGAAGTTCTGTTCCTTGCAAAAGTAATGAAGAAGAGCTTTTTTGCTTTGATGAAATTGCGGAACCTCCGCCGGAAACTGCACTCCATTCTGGGTTGAGCGTTCTTAATTTGTTGCGTAACCATGTGCCAGATTCGCGAAGATCGCTTTCTGCCCAGTTTCCATTTGGGCTTGCACTTGTTTGTAAAGAAGCAGAACTTTCATTCTTGTTGCAAATGCTCCAGGCTGCCCAACTTAAATTCTTTTCTTCCATCCAGTTAAAGAAAACATCTAACCAAGAATAATTGATGGTTCCGTTTCCGCTGGCAGGAGAAAGCCCCCATTCAGAAACAAAGAGTGGAATTTTTTGCATTGCCGTATTGGCGAAGCCCATGTAATTATTATAATGCCATTCTTCGGAAGCATAAAAATGGAAAACATAAGCGACGTTAAATGCGTTGTCGCCAGTTAATGGGTTATTGGCTGCAATCTGAACTTGTGAAGAATAAGATGGAGTCCCTACAAGAATTAAGTTGTCTGGGTCAACAGCACGAATAGCAGGAATTACTTTTTCTGCATAGGATTTGATTTTATTCCAGCAATCGTCGTCGGCACCACAACCCGGTTCGTTGTAGATTTCATAAATCACGTTAGGGTATTGGCCGTATTTTGTAGCCATGTTTGTGAAAAATTCAACGGCTTTTGCTTGCCGTTCTGGTTTAGAAGGGTCATCAGTCCAGTGGCTATGCCAATCGATAATTACGTAAATGCCTTTTGCAATAGCTGCATCTACTATGGTTTCTACCATGGCTTGGTTCCAGGCGGCATCAAATTCATAGCCTTTATAGCCTTCGCTAGTTAAATTAGGGTCTGAACCCCAGTTGTCTTCTACTCCCATGGCGGCACGCACAAGGTTTGCATGCCAATCTTCTGCAAGCCAATTCACAACATTGGCATTCCAATAGGGGCCGGCTTCTTGAGCTATATTCCAGAACATGCTCATGCCGCGGAGTTTTGCAGGTTGCCCATTAGCTCCGACAACTTGAGTTCCTGAAACAGAAAGTGCGCCAATATCATCGATTGGAGCAGCGAATAAACTTCCAAATAGAACTGAAAGTAAAAGAATAGATTTTTTGAACATCCAAAACCTCATCCAAATGATTTTATCCAAACACAAACACCCTTCTTATTCCAATTCTGGAAAAGAAGAAAAGTGTTTACAGTGTATACAGAAATCTACTCTAAATAAGTGTAACCGTAAAGGCCAGAACGATAAATATTTAAAAATTCCTTGCCTTCTTGCAATGAAATTTTCCCTTCTTTCACTGAACGGGTTACCCAGTTTTCCATAGTACGGACAAGGGCTTTATCGCTGAAGTTTACATAATCAAGCACGTCTTCTACAGATTCGCCGTCGATTATTTTTTCAATTTTATAGCCTTTATCACCATCACAAACAATGTGAACGGCGTTTGTGTCACCAAAGAGATTGTGCAAGTCACCAAGAATTTCTTGGTATGCGCCTACAAGGTAAACAGCAATGTAATAAGGTTCTGTTGCTTGTATCGGGTGTAATGGGAGAGTTCTGCTAACTTCGCCGTTGCGGACGAACATGTCAATTTTTCCGTCGGAATCGCATGTAATGTCTTGAAGAGTGGCTTCAACTGTTGGCCGTTCGTTTAAACGCTGGATAGGCATAATGGGGAATATTTGGTCAATAGCCCAGCTATCAGGTAAACTTTGGAAAAGTGAAAAATTGCAGAAATATTTTTCGGCAAGTAAACGAGGTAAAGAACTCAATTCATACGGAGGGTGGCGTAAATCTTCAGCTAAATGATTGACTTGTCGTGCAATGCTCCAGAATAAACGTTCTGCCATAGCGCGGGTTTTTAAATCAATAATGCCTGTTTTAAAACCCGAGAGAGAGTCGTCATTTAGTTGCTGAGCGTCGTGCCAACTTTCTAAAAGATTTTTGGGAGAGAGTCCTTTATAAATTCCATAAAGGTCTTTTAAGATTTCTGGCGCGTCTTCTGGAAGTTCGTGTATTTCTTCATCAAAGAAACCAGGGCCAGCCGTTTCAAGAACGTTAAAGACTAAAATGGAATGGTGAGCGGTTAAAGCGCGGCCAGTTTCTGCAATCACATTTGGGTGAGGTAAACCACTTTTTTCGCAAGATTCAAACATTGTATAAATAACATCGTTTGCGTATTCTTGAACAGAGTAGTTTACAGAACTAGCGCAAGTGCTTCTTGAACCATCGTAATCAACGCCAAGTCCACCGCCAATATCTACAAATTCAACATTCATACCTTCTTTTCTAAGTTGTACATAGAATTGAGCAACTTCACGAAGGCCTGCTTTGATTTTACGGATGTTTGTTATTTGACTCCCTAAATGGAAGTGGATTAATTTAAAGCAATCGCAGAGGTTTTCTTTTTGAATGAAATCTAAAGCTTCTAACAATTCAGAACTATTAAGCCCAAACTTGCTACGATAACCGCCGGATTCTTCCCATTTTCCGCTACCAGAACTAGCGAGTTTAATGCGAATACCAATGTTTGGACGAATGCCGATTCTTTCAGCTACTTCTGCAATTAAATGCAACTCGTTCATTTTTTCTACGACTAAGAAAATCTTTTTACCCATTTTTTGAGCAAGGAGAGCAAGCTCAATAAAATCTTCGTCTTTGTAGCCGTTGCAAATAATTAAAGCTTCTGGGTTATCCATGTTGGCAAGAACAGCATGGAGTTCTGGTTTTGAACCTGCTTCAAGGCCAATGTTGAATTTTTTCCCATGGCGCACGACTTCTTCAAGAACGGCGCGTTGTTGGTTTACTTTAATAGGGAAAACGTTGTAATATTTGCTGTTAAAACCGTATTCCTGAATAGCCTTAGAAAAACAATCATTGATTTTTTCAATACGATTGTCCAAAATATCTGGAAAACGTAAAAGCAAAGGCGTGGAAACATCGCGAAGTGAAAGTTCCTGGACTAATTCATACAAATCAATGCCTAGACCATCTTGCTTGGTAGGGTGAACTGTTGCATGTCCTTTTTCGTTAATGTCGAAATAGTTGATGCCCCAACCTCTGATATTGTAGAGGTCTCTTGAATCATCAATACGCCAATTCGTCATAACCAGCCTTTGCTAAAGTGAAAAGTTTTTCAATGATAGAAAATTCAAAGAAAAAATTGAAGTTTTGGTATAGAAAATCGTGATTTTAACTAAATTTTCTGCGATTAAAATCTCGGAGAAAAATTATGGAAATCCCTGAAGCTACAAATTTTATTCAGGAAATTATTGTTGATGATTTAAAAACGGGTAAACGAGATAAAGTTCATACTCGTTTTCCGCCAGAACCTAATGGCTATTTGCATATTGGCCATGCACAAAGTATTTGCTTGAATTTTGGAACCGCTCAGAAATTCCAAGGCAAAACAAATATTCGCTTTGATGACACGAACCCAACTAAAGAAGATGTAGAATACGTAGATTCTATTCGCGAAGATGTTCGTTGGCTTGGCTTTGATTGGGAAGATAGAGAATATTTTGCAAGCGATTATTACGATAAAATTTATGAATTTGCAGAACGCCTTATTGAATTAGGTAAAGCTTATGTTTGCGAACTGAAAGGTGAAGAAGTAAGTGAATACCGTGGCACTTTAACAACACCTGGTAAAGATAGCCCTTGGCGTAATCGTAGCGTAGAAGAAAACTTGACACTTTTCCGCCGTATGAAAGCTGGTGAGTTTGAAGAAGGTGAATGTTTCTTGCGTGCAAAAATTGATATGGCACACCCAAATATGAATATGCGTGACCCAGCGATTTATCGCATTAAAAAAGCAACGCATCATAGAACAGGTGACAAGTGGTGCATTTACCCGATGTACGATTTTGCACACCCACTTTCAGACTGGATGGAAGGAATTACACATTCTATTTGTACGCTAGAATTTGAAGCTCACCGTCCGTTGTATGATTGGTTCTTAGAAGCTCTTGGGCTTGAAAATCGCCCGCAGCAAATTGAATTTGCTCGTTTGAATTTGACATACACTATGATGAGCAAACGTCGCTTGCTTGAACTTGTCGAATCTAAGACGGTTATGGGTTGGGATGACCCTCGAATGCCTACAGTTTCTGGCCTTCGTCGTCGCGGTTATTCTCCTTCAAGTATCCGTGAATTCTGCGAACGCATTGGTATTTCAAAAGCAGATTCTATGGTAGATATCAATTTGCTGTATTTCTGCATTCGCGAAGAACTAAATGCTTCTGCTCAACGCGTGATGGCCGTGCTTGACCCGATTAAACTTGTGATTGATAACTGGGAAGAAGGCCGTTTCGAAGAAATTGAAGTGGAAAATAACCCGGAAAATCCAGAACAAGGAACGCGCAAAATTCTTTTCGGCAAGGAACTTTTCATTGAACGTGAAGATTTCATGGAAGAACCGCCTAAAAAGTATTTCCGTTTAAAACCAGGCGGAGAAGTGCGTTTGAAAAGTGCTTATTACGTGACTTGCGTTGGTTGTGAAAAAGATGAAAATGGTAATATCACTGTTGTTCATTGCACTTATGACCCAGAAAGTCGTGGGGGTGAAACTCCTGATGGTCGTAAAGTGAAAGGCACTATTCAGTGGGTTAGTGCCGTTCATGGAGTCGATGTTGAAGTTCGTTTGTTTGAAAATTTATTTACGGTAGAAAATCCTGCTCAAGTTCCGGAAGGACAAGTTTGGCAAGATTTATTGAACCCAGAATCAATGATTGTAAAGCAAGCTAAAATTGAACCAATGGTGGCCAATGCAACTGCTGCAGACAGGTACCAGTTTATGAGACTTGGTTATTTCTGCTTAGATAAAGATTCTACCGCAGAAAAATTGGTCTTTAACCGCACGGTTGGCTTAAAAGATTCTTGGGTAAAGCAGCAAAAATAATGCTTTTAAATTATTTAAGCGAATAGAAAATTCACAAGCGAAACCGCTTGTGAATTTTGTTTTTGTTTGGATGAGAGAAACTTTATTTTACTTGAACGCGTTCTGCTTTAGTATGCCCAATTCCGCGAATAATATACATGCCACTTGCAAAGCCAGCTTGTTTTAAGGTTTGAGAAATGTTTTGACTGCGAGGCTTTACATTGCCTAGGAATTTCCCCATAGAATCAAAGACATTATAAGTCAGATTTGTTTTTGGGTGTAATGTTAATTTGGAAACGCCGATTGCATTATTTGGGTCACTAAATTGAATCCAGTCAATATTTAAGTAAGCGCCTTTAATCAGCACTTTTAAAACGTGTTCGCCTTTAGAGATAGTTGCTTCTCCTATTTTAATTTCTTTATAAACATCCCAAGTAGAATCCACTTGTTCAACAGTAATAGATTCTGTAATAGGTTGGTCATCTATAAAAAGTTGTAAAGCAGATGTCGCAAAAGCAGTTGCAATATTAGCCGTTATATCGTATTTAGCATGTGCCAAAACATTTATGGAGTATTCAAGCCATTCGTCTTCTTGTGTGTAGCCAATAGCATAACCATTGCAAGGTTTTGTACCGCAGATTGCGTCATCAATAGCAACAATGTCCACTTCATCTTCGCGGTAAGCATTGCCCTGATTTTCCAAATCGTTATCAAAGAACGCTTTATTGTGCCCGCCTTCGTCATAGTTTTCGGCTTCAATTACACCAGGGAGTGTTGCTATTTCTCCTTTGTAGGGCGCTTGTGGAATGGCCGCTTTATCGCTTTCCATATACCAATAATCAAAATCAAAACCACTTTGCTTAACCACAAAGAATAAATCGGCAATGCCTGCTGCATTTGTTAAATCATAAGAGGTTTCTGTCCATTTAGAACTCGTAGGAATGTTAAGAGTTGCAAGTAATGGCCCAGTTTCTGATTCAGAATGTAGTTCTATTTTTCCACCATTACCTCTTGTAGAAATGATAATGCGATCGGCGCCATCTCCCATATCGACAGAGCGGACTTTAGTATAAAAATTGCTATTCATATTAGTCAGGTAAACATTACCAGATTCTGTAGCAACGTGGCGAATAATTGTGTAACCATCTGTTTTGTCCACTGTAATGCCACCGACCCAAGATTTAGTTTCTGCTTCTACGCGTTTAAATGGGTCTAGATAATGAATGGGTTTTATAACGCCATTATCTGTGGATTTAATGAAAGGAATAGAACCATCAGCATTCCATGTAAATTCTTCAACAGCAGTAGAACGGCTATAGCCACCACCATTTACGTTTTTTTGGTTATGATAGAAAAGGAAACTCCGGCCTTTAAATTCAATAAGTCCAGGATGGTTTGTAAAAGCAGTCCCGTTCCCTTGGTCCATAATAATGCCACCCCAAGTCCATGGACCTGTAGGAGAATCACTTACAGAATAGGAAAGCTTTTCTGGAACGCCATGAGATGCATAAAGCATATAATATTTGTTGTTCCGTTTGTGAATCCAAGGGCCTTCTGTATATTTTGATTCTTCTCCACTTGGTGCAAAACCACGGCTCATATCAGTGACTTGAATATTGCCTTTAAGAGAAATCATATCATCGTTAAGTTTTGCATAGTAAAGTTTTGGGTTCCCCCAATATATGTATGCTTGTCCGTCATCATCAACCCATACAGTTGGGTCAATATAATCCCAGTTTGGACCAGCAAGATGCTTGCCATTTAACGCATCTTTAAAAGGACCTTCTGGTTTGTCGGCAACAGCAACGTTGACAGCTCTGCCACCATAACTAGATTCAACAGTTACATAGTAATAGTATTTACCATTTCTTCGCACAACTTGAGCAGCCCAGTCCCCATTTGGTTTAGCGTTGCCATTAAAATCTTGGTGCGAAAGAATGAGTTCGCCGCGGTCAGTCCAGTTTACCATATCGGTAGAACAAGAAACACGCCACCCATGCATAGTAAAAAAAGAACCGCCTTCATCGTTTCCGGTATAAACACAGACAGTATCGCCAAATACAACAGGAGCAGGGTCAGGCGAATAATAAGTTTGAAAAATTGGATTTTCTGCTAAAGCTGTGGTAGAAAGAGTAAAGCCGATAAGTATAGGCAATGTTATAAATGCTTTAGAAACTACCATACAAAAACCTTTTCCTTTTGAAACAAAAATATTTCATTGCTAGTTGAATTTGGAGATTTAAAGGGAAATGATATGGATAAGTTGTCCACACTTGTTCTGAATGCTGTGAACTCAAGAGCAAATGTGGAAAAACGAATCTTAATATTTATGTATTCTGTGTCCTAACAAATTAAAGCGTTTGCCATTTTTTTCAATAAATGTTTTATTGTTTTTTACGCGGAGGTGAGTCCCTGTTAAATGGTTATGTATAACGCGAGATTGGTGAAGAGAAGTTATGTCTTCACAATTTTCTGTAGAACAAAATTTAATCCAGTCAATGTTAGCATAGCTTCCTGTGATTTGAACCTTTAGCATGTGTTCGCCTAGAGAAAGTTCTGTAGTTTCACCATGAATTTCACTATAAGTATTCCAATCAGTTCCTTGTGGAATAACCAAAGTATCAGAAATTGCTTTATCGTCTAAAAAGAGACGAAAGCCAGAATTTTCAAGACCACTTGCTACATTAGCAAAAACGAAATATTTTCCAGCTTTTTTAATGTTTACAGTGTAATTCATCCATTCGCCAGCACTTGTATAGCCAATAGCATAACCTTTGGATTCATCTGTTGAATCAAGAGTTACTATATCTACACCAGATTCACGATAAGCCTTTCCTTCGTTTTCTGAACTATTGTCACTATAAGCAAGTCCAGCACTTCCTTTATCAAAATTTTCAGTTTCAATTTTACCAGGTAGAGAAATTGCTGTACCTGTGAATGGTTCAGCTGGGTCTAGTTTTGCTGTAATAATAAGGAATGTCACATGGTGTGGTGCTACAATAGAAGAAAGCCCATTTGAAATCATTCCTAAATCTTTTTTTTGCCACACATCACGAACCATAACTTCGCCCGAAACGCCAACATCTTCAAAATAGAGGTCTATCGTTTGTTCATAATCGGCAGAATTGTAGAGAACAACAGCAAGTTTTCCGCTACCTTCGCCGCCGAGAGGGCGCATCCAAATTTGTTTGCCGTTATCATTTTTAATACGATGCCCCGCTATGCCTGCAGAATCCTGGTTCACGGCAATCATATCAGCATTCATGTAAATGTCTTTTGTAGTTGCTGACATATTGCGGATATCATTACCAGTTAAAAGCGGAGCGGCCATTATGGACCACATGGTCATTTGGCTTCTAGCTTCATTGTCAGTTAATTTCCCGTTTCCTACTTGTAACATATCCGGATCATTCCATTGGCCAGGTCCTGCGTGAACATAGAGGTGTTCTTGTTCTTCGATAATGTCAGCTACACCGCGGAACCAATCACCAGGAGCGTTTTTCCAGGCATTTCCGATATCGCCCGTTGTTCTCCACAAGTTTCCGGTTTTTGGCATCCAAGATTGAAAACCCCAAGCACAAATACTAAAAACAATGTCGCGGCCAGATTTTTTTAAAGCATCACGCATGCGTTCATAATCTTGTTGTTGGTTAGAACCTGGTGCGGGTTCACAGTTATCGTATTTCAAATAGTCAACACCCCAACTTGCAAAAGTCTTGGCGTCTTGTTCTTCTCTCATATAAGAGCCACTTTCAGAACCAGGAAATTGATTTGAATTGTTATAATGGTGGCAAGTGCGTAAACCGCGGTCGCCATAAATACCGAATTTTAAACCTTTGCTATGAATGTAATCACCAAGGGCTTTCATGCCACTAGGAAAACGGTCTGGGTCATGAGTTAAATTGCCATTAGCATCGCGTTTTTTTGCCATCCAGTTATCATCAAGATTTAAATAAATGTAGCCAGCATCTCGCATGCCAGAACTCACCATAATATCAGCAATTTCTTTGATTTGCTTTTCGTTGATATTTTCGTGAAATACATTCCAACTGTTCCAACCCATTGGAGGTGTTTTAACAAGGTTGTTAATAGGTTGCGCTAAGGTAAAAGTTGAAAAAGTAAATAGCAAAGAAAGGAAAGAAATTTGTTTCATATAAACTCCGAATAAGGGATTATTTCACATTTAGTTTAAAGATTTTATTTGTTTTAGATTTCAGTAAATAAGTTCCAGAAGTCTTTACAGAATTTTTTATAGCATTAGGCATATCATATTGATTGGTTGAAATGGTGCCTAAAAAATTTCCATTCAGATTGAATACATGAAAAGTTTCTTTATGAGCCTGGTTTAAAGAAATTTTGTTTTTAATAGGAGACAATTCTTCTTTTGAAATTTCAGAGTTACTAAGTTCTCTGATTTTTATATTGTCTAAAAAAAGAGTTCCTGTAGCCGCGCCTGCATTAAAACTTAAACGAGAATTGGTATCAGTAGGTACTTTCATTTGAAATTTAAACGAAAAATTTTGAGTTGTTGAATTGAGTTCAAAAAATTGAAGTTCACTAAGATAACTATCCCATGGGTCGTTATGTTGTTCAACATTGACTTCAAGTGAACGAGAACTACTTGCACTAGCATCAAAGCTAACTTCGTACCATTTATCTTTTTCAAGATGAATGTCATGTTGGATTAATTGTACTTGATAATTTTCTGTTCCAATGGCAGAAATATCTAGCACATATTTTCCATCTTTTACAGAACCATTTGCTTTTGCGTCTCCATGTAGTTGTAAATCCCAACCAACAGCAGTTGAATCAAAATTTCCATTAAAAATGGTGTCGCGATTGGTTGGAACCTGAATTGGTGGCGAAATGCTTGAACCATCTAAAGAGAAATTTTTCACAAAGTTCCAAATTTCATCACTTGTATTTACGCTTGCTAAATCCATTGAATACCAATGTCCCTTTCCTGCAATACTTAAAAGACGCACTTCTATATTTTCAGAACAATTACTCCATGTTTCAAGAGAGGCTGCAGAACCTGAACGATTAGCTGGGTAAGGTTTTATTAACTGAGAATTTTCGGAACATTTATTGAAAGAGACCCAACGTTTTAGGTAATTTGCGCCACTTTCATAATTTACAACATCATCGGTCGTTCCATGAGTATGAATAATAGGCATCGGGCGAATGCTTGCAGGAGCTGGGTTTCCGATAGGGTAACCAGAAACAGGAGCGATAGCTGCAATCATATCTCCCATTTTATTAGCTGCATGATAACTCATCATACCGCCCATAGAAAATCCAGAAACATAAACGCGTTTTGTATCAATGCCATATTTATCAGACATCTCGTTGATAATGGCTTTTAAAAAATTCACATCTTTATCGCCGGAAATATCCCAGGCTTTATTTTCGCCATTTGGAAATACAACAACAAAACGAGCAGTGTCTGCAATTTCTTCCCACTTAGCGGCATTTTGTTGGTAAGGGGCGTCTTGATTCATTCCATGCATTTGAATAATCAAGGGCCTGTTTTTTTCAATGCCAGAAGGAGCATACACAATCATATTCCGTGTGACTCCATTTACAGTAATGTTATCAGCGAAAGCATTGTTTGTTAGCGCTACAAAACTAACACATGCCAAAACGGCTTTTATCATTGATTTTAAAAAGTCCATAATGTTTCCTAGAAAATTCAAGTTACTTGGTTATCATAAAACGATGCGAAAAACCGTTTGTAGATTTTATTAGGTAAACGCCTTTTTCAGAAATAAGCGATTGGACTTTTGCATGAGCATCGCGAACTGAAGACGCTTTGATTTTTCCGATAAATGAACCATTCAATGAGTAAATGCTAAAATTTTGTAAGCCAAGATTATCAAGAGTGAGTTTTTTGATAAAGAGAGGGTTTTCTGAACAAGATTCTTTGCAGAATTCTATCCAATCGACGTTTACGTAATTGCCAACAATTTCAATTTTGAGGGCGTGTTCTCCGGCTGAAATTTCTGAAGTTTTTGCTGAAATAGCAGAGTAATTACTCCAGTCTTCACCTTGGGCTGCAATAATATTTTCAGAAATAGCTTTGCCGTCAATGTATAATTTTACACCAGCATTTTCAGAAGCTGTAGCCATATTCACCCGAACTTCATAAACGCCACTTTCACTTACGTTTATTGTATAGCGCATCCATTCGCCTTCTTCGGTATACCCGATAGCAAAACCTTTGGATTTATCAAGAGAATCTAATTGAACAATGTCAACGCCATCTTCTCTATACGCATTTCCTTGGTTGTCAGAATCTTTATCATAATAAGCGCGATTAGGTTTTCCTACATCGTAATTTTCAGCTTCAATTCTTCCAGGGATTTTTACAGCAATGTCGTTGTAAGGTGTTGGTGGAGTTGTGTCTTGAATATTGTCTAAATAAATTTCATCTTTATAGTCTGTTCCGATTTTAAACCAGTCAAAATCAACATAACCGCCAGCCGTTTTTGTGGCATAATTAAATAATCCGAAGCGATAACCTACAAACATCCCAAGAGAATAATCCAAAGCGAGATCAGAGCCGATTTTTGTCCAGTCAGAACCGTTTGTGCTATAATAGAAAGAAGCGGTTCCTCGATCGAGTGGTAAATCAAAATCTATGCGCAAGAAAATTTTTGAACTAGAGAAAGATTCGCTTGCTTTCAAAGATTCTCCATCTTTTGAGCCAGTGTACATAACCACTTTATAATTGCCATTTTCTTTTGTAATACCGACAAAACCTTTCGTATCTTGTAATGCAACAAGGCCTGCAATATCGCCATCTTTCATACCAGATGCATCAAGAGAAATTCTGCCAGAACATTTTGGTCCAAAAGTGCGTTGTGTAAGAGTGTTTTTAGCATTTATAATTCGAGAATCTGTTCGGCTTGTGGTAATGCGTAAGTTCCCTGGATTAGCCGTTAGAGACCAGTTTTTATTATCAGGGTTGTGATTCCATTGCCATTCAAGCGGAAGAATTTCAGAATCAAAATCATCGCTAGTAACCATACCGTATCCAGGCAATGCATTTGCAGGCAGTTCAAGAGTTGAAGGCGCTTTAGAGCCATCAGCAACAGGCCAACCATCTTGCCAAGAAGTCGGGACTAAATAAGGAATGCGCCCAACAGGTCCGGAATCTCTGAATAAAAGAGCGTACCACTTGCCTTCAGGTGTGTCAAAAATTCCTCCTTGAGCGACACCATTATTTTGCAAGAAAATTTTTCCGGAGTAGCCAGAAAGTAAACTTTTAGAACGATAAACTATAGCGCTTCTGCAATTACCTGCAGGCCAAGAAATAGTGAACAAATAATACTCACCATTTACTTTTTCCATGTGAGCGCCTTCTTGTTGAACGTAGTAATTAGTTGTACCTGTCACTTGATTGACGCTTACTCCACCGAGTTTTCCACTACGGCCGCCACTTTTAACGGCTGAAGCATCTCCGTTGAGTTCTACATAACTTATTTGGTCGCCACTACCATAAAAGACCCAAACGGAACCATCATCATCAAAGAACAGAGAAGGGTCATGATAAAAAGGCAAAGTGACTTCTGTCCAAGGGCCGTTTTCAATATCAGCAGTTTTATACAAGTGAGTTCTGTTTGTTGTATAAGAAGGCGTAAGCACATAAAAGAACCCTTTGTGATAGCGAATACTTGACGCCCAAGAACCTTTACCATACGCATTTTGGCCAGCATTTAAGTTCATATTATCGTTATTAGTGAGCGTTTGGTAAGCATAGCCGACAGTGCGCCATTGAGCCAAATCCTTAGAAGCCATAATTGGGTCACCAGGCGCAAAATGCATTGTGGTTGTTACCATGTAATAGGTGTCATCAACGCGAACAATTGAAGGGTCGGGGTTATCAACCCAAGTAATTGGGTTTGAAACTGTTGCTGCATAAATAGAGCTACAACAGAGCCATAATAAGCTCCATTTTTTGAACCAATCCATAACAAACACTCCTTTGCTGATAAAAGCAGAGAATTTTTATGCGGAAAAAAATATCCATGATTGTGTGCTGTTATGTGGAAAAACAAGAAAATTCCATTGACAATTTATCAAAGGGACTGTTTTAAAGCTTTAAAAAGGGTAAAATTCTTGTTTACAAATAAATATGGAAGAACATAAAATGATGAAGGAGAAAATAGAGAGATTTAACCAAGTATACCAGTTTCGGTAATCTTTTAAAAAATTATCTTTGCAGAGAAATAGTGTAGAATTTTGAGTTTATATGTAAGGGGAATAAAGCTATGGCTTTTGTTCATTTACAAACACATTCTGAATATTCGATTTTAAGAGCCTCTTGCCGTGCCAAAGCTTTACTCAATAAAGCTATTGAAATGGGACAGTCTGCGGTAGCGCTTACAGACCATGGTAACATGTTTGGCATGCTTGAATTTTATATGGAAGCCAAAAGCCTTAATAAGTCTCGTAAAGCAGAAGGTTTAGAACCAATAAATCCGATTATAGGTTGCCATATTTTTGTAGATCACCCAGCGGCAGATAGAAAAGAAGAAATAACTTACCAGCGTTTAACTCTTTTAGCAGAAACGGATAAAGGTTATAGTAATTTATTGCGTATAGTTAGTCATTGCTATATTGATGAAATTAATTGGAAAGAAATTCCTGGTGTCCCTTTAGAAATATTAGCATCACATTCAGAAGGTTTGATTGCTCTTGCTGGAGATTTCTTTAGTCGATTCGGCTCAGATGTCGTTTCTGGAAAAGAAAAATTGGCTAAAGAGTATTTAGATTCCTTGAGAAAAATTTTTGATAGTGAACATTTGTTTTTAACCCTTTCAAACCAAGGTGTTCCTGAACAACGTTTACTTAATGTCTTTTTAGCAGATTATGCTAAAGAATTTGGGCTTTCTTTAGTGGCTACCAATAATGTGCATTATTTAAATGCAGAAGATCATAAAGCCCACAAAGTTTTACGCTGTATCGGGCTTGCCAAAAAATTAAATGAATTTGAAGATAAAATGTACCCGGGTAATCAGTTCTATTTCCGTTCAGAACAAGAAATGCGGGAACTTTTTGCGCAATACCCAGAAGCTATTGACAATACAGAAAAAATAGCCAAACGCTGTCATGTAACGATTCGAACAAATTGTGGTGATGAATTTTGGCCGAAATTTCAGATTACAGAAGAATTCAAAAATTCTGAAGAATACGCAAAAATAAAACAAGACATGCAAAGCGAATATGAAAAGGAACTCGCTTCTATACTTGCTAAAGAAACAGAAAAGTATTGCGAAGAAAAAAGTCTTTCTCAAGAAACGCTTTCTGAATCAGATAAACAAGAAATTGAAAAAAGCGCAAAAGGGAAATGTTGTGCAGGAACAGATTCTGATATTTATTTGATTTCTCTTTGTAATAATCGTTTAAAATCACGTTACCCAGAAGAAAACTGTTGTTTTCCTGTGGGCGATTCTGATGTGGCTAGTCGCTTGCGAACAGAATTAAACTGTATCCGCAATATGAAAGTGGCGGGCTATTTGCTTATTGTTTGGGATTTTATCAACTGGTCTAGAGAAAATGGAATTCCAGTTGGGCCGGGGCGCGGTTCTGCAGCTGGTTCAATTGTGACTTATATCATTGGGATTACAGACATTGACCCCCTTCGATTTGGTTTACTTTTTGAACGCTTTCTAAATCCAGAACGCGTGAGTATGCCTGATATTGATACAGATATTTCAGATAGGGACAGAGGACGCGTTATTCAGTATGTGACAGAGCATTATGGCGCGCAGTGTGTAAGCCAAATTGTAACCTATGGCTCATTAAAAATGCGACAGGTTATAAATGATGTTGGTCGCGTTTTAAATATTCCTTTAAGTGATGTTCGTTCTATAATAGACCTTTTACCTAAAGATAATGGTGCTACATTAAGTGATGCCAAAACAGGGTTAAAAAAAGGCCAGCCTTTGCCAGATTATTCTCCAGATACTTTGAATGAAAAAATCCAATCAAGAGAAATTTATAAAGACCTTTGGGAGTATTCTGAAAAGCTTGAAAATTTAGCACGTCAGACAGGAGTTCATGCGGCAGCGGTTGTAATTGCTCCTGTTGAAATGTATAAATTGGCGCCTGTTTATCGAGCCGTTCCTTCGGATACGCCGGTTGTAATGTATGACAAGCATTACGCAGAAGATATTGGCCTTTTAAAAATGGATTTCTTGGGCTTGATTACCTTATCTATGATTCAAGATACTTTAGCATTGATTAAAAAGAATCATGGATTTGATTTAGATATAGGGCATATTCCATTAGACGATAAAAAAACTTATGAATTGTTTAGTAAAGGTTTGACGGTTGGGGTGTTCCAATTTGAATCAGCAGGTATGCAAAAATATTTGCGGGAATTAAACCCAACCTGTATTGAAGACTTGATAGCGATGAATGCGCTTTATCGCCCAGGTCCTTTAGAACAGGTGCCTCGATTTATCCGTTGTAAAAATGGGGTCGAAGAAATCAACTGTTATCATCCTGATTTAGAGCCTATTCTGAAAGAGACTTATGGTGTAATTGTTTACCAAGAACAAGTAATGCGCTTAGCTCAGATTCTTGGTGGCTATACACTTGGTGGCGCTGATATTATCCGCCGTATTATGGCAAAAAAGAAACCAGCTGAAATGGAAAAACTCCAGCCAGAATTTTTTGAAAAATGTATTTCGCGCGGTTATGACCCAAAAATGATTGAAGAAATCTGGGCGGTTCTTTTGCCATTCTGCGGTTACGCCTTTAACAAAAGTCATGCGGCAGCTTATAGTTATGTTGCTTACCAAACGGCTTATTTGAAAACGCATTATGGCGCAGAATACATGGCTGCAACTATGTCTGCTGAAATTTCAAAAGTAGAACGTATTGTGGTGATGCTTAAAGAATGCGATAAACTTGGAATTAAATATTTACCGCCTTGTGTCAACCGTTCAGAAGCAAGATTTTCTGTAGACAAAAATTCAAATATCCTTTATGGTTTAGCTGGCATAAAAAATGTCGGATTTGAAGTAGTTGAAGACCTTGTTGCAGAACGAGAAAAGAATGGCCCTTATACAAGCATTTTTGATTTGTGCAAACGTGTTTTAGATTATCAGGCTTCTTGTCCGACAAAACGCCCACCATTGAATAAGAGAATTTTAGAAAGTCTTGTTCTTGCGGGTGCATTAGATAACTTGCATAATTCTCAGCGAGAAAGAATTTTTGCAAGTATCGATAAAGCATTGAATCTGGCAACAACTTACCAGAATGACAAAGAAAAAGGGCAAATTTCGCTTTTTGATTCTTTAGAAGACGATAATTTTTCTAAAGAAAGTGAAACATTAGAGCAAGCCACTCTTTGGCCATTTATGGAAAAACTCAATAAAGAAAAAGGAATTGTTGGGTGTTTTCTTTCAAGCCATCCATTAGAAGAATTCAGGCCAGAATTAATAGGTTTTGCTTCTTGCACTTTGGCTCAAGATGAATTAAGACGCCATGACGGAGATTCTAATTGTATTGTTGGCGGTATCGTTATTTCTTCACGTTCAGTAGACATTCAAAAAGGAAGAAATGTTGGTAAAACAATAGGATTCCTTGAAATCCAGGATTTCCATGGAACGTTATCTTTATCATTTGGTCCAGAAAAATGGGAAAAATACAGAAGTTCTTTTGGAGTTAATGACAGAGTTCTTGCCTGGGGATCGTTAAAATACATTGAAGAAAAACAAGAAATGAGATTCTCGGTGGATTCTATAGAATCGCTTGAAAATATCCAGCACCGGGTAAAAGAAATCCATATTGAATGCATGTCTTCTTCATTAAAAGAAGAAAATTTAGACAAATTAAAAGCCAAAATGGAAGCGCTAGAAGCGTTTCCTGGAGAACCAGGAGCTCGTCTAATTTTCCATGTAGAAACATTGAATTCTAAGCACACTTTACTCCTTAGTGAAAAAGAAATACTTTATTCTTCTGATTTCTTATATTGGTTGAAAAAAGAATTTATGGCTTCTAATGTGTGGGTTTCAGGAAAAAAATAAAATGTCTCCTTATGTGGTTCTTTTTGCAGGAGAAGATTCTGGAGATATTTTAGGAGAAAATGTCGTTTCTGCAATTTGTTCGTTAGGGCTAAAGTCT
The DNA here is from genome assembly GCA_017631885.1 of Fibrobacteraceae bacterium. Classification (GTDB taxonomy): domain Bacteria; phylum Fibrobacterota; class Fibrobacteria; order Fibrobacterales; family Fibrobacteraceae; genus UBA1765. The sequence continues at coordinate 18,589 of JAGBSH010000006.1, forward strand.
CGCGGCATTGGCGGAAAACGAATGAGCGAGGCTGGCTTAGAAAGCATAGAAGATTTTGAAAAATTTCCTGTTTCAGGATTTTTTGATGTCTTGCCGAGATTATTTTTTTTCAAAAAAATATTGCGGTTAATGAAACGAGAAATTTCAAATCCTTTGTGTAAAGCTTTTATTGCAATAGATTATCCAGGATTAAATTTAAAATTAGTGGATTTTGCAAAAAAATGTGGAAAGCCTGTTCTTTATTTATCTCCGCCACAAATTTTTGCATGGAAAAAGAAACGAGCGAATGTTTTACAAGGAACAAAAACATTAGTCTTTTTCCCTATGGAAAAAGAAAGTTATGAAAAAGAAAGCATTAGCGCAGAAAAAATTAAACACCCGTTTGTAGAAGCCATTGAAAATACTGAAATATCAGAGAAAGAAAATAAAATTTATCTCTTTCCAGGTAGCCGTTGTAAAGTCCTCAGAAGGAATTTTGAGTTGTATGCAGAAATGGCAACAAAAGTCTCTGCAATAGGCCAGCCCATTTTTGTCGCATCACGAATGAGTTTAAAAAAAGAATTAGAAAAGACTTTACCTCGAAATATAAAAGTTGAATTGAGTCCAGTAAACGCAAAAGATAGAATAGCTTTTTTATCAAAAGCAAAATTTGTTATTGGAAACCCTGGGACTGCGTTATTAGAATCTGCATTGTGCGCAACCCCTTATGCCGTTTTTGTAAAACCAGATTTTTTGACTTATTTTATGGGAAAACTCTTTCTCAAAATAAAATCTTTATCATTGCCTAATTTATTGCTGAAAGAATCTTATTTTCCTGAAATAATCATAGCGCCATTTACCAATAAAAAGAAAAAAATGGACGATTTATACCAAATGATTGAAAAATTAATTTGTCAAAAAGAAGAAATTTGCTTTAAAAGAGAAAAATTGCTTGAAATTTTAAAAGAAGGAAATTCTGTTCAAAAATCAGTTACGGAATTTCTTTTGCAATTCGTCTGCAGTAAGTCGCATTAATGTGGGCTTACCGAATGGCGAAACCATAGGTTCATTTGTCTGTAAAAGCAAAGTCATGAGTTGAGCCATTTCTTCTTGTTTTAAAAAATCGCCTGCTTTGATGGCATTGGCTTTAGCCCAGGCTTTAGCGATAGAATCAGCAATAGGGTTATTGCCTTGAATGGTTGCTGAAAGCATTTCTAGAAGTTCTCGAATAGCAGGGATAGCTTTTCCAAAAGAAAGACTGGCAGGTATGGCTCGCATTTGGTAGGCATCGCCACCAAAAGGTTCTAAATCAAAACCAAGCAGATTGAGTTCTCGTTCGGCTTTTTCAAGTATAGAAGATTCAAGTTTTGAAAATTCTATAACTTCAGGAAACAAAAGTTCCTGAGAATCAATGTGACCTTGAGATTCAAGGACTCGCAAGGCTTGTTCGTAAAGGATTCTTGTGTGGGCTGCATGTTGATTAATCAATAACAAGCCATTCAAATCTTCGCAAGCGATATAAGTATTTGCAATTTGTATAAATGGCGGGGGAGTCGGGATTACTTCTTGCTCAGGAATAGGTTCTTCTTTTTTAAAAGGTATGATATCTTCTTCTTGATGAAAAAGGTCTCCTGGAATGGAATATACAGGAGCTTTGTTCTTTTCAGAAATTTCATTTTGGGAAATCGTTTGTTCAGAACAGGAAAAAGCAGGAGAGTTCCAAATAGAATTAAAAGAAGATTTTTCTGTAACAGATTCCTCATTAGAACTAGAATCAAGAAGCTGGAGAATAGGTCTTTCGGTGCTAGTTTGCTCTTCTTGTCGAAGGGCGGTTTTGATAGCATGTCGAACGGCCAAAAAAACTTTGTTTTCATCGGCAAATCGGACTTCTCTTTTTGCCGGGTGGACATTGACATCGAAATCTTCATCAGGTAGTTCTAAAAATAAAACACAAGTAGGGCAACCTTTAGCATAAGGGTCGTAAGCTTGAATGGCTGCCTTATGAATCATCACATTCCAGATAGGTCTTTTCTGTAAGTAAAAATATTGTTGGTTGCGTTTTTTTATGGATTCATCTGGCGGAGAAATAAAACCACTTACTTGTATGTTGTTTTCTGTATAATCGACAGGAATCATTTTCCTTGCAATTCCAGCACCGATAGTCTCTGCTAATCTGCCACGTAAATCTTTTGCAGACCCAAGAAAAACATCTTTTTCTCCGACCCGGTATTCAAAACGGATTTCTGGGTGAGCTATTGCTAAACGTATAACTGTATCTAAAATCTTTGTACTTTCGTAAGAAGTACTTTTTAAAAAATGCCTACGGACTGGCGTGTTGAAAAATAAATCTTCGACTACAAATGTGGTGCCAACAGGGGCGCTTGTTGTTTGCACTTCTTTTGGAGTTCCACCTTCTATTTTTATTTCAAAAGCTTCAGAATTATTTTGAGTTCTTGTAGTAATAGTCATTTTAGAAATGGCTGCAATCGAGGCAATAGCTTCACCTCTAAAACCATTTGTTTTTAAACGAAACAAGTCACTTGCAGTGTGGAGCTTTGATGTGGTGTGGCGCAAATAACACAAAGAAAGGTCTTCTTTTGACATGCCTTCGCCATCATCTGTTATTCGAATTAATTCTTTGCCACCATCAGCAATTTGAATGCGTATTTTTTGGGCTTTTGCATCAATGGCATTTTCTATCATTTCTTTTACTGCAGAAGCTGGATTCTCAATAACCTCGCCAGCAGCGATTTTATTGATAATTTCATCGGATAATTCCCTGATTTTTGATTGAAATGTCGTTTTTTCTAGCTTCTCCATAATCAAAATATAGCCAAATTGTTTACAAAAAAGAATTTTGCTATATTTTATCCTGTTTTTGGGATACAAGGGTAATATGGTTACAAATCTTTTACTTAGAATGGTGCACATAGAAATGCTTTCTGTCTTCCAGACGAAAGATGTGCTTGAATTTATTCGTTCTTACAATAAATTTGAATTTTCAGACTTAGATCATCTTTGGTACGAAGAAGGGGTAGTGCCTTTCTTTTTACATCGTTCTTGGATAGATGCTCTAGTCCAATGGCTCTACTCTCGTGGTATTGCTCCGGAAAAATTTTTAAATGATATGATGGCTCATGTTGAAGAATCTGAAATTATTCCATCTAGGCCATTGTTGCGTACTTATTTGCCGTTTGTTCCACAGTTTTATGCGGCTAAAGATATGAGAGCTTTTGCTCTTGAATGTTTACCTAAAAGACAATCTTTTTTGAATGCAGCTCAATTGATTTATGGGCAAGAAACTAAGTCAGAAAGAACGGATTTTGTAGTGTTGTCATGTAAAGATGAAGAATGCTTGGCAACAAATTACATGCCATGGATAAATATGGTAATCCGTTATTCGCCTATTTTCTTGAATATGCCTGCTTATGAAAAGGTGATTCTTTGTGCTTCTCAGAATTCAGTGACAATGTCTTTAGACAGTCGAGCTGTTGCTGACATAGATGACAATAAGAACATCTTGGTTAATGGCGAGGTTGTAGGTAAGGTTGTTACTTTTGATAAATGCCTTGCTCTTTATGGGATTAATTGGGAAAACGATTACGAAAAGCATTTAGAATGTGTGCACATTGAAAAAGATGTTTTAGACACTAAAACTGGCGCTCTCTTGTTGCATAAAGATTGTTTTTATGGGGCTCCTGTAAATATCACAGGTGTTACTTACAAGAAAAATGTAAATGTCAAAGATCCATTTGCAAGACTTATGAGTTCAGTTGTGCGTCAAGAATTTGATGTTTGGAAACCATTACAGACAGCTCATGAAAATTTGCTTGGCGCTTTGAATGATTCTGTTACTGTTGTTTATTACAATAGTGATGATTCTATTGCGGTCAATAGTAAGCATTTAATGCGTAATGTTCCTGCTCGGATTTTGCGGAATATTTTACGAGAATATATGCTGACAGGTCGTGAAGAATATGAAAACCGTGAATTTAAAAGAGATGCCGATATTTGTATGGATCCGCTCCGTCCAAATTTTGAAAGTCGTTTAAATCGCGTTGTTACTCATTTAGAAAAGGTTTCTAATTTCTTTGAAATTGATAGGCATCGTAGGGGTGGGTTCCGATTCGTTCCTAAGTGTCGTATTGAATTCAGAGAAGAATAAGAAATATCATTATAATATCTTGTTTTTTCTAAAAAACAATTCTATTTTGAAAAAAGGGCGAAAGGTAAATCCTGTAACAACTCTATCATTGCTCCCCTCCTGGTAAGTTCTAGGTTCTGTAGCCCTACTTTTTTACTCCACTTAGTGGAGTATTTTTTTTATGGAATGAATAGTGGCGATTTTTATAAAGATTCTTTTGAAATACGAAATATTGGTAGAAATCTAGGTGGATTTTATATAAATTAATGTTGTGTAAATCTTCATTTAAGAGAGGACTCTATGAAAAAAGCCCCTTCTTTTTTCGGAAAAATTTTCTTTTTATTTGCTGCAGTATTTTCAATAGCATCACCTGGAATTGTTTCAGTTAGCGATTTACAGCCAGGTATTGAAATAAAAAAAGATAATATGTTGGGGGCTGTTTTAGCAATATGGAATCCTCCAACACGTTTTTATGATATGAAACAAGCGCTTGTTGATGGAGGGTATAAATTTTTTAGATTCCCGAACGGAAGCCTTTCTAATGAATACCACTGGAATGGAAACGGCTATTATGATAGCACAGGCGTTTATCATGTAAAAGACACAACTTATGCTCCTGGCTTTATTAGCGAAACGCTTTATCGCGGAACAAATAAAGACAATTATGGCTTTGTACGAAAAAGTCATATGACAGATGATAATTTAGAAACGATGTGGTGGGGTGAAATTATCGACCCCTTAGATCCGCCTTGGGCTGTAATTGAGTTTCAAGAAAAAGTTGTTTTAGATTCTTTAGAAATAGCATGGGGAAATTTAAAACCTAAAGCATTTGATTTGAATTATTGGGTAGAAGATTATATTGAATACCCTGGAGTACATCAGAATTTTACAGATACCAAAAAGAAGTTTGCAACGGTTAAAGTAAAATCCACTACGACAAAATTAGGACTTAAAAAATTAGAATCGCGTTATATCGCTATTCGTTTTAAAACAAAAGATTTGCCAAAAGAAGGTGTGCAAATCCGTGAATTAAAGTTGTTTAGTGGTGGAAGAAATTTATTAGATGGCAATAATTTTAAAGCATTTGGCCTTTCGACGAGGCTTGGTGATAAGGAAAGAAGTGATTGGACCGGAATCAAATGGCATTTTGAAGAGTATATGACTTATATAAAACAAATGCCAGATGCTAAAGCGTTAATTTGTGTGAATGCCGGCACAGGAAATGCAAAAGAAGCGGCGGATTGGGTTTATTATGCAAATAAGGTGAAAGGTTACAATATTAAAAATTGGCAAATTGGAAATGAACTTGATGGCGAATGGGAAGAAGCCGGACCTTTATCTGCAAGGCAGTATGTTGTTCGGTATTTAGAACGTGCAAAAACAATGAAAGCCGTAGATTCTACAATTGTTCTGCATGGCCCAGTATTCAGTTCTTATAATGTATTGCAAAGAGGAGCAGGTCTTTCTGATGGGAAATACTGGCTAGAAGAAGCTTTGCGCCTTATCGGAGAAGCTGAGAAAAAAGATGGGAAACGTTACCTTGATGTTGTTGATTTTCATATGTACCCATACTGGGCTGAGAATAATTTAAACTCTAGCGATATGCTTAAAGCTATGCTTGCAGTTAAACAAAATATAGACTCAATTGATATCTGGATGAAACGTCATTTAGAAGGCGAACGGAAAATTTTACTTTCTGAATTTAGCTCTTGTGTGCAAGGTCATCATATCCTTATGGATTATTCTCAAGCTGCCGCTGTAGCGATGGTTTTTGCAGAAAACGCAATGAAATTTGGAAATCGTTTACAAGTTCTTCCATGGGATTCTTTTTCAAATTTATTTATTGGTCCAGATAGTACTTATGGCACAATTAGTTTAACGGCATTATCGAAAGAAGGTTCCTGGAACTATTGGAAATCTTTAGAACCAACAGCAATGTATTATGGCGTTTATATGACTTATAAAGATTTTTTAGAAAATGGGTATTTTGTTTTACCTGTTCAAAGTGATTCTCCAGAAATTGTTGCTTATGCTATTGGAAAAGGCGATTCTATCAGAGTCTTGTTAGTGAATTTATCGGATAAAGATAAAGGTGTTTTAATTGAAAGAGAATCTCTTCAATCTGATTCAACAATAAAAAATGATTCTTTGTCGAAAAAATTTGAACCAGGAAAAGGTGATTTAGTTCGCACGCAAGTAGAAATTTTTGGAGCCTCTCAATTTAAATGGATAGGAACATCTCAAAATGCTTATGCTTACCCTAAAATGGGACCTTCAGGAAGGCGGATTAACCCTAGTAAAAACAAGGAAATAAAAGTTCCTGCTTATGGAATGGCTGTTGTACAAATTAATCCAAAAGTTTTAAAAGGAGAAAGTGCCAATATGCCAAAAATTCTTTCGGCGTCTCTTGAAAAGAGAACGGTTTTAGCCGGAGATACATTAGACCTTTTTGTGACGGCATTGCAAGAAAATGGTCAATTGGTACAAGGTTTGTTAAAGATTCCAGAACTTGGAATTGTAAAGAATATAAAGCCTGATGATTCTTTATGGAACGCATCAATAGAAAGTTTTCATGTAAAAATTCCTCTTTCTGAAAATGCATCATTGGGAAACATGAAAATTCTCCTTACTTTTGAAGGTCTTGGGCAAAAAAAGTTGAACTTTGAAATACCTTTTAGAATTCGCGGTTCTTACAGAACGACAAGTGTGATGGAAGATTTTGAAAATGGATTTGAAAATGTGAAATGGTTTGCAGTTGCTAATGGCGATAATGCAACAAATATCGGAGCAAAAATTTTCTCCGGTTCTAAACCCCACGGGAGTTTTATGCGCCATGACTTTTTTGTTGAACAACCACCACAATTAGGATGGCCGAATTTTGTAGGTGCCTATTATGAAATGCCTCCTGAAGTGAGTGAATCTGTTGGAATAGTTTTTGATTATGCAACAACTCATAGCAACTCAGATGGGTATTTTGAATTACAAATTCCAAGTAACCAAGTCAAGGATTACGATGAATTTATGGTTAAACTAAAAAATACGAAAGGTGTTTGGAAACGCGATACTTTGATTTGGGAAAATATGAAACAAGAAGGTTGGGGAAACACTATTGAAAAATTAGACCCTAAACAAATCAAATATTTCGCTTTTAGAGCAAGGCATGCGGGAAAAGGCTATATTAGCTTGGATAATCTCTATCTCTTAAAAGAAGATGGCTCAGAAATTCCAATGCCTAAAGGATTGCGTCAATTGCGTTAATTCTTTATTTACTTCCTTGTATCTTTTATTCAAGTAGAAGATTGTCATTTGTTTTACTATCTTTACCCCCGTTAATTTTCAACGGAGGCTTAAAGTGGCACTTCAGTTTTACAATACAGCAACGCGAAAAAAAGAACTGTTTACACTCCCGGAAGGTGTTCCTGCCGTACGCATGTATTGTTGTGGCCCGACTGTGTATCATTTTGCTCATATCGGAAACCTCCGCACTTATATTTTTGAAGATTTTTTAGTGCGCACTCTGAAGTATTATGATTTTAAAGTAAATCATATTGTAAATATTACCGATGTAGGGCATTTGACTTCTGATGCTGATGATGGCGACGATAAAATGGAAAAGGGTGCTGCTCGCGAAGGTAAATCTGTCTGGGATATCGCTAAGTTTTATACCGATGCTTTTATGGCAGATTGTAAGCGTTTGAATATTCAAGAGCCAACTCGTTGGACTCGTGCCACTGAACATATTCAAGAACAAATTGAATTGGTAAAAACTTTAGAAGAAAAAGGGTATACTTACCGCACTTCTGATGGTATTTATTTTGATAGTCTGAAGTTCCCTCGTTATGCTGATTTTGCAAGATTAGATGTGGAAAATTTGCGTAAAGGCAGCCGCATTGATATGGGCGAAAAAAAGAATGCAACTGATTTTGCTCTTTGGAAATTTAGCCCGACAGATAAAAAGCGTGCGATGGAATGGGATAGCCCCTGGGGGATTGGGTTCCCTGGTTGGCATATTGAATGTTCTGCTATGGCAATGAAATATAATGGTCCAACGCTTGATATTCATTGTGGTGGGACAGATCATATTCGAGTGCATCATACAAATGAAATTGCTCAAAGTGAATGTGCAAATGGCGTTCCTTTTGCAAGGTTCTGGATGCATGGCGAATTTTTGCGTTTAGATGGTTCGAAAATGAGTAAATCAAGTGGCGAATTTTTAACAGTTTCTCTTTTGATGGAAAAGGGATTTAATCCGCTTGATTATCGTTATTTTGCGCTTGGTAGCCATTACCGCAACTATTTGAATTTTAGTTATGAATCGTTGGAAAGTGCACGTGAAGCTTTGAAAAGTTTGCACAAAAAGACTGACCCGTTAATTGGCAAAGCAACATGTATTGAAACTGAAAAGGCAAAGGCTATTCAGAAGGAATTCCGTGATGCAATTGGTGATGATTTAAATATGCCTCGTGCGCTTGGAATTCTAAACACCATGTTGAAAAGCGATTTAGACGATGGCGAAAAAGCAGCTCTTGTGCTTGATATGGATAAAATTTTTGGTTTAAAACTTGATGAACCAAGAGAAGAATTTGAAAAGAAAGCAGATGCTTCTGTTGATGTAGCAAAAATTGAAAGTTTGATTGCTCTTCGTAAAGCCGCTCGCGAAAATAAAGATTGGGCTGAAAGTGATCGCATTCGTGATGAATTAGCTAGCATGAATGTTGTGATTAAAGATTCCAAAGAAGGAACGACTTGGGAAATAAAATGACCTCTAAAACGCTTTTGGTAATTGCTACTGGAAATGCTGGAAAAATCCGGGATTTTGCTGGAATTCTTGGAACAGAACGTTTTGAATACAAGACGCTCAAAGATATTGGTTTTGATTCTGATATTGAAGAAAATGCCGAAACATTTGCAGGGAATGCTAAAATTAAAGCGAAGGTTGTGGCTGAATTTTTACATAAGAAAAATGTAGAAGCTTGGGTTTTAGCTGATGATTCAGGTTTAGAAGTTTTTGCTTTAAATGGAGCCCCTGGTGTTTATTCTGCTCGTTATTCCGGAGAACACGGAAACGATGAGTCGAATAATGAATTGCTCTTGAAAAATTTAGAAGGAATAGAAGACCGTTCGGCAAGGTATTATTGTGCTTTGGCTTTACTTCATTCTTCTACACCAAATAATGAACCCGAAATTTTTGAAGGCGAATGCAGAGGAAATATTGGTAGAGAACCTGTTGGAAATCTTGGTTTTGGCTATGACCCTCTTTTTATTCCGAATGGTTTTTCTACAACATTTGCCCAAATGGAAATTTCTGAAAAGAAAAATTTGAGTCATCGTGGTTCAGCGATTCGTAAGCTCCCATTTTAGTTTATTTTAAATGGATTGGCTTGAATTTCAGCCTTTTTTGAAGGGGCGTTCAGTAATTATGGCAAAGTAAAAGAAGTCACTTTTTGCTTTTTATAAAAGAAGTATTGGAAGTGTCTGCAAATTTGCTATCTTTGGGCGTGAAAAATACGTGTTTTAAACGCTTTTTTCCTAAAGGACGAAGAAATGAGTAAATTGAAAGAAGAAGCTTTAGCTTATCATGCGGCTGGAACTCCAGGCAAAATAGCTGTTGTTCCAACGAAACCTCATACAACACAAAAAGATTTAGGTCTAGCATATACTCCAGGTGTTGCAGAACCTTGTTTAGAAATTGAAAAAAATCCAGAACTTGCCTACGAATATACAACTAAAGGTAATTTGGTCGCAGTTATTTCTAACGGAACTGCTGTCTTAGGTTTAGGTAATATTGGTGCTTTGGCTGGAAAACCAGTTATGGAAGGCAAGGGACTTTTGTTTAAAGTCTATGCAGGCGTTGATGTTTTTGATATTGAAATCAATGAAACCGATCCAAAGAAATTTGTTGAAGTAGTGAAAGCGATTGCTCCGACTTTTGGCGGCATTAATTTAGAAGATATTAAAGCTCCAGAATGTTTTGAAATTGAAGATCGTTTAAAAGCAGAATTAGATATTCCTGTAATGCACGATGACCAACATGGAACGGCTATTATTTCTGCTGCCGGTATTTTGAATGCGTTAGAAGTTGTTGGTAAAAAATTAGAAGATGTTAAAATGGTTGTAAGTGGTGCAGGGGCAGCAGCTTCTGCTTGCACAAAACTTTATCTTTCTCTTGGTCTAAAGAAAGAAAATCTTTTAATGCTTGATAGTCAAGGTGTTATCCGTAAAGACAGAGAAAAATTGAGTGAACCAAAGAAAATTTTTGCAACGGATCGCACAGATGCTTATACATTAGCAGATGCTTTAAAAGGCGCAGATGTTTTCCTCGGTGTTTCTAAAGCAAATGTTTTAACTCGTGAAATGATTCGTTCTATGGCAGACAAGCCAATTGTTTTTGCTTGTGCAAACCCTAATCCAGAAATTACTTACGAAGAAGCAAAAGCTTCTCGTGATGATTTGATTTTAGGAACGGGTCGTTCTGATTACCCAAACCAAGTGAATAACGTTCTTGCGTTCCCATATATTTTCCGTGGTGCATTAGATGTTCGTGCTACAACTATTAACGAAGAAATGAAACACGCTGCTGTTTATGCTATTGCACGAGTCGCTCGCGAAGAAATCCCGGCAGAAATTCAAAAGCAACACAATTTAGAAGGTTTGACTTTTGGCCCAGAATACTTGATCCCAAAACCTTGGGACCCAAGATTGCTTCCTGAAGTCGCATTAGCGGTAGCGAAAGCTGCTGTTGATAGTGGTGTTGCTCGTAAACCAATCACTGATTGGGACGCTTACAGAGAAAAATTAATTTCTATGAAACGCGTTTAAATCTATTTCTTTTTTCTTTAAAATCCCCGTAAACCTTAATGTGTTTGCTGGGATTTTTTTTGTAAATTTCTTGGTGTTATTTTAAATGGAGTTTTTATGCGTTGTCTTGTAACGGGTGGTGCTGGTTTTTTAGGAAGTCATCTTTGTGAACGGTTGTTAAATGATGGTCATGAAGTGATTTGTTTAGATAACTATTTTACAGGCAGACTTGCAAATATTGCTCATTTACGAGATAATAAAAATTTTGAAGTAATCCGCCACGATGTTACAGAACCAATTCTTTTAGAAGTTGATAGAATTTTTAATTTAGCTTGCCCTGCAAGCCCGGTACATTATCAACACAACCCGGTAAAAACGATTAAAACAAGTGTTATGGGTGCAATAAATATGCTTGGTATGGCTAAGCGAGTTCATGCAAGAATTTTGCAAGCTAGCACAAGTGAAATTTATGGAGATCCAGTTGTTCACCCGCAAAAAGAAGATTATTGGGGAAACGTTAATCCTATTGGAATTCGCAGTTGTTATGACGAAGGAAAACGAGTCGCTGAAACGCTTTTTATGGATTACCACAGGCAAAATAAGGTAGATATTCGTATTGTCCGTATTTTTAATACTTATGGTCCAAGAATGCTCCCTAATGATGGACGCGTTGTCAGTAATTTCATTGTGCAAGCCTTAAAAGGAGAACCTATTACGATTTATGGCGATGGCACGCAAACGCGCAGTTTTTGCTATGTAGATGATTTAATTGAAGCGTTTGTAAAAATGATGGAGCAAGAAAATATTATCGGGCCAGTGAATGTCGGAAATCCTGGCGAATTTACTATGCTTGATTTAGCAAATGAAGTTCTTGCTTTAACGGGCTCTAAAAGCAAGATTGTTTATAAAGAATTGCCTGGCGATGACCCGAAAATGCGTAAGCCAGATATTAGTCTTGCTAAATCTCAATTAAATTGGGAACCTAAAATACCTTTGCAAGAAGGCCTTAAGAAAACAATTACTTACTTTGAAAATCTTTTAAGTGTGTCAAAGTAAACTGCAAATAGGGCAGAGTTCGGGTTTATGCCCACGAGCTTTGCAATACGTGCGGCCAAAGTAAATAATTTGCAAATGCAATTTTTCCCAATTTTCTTTAGGAAAAATTTTTTTGAGGTCGCTTTCTGTTTTTTCAACAGATTCACCATTACTTAAGCCCCAACGCTTTGCAAGGCGATGAATATGAGTGTCTACTGGGAACGCAGGGATTTTAAAAATATGACTCATAACAACACTTGCTGTTTTGTGGCCCACGCCTGGCAGTTGCTCTAATTCATCAAAAGTTTGCGGTACTTTGCCGTTATGTTTTTCTAAAAGGATTTTTGAAAGCGTAAAAATGTTGTGGCTTTTTGTATTAAAAAAGCCACAAGGCTTTATTATTTCTGCAATTTCTGATTCTCCAAGTTGCAACATTTTTTGTGGAGAATTTGCTTTTTTAAAAAGGACTTGAGTGACTTGATTGACTCTTGCATCTGTACATTGTGCACTCAATAAAACGGCAATTAAAAATGTGTAAGCATTAGTGTGATTTAAAGGAATAGGTGGACAAGGAAACAAATGGTCTAATGTTTCTGTTATAAAAGCAATGCGTTCTTTTTTGTTCATTTAGCGTCTTGCGTAAAATCTTGTTGCATGTTAAAACTAGGCATTTCATCTTTTGGGTGTCCTACTTCAACAGCCGGGACTCCAGCAAAAGTAGTATGCGAAGGAACATCGCCTAAAACCACGGCGCCCGCTCCAATTTTCGCGCCATCACCAATATGGATATTGCCTAAGAGTTGGGCGTGCGCACCAAGCATCACACCATCTCCGACTTTTGGGTGACGATCACCGCATTCATTACCTGTTCCGCCAAGAGTAACACCGTGTAATATAGAAACGTTGTTTCCAATAACAGCTGTTTCCCCAATCACAATATTTGTTGCGTGGTCAATTAAAAGCCCATGGCCAATCTGAGCGGCTGGATGAATGTCCATTCCAAATTTTCTGCTGATAATACTTTGGAACATTTTTGCTGTAAAACGTTCGTTATTTTCCCACAAGGCATGAGCGATTCGGTATGCTTGCAAACCTTGAAAGCCTTTGAAAAATAGCAATGGCTCTAAATAACCTAGGCAAGCTGGGTCACGTAAAACGGTAGCCACTAAATCTTTTTTTGCGCATTCTAAAATTTCAGGAAATTTTTCAAAGCAGGAATTGATAAGTGTTTCTAGTTTTTCCCTGTTAATGATTTCGCCAGCAAGCCCGCAAGCAAGAGTAACAGTAAGCATTTCTTTGAAAGAATCTTTCAATAAAATTTGTTCTTGAAGCATAGGCGATGCGAAAGGTTCATTTTGATTGAAACTTTCTGCTTCTTGCTTTAAACGTATTGTCAGTTCTTCAATAGTCACAATAAACCTCTTTCTTCACCAACAGAAATATAAAATATTGAACTTTTACTTTTTACAATTTAACTCGATTTGGGAGCGGTTTGAAATACCCATTTTTTCGTAATTGGGCAAAAACTTTAGGTAAATCATTTTCATCTATTTTTTCCATATCTTTTAATATGTCATCAGAAATTCTTTTTTGTAATTGGAAAGCAAATGGAATATCATTTTTTTGCGAGCGGAACCAAGCCACTTTTAATTTTTCAAAGAAACTTTTCCATGGAAACAAATCTTCTATAGAAAGGAAAAAAACGCGAGGGAGCAAACTGTCTGTTGCCTCTAATTTTATGTCGCCATTTTTGGCACAATCAACTAAAAATGCAATACGAGTTTTGTTATCAGTAGCTTTTTGTGCAGGGATTTCTAATAAAATAGGCATAACAATAATCTAATTAAAGTTCTACAATGTAAGCAATGTTCCAAAGCAAATTAGTAGAGGAAGAATTGATAGGTTTAAAAACAGGGTATAGTGTTGTTAGTTTAAAGCCAAATAAATTAGCCGAAAGAGCTAAAGAAATGTCTATGTATTCTTTGTGGTTGAAATTCCATAAAGAATGGGTGTTGTTGGCTTGATTGAAAGCTTGGTTCCTTTTGTTTGGTGCTTTTGCATAAAGGTGCCCGCAAGAAACGCCGGCATCAAGAGAAAAGGGAAGTTCATCGAAAAAGCGATAAGCAATAGTCCCGCGATAAGTCATCCAAAAATCATTTGTTTCTTGTTTTATACCCATTCCTTCTAGTTGAAAAACAAATGCGTCTAATCGGAATGCTCCGACTAGAGCTACAGGAACATGCCTACCAGTAGAAAGTCCAACTTCAAAAATTGGAGCGGCATTTATTGCTGAAACAGCCAGTACAAAAAAGAAAATGTGGAAAATATTTTTCACGCCTTAAAAATAGAAAGCTAGATTGTAAGACATGAAACAAAAGTTGCGAATTGTAGCCGATGAAGCGATTCCTTTCTTAAAAGGAGTGTTAGAACCTTTTGCAGAAATGCTTTATTTGCCAGGAAACGCAATTTCAAAAAAAAATGTAGAAAATGCAGACGCTTTATTAGTTCGGACAAGAACTAGTTGTAATGCAGAACTTTTAGAAAATTCTTCTGTAAAAATGATTGCTACAGCAACCATTGGAATGGATCATTTAGACAAATCTTTTTTAGAAAGGCAAGGAATTTTTTACACGAATGCTCCTGCTTGTAATGCAGACAGTGTAGTTCAATATTTTACAGCTGCGTTATTAGAAATGTGTGAAAGACAAAAAAAAGATTTTCGAGATATGACTTTAGGAATTGTTGGCGTTGGAAATATTGGAAGTAGAATTTTTCAAATTGGAAAAATTCTTGGCATGCGCGTTTTGTGTTGTGATTTGCCAAAGCAAGAACAAGGAAATTTTGAGATAGGGGTTTCTTTTAAAACGATTTGTGAAGAATCAGATGTTATAACATTTCACACGCCATTAACAAGAACCGGACTTTTTCCAACATATCACATGTTTAATGAAAATGCTTTGTCTTGGGTAAAGAAACCTTTTTGGTTGTTTAATGCTTCAAGAGGAGAAGTTGTTTCTGAAAAGGCTTTAAAATGGGCAATAGAAACAGGAACTTGCTCAGTGGCTGTGATAGATGTTTTTGAAAATGAACCTACTATTCATAAAAGTTTTTTAGAAAAAGTTTCTATAGCAACACCTCATATTGCTGGCTATAGTTTAGATGGTAAAGCGAATGCAACATCCCAGATTGTGCAGCAGGTGGCTTCATTTTTTGATATACCTGAATTAAAAACATTTAATGTTGAACTTCAAGATACTGACAAAAAATGGGTTATTGATTTTAAAGAGATAAATACACTTGTTGGGCAAATACAAAAAGTTTATCGATTAAGTTATGATATTAATCAAGATGATTTTTTATTGAGAAAAAATCCAGAACAATTTGAATGGTTTAGAAAAAATTATCCGAAACGCCGAGAACCCAAAGCCTATAAGATTTTAATTCAGAACTTTTTACCAGAAACAAAAGAGATTTTAGAAAAATTAGGTTTTGTTATTGAAAATTAAAGAATGATTTTTAAGTGGTTTTAAAATTCTGCAATTGGAAAATTTTAGGAAAGTGCTATTTTTTAATAAATATTTTTTACGAGGTGTAAAATGAAAAAGAAATTTTTGGCCTTGGCAGCTATTTTAGTTGCAGGTGTTACTTCTCTCCATGCAGAAAATGGAATGTTCTCTGGATTTCTTCCAGAAAATTGGACGGCCGATGTAGTTGCTTCTATGAAGTATACTCGTCATTATTACAATAACTGGAGTGAAGATGGAACAAATACATCTGTTTGGCTTTTCCGCTATGATGCAGACGTTCAAGGAAATTGGAAATATGCAAATTGGCGTAACCTTATCAATTTAGCTTGGGGCCAAAATTACACAAAAGGGAACGGTACTCGCAAATCAGAAGACAAAATTTTCTGGGAAAGTACTGTAGATTTTAATTTGTTCAAATATGTTAAGCCTTATCTTGGCGGCCGTTTTGAATCCCAATTCATGAAAGGTTATACTTACGATGATGAAGGGAACAGAACACCAATATCTTCATTTATGGACCCAGCTTATGTCACACAATTTGCTGGTCTTGCTTATGTGCCAAACGATATGTTCTCACAACGTCTTGCTTTTGCTAATCGTATGACTATTTCTGATTGGTATGGTTTTGCTGATGACCCAGACACAAAGAAACGTGAAGGTTTCCGCGATGAACCAGGTCTTGAAAGTATTACTGAATTTAAATACGGCTTTATGGACATTGCTTCATTTAAGAGCCGTTTGTGGGCTTTCGTGAACTTTGAAGGCGTTGAAGAAATTGATGGCCGTTGGGAAAATACTCTTGCTGTAATGTTGACACCATTTATTGAAATTTCAATTGGTGTTGAACTCTTCTATGACAAAGATTTAGACGAAGATATGCAATACAAAGATTCAATGTTGTTTGGCTTGACCTGGCGTTGGTTCTAATTGAGTTAAATACTGGATTGAATCTTCTACACTCCGTTCCCAAGCGTTTCGTTTGGAACGGAGTTTTTTTAATGACTCTTCATCACTCAGACTTTCTTCTCGATATTGTTTTAATTCTTGATAGCCTTTTAAAAAATCTTGTGCTTTTTGAAAATCAGGAATGAGAGCTTGGAGTGAATTTTCAATTTTTTCATCTGAATAAAAGCGAAGAATGCCTGTAAGAGTTTTTGCAATAAATTCATTTTTATTTTCAGATAAAAATTCTTTTGCTTCTTCAAATTCAATAGGCGTTATAGAATCTAACCAGGAGGCTTCTTTTTCAAATAAAGCATTGTCTAAAGCAAGAGCATCGGGAGTACGAGAAATACGAACTTGTTCTTCTATAAAAGGGCTGTAATCTTCTTTTGGCAAAGTTAAATTTTCGAGTCGGCAAAATTCAGTCAGTTTAATCAAGTTTCCTTTAGTAGGCTCGTTAAGCAAAGACTCTTTTAAAATGGCAAGTTTTACTGCTTTGGGCAAATTTTTGAAAGCAGGGTCTTTGTCGCTATTTAGCCGTAAATGGAGTTTGAAAATTCGGAAAATTAACAAAAGAATTAAGACTGAAAAAATAACAGTAAAAAGAGACATAAAAACTCCAAAAGAAAACTTAAAAGAATATAGTAATGTATTGATTGAAGTTTTTTCTGAATAAATTAAAAGAGAAAATTAAATTTGTTTTTTTGAAATCTTTTTTGTAAGTTCTTGTGTAATATTTTTGGCTATATCCCGGGCAGGGGCTGTTTTTAAACAGGCATGCGAATTTTTAACCGGGTGGCCAGAATGTTTTTTGAAAAATATTCTTTTAAAGTTTTATTATTTGTTTTTGTTTTAGAAATGGTGTTCCCTGTTTTTGTTAATGGAACTCCTTTAAAACAGGAATTTTCATCTAAAGTTTCGTTGGACTTTTCAGAAGCAGATATTAGAGATGTGGTGCGAGCTGTTTCGAGTGCTTACCATATTCCAATAATTGTGGATCAAATCGTAAATGCTAAAGTAACAGTTCATTTAGAAAATGTTGAAGTGTGGGACGCATTACATGCAATATGTGGGGCCAATGGGCTTTCATTTAGGCGGGAGAATGGCGTTTTTAGAATTCAAAAAGAAACTACAGGGAATAAAGATTTTTTTGCTTTACGCAATGGTAAAATAGATTTAAATGTGAATGGAAAAGAGTTAAAAGATTTTCTTCAAGAATTTTCCAAAAATACCGGGCTAAGTGTTGTTTTTCCGGCAGAAATAAAAGGGAATGTCTACGCAAACATACAAGGCGTTTCTCCTAAAGCGGCATTGAGCACAATTCTTTCTGCCAATAAATATTCTCTTTTGGAAAGAGATTCTCTTTTTTTTGTTTCTCAAGGAACTATAATTTCTAAAGAAAATGAATTAGAAATTCTTAGAACAGGAAATAGGTTTTGCCTAAAAGCAGATGGTGTTTCTATTGGAACAATTGTTCGAGAATTAGCGAAAAAGGCTTCAAAAAATATTGTACTTTATGCTGAAGCCGAAGAGAATATTACGTTATCACTTGATAGTGTTACATTAAATACAGCATTAGAAACCATTTTTAACGGAAGCCGTTATACTTATATTCTAAGTGAAAAAGGTGAAATTTTTGTAGGCGAAAAAGAGAAACAAGCGAATTTTCGAAAGACAAAATTATTCCCTTTAAGATATTTGCCAGCACTTAAAGCAGTAGAACTTTTAGAAAAAAGTTTTGGCGATAAAGGTGGAAAATATTTTGAAATAAAAGAACAAAATGCCGTTTTACTTATTGGGAACGAAAGCGATATTACATTACAAGAAAATTTTCTAACGACACTTGATTTGCCTATTCCGCAAATTTTATTGGAATGTTTAATTGTTGAATTTAAAAAAGGAAATGCTTTTGAAATAGGGTTTCATAGTGGAAATTCTCGAAAAACAGGTGAAGCTGATTTAGGGTTCCGGGGTTATTTTTCCTTCCCTGGCAAAGACATGCGTTTATTTGATGGGTATGGAAAGATAGGAGTGCTATCTGATCAATTTATTTTAGAATTAGCTTCATTAGAAGAAAAAAATTTAGCTGAAGTTTTGGCTCGCCCGAGTATCAGTACAATGAATGGGACAAAAGCTGGAATTTTTGTAACGAACACAAGTTATTATCAAGTCAACCAAGTTTCCCCAGATGGTTATCCGATAGTTGATTATCGTTCTTTTAATGATGGAATTAGTTTAGAAATAACACCAACCGTTACACAAACAGGAGAAATTACCATAAATGTTTTGCCAGAAATAAAAACTTCTTCAAGAAGTTCTGGCGATGGCCCAAGAGACATAAGTACAAGAAATTTACAGACAACTATTTCTTTAAAAGATGGAGAAACTTTGTGTTTAGGAGGACTTTTACGAAAAACAACTTCGGAAGTGTCTTCGTCAGTTCCTTTTGTGGGGAGCATTCCTTTGATTGGGAAATTCTTTAGTTACGTATCCAAAGAAGAAGAAACGTCGGAATTAGTGGTTTTTATAACGCCCAAAGTGTTGAAAAAGGAGCCGTAAAATGAGAATAGAAAAATGCGGCTTTGAAAAAGTGGCTTTTGTAGATGTAGAATTGGCAATGATAGAAATTTGCTTGCCTTTTGATAAAATTCTTTCTTATCAAGAGATGAAAATTGAATTGCAAAATAATTTTCCAACAAGAATTCTTGGAAAAGATAAATTAGTGCCAATACCTTTATTTTCTTTTAATACTGCCGAAGGCCGTGTCCACCGCATAGTTGTATTTTTTATTTCAAAAGAAAATTCTTTAGAAAAGAAAGTCGATAGAGTTTTGCCATTAATAGCGGCATTAACAAAAACTGCAGAAAATGTAATGCAAAAAAAAGACGGTGGCGAAAATCTTTTGTTTTGGAAGTTTCATAAAGGAGTTTTTTTCGCCTTGCTTTTTTGGGAAGGTCGTTTAGTTTATTTGTGGCGAGAATATTGTGAAAACTTGAAAGTAGCGTCAGCTCGGGTTGAAAAAATCCAATTTTTTTTAAAAGACAAATCGGTTCTTTTTAAAGGTGTTCCTTTTGTTGTTTTTGAAGCTAATCAAAAGGAAAAAACTTTTTTATTTAAAGAATCTGCAAAAGATTTTTTTTGGAGAAATGTTGATTTAGAAAGTTCAAAATTTTGGAAACCACTTTTTAAAGCAAGAATGATAAAAATAGTTTCTTTATTGTTTTTTTTAGGGACTTTGTTTTTTGCTCTTGGTTTTTTAAAGCAAGCAAAAGAAAAAACTTTTTTAAGTATAAAAGAAAATTTGGCTAAAGAATTAGAAATTAAACAGAATGCTTTTCAAAACGAATTTCAGCAATGGAAAGAAATCCCTTGGGTAAAAGATTTTCCATTTTTCCCGCAAGAGCTTTTTTCATTAGTGGGTTTTAAAGGTGAAAACTTTCAACGATTTCGGGGAGAACGCTTACAAGGGAAATGGAAACTTTTGTTAGAATACTCTTCAGAAAATTCTTTTTCGGAAAAATTTCTAAAAAGCACTTTAGAACAAGCTCATTTAAAAAAATTTCGTATCCAAGAGAGGAAATGGAAAGGGGAGAACTTTGAAACAGGAATTCTAGAAGGTTTTTATGTCCCATAAAAGAATTAAAATTATAATATGGCTTTTCTTTCCAACCATTATCTTTCTTGCGGGTTTTAGTTTTTGGCTTTATACTTGTGTAAAAGAAAATGCTAACAGAGATCTAAGTATTTATAAAAAAGAAATTTGGAAAATTGAAAAACAAATAGATTCGTTGCAAAATTTGCGTTTGAATTTACCGATATTTTCTATTGTAGATTTTGAGCCAGAAACGGTTAGGAAATCTCTTTTAAAACATTCAAAAGAAATTTTATTTTTTCAAATGGATTCCGTTTCTTTGAATGGGCGCATTCAAGGTGAGTTTAACGAGTTAATTTTTTTACTTAGCGAATTATCAAATTTTGCACCTCAGATTATTTTGTATTCATTTCAAATGCAGAAATTAAGTAGCATTTGGCAATTGGATTTTTCTTTAGGCCCTCTTTTAGCCAAAATGGAAATCACTCAGGCCAGTTTAATTTCTCTTGATTCTTTAGAAAAACGATGGCAAATTCCAAAAGTTCAAAAATTTATTCTAAACAGAGAAAGGCAAAAAGAAAAGGTTTTGCATACAAATAAACTCCAAGAAAAATGTCTGAAACAAAGTTTTAAAATTCTTGGAGTAGTGGCTGGTTATTCTTGTTTAATAGAAACACCTACCGGAAAAGAAATGATTTTACAAGGAGAGTCTTTGAATGGGTATAGGGTAGATTCTGTTTTTAATCATTCTGTACTTTTTCGTTGTGGAAATGAAACATGGTTAAAGGAAGTTGGGAAATGAATCGTGGAGCTTCTTTACCAATAGTTTTAGCGATTCTTTTTTCTTTACTCCCATTGAGTATGGTTTTGATTTCTTTGTCGGATAATGGAATGCAAGGGGTTCTTGTAGAATATAAACGATTTCAAGAATTGTATAAAGCCGAAGCGTCAATTTATGCAAAATTATATGCTTTGCCAATAAAAAATTTATTTAATGTTCGTATTGAAGAAAATGGTTTTTGGGATAAAGCGTGTGTTAATCTTTTTCAAGGAGAATTATGCGCGGTTTATGGTTATGGATTTGAAAATTATCATTTTTTTAAGAATAATTTAGAACTGCAAGAGGTTTTTAAATCCAGACTTTTATCGTTAAAAAATGCTTTATATATACAAGATACATTGTATGGGAATCGTTATTTTGAAAGATTGCCTTCGGAATGTTTTGCAGTAGAAAATGGAGATGTTCGTGTTCAGTTAGATTCTTCGTTAAATAAAGCTTGTATTTTTTGTTCTGGTGATATTTTATTTCGAGGAAGAGGAAGTGTTGACACTCTTATGCTTTTTGGAGGTGGTGCCATTCGCCTAGAAGGCGAATGGCGTGTGCGCCATTTAGAAGCGCACACGAGTGAAAAAATTTCACTCACCACCATAAAATTTCAAGGAGTCGTAAGCGCAAGAGAAGTAGCGCTTGAAAACAGAACTATTGGCGAGTATCCCTCTGTTATAGCTTTAATGCCTGCAAGTTGGAATGGAAAAACTTCGCTTGAATTTCAATACGGTTCACATTTCATAGGCACATTATGGAATGCAGAAATCAATTCAGAAATGGATATTTTGCCAGATAAAAATATCAAAGCAAATCTTTTAGGATTTTCAAAAGATTGGGAGTTGAAAAAAGATATTCCTATGCCGGCATTTTTTGGAGTGCATTCCGGTACACCAATTATATTGGAGTGGCTATGAAAAAGGGGTTTTCTTTATTAGAAATTCTTGTGTCAGCATTACTTTTAAACTTAGGGATTTATTTGTCTATGCAAGTGCATCAACATTTCTTGCTAATTGAAAAACGGAATAAGCAAGCAAAAGAAAAGTTCCTTTTGCAAATAGCAACATTAGACTCTCTTGTAAAAGTTCAACCATTGTGTAAGTCAGAAACAATAGAAAAGGACTCTATTGACTTTCATATAGAACCTGTATCTATAAATCCACCTTTCGTTCGAGTTGAAGTCAAAGGAAAAAATCTGTGGAGAATTATCCCGTGCAAAATTTAAAAAGCGGTTTTACACTAATTGAAATAGCAAGTGCTGCTTTAGCGTCTGCCATTTTAATCTTTTCGGCATTATATTTTTTTACAAGTGAACTCTATGTTATCAATCAAAAGCATAAAGCACGGGAAACTTCTCTTGAACAAAGTTTAGATTCATTAAGGCTTTTACGAAAATCAACAATCCGTAAAAAGATTGTCCCCAAAAAATTTCAGCAATAAAAAAGCGCCTTAAAAGGCGCTTTTGAAATTAAGCTTGTTGAGTTTTTAATTGCTGTTTTATGCGGTGCATTTCAATCAAGTTAGATATGTAATGCATAAAGCTCAACACGCCAACCATCAAGAAACCAATAGCATACAAACCAATAAATGGTCCGATAATAAACTTTTGGGCGCCAATATATTCAAGAAGCCCAAAGATACAATAAACACCAATTAAAATTTCAATGAGAGCTAGCAATGGGAACTTCTGCGCATAATGGCTAAGAGATTTAGCACCCTTCTTAGGAGTTCTAACAAAAGCACCTTTAAAGCCAAGAACTGCAGAAAGTACGGCACGTGTATTACTTACAGCGATACCAACACCAAGAGCCATAAGAATTGGGAAAGAAAGAATTCTCATTTTCCAACCGACATAGCCAGAGCAACGTTGAGCAACAAGGTAAAGAACAGAAGGAGCAATAGCAGCAAGAAGAATAAATGAGAAACCAACTAAATACATCCAATCTGGTAAACCTTTAATAGGTTCATACCAAGCAAGTAGTGGTAAAGAGAAAAGAGCGGTAAACAACATGCAAGGGTGGATAGAGTAGTGTGTGGTGTGCATAATAGCGCCAAGTTTAATTTTAAATGGAACCTTTGCACGCAAAACTTTTGGAAGAATTTTCTTAGCAGTCTGGATAGAACCTTTTGCCCAGCGGAATTGTTGGGCTTTAAATGCGTTGATGTCGTTTGGAAGTTCTGCAGGAACAATCACATCAAATACGAACTTCATTTTCCAACCAGCCAACTGACTTCTGTAAGACAAATCCATATCTTCAGTCAAAGTATCGCCTTCCCAACCACCGGCATCATCAATAGCTTGTCTACGCCAAACACCAGCAGTTCCATTGAAGTTCATAAAGAGGTTACCCCAGCTGCGAGCAGACTGTTCGACAACAAAGTGACCATCAATACCAATTGATTGAGCAAGTGTTAAACCGGATTCCATGCGGTTCAAGTGTCCCCAACGACCTTGAACTAGCCCTACTTGTTCGTCCATAACCATATAAGGAATAGTTTTTAACAAGAAGTCTTTTTCAGGAACAAAATCAGCATCAAATATGGCCAAGAAATTACCACGAGCAACGACCATACCTTCTTTCAATGCACCGGCTTTATAATCTTTACGGATAGTTCTGTGAATGAGTTTAATATCATAACCGCGGGCTTGCATTTCTGCAACTTTGCGTTTGGTAACTTCGTAACATTCGTCAGTGGAATCATCAAGGACTTGGATTTCGTGTTTGTCTTTTGGATAATCCATAGCACAAACAGCTTCAATTAAACGTTCTACGCAATTAGCTTCATTGAAAACTGGGAGTTGGGTTGTAACAACAGGAAGTTCATCTAAAGAATGTTCTCTGTAAAATTTGAGAATATTTTTTCTGTCGGTAAGGCGAACACGACGACTGTTTTTTAAGAAAAGGTAAATGCTTGCGTAACAATTGAAACCGTAAGCGACAAGGCCAACACCGGCTATCACATAAATAACAAAAATTACATTTAGTAGAAACTGACTCATTTGTTATGTCTACCTTGTTGTAAAACTTAAGCGCAAATATAGAAAGGATTCTCTGACTTTTCTACATTTTTCCTAAAAAGAGATAGCTTTTTAAATTATTTGTTGGTGATAAAAGGTTGAAAAAGCGAGAAATATTGCAAAAATGGGCGAAAAATGGTAAAAATCGCGAAGGATTCTCGGAAAGTCTTCGCTCGTTACTTTTTTTTGCTGTAAAAGAGGCTTTAAAAGGGAAATTCCCCGAAAAAACGCTAATTTCGCCAGAAAAAGCTTTTTCTGAAGTTTTACCTGAAAATCCGCACTTAGTGAGTTGGTTTTCTTTTCCAGAACGTTATGAATCAGAAATTCTTGATTTTGCCGTAGAACCTCATTTAGAATTTTTAGCGAAAAACGATAAAAAAGTGATTTTTGAAGAAGATTTGAGGAGTTTTTCTTGCCCAGAAGCTTCTATTCGGGCTCGTATTTTACTTTCTGCATTGCCAGCTAATTCAAAAGTTTGTTTATTGGTTTCTTCTGGGAATCCTATAGAAAATGTTCCTAGTGCATTAATTGCTGATGGCCATTTGATTCTAGAAAGAGAAAAAAAAGGCGATTTTTGGAAGATTTTTATACTTAAACAGAATGAAGTTAAGTAGATTCCATAAGAATGGAAAACAGAACTTTAGTTATTGCCGATGAAATGTTCGGGCCCCGCGGCGAAGCCGCGGAGCTCTTTTCGCAATTGCTTTTATGCCTTGAACCAGAGCGCCCTAGGCAATTTGTTTTTAACACTCCATTATATGGTTCTATAGAAAGTCTGTATTCTAAACAAGAGTTAGATATTATTGGTAAACAAGCAGGGCGAATTATTTTTGGTGTAGGCTTAAGAGAATTACGTCGGGGAGTACCTCCTGAAGAATTGTTTAATCTATTTAGAAAACTTATTTTAGATGTGTCCGTAAGGACAACTGGTGAAATTTATTTAGTGACTATCCCAGAAGCAGCGTCACCAAACATGCCTTCCTCTATCAACCATTGGAATGATTTAATCGGAACGCTTCAGTCTTCAAATATTATTTTGCTTGATTTTGCAAAAGAAGAAACTTTATTTCAACAGCGTCAATTAGCACGAGGTAAATTTGTTCGTAACCTCTGGAATGAAGAGGGTGAACCGACACCTATGTGTTTGACTTTGTTAGCATTGTTTCTTCAAAAGTCTTTCATGAAAAACACATACCTGAAATAGGTACATCCAAGGAGGCATAATGGCTACTTTTGATAATATCGCTCAGGAAAAAAGCAAAGTAAAAGTCTGTGATCGCTGCCATCAGGAAGCGCCTTTAAAGACTATTCGAGTGAGGCGAATTGAACGAACTGATGGAGCTGCTTCTTGTGGTATGGTAACACTTCATTATTGCGAAGCATGCCTTTTAAAAAACAAGCAAAATGATAAAACAGCGGTTTTACCTTCGAGTAAACAACTCAAAAATATGCTCCGTAGCGCCAAAAAAGGGCTTTTGTAATTTTTTTTTAAATAAAAATCATTTTACTCCCTTTTCGTTAGAAACGATTCATACTAAATTTGGGCGGTCTTTGTAGACCGCATTTTCTAAAGAAAAGGAATATTATGTCAGAAAATAGTTTTCTTCATTCTTTCAAGAATTGGATGAAGGATGTTTCCACTCAATGCACGCCAGAATCATTTCGTTGCCTTAAAAAAGGCTATTCGAAAGAAAATTTTATAAATGACTTAATGTCAGGGTTGATTGTTGGTATTTTGGCGTTGCCTTTAGCGATTGCGTTTGCTATAGCGTCAGGTGTTGGGCCAGAAAAGGGGCTTTATACAGCTATTGTCGCTGGTTTTTTGATTGCCGTTTTTGGTGGTTCTAGGTTCCAGATAGGCGGACCTACAGGTGCGTTTATTGTTATTGTATATGGCATAGTAGCAGAATATGGTTATGATGGTTTAGCGACAGCCACGCTTATGGCTGGCATTATGCTCATTATTTTTGGCTTAGCTAAATTCGGTGCAATTATTAAGTTTATCCCATTCCCGGTTACAGTTGGTTTTACTGCAGGTATCGCTATTATTATCGCATTAGGGCAAGTCCCGAATTTTTTTGGATTCACTTTTCCTGATGGCATTAAAGAACCTGCTGATGCAATAGGAAAAATCAAACTTTATTTCCAATCATTTGATACCATAAATTTTTACTCTGTTTTGATTGGTATTTTAGCTTTGGTAATTTGCATATTCTGGCCTAAAATAACAAGTAAAGTTCCTGGTTCTTTGGTGGCGATTATTGTTTCAACTATTCTTGTTAAAGTTTTAGGCTGGGATGAATTGCATGGTGTAATGACCATTGGTTCAAAAAACGAAATTCCAACGGGTATTCCTATGCCGGCATTACCTAATATCAGTATTGATATGATGCAAAAGGTGTTCCAGCCAGCATTAACCATAGCCATTCTTGGTGCTATTGAATCTTTACTTTCTGCAGTTGTTGCCGATGGTATGACTGGTACCAAACACCGTTCTAATACAGAATTAATTGGACAAGGTATTGCAAACGTATTCTCGCCAATTTTTGGTGGTATTCCAGCAACAGGAGCTATTGCACGTACTGCAACAAACATTCGTAATGGTGCTTTTAGTCCGGTTTCTGGCGTTGTACATGCGGTAATTCTCCTTTTGATTATGCTTATTTTTGGAAAATATGCAGAAATGATACCAATGGCTGCTTTGGCTGCAGTTCTTTTCCAAGTAGCTTTTAATATGTGTGGTTACAGAAATTTCATCAAGCTATTTAAATCGCCTAAAAGTGATGTTGCTGTTTTACTTGTGACCTTTATTTTAACAGTTGTTATTGATTTGACAGTTGCTATTGAAGTTGGCGTTTTATTAGCAGCAATTTTATTTATCCGTCGTATGGCAGAAGTCGCTGAAGTAGACCAAATTTCTGCTGAATTGCGTGAAGGCGACGAAGAAGTTTCTGACCCGAATAATATCGGAGCCCGCCAGGTTCCAGAAGGCGTTTTGGTTTATGAAATTGTGGGTTCTATGTTCTTTGGCGCAATAGAAAAGTTTAAAACCGCTTTAGATATGATGAACAGTCACCCTAAAATTCTGATTCTTAGAATGCGACAGGTCCCTTCTATTGATGCCGCTGGAATCCAGATGATAGAAAACCTTTTATCTCGTTGTAGAGCACAGAATACACAACTCTTGCTTTCGGGTGTACACGCTCAACCGATTGTAGCCCTTACTCGAGCTGGCGTTTTAAAAGATTTAGGTGAAGAAAACGCACTTGCAGGAATTGATGCTGCTTTGAACAGAGCACGTGAATTGCTTGGCTTGCCTATTGTAGAAAGTGTGCGTGAAACGGTGCCAAGCGTTTCTTGGGAAAAGAATTTGCAACGCCCATGGTTACCGCAAAATGCAAATGTGAATGTTGCTGAAGAAACGCCAGAAGTTATTGTTGAAAAAATTTCTGATCCTGAATTTGTGAAAGAATTTGAAGCTTCTCGACAGAAAGAATCTTAAACGATTTCTGTATTAATGAAAAGTCCGCCTTCGGCGGACTTTTCTTGTAGAAATAGCTTTTGTCGTTTCACTCCAACGCAAGTGACAAGAATTGTGAACAAGAACCATTCGCAACAAGAATTGCTGGGCAAGTGCAAAAAAAAGATTGTTATCGCGAACATAGTGCGGCTTGTCATGGCGAGAGACTTTTAAGACGATGTGGCCATCTTGGTTTTTGTCATTACGAGCGTAGCGAAGTAATCAAAAATAAGTGTTGCTTGCAAAGAGATTGCCACGCCGTGCTTTCTGCACGGCTCGCAATGACAAGAAGTGCAGGCAAGTTCTTTTGCGAGTGATAATGCAAAATAATATTTTCAAAAATTAAAGTACACTTAAAATTAAGTTGCAATAGCAAACATTACTTTTTCAGGTAAGCCTCTTTTTTCAATTTGCGGAAATATTCAAATTGAGCTTTGGTTGAACTTTCCATTGTGTACTTTAAACTGCGCTCGTGCGCTGTTTTGCGCATATTCTCATAAGCATAAGAATCTTCTAAAAAGAGAGTTCTGCATTTTTCAAGAGCGTTTAACCAAGCTGTTTCATCAATAGGCAAAATAAAACCAGCTTGTTCATCCATCACAATATCATGTGGGCCACCATAGTCACTAACAATAGCTGGAGTCCCAGTAGACATAGCTTCAACTACAACATTTCCAAATGTATCTGTCGTACTTGGGAAAAGGAAAAAATCAGAATCGGCATAAAGCCCAGCCAGAGTTTCGCCACCTTGTTCGCCAGCAAAATGGACACTAGGGTTTTCTTTGTGAAATTTTTGAATTTCTTCAAGATACCAGCCAAAACCGACATACATAAGTTCTACATCATCATATTTTTCAGAGAATTTTTTCCAGACACGGTTTAAAAATTCCAAGTTTTTTTCTTTAGAAATGCGGCCAATAAAAGAAAAGCGGACTTTGCGATTATTTTGCTCTACATTTTTTGAACCATTGAATTTTTCCCATGTTCCTTTGCCGCGGAGTTCTGGAGAAAATTTTTCAAGTGGCAAACCACGAGGTAAAATTTGTACTTGATTTTCAGGAACTTTTAATTGTGAAGTCAATATTTTGGCATAGTCATTACAAGGGCTAATTACTGGGCGCGCCATTCTATAAAAAACTTGCATAAGCCAAAGAACATAGCGATGCATCCATTTTGCTTTAACGAGTGTTTGCGTGTATGTTGGGACATCTGTTCTGTAATGGCTGAAAACTTTTATGCCTGCCACTTTTGCACAAAGGCAAACAAGCCATGCACCAGGGCTAGGGGTTTCAAATTCAATCAAATCAACCGGGTAGCGCCTAAGTAATCTTAAAACAGGTCCAATGCGAGGAATCGCAAGTTCACTATTGGCATACCCAAGTTGTTCCATGCTAAACATACGAGGTAGCAGTAAACAATAACCATTTTCAACTACACCGCAAGGGCGTGTATTAAAAGCATTCCCAGCAAGAAAGGCTTTCATACCATGAGCTCGCATATAAGGAATAACATTTCTTAGGTTATTTGCAATGCCATTGGTTTCATCAAGATTATCAGAATAAAATAAAATGCGAACATCATCAATAGGGTGTTTTTTCCGTTCTTTTTTTAAGAAAAAGCGCAATTTTAAAAGTCTTGGCAAATTAAATAAAAGAGAACCAAAAACAACAGGTGGAATCATGCAAGTTCGCATATTACCAGGTGGCTGGTGTTTAAAACTTGGCATTTGTTTAAAAGTACTAGTCACTTCACGACCAAAGATTTCTGGTCGTGTGTCTAATGCGTCGCTTGGTTTAAGCTTTGTTGAATTTGACGCAATCGGCATATTTCACTCCTTTTCCACCGAATAAATCTAAAGCAGATCCGATGGTGAGGTCGATAGTTCCGTTAGAAATTTTTTTGCAATGTTCTAAATCTGCAAGAGAAGAAGCGCCGCCTGCATAAGTGCAAGGGATCTTTGAATGAGCAGCAAGGAACATAATAAGTTCGTCATCCATGCCTTGTTGTTTGCCTTCGACATCAGCAGCATGAATTAAAAACTCATCGCAATATTCTGAAAGGTTGTTAAGCGTTTCTTTTGAAATTTCAATATCAATAAGAGTTTGCCAACGATTGGTTGCTATTTTCCAACGAGGTGTTGTATTTAAAGACAAATCCGAAGGCATAAAGCGTTTACAACTTAAATCTAAAACTAAATGTTCTTTACCAACAGTCTTTGCTAAAAGTTCTAAACGATTAAAGTCGAGGTTCCCATCAGGAAAAATCCAACTTGTGACAATGACATGAGAAGCGCCTGCTTCTAAATACTCTAAAGCATTATAGGCAGTAATGCCACCGCCAATTTGAAGCCCATTAGGGTATGCCAAAAGAGCTTCTTTAGCAGCCTTTTCGTTCCCTTTCCCAAGCATAATCACATGGCCACCACGCAAGCCATCTTTTTTATACAACTCTGCAAACCAAGCCGGCGAGCGATCGGTTTCAAAATTGGTTTTAAGCCCTTCACCATTATCAGAAAGAGAACTACCGACAATTTGTTTCACACGGCCATCATGTAAATCAATGCAAGGTCTAAATAAAGTCATAATCCAGAAACACTCCAATCAATGATTTTATTTTCGGCATTTTTATTTTGACCGCGATAGAAAAAAGGTTCGCCACCCATTAAAACCTTAACCGCTTTTTTAGCAAGCCAACCATCAAAATTATTCAATAGCGAAAATTTCTGTTGAGGTTTATTAGCATTAATAGTAGTAACAGAAGAATCACTCCATAAAATGTCTAAAGCATTTTTAGGAAATTTTTCTCCATCATAATCTTTTTTATCGACAGAAATTTTTAATGGCTTTAAAATTTCAACATTGTCATTTTTATAAGAAACAGCATAACCAAACAATTTTCCATTTTCAGCAATGCCAATTTTTCCACTAAATGGTTTAGACGAATTGCGCGTAGCAAAAGAAATCACTCTTTTAGCGATATCAGTTGCTTGAGCCGTTTGGAAAGAATGCTCCATCATTGCATAACCTTTAACTTCTAAAGTATCAGAATTATAGGCGATTTTTCCAGAAACTCTTCCATAAGGAATGTGAATAAATTGGGTAAATTTATCATTTCCTAAAGATTCAGAATTATTAGCTGGCACAAACCCTTTTTTAGCCGATTCAAAAGTTAAATCTAACAAGAAATCACCATTTTTAGAAGTAGAAAAGAAAACTCTATGGCCTTTGCCAGGCAAGTTCTCTAAAATGTATTCTTCTTTAATTGTAATGCGGTCTTTTTCTTTTTGGGCAATAAGGCGTTCTTTTGGGTATTGTCTCCCGACAGAATACGATTTCCCGTTAAAATTCCAGAATGCAAGATCGCAGCCAATTTTTCTGCCAGAAGCCGGAATATGCAAAGAAGCAATATTCATAAAAGCTTTAGTACCGTTGTCAAAAACAAATTGATAAGACCAAGTTTCATTAAACTTTTCGGTAGTTGGATTATGAGGGAAAAAATCTGTTTTTGCAATGCTTTTTCCAGATTCGGCAAAAACTTGCGCTGCACTAAACATTAGCATGACAAGCGTTAGCAAAATTTTTGTTTGGAAAAAGATTTTATTCATACAAAAAAAATAGAAAAAATCATTTTCCAAAAAATAGAAATCACATTAGAAGTTTGATTTTTTGTTCTATTTCTTGAATGATTTCACAAAAGAATTTATCTGATTTTCCAGTAGGGTCTTCTAGGCCCCAATTTTCATCAAATTCTTTCCCTACATAAGGACATTGGACTTCACACCCCATAGAAATAATAATATCGGGTTCAGGAATTTTATCCATAGTCTTACTATACTGAGACTCTTCCATATCTATGCCATAGATAGCTTTTACAAGTCTTACAGCATCTTGGTTTATTTTCTCTTTAGTCTCTGAACCCGCCGAATAAACATCAAATTTGTCTTTTAAGAAAAGCTTCCCAAGAGCTTCAGCAATCTGGCTCCGGCAAGAATTATGGACACAAACAAAAGCAATTTTTTTCTTCATATTTATTTAATAAAAACCTTGTGAAAGTCTAAAGAATTTTTTGTTTTAAAACGAATGATATAATAGCTTTTTTCTAAATCCTTAATGTTTATAATTTCTGTTTTATTTAAAGAATTTATTTTACTATAAAGTTCTTGTCCTAAACAATTAAAAATTTCAAAACTTAAAGATTCTTGAGTTGGATTTTGAATCACCAAATTTCCATTTTCAATAGAAACAAGTGGGCGATTTTGTTTCATTTCATTTATTTTGGTGCTATTTTTTTGCGAAAGAAGAATCGCAGTAATTGATTTTGCAGGAAGTTCTAAACTCAACTTATTATCAGTTAAAGTCGCGCTCCCTTTTTTCAGAGCATTATCTGCTTTAGAAACAAAAGTCTCTTTAGTAAGGCCTGAAAGTAAAAGAGTGGGGTAATCTTGCGAGGTAAAATCAACATTATCAAAATTCAAATTCACTTTTTGCGCATCATTTTCAGAACGATTCACCAAAATAACAGTTAAAGAATCAGAATTCTTGTTAATAGTAGTATAAGCAGAAACCAAAGAATCATTAGAAGAAACATCATTAACGCTGAATTCTTTAGAATAATTAC
This sequence comes from Fibrobacteraceae bacterium, assembly GCA_017631885.1. Lineage (GTDB taxonomy): Bacteria > Fibrobacterota > Fibrobacteria > Fibrobacterales > Fibrobacteraceae > UBA1765. Next base: position 50,588 of record JAGBSH010000006.1, read on the forward strand.
TAAACAAATGAATCACTTCGTACATTCCTTCTCTCCACGTCCAAGGCGTAAAAATTTCAACCTCATTTTCCATAAACGTTCCCATATAAGAAGCATAAACAATAGCACGAGTCATCACATCCATTTTTTCAATAAAATCAGTTTCAGTAAACGCTAAAGTAACTCCATGGTCTTTCCCAAAATATTTTTCAAGCCAGTCATTAATACGTTTAAAAATGTATTCTTTTGTAATAGAATTATCCCATTTTGCATTTTCGTTAGCTCTTTTAATACCATTAGCCCCAGGATAATTGTAAGTCGTATCAAAGAAAACTCTATGCCAGTTAATCCAATGTTCATAAGTTGTTTCTGTCGGATACCAATGAATATCCAAAACATCAAGAAGTTTCATGCCGGCTTTTTTTTCTTCTTCAGCCATACGTTTAATAAAATATTCAAGCCAACAATAACGAATCGTTCCATCTGTAGCCACATCTTCTTTTAGTTCGCCTGCGTCATTATAATAACGCAAATTACACCATTGCCATTCATTTGCTGCCACTGGCCCAGTAAGTTTAATATCAGGGAAAATCGCTTTTGCTTTTTTGGCGACAGCCACATAGTTTTGGATAATTCGTTCAGGCGTTTCTAAAGACCCATAAGTATAACTCAAAGGTAAATCACTATGTGTCGTAGGCCAAATTTCAGGTTCATTATCCATGCTCCAATATTGCAAACGACTCATATCGTATTTCAGATTACTCTTCCAATGTTCCACAATCCCCACAGTAGAATCAGCTGGCCATTCTTCTAAATAAAGTCTATAATCTCCCTCCTTAATCAAGTTCCCGCTACCATCAACTTCGCCACCGCCAGCCAAATCCAGATTCTGCGGAGCATTTTGTCCGTATTGTTGCTTATAATCCCAATCTGCAAAATTATAATCCAAAGATTTCGCCACAAACCCAGTCAATTGAAACCCATACATAGCGCTAGTATTAGGCATATAATCAAGAATCTTTTTTGCAGACAAATCCCAATTATGATAATAAACGTTATTATAATAATCCGGGTGACTTGACATATTCTTTCGCCAATTATGTTTAGTCGAATTATTCCCTTGATTCATGCGCAAAAACCGAATCCCGGCCTCGCGATAACGTTCCATATTCACAAGTTCTTCAGCAGAAACAGAATCATTATTATCCAAAAGTTCGCCACCATAGCCCGCGTACACATTCCTACCATAAATAAAAGGCGAAACCGGTTTACGCAAAGAATTAGCATCTATAGAAATATCAACATCTGCAAATGACAAACCAAAACCAGCCAAAAGCAAAATTGCAGAAAGCGAAAAATCAAACGATTTCATAAAACACCCTATTTTAAAACCCTACAAACACAAAATATACACTAAAAAAAATGCAAAAAAACTTACAAAAAGATGTCTCATAAGGAAAGGTGATTTTTGCGTTGCAAAAATCGTCGACAAACCTTTTTATTACAAACAAATACTTGCCCACGAATCTTGCTCATAGCTTCTTGCGAATGGTTCTTGCTCGCGGCTTCTTGCCACTTGCACACAAGTTGTCATTGCGCGCCGTGTAGAATACACGGCGCGGCAATCTCCTTACCAGTAGATCGCCACACTGCGTTCGCGATGAGAATCCTTAACTTGTCACTCGCGATGGAACGTAGTGACAGAAGCAATCTCATTGCAAGCAACACTTGTTTTTGGATTACTTCGCTACGCTCGTAATGACAAAAAAAACAAGATGGCCGCGTCGTCTTAAAAGACTCCTCGCCATGACAACCCTACACTTGCCACAAGCTTCTTGTCATTGCGATGGAACGTAGTGACAGAAGCAATCTCATCGCAATTTCCGGCACAAGTTCTGTAAACATTCTTTTGCAAAATTTTATGATCATAATTCCTTTGCTTAAGCGTTTATACAAATAGAAACCTTGCTTTGTCTTTAAAGCAAAGTTCCGCCTTTTTTTATATGAAACTTTAACCTTA
>JAGBSH010000007.1 GCA_017631885.1 Fibrobacteraceae bacterium
ATTGGGAAAATCCTGGGGATAAAAGTTCGGCAAAATCTATTTATGCTGTAGACGCAACGCACCCACGAGCAAATGAAAAAATGTCAGGCCGCCATATTGAATTCCCGGAAGGTAAAAAAAATGTTTTAGCTGGTATTCAAACAGATTTATGGCGCTTGTTTTGCCAATTAGCTAAAGCTGATTTTGATACTTCTAAACAAGAATTCCGTAATTCTGCCTTTATGGGATTTTTTAACCCTAAAACAAGTTGTATGGATGGCTCTTTAATGCCACCTGTTATTAAAAATGCAGGTGTTCAGAAAAAAGAAAAGTTCAGCTGGGTGCGTTATGATTTTGCACCAAATGCAACAGAAAAAGATAATGTGGTGAAATTTGCGCTACCAGCAGGTTGGCAAAAATCAGTGCGTTTAGATTATGGAAAAGGGTTTCCGGCAAACTCTATTGTTGAAGTTCAAGTGAAAATGGAAAATCCAAAAGGTAATTGGATGCGAGCTGAATTTTTATTAACGCGGCAGAAAAATGGTGGTTCTCAAATTCAGTTAGAAGAATTACCTGTTAAACCGGATGGTTCTTATTATACGTTAAGGTGGCGTATTCCTGGCACAGATGCTGTGCTTAAAAATTATCGCTGGGGAAGGCTTGTTTTAAATTCTTCTGGAGGTGATGTAAGTGTAGCCAACTTGCGAATTATTCGCGAAACTCTTGTAGATGAATTTTCTCCAATTCTTATTCCAGAGGCTAAAATTTACCCTTCTTCTAGTATTCGTATAGTGCCATGGACAAAAGAAAGCCAATTAAAAGAAGACAGCCTTTTATTTGATTTCGCAAGGGCTTTTGATGGTGTTTTTGTGGAACTAAAAGAGCATTATTCTTTTGAAGGTTATTCAAAGTTAAAAGTGTCTTATGTTCCTGGAACTTGTCAAAATGTAAGAATCTATTTTGATGCTTTACTTTCTCCAAAAGAAGTTTTAAAGTTGGGAAATGGTGTAGTGAAAAATGGTACAGAAGAAGTTGATTTACCTTTAAACCGTTTGGTTGATACACGAGTTTCTCGCGAAGGAAAATTGAATGCCTCTCGTTTAGTTTTACAAGGAGAAAAATCTAAAACGACTTGTAAAATAGAAAGCATTCGATTGGAATAAAAATGAAAATGATTACAATAAAAACAACTTAAAATAAAAATTTGCAAAAAAACTTACAAAAATGTTATGAAAATAAGTTAGCTTTGAGGTGTTTGGGCGATTGATCCAAATGCCTATGGCTTTATATTTTATCAATCACTTTGCTTACCAAAAGAGAAATCAGTTCTTTTGGTAAGTATTTTATGGAGTTTTTATGAAGTTAAAAATCAGTTCTTTAGTCGCTCTAGCATCTATTAGCTTGTTGTGTGGTTGCCTTTCTTCGCCGAGGGTTTTAACGCAAGGAGGAGCCTCTATGGTAGAACCACATATCCCTAAAGCGAATGATGCGAAGCAAGTTGTTGGAGTGCAATTAGCGGGGCACCTTCCTTCAGAAGGAATGAATATGGAACAAAATTATTCAATAGGTGGCAATGTATCTTATCGTTACCATATTGATCCTTCTTTGCCGTTCTTTGTTTCTGCTGCCGTTGGCGGCTTTTATGGCGAAGCAGAATTTGCTTGCCAAGAAGATTGTGATTCTCGCCTTGTTAAAACAGCTTGGAGTGCGTTAGAAGATAAAAGTATGGATTACTTTAGCTTTCAACAACGTCTGAGAGCAGGAGTTGAATTTGGTAAAGGAGTTGTTTTAGGCGGTTTAGCTTTGGGCGTTCAATTCAATGAAAATTTTGGCGATTGGGAAGATGCTCGCCAGAATCTTGTTGAAGTAAATGCGGTTAGGGGTAATGAAGATTCTTGGGGAGTAAATTTTCATTGGAATGTGTTCCTTGGATTCCGCCTTGGAAGTTATGGAACGATTATGCTTGAAGATGGTATGATTTATGCCTTTGAATTAGATGCCGACGACAAGATAGATATGTTCTTGCATACATTGTATGTTACATACGTTCACCCGACAGGTTTCTTTGGCGGTGTGGCTAAAGGCGAAGACGGCCTTTCTTTAAGTGTGGGTAAAACATTTGCTTTTTAAATAAAAGTATTGTTTGCATAAAAAAATCCTCTCGCAGTTTACTGCGAGAGGATTTTAATAATACCTAGAATTACTTCAAGGAACTAACTTGAACATCCCAGCTTTGGCCATTCAGGGCAACGCGGTATGTATTTGTTCCGGCAACAGCCATTCCAGCGGTGTTAACCTGAGGAGCAGCTTTCTTAGCTTCTTCTTCAGGGTTCTTTTTAGGAACACCAATAACACGTTTTCCAAGGAGGAAATCAAGACCTTTGTTTCCACCTTTTGTCTGGAGGCAGCCAACGATAAAGATGTTTTCATCTGTTGTTGGCAAGCCATTTTCTTCGAGAAGTTTCTTAGCAGCAGGAACGCCTGGTTCTAAGATTTCTTCAGCACATTGGATACCTGGGTGTGCTTCTGTAAATGGTTTTAATTGCAATTGTTCGGCAGCAATTTTTACCAATTCTGGATCTGGTTCGCAAGGAGTTTTCCCTTGGTAGCCAAGAAGCATTTTGCCATAACCTTCGGTCATTTTTGCCCAGGTGTCTAAACCCTTACTCTTGTTAACGGTATTAACAAAAGCTTGTTGGAAATAGAACTGAGAAACTGGTGTCACAGAAGAAGCAAAACCACCACGACTTACACATTCACTCATGTTAGCAATAACTTGATCATAGAGATGGAATGTTTTGGTTTCGCGCATCATCAATGTGTTTGCAGTGAGAGCACCACCTGGCATAGGTGAGAAAATCACGTCAGTTGTGATTTGGCGAGCTTCTGGTGGGAAGTTATAATCTTTAAGGCATTCCACAGCAACGTTGTTTGCTTCCATAAGTTCTTTGATATGGTCATCAACAATGCCGTCTTCGCCAAGAGCTAATTTGAAATCAGTTCCTTTAAGGGCATGGAACATGCTGAACAAATCAGGTTGGCTTGTACCGCCAGAAAGAGGCTTGCGAGCAAGGTCAACACCATCGGCGCCACCTTCGATAGCTGCAACATACTGAGAAACGCCTGTACCGCAAGTATCATGAGAGTGGATACGGAGTTCTACGTTGTCGCCGAGAAGTTTACGTGCGCGTTTGAAAGTTTCATAAACTTTGCGAGGGTTTGTTGTACCAGAAGCATCTTTAAAGCAGACAGATGCATAAGGAATGCCTGCGTCAAGGATGTTACGCAAAATACGTTCATAGAATTCTGGGTCATGAGCACCAGTACAACCAGGAGGAAGTTCCATCATGGTAACAACTACTTCGTGTTCAAGACCAGCTTCAGTAATGCATTTACCAGAGTAAATGAGGTTGTTGACATCGTTTAATGCGTCAAAGTTACGGATACGAGTCATGCCGTGTTTTTTAAACATTTCAGCATGGAGCTTAATCATATCGCGAGGTTGTGGAGCAAGAGCTACCACGTTAATACCGCGAGCCAAGGTCTGGAGTCTTGCTTTTGGACCAGTAACGCGACGGAATTCGTCCATCATATCAAAAGCATCTTCACCGCAGTTTTGATAAAGAGCCTGAAAACGAGCACCACCACCTGCTTCAAAGTGTGTGATACCTGCCTTACATGCCGCTTCTACAGCTGGCATAAAATCTTTCGTGAATACGCGAGCACCAAAAATGGATTGGAAACCATCGCGGAAAGAAGTATCTTGAAAAAGAATTCGTTTCATATTTTTCCTATTTCATCTGTGTTAAAAACTTTTGTTTATTGAACTTTTTAAGGTTTTATAAACATTGCCTTTAATATAAATAATTTAAACTTTTAAAAAAGCAATGTTTTCTAGATTAACACTAAAAATTAGATAAACCAAATTGTATTGAGTTTAGCTCTATATTCCCATGTTAAGGCGTGTTTTGGGCCTAAAACGCCAAAAAGAGTCATCATAGCCGTTCTTGCAGCGCCATCATTCCAATTTTTGTTCATTTTTAGAATGTCTAAAAAGAGTTCTAGAGCTTCCTGGTATTTGTTTTCTGTAATTAAAATAGCTGCGTTTTTATACAGAGAACTTTCTTTTTCGCTAGTTTCTGGCTTGGCGGCAATAGCGTAAAAATCAAGTAATTGCAGTAAATTTTTTGCAATTTCGTATTCTTCTTCTTGAGGTTTAAACTCTTCTAAAAGGTTTTTTGCTTTTTCTGTATCGCCTAAGGCTAACAATAATTTTGCCTGAAGGATTTTCAATTTTTTATTGTCTGGTTCTTCAGAAAGGGCTTTATTTAAAAAAGCAAAAGCGGTTTCAAAATCATTGTTGGAAAGAGCATCTTCTATAGCGATTCGATTCTTTTCGCTTTCAGTCAGGAAATGTTTAGAAAGGCGTTCTTTAAGGGCTTGTTCTGACATAACGCCTTGGATAATATCAGCAATTTCGCCTTTAAAAATAATGCGTGTATCAGGGACGCCGGATATTCTAAAGTATTGTATAAAGGCCTGGTTTTCAGGAATGTCTAAATCCACTTTGCCTAAAGAAAAGTCAAGTTCTTCTGAAAGCTTTTCAAGGCTTGTAAGTAAATTAGAACATTCTGGGTAACGAGCGGAAACAAAAGTTAATACGATAGGTCTTTCCATTGAAGGACTAGAGATATCGGATTCAAAATTTTGTAAAGAAACGTTTATTATTTGTGCCATAATTTGAAAAAATAGAAAGAAAGGGATTAAAAGGTTTATTGGGAATTAGTATATTGGGGAAATAATGAATGAAATTTGTCCTTTTTGTAAATCAGAAATCGTAAAGCTTGGGTTAAATCGTATTGACCTCAGGCTTTGTCCAGTGTGCTTTGCTGCGTTTTTTCCGGCAGCGCATGCTATGGCTTTTAGGCGAGAACTTTTCCAAGTAACAAGAGAAAAATGGTTGAAAGTTCTAGAATCAAAACATTTTGAAGCAAAAGAAAATTCTGAATTGAAATGTGTGTTGCATAAAGAACCTTTAGTTAAAGGAAAACTCCCGAATTATGGAATAGACGGAGAATACGCAACTTGTTGCGATATGCTTCATTTAACACCATCGCAATTGGTTGAAATTTTAAAACGCTCTTTAGAAGGGAGTGCTTTTAAGAAAGAAACCAAACATCATTTTTTCTTTATTCGCTGGTTTGATAAACTTATTTCAAAATTATTGAAAAATGAAAGTTTAGCGATAGAAGATGACCCTATAGAAAGTATGCAATACACTCTCCATTTTAAAAAGATTTTGGAACCCGAAAAATGAGACGTTTAAATACCATTCTCTTTATATTGAGTATTCTAGGCATTTTAGTGTATTGGCTTATGCCGGAACGTTATTTTAAAGATGTAGTTTACCCATTGCAAGATTCAATGCTTTTAACGGCTTACGATGATAGAGCTGATGGAGGTCTTTCAACCGCGAATCTTTCTTTGGCTGATTCGGCCTTATTGTTTTCTTGTACTTTACACACAGGGAACTCTCCTGCTTGGTGTGGAATGCTTTGGCATTTTACGCCTGATTCTCTATTGCATTACAGAAATTGGATGCTTGTCGATTCTTTAGTTTTTGATGTGGATATTCAAGGGACGAAAGAATTTTTAGTAAAAGTTTGGACTTATGACCCCGATGTCACAGACCCAGAAAATAAATTTTCTTTTAGACCGCTAATAAAAGAAGTTGTCGTTTCAGAATATGGTAGGCAAAGAATTGTTGTTCCGGTTTCGCAATTATATGTTCCAGATTATTGGTTTGAAAATCAGAAAGTGGATAAAAGCCTAGAACTAAAGCATTTAGAAGGAGCGGCTAGATTAGAAATTGCCCCTGGTTGGAATGTGAAACGTGGTAAACCATTTTCACTAAAAGTATATGGCATAGAAGCAAAAGGTGTCAGTAGTGTTCCTTTAGGCTTGTTGTTGTTCTTTTTCTTAGCGATAGCGACTCTTGCTGTTGGTGTTAGACACAAGAAAAAGGAGCGTGAACATAATGAAAAATCTTAACGCTCTTTTTTCTAAAAAAGTTCTTGTCTCTACTTGGTTAGTTGGACTAGTTATTCTTATTCTTTGTGCGATTCTTTTTAAAGAACATTCGTTGCAAGTTTACCCAGGAACTTATCAAGAATTTGTTCGGAGCGATTCTCAAGATGAAGGTTTTTCAGAAGCTTCTGTTTCTAAAACAGATTCTTTATTGGTGTTAGATTTCCGTTTGCGTTCAGGTTCTCCGACACCTTATGCTGGAGTAGGATTTTCTTTAGCTTCTCCGATGGAAATTTTAAAAGAAGAATTTTTGGATTTTTCTGCATACGATTCTTTACGCGTTATTTTAGCTACAAACCGAATGCCAAAAATCACAATAAGACTTTCTGTTCATGACCCATTATGGACAAAGCCTGGAGATGTTTCTTCGGCAAGGCCATTAGATGTTGTTTTAGAAACAACACGTAATTTAAAAGAGCATAGAGTTTCTCTTGCTGATTTTTCTGTTCCTGAAAAATGGTTTGATTTGATGGGCATTGAAAATCCAGATTATTGGAGGCATTTAGAAAGAGGTATGCGCGTAGAAGTGCTTACTGCAACAGGAGCATTACTTGGGATTCCTGATGCATTTGAATTAAAGAAACTAGAACTTTATGGAACAAACAGAAAATTACTTTATGTTCTAGGTGTTTTAGCTTTTTTACTTTCGTGTGCATGTGGTTATGGCTTAGTACGTTTAAAACAAAAAGGGTAAGATTATGGGATATCGTTGGAATGTAGATCGTATTATGCGATTTGTTCAGATAGCGATAGTTGTCGCATTGCTTTTACTTGTGCTGAATTATTTAAGTAATGTTTTGTTGCCGTTTTGTTTTGCTTTTATTGTGGCTTATATTGCAGACCCGCTTGTTAATTTTTTGCATAAAAAAATGCGATATAGAATTTTAGCGGTGCTCACGGTTTTACTTGGTGCTGGTGCTATAATTGGTGGCGCTTTGTATTTATTTATACCGCGAGTTATAGAAGAAATCAGGCTACTTGGTCGATTAATCTCAAAAATATTTTATGATGCAGAATGGAGTTCTAAAATAATGCGTTTTATCCCAGATGATCTTTGGGATGTAGTGCAACATTTAATTTCTTGGGATAAACTTGCAGAAGTGATGCAGACAATGGATTTTTGGAATGCTTTGCAATCAGTAGGTTCAAAGTTGATTTCAGGTTCTCTAGGAATGCTTTCTGGAACGGCAATGGTTGTATTTTGGTTTGCTGGTGTAACGCTTGTTATTTTGTATTTGATTTTTATTATGCTAGATATGCCTCGTTTACGCGATGGCTTTTTTCAGTTGGTCCCTAAAAAATGGAAACCTTCAGTTTCTTCTATTGCAAAAGATATGAACTTAGCAATGGGAACTTATTTCAGAGCACAAGCGTGTGTGGCTTTTTTAGTTGGTGTATTGTTTTCTACAGCCTTTACTATTATCGGGTTTCCTCTAAGCATCATGTTTGGTCTCTTTATTGGGGCTTTGAATATGATTCCTTATTTACAGGTGTTAAGTATACCAATAGCCCTTCTTTTGGGAATCGTTTATTCACTAGATATAGGAATGCCTTTTTGGGAAGTGGCTTTGATTATTACAGGAATTTATGTTGGTGTTCAGCTTTTGCAAGATTTAGTTCTTGTTCCAAATATTGTTGGTAAAAGCATGAATTTACCACCGATTGGTATTCTTTTATCGCTTTCTATTTGGGGTAAATTGCTAGGCTTTTTGGGGTTAGTTGTAGCGATTCCTTTTACATGCCTTTGCCTTATTTATTTGCAAAAAATTTCCCATAAAATGGAAAATGTTTCTGAAGAATCTGCTGACAAAATCCTTGAAAAGCCTTCGGAATAACGTTTGAAATGGCTTTTAATACTTGATTTTTAGTGAAAAGTTTCAATAAAATGAAATTTTTTTGAAAAAAAAGTGTTAAAGAAATGCCGAAAGGCTAAAAAAAAAGTATAATAAGTAATCATCATTTAAATCTCAAGGAGTCTTTTCGATGAATAAACAAGAATTGATTGCAGCCGTGCTCGCAAATAAAGAAGCTGGTATTGAATCCAAAGCAGCAGCAGAACGTGCAGTAAACGCTGTTTTGGACGCTCTCACCGAAGGTATGAAAGGTGCTGGAGTTCAATTGATTGGTTTTGGTTCTTTTGCTGCTAAAAAGCGCCCAGCTCGTGACGGTCGTAATCCGCTTACTGGCGAAAAGATTAAGATTAAAGAATCTTGGTCTGTAAATTTCAAAGCTGGTGCATCTTTGAAGGAAGCTGTTGCTAAGGCTCAGAAGTCTGCTGAAAAGAAAAAAGCAGCTCCAAAGGCTTGTGCAAAAAAAGCTTGCGCTAAGAAGAAAAAATAATTAGTCAAGTTTTTGCTAAACAATAAAAAAACCTCTTCGAATGAAGAGGTTTTTTTGTGTAAAGAAAACTACCGGCTACGCCGGTAGTTCCATAAAAGCCTTCTGGCGGTCATGAGAAAAAATCCTTTGATTAATATTGCAATGCGGTCTACCAACTGCATCACAATAAAATCAAAGGATATAAAATGAATGATAGAAATAAATTGGACTATGCAGGAGTTTAATAAGAGGATAGCATAAGCTACTATATTCATTGTGCAACCTCAAAAAGGTAAAACAATGGCAAAAATCAACAAGCCGAGTATTGCGACCGACACAAGCTTGCTTGTGGTCGGGCATAACCGAGGCGTAGGATTTTCTGAAAAAGTCACCTACAACTCCGAGACAAGGGAACAAGTCATCAAACTGGTCCTGAAAGGCGAAAAGTCCGCAATTGATACCGGAACTTGTCAAGCGCGCGTTGTCCAATGCCATCATGCAACGCGGCCATCACGACAGACTGACCTTCCATTCCGACCGTGGCGTGCAGTACAGCAGCATGAGCTACCGAACGATGCTCTCGGAGAATGGGATAATGCCCTCAATGAGTGCTGCGGGGTGTCCCTACGACAACGCCTGTATGGAAAGCTTCTTCGCAAGCTTCAAGAAGGAGATGGCCTACAGGCGGGACTTCAAGGACATCGAAGACGTGCGGGAGGCCGTTTTCAGGTACATCGAGCTGTTCTACAACCGGAAACGGCTCCATAGTTCGCTGGGATAC
>JAGBSH010000001.1 GCA_017631885.1 Fibrobacteraceae bacterium
AACAAGATAATTTTCTGTAGCCTTAAACAAATAATAAAAACGCTGAGTGTTACTCAGCCCTATCTTATTCACTGTTGAAATCGTTACTGTATTTTGGTTGTCTTTTTGGATAGCAAGAAGGTTGTCATAGCCATATTTGCGAGGTTCGAAATCGAATTGACCATTTTTCTTGACAGGGTGTTTTACAGAAACTCCCTTCGCTCGATCATGTCAGATTGAGCAAGCTCATCTGCCGCGACACTCGCTTGCGAAGTTTTAAAGAAACTTTCTGCGCTCGGCTATGCCAACTCGCACAAGTGCGGTTGTCGCGACGCCCACTAACGCAGGCAAAACCGAGCCAGTCCAGGTTGTCTTTGGCGATAGAATAATGTATATTGTGAATATGGTCAATTCTAAGGCAATCCTGTCTAATGACGGATGTTACATATCCTTCTCCTTTAACGGGCGGACTATACGGTTCAAGGGGCCGTATAGCCTTGTCAAGATTGCAAAAGTGAAGGAATGGGACAATGGCTACTTGGTGGTCGATGCCGTATATAGCCAAAACAAAGACAAACTCGTTGAAGATTATATCGACCTGATCCCTATCCTTAAAGACCTTTATATTGACCCGGAACATTTCTTGCAACCGATAAAATCTGTCGAGGTGGACAATGTCCGAGCAACAGCTTAATGAAATCGCCGACAAGGCCGACATGATTATCGCTAACTACAGTTTCACCATTACGGACAACAGCGATGTCAAGATTCTCTATTTAAGCAACCCGGAGCAAGCCTGCGTTCTGAACAAGGACGGAGACATGATTAAGTCCTCCATGGGCGACGCACAATTAGCCCTCGTTCAGGCTTATTACCTGAAAAACAAAGACTTAATCGGGAACGACTAATGCCGAAATATTTTCCATTCAAGATTGCAGGTTATTACCTATACTTCACGATGGCCTGCATAGTTGAATGCATCCACACACATGCAAGCGACTCAAAATTGACTGAAGCCGGTTCCGCAAAACTATTCATCAAGTCAAACGGAGATACCATTGTTCAGAAACGCGGCTCTCTTTCCGATAAGGATCTTCTGACCATCCAGAAATACATCAAGAACAACTACTTGACAATGTTCGAAATGTGGTCTCAACATTCGGAACGCGGATTCTTCGGCGAGAACAAGTAAGTTTGCAAATTGGCTAGAGAGAAAAAAAAAACGTGGATTGGATGAATGAAAATGCTTATCTTTCTACTAAAACAAATTATTTTTCTTTATTTTTAAAGAAAAATAATTGTATCATCTAGTCTATTCCATTTCAGTCAAAGTAAAAAACTGCCGCCTTGCGCAGACGACAGTTTACATTTTCAAATATTATTTAGTTTCTATTGGCGGAAACGGTAATTCTAAAGAAATACTTATAGGGCAATGATCAGACCCCTCAACACCAGGGTGTATTTTTGAATCAATCACCGAACCAATCATTTCCTTATCTACAAAAGCGTAATCCAAACGCCACCCCACATTTCTTGCTCTTGCCCCAAAACGATTTGACCACCAAGTATAAGCATCTCTTTTTTCCGGGTAAAAATGCCTGAAAGAATCAACAAAACCGTTTTGCACATATTTGTCAATCCAAGCTCGTTCAATAGGTAAAAATCCGCTGATATTTTCATTTTCTTTCGGGCGAGCAATATCAATTTCTTTATGGCAAGTGTTATAATCACCAAGTGTAATTACGTGCTTACCTTGTTCTAGCCACTGCAAAGAATTTTCTAAAAAAGCATCATAAAATCGGAGCTTATAATCTAAGCGTTCTTCGCCTTGTCCACCATTTGGGAAATAAACTGAATTTAAAACCCAATCAGGAAACACTAATTGAACTATTCGCCCTTCTTCGTCAAATTCATCAATTCCCATGCCGTAATTCACTTCATCAGGTTCGATTTGAGAAAGAATCCCAACCCCACTATATCCTTTTTTCTTTTGGCATGGATTCCAAAAAGAATAATACCCTTCTGCATCTAACAAGAAATCTGGTAACTGGTCTTTTTCGGCACGCACTTCTTGCAAGCAAAGAATTTCTGGTTTGGTTGCATTAAACCAAGATTCAAATCCTTTTTTAGTAACAGAACGGATTCCGTTTACATTCCAACTATAAATTTCCATAGCTTACCTAGAAATAAATCGCGCCAAAAGATACATATTATTTCATAAAAAGCCGAGGTCTCTTTGAAACTTTTCCTTTTCTTAAAGCGTTTCAAAATGAAACGCGAAATAAAATCGTTTCATTTTTTTTCACCTTAGAAATAAAATATTTCGCAAAATACTCGCATTTTTTGGCAAAATCCAACAACTTTTGAGTTTTAATTAAAAGAAAAGGCTTCTTTTTTTTAATTATTTTTGTATTTCAAGAACAAAAAGCGCTTATTTAATAAATTTTGAATTGGCACGATTTTTGCTTATTTTAAAGTGAAATTTTTAACTATGGCTTAAAAGCCAATAAAATGAGGTAAAATACTATGATTAAACCACTTGCCGACAGAGTTCTTATCGAACCTGCTGTTGCAGAAACTCAGACAAAAAGCGGAATTTACATTCCAGATAACGCTAAAGAAAAGCCAATGCAAGGCACAATCATCGCAATGGGCCCAGGCAAACGCAATGAAAAAGGCGACATTATCGCTCCTGAAGTAAAAGTTGGCGATGTTGTTCTTTACGGAAAATATTCTGGAACAGAAGTCACTGTTGATGGAAAGAACTATTTAATCGTACGCGAAAGCGATATTTTCGCAGTTCTCTAATTTATAAAGGAATTTTATCATGGCTAAACAATTGAAATTTGATGTAGCTGCTCGTGAATCCCTTCTTAAGGGTGTAGATAAATTGGCAAATGCTGTTAAGGTTACTCTTGGCCCTAAAGGCCGCAATGTAATGATTGCAAAAGCATTTGGTGCTCCAAACGTTACTAAAGACGGCGTTACTGTCGCAAAAGAAATTGAACTTGAAGATGCCTATGAAAATTTAGGCGCTCAAATGACAAAAGAAGTTGCTAGCAAAACAAACGATGCTGCTGGTGATGGTACAACTACTGCAACAATCCTTGCCCAAGCTATTGCTCGCGAAGGCTTAAAGAACGTAGCTGCTGGTGCAAATCCAATGGACATTAAGCGCGGTATTGATGCTGCTGTAAATGCTGTTGTTGAAAAAATTGCCCAAATGGCAGTTAAAGTAAATGGTAAAGACCATATTGCTCAGGTGGCTTCTATTTCTGCAAATAACGATGCTGAAATTGGTGAATTGCTCGCTAACGCTATGGAAAAAGTCGGTAACGATGGCGTTATCACTATCGAAGAATCTAAAACTGCTGACACAATCCTTGATGTTGTAGAAGGTATGCAGTTTGATAGAGGTTACCTTTCTCCATATTTCGTAACAAATACCGATAGCATGGAAGTAAACCTTGAAAGCCCGATGATTCTTCTTTACGACAAGAAAATCAGCACTATGAAAGATTTGCTCCCAATGCTTGAACATGTGGCAAAGCAAGGCAAATCCCTCTTGATTATCGCTGAAGATGTTGATGGCGAAGCACTTGCTACTCTCGTTGTTAACAAGATTCGCGGTACTTTAAAGGTTGCAGCAGTTAAAGCTCCTGGTTTTGGCGACCGTCGTAAAGCAATGCTTGAAGATATTGCTATTCTCACTAACGGTATGCTTGTTTCTGAAGAAACTGGTGCAAAACTCGAAGATGCTCCTGTTACAGTTCTTGGTCAAGCTAAGTCTATCACTATCACTAAAGACAACACCACTATCGTTGAAGGTGCTGGTGACGCAGATGCTATTAAGGCTCGCGTAGCTCAAATCAAAAAGCAAATTGAAGATACAACTAGCGATTATGACCGCGAAAAACTTCAAGAACGCTTGGCAAAACTCGCTGGTGGCGTAGCTGTTATCAAAGTTGGTGCTGCAACCGAAGTTGAAATGAAAGAAAAGAAAGACCGCGTAGATGACGCTTTACACGCTACTCGCGCTGCTGTTGAAGAAGGTATCGTTGCTGGCGGTGGTGTTGCTCTTATCCGCGCAGCCGACGCCGTTGACGCTCTTTCTTATGAAAATGCAGACCAAAAGACAGGTGCTTCTATTATCCGTCGCGCTATTGAAGAACCTCTCCGCCAGATTGTTACTAATGCAGGCCTCGAAGGTTCTGTTGTGGCAAACAAGGTTAAAGAAGGTAAAGACGGCTTTGGCTATAACGCTAAAACTGATTGCTACGAAGACCTTTTCGCAGCTGGCGTTATTGACCCAGCTAAGGTTACAAAAACCGCTCTCAAGAATGCCGCTTCTATCGCTTCTATGATTCTCACTACTGATTGTGTTATTGTAGAAAAGAAAGAAGATAAACCAGCTGCTCCAATGGCTCCTGGTATGGGCATGGGTGGTATGGACGGGATGATGTAATCCTTTCTTCCCTATTTTAAAGGTCGGGCTTTTGCCCGACCTTTTTTGTATAAAGAAAACTACCGGCTACGCCGGTAGTTAAATAAAAACCTTCTAGCGGTCATGAAAAAATTTTAAAAGTGAATTTTATTCGCCATAAATTAAACGCACTTCATCAACCCACAAAGTGGCACCAACGGAGCCTTTATACTCATTTCCTAAAGAACTTGAAGCCATTGCAATACGAATATGCGTTACATCAAAATTATCTGGAGTATTGGTTTTTACAACATGATTATCAATACCAGCAGATTCCTTTAAAGTAGTATTAAAAGCACTTGAATTGTATATAGGGGATTCTGTGTATGGTTCTCCATACTTAAACTTTAAACGAATAGTTTTAAAACCATCTCTACTAGCATTAGTAATAGAAATTACATCTGGATCACTCTCATCTTCAACAGAAGTCGCTCTAAACCAAGCACTTGCAACTAAAGTATTGACATCACTTGATGTTCTATACTGATTTTTACCTTCATTTGTAGTACTTGAACGGTGTTCTAAGAATACATATAAATCGCAAGAATCCCCATTTCCATCGTATTTCGCATCAAATTCTACATAAGTAGGACGACCATAAAATGGGCGACCAAAATCTATTAATTCATTTCCATCTTCATAACCAGCCATTTTTAAGACACCTACACCTTTAGGGTTAAAGTAGGCGACTAACATATTTCCCGAAGCAAATTTACCCATCCCCATAATTTTGGCATCCTTTGATTCCATTTTTACAACCTGATTAGAATAATCAGAATTCGTAACTGTTACGCCTGCGGTACTAGTAGCCCCATTTCCGTTAGCCCAACCGCTAACGTCATTTCCACTCCAGCTATTAAATTGATAATTCGTGTATTGATAACCTGCTTGGAGGGTATAAATCTTTTTATCCCCTTTTTCATTTTTAACTATAACTGTTTTTTGACGAGCAAAATCATAACTAGAATTAACACTAATATCTTCTGTAGAAGCACCATTTGAAAGGGTTAAACTTTGAACTTTTACATTCCTCAAATCAAGGTCTGTTCCCATATCCATATTAAAGAGTATAAATCCAGTAGAAGCATTAATTACTCCTTTTACATTTCCGTTTCCTATTTTAATTTCTTTAATTTCTGGGAGTTCTGCTTGAATACTTGCGTTTACTGTCCAAGTAACTTCAGTTCCATCTTCTGCTTTTACTTTTATTCCTGCACTTCCTGAGCTCAAGTCTAAATACCCATCTGCAGGAGATACAATTTTTGCACCACTTGAAGTTGTAACTTTAAAAAATACCATATTTGCATCATCTGCAAAATCATTGGGAATTTCAAAAGAAATCGTGCGATTTGACTTATCTATATTCAAATTAATAGCTTCAAAATCTTCAGTTTCAAAAGATTCAATTTCAGCTAAGGAAGACTTTGGATAATCTGCTTTTAAAGTCCATGAATCTTGACTACCATCTTCTGCTGTAATTATAAATGTCCGGCTAGAACGTAAATCTAAAACATCCGCTAAATTTTCCGACGCTTTATCAGAAACTTTTATAGTTACTTTCACTTGTTGAAGAGCACTTTCATTAGCTAAATGAAGGGTGACCGTTTTTGTTCCTTTATCAATCGTTGCACTAGATAATTCATTCTCAGCTGAAATTTCTAAAAGTTCTTTTTCAGTAGATGCTACAAAGTCTTTTTCAGCAATGGACAAGAGTAATACCACATCGCGAGTTGTACCATCTTCTGCTTTTACTGTAAAAACCTGTGACTCCTTCCAAGTTTGAACGGAATCTAAACTTGGAATAATAGTTGCTCCTTCTGATAATTTAATTGAATCTAATACAGCTTCATTTACCACATTTCCATATTCTAAACTGATACTAATGGTATCTTCACTTTGGGAAATTCTGACTTGATTTTTAAAGAAAAACATTACACTCGTTTCTGAACTTTTCACTTTTTCTACAATAACAACCCAAACTTTTTCAGTTCCGTCTTCTGCTTTTACGGTAAATGAAATTGGCTTTGTCCAATCTTTTATACTTTCTGGTTCTTCTAAAATAGTCGCATTACGCCCTAATTTAAAAGACTCCAATTTAATTTCAGATAAATTCGTTCCTAATGGGAATAAAACACTAATAGTATCACCAGATGTATTAGTTTCTATTGAATTTTCAAAGAAGATTTCAAAAGAAGTATCACTTTTTTTAGCTTCTCCAGAAGATGAACTTAAATTTTCAGAGTCACTACCTTCACTAGAAGAAGATTCTTCTGTATCGCTTGATTCAGAAGAACTGCTACTTGGTTCAACTCCAGGAATTACAAATTGAATTTGCCATATAGCACGGTCACCACTTTCTGCTACAATCATAATGTACTTAACGAGGCTTACAGGAATCTTAATTTTATCACCCACTTTTAAAGGTTCTTCGTCGTAACCTACTTCATAAGCAAGAGAATCTAGAGCTAAAGAATCTGTTGGGTAATTTTTAAATTTTGTGTTCACCAAATGAATACTAGCCATTGAACTTATATCAATGGAACTAATGGTTACATATAAATCAGAAGGGTCTAAAGAGTCTAAACCTTCTTCTAAAGTAACAACTAATTTTTGTTCACTTTGATACACTGAAGGATTCGACGCTTCTTCTTCGAAATGAATTTCATTCATTTTATGATAATCTGATGTACCAAAAGTATCGTAATCAGCACTACAAGCGAGTACAAAAATACTCCATAAAATGCATGTAAAAAGTAACCTAACCTGTTTCATTCTTTACCTTAATAATTGAATCTAAAATTATCGATAGAAAGGCTAGCCCCTTCACCACCTCGGAAACCATCACCTTTTTTCACAGCAACATGCCCATAGGCTGAAGAAGCAAACATAATTCTAATAGTTTTAACATCTTCTAAACCACTACCAAGTGTCAGAGAAGTAGTGCCAGCGAAACCACTTTCTAAAAGTTTTGATGGATCACTTCCATAAGAAAGTTCTACGGTTTTTGTGGTCTTAGGTACACTTTCTATATCGGTAATGACACCCGTTGCAACGACTTTGTTATCCGCACTTAAAAGCATCACATAAATTAGAGATTTTTGTGGGTAATCTGAATCATTATTTGCTGTTGTATGGTTATAAGCATAAGTTACATCAAATGATTTTGGGCGTGCCGTAAATGGTTTACCAAAAGTCATATCTTTTGAAAAATCTGAAGCTCCCGTTGATGGTGTTCCGCTTGAATAACCTTGTTCATAAATATCTAATGCCGTTGTCCCAGCATAGCTTCCACTATAATAGTAGCCACCAGCTAGTTTCCATGTTCCAGATATACCAATAAAAGCCCCCGAAATGACACTTGATGTTAATGTGGCAATAGAATTTTCAAATGCTAGATTTGCACTACCTGCAATGGTAATAGCAGCCGCTGTTTTAGAAGTTGCCATTGCGTCACTAGTTGTTGCAAAGAAAGAATCTTCTCGTTTTGAAAAATCTGAACCAGGAATTTGATAACCTGCTACCACTTGATAAGTTTTTAAATTCCCATTATCATCTATAAAATCTAAAGGAATATAGCGCTCTAAATTATTCGTAGTATCTAGAGGGGATAATTTGACTTGAGCTAAATCTGAAAGGTAAGGAAGTTCAACATAAATAGAATCATTGTTTACATTAATTGTACATGATTCACAGCTCAACTTAGAAAGTAAAATCCCTTTAGGCACATTTATTAATATGCTCCAATTATCTGATTCACCATTTTGTGCTGTAATTGTAAAATTATACGAATAAGTCGTATCATTTATTTGAACAAATGATAAACTCGTGTTTGTTTTTAATGTAACAGATGCTGTACTTGTCATTATAAAACGTTTTACTTGAATGGAGTTAAGAAGCCCTTTATCTTCTAAAGCAAGAGTAATTGTTTTCGTGTCATTATTAACATTACCTGCTTCCGTATCTCCATTAATGTTAAACTGGCAAACACTAACTGATTTTTCAGATGAAAGTACTGTTTCCTCGCTAGAAGAAGATTCTTCTATTAAAGAGCTAGAGGATAAAACTTCGCTACTTGAAGAAATTTTTTCACTTGATGAACTGCCTAATAAAATACTACTACTTGATTCATTTAAAGAAGGTTTATTTTGTAAAGAATCTTGAGAACTTGAGCTTAAATTTTCAACAATTTCTTCTTTTGAACTTGAAGATTCATTTTTTTCAGAAGAACTAGAAAGAATCTCTACTTCTAAACTATCTTGACTAGAAGAACTACTTTTTTCTGTATCTTTTGAACTTGAAGATACTACTGGAGTTTCAATTTCAGGAACTTCCCAAGTAACAAGCCAAACTGAAGTAATTCTATTTTTATCATCTAAAACAACAATTGAAAAAGCATTCGTATCTTTTGTACTGATAACTGTTCCAGGTAAAAGTTCATCACCAAGTTCAGGGTCTTCCATATCATGGTCAGCGGCTAGATACAAAGATGCCCCTCCTAGAGGAAGAACATCACCTACCACCATAGAATCAACCCAATCTTTTCTAGGTTTAATGCTAATGGTTTTTTCTAAAGAATCAATAGATTCTATTTCAAAGCCATCAAAATTGATTTCCCCCAACTCAGGAGCTTCTGCTTTTACTACAGAAGATTCTGTGCAAGCTTCAAACATGAAAGCGACCATAAAAACAACAAGTGTCGCTAGCCATGATTTTATTTTTAAAGATTTAAATTTCATAATTTCACCTATCTAAAAGAAATAAACTAAAGAAAGGTCCAACGCTAGTAAGTTCACCGTAAAATTCACCATATTATAACTGAACTCGCTGTGTTTTTCACCATTTTCTTCTATTTCAATAATTGAAGAACTTAACCCAAGCAAGCCAACAGAAGTTTCAAAAGCAAAATTATCTAAAATCATAATACTTATGCCAGGGTTAATCCCTAGTTCAAATGACCAAGAACGATTTCTGGTTTTTCCCATGTCTTCCCCATCATCGACTTGAGAAATTCCATAAGAATATTCAAAGGTAAAAGAAGTTTCATTAAAGAAATAGATGTTTTTGGAATCCAAAATCTTTAGATAATTTCTTAAAATTGGCTGAACAAAGAAACCATTACTCACATATTTACGCCGTTCTTTAGCTTCTAACAAATCCTCTAAAAGTTCAAAATCTATGTCGTACATAGTTCTTGAATAACCAGCACGTAAACCTAAACCCAAAGCATCTCTAATAAAATAGCCACCAAAACCTTCAAGTGAAAAAGTATAACCTTCTGCTTCGTAAATATCGCCTATTAAAACATTCAAGGCATCGTCTTTGGTATTACCATGAAGCAAGAATAAAGTGACACCACCGAATATATTGCCTTTTACAACAGCTTCATCAGGTTCTATTTTACGCAAAATATTCATTAAGCCAATCCGTTCTTCAGAAGGTACAGAAACATCTTTTTTTGTTTCAACCTGTTGAACTATTTTTTCTGTTTGTAAAGAATCTGCTTTTACAGAAATCGTATCAGCTGGATTTGCAAATGCAATTAAAAAACTGGTAAAAAATACTAATGGGAATAAAAACTTAGTCATTTTAAAAAATTAGTAATTTTTCTTTTCTTACAAAATACTTTTTTTATCTTAATCCCTATTTTTGCAAAATTCAACGATATTCAGCATAATAATTAGATTATTGGTTTTCCTAAAAAAAATATAGTGATTAGTTCCAAAACTAACCACTATATTTTTATATACAAACTAATTATTTAAATTAGCGAATTTGAAGTCTTTTGGTCACTACATTTGAATTAGAATAAGCTCTGACAATGTATGTTCCTGCTTGGAGAGATTCCAAAGAAACACTACCAGAAACTTGTCTAAAGACTCGTAATGGGCGACCTTGCATATCAAAAATTTCTACTGTTGCAATTCCACCAGCAATAGCCAAAGTTCTTGAATTCAAAGAAATCTGAATTGAAGAAACTTGTGGACGGAAATTATCAATAGCTGAAGGTTGGTCAGGACTTACTGGCGTTCCGGTTGAAGTTGTTAAAGAAAGATTAGAAAGAGTTAGCTGTTCCCAACGATTGCCTTCCATTTTGAGTTCAAGAGCGGCATTAGGAGTAGATGTAGAAGCACTGAATTCGCACTTGTAAGATTCAGAACCACCACTCTGAACCGTTACCACATCGCTACAATAAGAAGCAAAGCCAACAGAAACATCCATAGCTGAATTTCCATAAGGCATTGCTATATCAAATGACAATACATAACTATTACCTGCATCAATATTACCAAGAACTTTAGTAATAACGCGTTCTGAAGCATAATCATTAGATTGGCCTATTGTTATAGAACCGTCTTGATTTTCTTGCAATTGAGTGTTTGATTCCCAATCAGGGGTTGCTACAACTACAGAAGAACTGCTTTGTGGCTGAACCTGTGAACTAGAAGAAGGGAAAATTACAGGATTTGAACTGCTTGAAGAAATCGGCTTGGAGCTACTAGAAGAAACAGGTTTAGAACTGCTTGAGGAAACAGGCTTAGAACTTGAAGAAGAACTTGGTTTTACGCTAGAAGAAGACGATGATGGTGACGGAACTGGAGTAATAGCCATTCCATCGCAACGGACGTCATCGATATACAAGTAATTGAGTGAAGGCTGTTCACCTTTAATTTCCCAAGTCAATTTATTAACACGCTTTTTAGAAAGCGTAACTTCTTCTGCCCAAGATTCTTGAATAAGCATATCCCAGGAAATATTCACGGTTGTCCAGGAATCAGAAGCAAGT
This sequence comes from Fibrobacteraceae bacterium, assembly GCA_017631885.1. Classification (GTDB taxonomy): domain Bacteria; phylum Fibrobacterota; class Fibrobacteria; order Fibrobacterales; family Fibrobacteraceae; genus UBA1765. Next base: position 11,247 of record JAGBSH010000001.1, read on the forward strand.
TTTGTTATTTGATGGTACCCATAATCTTTAACATTTGTATCTTCGGCCTTAAAATTATGAGCTGCGCCTTTGTACTTGTAAGAAATGGTATTACAAGAAGAAAGATCATAAGCCGTTTGTGTGGCGTTCAAACCAACGCCTAATGCGACATAAGGATCGTATTTATTCTCACCTTTAGAAAGTTTAACACCTGTAAGACCAGCCACATATTTGGTAGAATTTCCAGATGTTGAACCTGCAAGAACTACATCATAACCATCTTTATCATTTGCTTTATTGGTAAATGAAGAAGCACCTTTATCACCTGCATCAGTATAAGCATACCATTCGCCACCAGTATAAGCGTAATTATCTCCATCTTCAAAATCATCGATATAATTTGTTTTACCTGACGGCAAAGCACTTGAAGAAGATTGCGCTACAGAAGAACTACTTTGAATTGGTGTGCCTGAACATGCTGTGTAAGATTTAGGCAATTTAGAGAAAATATTTGTATTAACCCAATTTCCACTTTCTGAATAATTCCAAGCACTACCATTGAAATAAGAAGCGCCTTCACTTTTATTAGAAACAGACCAGTTTGCGCCAGAGAGTTTGTGATCGTTCATCCAATTAAGCCAAGTTGAAGAATTTCCACTTACACTTCCACCGCCATCGGCATTTACAGTTCCCCATTCAGAAACAAACACAGAAAGCCCTGAATTCATTGCAGAAACCGCATTAGCGCCTTCTTTTCCTGTTGAATGAGTGCCCGCATAAAAATGGAAAGTATAAGCTACGTTTTTATCGTTAATTGGGTTACTTGCAGCTTCATTTGGATATTGGTCCCAACTACGATTGCCTACAACAATAAGGTTATCTGAATATTGACGAATGGTTGAAATTACCTGGTCTGCATAATTCTTAATTGTGGACCAATCTTGTGAAGTGGGTTCGTTAAAAATTTCAAAAATAACGTTGTCGTATTTACCCCATTTTTCTGCCATGTATTTAAAGAAAGTTTTGGCATTATTCACATTTTCATTTGCCTTATGAGAATGGTAATCAATAATCACATAAATGTCATTATCGATAGCAGCCTGGACAACTGTATTCATTAAACCCTGATAACGACTGGTGTTTGTGAAATAGTTTCCAGCGCCCCAATCTTCATCAACCCCCATAGCCGCACGGATAATCTGAATATTCTGTCTGGATACAAGACCAGAAACATAATCTGCGGTCCAGAACGGAGCACCGACATCATCCGCTATGCTCCAAAAAAGGCTCATGCCTTGAACTTGAACTTCGTTACCAGAAGAAACACCTTTACAAGAGCCATAAATTTGACCCTTGCCACTTGAATTTTTACCAGCCTGAAGCTGACCATAGGCACTTACTGGCCCAACACGACTTGCTGCAAAAGCAAAGCAAACCAATACAAACAAACAAACCTTTTTCACAAAAATCCCTAGAAAAAAAGTTAAATCCGCCTAAAAGATATATTCTATTTGTTATTCTTTCTTGAAAAAATCAGTTTACAAAAGAGAATGTGTTCTCTTACTGTTCTCAAAAAAGTCTTAAAATCCTTTAAATTTTCACTTATTCAAGGATTCAATATTTTTCCAATAATCTTGTAATAAATTTGAAAGTTTCTTTAAATGTGCGTTATCTCACACTTTTTAAATGTGTGTACAAAAAATTTATTTTCTAAAAGCATTTACAAATAACTTAACATGCAATCTAGCTTTTATGCGTTTATCTTGTTTGAAAATTCCAAGCAAAGAAAAAGAAAGTATCCGCACCCCACTGCGAACCATGCGGAAAAGTTTGGAAAGTAAAGCCCCTTTTAAACCAAAATGCTTTTTATAAAAATAATATTGCGAAGAATCATGTTGTAAACTTTGCGACAAAGAACTTTTAGCAGAAGCGCCACCTAAATGAGTTAAATGACTTTCAGAATTCATATAGAAAACATAGCCTGATTGTTTTGCACGATAAGCAAAATCGGTGTCTTCATAGTACATGAAAAAATTTTCATCAAACATTCCAATTTGTTCAAATGCACTAGCTTTCATCATTAGGCAAACACCATTCATCCAATCATTTTGTAAAAAAGATGTTGAAGGAATCGTGTTTAACTTGCCATGAAGAATTTCATCTGCTTTTTTTACGCTACGAAACGCATTAGAAAAAAATTGCCACGGCGAAAGAAAACAATAATCATTTCTTTGAATGCTCCCATCAGAATTAAAGACTTTTGGAGCCATTATGACTTTATTTTGATTTTCATTAAATGAATTTTTCAAGATTTCAAGCGTTTCAGGAGCTAGTAATGTATCATTATTTAAAAAACAAACCAAATCAAAGGATTCTGTTTCGTTAGCTTTTTTAAACGCATAGTTATTAGCAAAACCAAAACCTTTATTTGCTTTTAATTCATAAACTTCTACAAATGGAAATTCTTCCTTTACTTTTTCTGGCGTATTATCAGAACTTCCATTATCCGCAATAACAATTTTCCATTCTGATGAGGATAAATTTTGCAAGCAGAAAAGGCAATTTCTGGTGAAAGCAAAACCATTATAAGTCACTAAAATCAAAAGATTTCTCATGATTTAGGCCTCGCACAACTTTCAAACACAGAAAGCATTTTTTTTGCGGTATTTTCCCACGAATACTTTTCAAGAATTTTCTGACGTTCTTCTAATTCCTTTTCTGTATAAAAAGAAAGTGAAGAATTCTGATACAATTTTTCTAAGCTATTGGCTAAAGAAGTTTCTGATTCTGGCGAAAAATAAATTCCTAGTTTTCCTAGAATTTCTTGCATTGGAGAATTTTCAGATGTAAATACTCGCGCTTTTGCATTCAAAGCTTCTAAAACAGGCAAACCAAAACCTTCATAAAGCGATGGGAATACAAATGCTTTTGTTGTGGCATAAAGATGTTCTAATTTTTCTTTGCTTAAAAAGCCCAGAATTTCAACAGATTCACGAATTGAAGAATTTTCTAATGCACTTCTAAATGCTTTATTTTTCCAACCAGCGGGGCCCGCAATTTTTAGTTTCGGAGAATAGCCTTTTTCTTTTAAAATTTCTAGAGCACGTAAAAGCGTTTTTAAATTTTTCCTTGGTTCTAAACTGCCTGTAAAAAGTAAAAAATCTTCTTTTGCTTTTGGTTCTTTTTCTATTGAAGCAACAATCCCGTTATCAATTACATGTATTTTTTCTTTGGCAATTCCTGAAAAGAAATGACTTAATTCTTTTGCAGTAAAATCAGAAACACAAACTAAAGCATCGGAACGTAAAATAGAGCGGCTACCATAATGTTCGGTAATGGTTCGGACAGAACGTTTCATCGTTTTAGGATAACGCCTGTAAGCAAAATCATGGACAGTCAATACTTTTTTTACACCTGAAAGTTTTTTTAGAAAAATGGTTTGCTCTGGCCCCCAAAATACATCTATTTTATAATCTTTTACATAATGAGGTAATTCGTATTGTTGCCAGAGAATTCCAGGCAATTTAGAAGGTGTTACAACTAAATTAAAATTTTCATTTTTTAATTTATATGAAATCGGTGATGGAGAAAAAAGAAAATACGTGTTTTCAGAATCAAGTTTTTGCAAAGCATCAAGAAGGTTTTCTAGATAAACCTTTATTCCGGCAGAATTTTTCCGCAAATGCTTTACATCTATACCTATACGCATAAAAATCTCTAAAAAATTATTCTCTTAAATCTTCCGGTTCTTCAACAATCCATTCTCGTATTCTAGCCGCTAATTTGTCAGCGCCTTTATCTTCTAGTTCTTCAACTAAAACAGATAAAGTTTCTGCCGGCAAAGTGGTTAATTGTTCATCTCCTTTTTGGTTAAGATAAACTTCTAAACATTCTATTTCATTAAACGCTACTAATATTTGTAAAAAGCCAACAGAAATATTCGTTCCCGAATGGTATTTTATGTAATTATCTAATAATGCGCTTCGTCTTTCAATGCTTACAATAGAACAAAGTTTCCCTAAATGCATTTCTTTTGGGAATCTTTCATAAAGTTCTTCGGCTAAAGCAATCATTTCTGATTTACGGTTTTCCACTTCAAGAACGGCTATACGCAAATCCAAGAAATCTTCTAAATCTTCAGCTTGTGGTAAAGTAACAGCACCTAGTAAACGTTTTGTACTAGCAATGTCTTTTGCCGTTAGGCAGAAATTAGCAATATCTAAAAGTGTAGAATTTGAACGATCTGGATCTTGCAAAAGTCTTGCTCGCTCATAAATTTCTGTATTTTGCACACAATCAGCCATATCACATAACGCTTCTAAAACAGATTCTGCATTTTCTAAGTTATGCGTTTCTACTGTTTCTAAAATTTCTTCAAAGAGTGGTGTTAAACGTTCTTTAGGCAAAAAGTTTTCGACCATTAAAAAAACAGCTGATCGGCCATCTTCTCCAGTATGGTTTAAAGCCAAATCATGGACAAGCGCAGCTAAATATTCTTTATTTTCAAATGTTTCAGCTTCTTCAACAAAATAACTTGCCATATCTGTATAAAGTTCTGCGAAATCTTCATAATCAAATTCGGCTAAAATGCCATCCGTATTTAAAAATCTTGCTAAAAGTTCAAGCTTTACTTCTGGATTTTCAATAGAATCTATTAACTCTACTTGTTTTTCTAACAATTCAAACAAGCGATCTTCATTATGGCAAAACAGGTGACGCCCTTCGCGAATATCACACAGGGTTTTACGAACCAATTCGTCTGTTGACAAGGCAAGTTTTTCAGAAGACGGCGTTTTCCAGACTTTCTTTTTTTTCATTTTAACGTTTCTCCCTTATTCTGCGATAAAGAGAATCTGCTTTAGCCTCTTCACCTGCATTATACCAAATATGACCCACATTTTCTGCACCAAGACGCCCTTGAGAAGCTCCTAGTTTCCATGCAGACAAATAATTTTCAAAAGCTTCATCATAGCGTTTCTGTGAAAAATAAATTTGTCCAATATCTACATATAAATCTGCTTTACCTGCTTTATAGCGTAAGCCGTCTTCTAATGTAAAAAGAGCCATCCAAGGTTCGCCAGCATTCACATACATTTGGGCTAAATAACGCCTAGCTGAAACATTTTCTGGCATCATCAACAAGCCATTTTCCATTGAATGCAAGGCTTTTTTGGTAGAATCCATTTCCGTATAAAAATGAGAAAGTGTAAAATGCACATCGGCGCCTGCAGTGGCAGTAAATTGCAATGCTTTCTGAAGCGTGATAATTGCATTTTCATAATCGCCTAATTTTTCATAAACGTCTGCTAAACCATACCAAGCATCCATTCTATCAGGATTCAAATACAAAGTCCTTTCATAATGCCTTTCAGCATTCGTATAATCATTAGCTCGCAAATAACATTCTGCAAGTGCAAAATGTAAATGATCCGTATCTTCGCCAAGCTCAATAGCTCTGCCATAAGACGCAATAGCCATGCCAATATCACCACCGATATAATAAAGGTCACCAAGTAAAATCCAAGCTCGTTTAAAATCGGGTAAAAGTTCTACTGCTCGCCTATAAGCTACTAAAGCCACAGATGGTCTTTTTAACTGAACAAGAGCATTGCCTAAATTGAACCACGCAAAAGGTTCATAACGCCCTTCATCAATGGCCGCTCTATAAAACGGAACCGATTCTTTATATTTTCCTTCATCATAAAGTGAATTGGCTTTTGCAAAATAATCTTCTGCAAAAATAAAACCACACGCACACAAAATGAATAACAATACTTTTTTAACGGACAAAATTAAACTCCTTTGTTGCTTTTTGAGCCACTGGATAAGAGCCTAATTTTGCAGGTTCAAATTTCCATTCGCGAACAGCTTTCACTGCTTCTACTTCAAAACCATAACCAGGTGGATTAACACTTAATACATCAACAGAAGAAACATTTCCATGTACATCTATAACAAGTAAAACTTTTACAGTTCCGGCAATTCCCGCTTTTTTAGCACGTTCAGGGTAAACTGGATTCATTTCTCGTAAAACTTTTGCTTGTTCATCAACTTCGCCAGCCTCATACACTACATTTTCTGCAGCCCCTAAAGCCACACCAACTCCTTCACCACCTTCTCCATGAGCTAAAGAAAGGTCCATTTTAAAACCTTTTGCTCTTGAAGCTCCTGTACTACGCGTAGCTTTAAAGGAATTAGGTTGCACAATCATCCGAAGCGATTTTTTTTGAGTTTCTTGTTTTTTTTCTTGTACATTGTATTCAACTTCTGTTAGTTCTGTTATTTCCGTTTTCTTTTTTTCGCCTCTATCAAAGAAAAGAGTATTTAAAACTGGAACAGCAAAAAAGAACACTACATTTATTATAAATGCAAGTAAAAGAATAAAAAGGAACCGGAATATTTTTGTGCAAATAGACACTATTCCCCTTCCTCCGCAGAAATAGATACTTTGCGAACTTTAGCAATATTACATTCATCTAAAACATCAACAATTGCACCAGATGGAGCATCTCTATCTGAGACAATAATCACCGGTCTATCTGGAGATTCAGCCATCATTTGTTTTAAAATGGTTTGTAATGAAGACAAATTCACTTGTGTTTCATTTATATGAACGGTTCCCTGGCGCGTAATTCCAATCAGTATAGATTCTTTCGCTAATTCCTTTGCTGAACTAGCCTTTGGCTTTGTTACATCAATTCCTGTTTCTCTTGTAAATGTTGAAGTAACAATAAAGAAAATCAACAAGATGAACACCATATCCATCATAGGAGAAATATCGATAAAACTTTCACGACGTGTTCGTTTTTTTATAAAACTCATTTTTGATTCTCCAACAAAACAGATTGCAGTTTTAAAATTTCACTCCAAATATTTTGTTCCATGTGCTCAATACGAGAAGACAAATAATTATAAGCAAGCATTAAAGGAAACGCTACTAATAACCCAGCTTGCGTAGTAAGTAAAGCTTCTGAAATACCATCCGCCAAAAGAACTGGATTGCCAAAACCAAACATTTCAATTATTTCAAATGTGTGTACCATTCCAGAAACCGTTCCTAGAAGCCCTAATAACGGAGCAACCGCTGCCGCCACCGAAATAGAACGCATTGATTTAGAAAGTTCTAATGAAATTTTATGTTGCAAAGCTTCTAAATGCGATTCTATAAAAGTTTCTCCACGATTGGCATTTTGAAAAATAATGTTTCCAAGCAAAGCAAAATAAGTTTTCTTTTTTTTCTGTAGATAAGTTTTTGCAGCTTCAAGACCTTGAGCATTGAATATTTTCCAAAAATGTTCTGGAGAAATTTTAGATAATTGTCTGTAAACCAAGTAACGTTCAAGCATAAGAAACCAAGCATACCACCCTAGACAAAAAATAGGGATTAATACCCAGCCACCTCGAGAAGCCAAATTCAAAACTGATTCTATAACAGACAACAAATTCAAACTAGCCTCTATTTACCATGAAATACGGCATTAAGTAAAGCAAGGCCCATATTTTCCATTTTGGCAACTAAACGGTCTACACGATTTGAAAGGAATGTATGCAAAAGTTGTAACGGGATTGCTACCATCAAACCGGCTTCTGTTGTAACCAATGCTACAGAAATACCGCCAGCTAAAAGTTTCGGGTCAGATGTGCCATGTAATGTAATCACTTCAAACAATTGAATCATTCCCATAACTGTCCCAAGAAGACCAAGTAAAGGAGCTGTTGTTGCCATTACAGAAATAGAAGAAAGCCCTTTTTCAAGTGCAGGAGTTTCTTTTGCAAAGACTTCTTCAAGTATTTTTTCGGCATTTTCTCGCGTTTTGAATTCTTTAGATAAAATGCTAGAAAGAACATGTCCAACAGAACCTTTCACGCTTTTAGACAATTCTTTTGCTTTATTCAAATCACCTTCTTTTAAAGCTTTTAAAACTTTCGCAGATGTCCCTGACCGACCTTTTAAGAGAATAAATATCAAACGTTCTAAAGCAATGAGTAAACCTAAAATAAGCAAGGCAGCTATAGGATACATCAAGATTCCACCATTATGGAAAAATTCTTTTGCTTCATCCATAAAATCTTTTTCAGCATAGTTTGCAATTTCTGAAGAAAGAGCTGTGCTCAACAAAACATCTACCGGTACTAAAACTTTTTGAGAATCATTTTTGGCAAGAGCTTTTTCGACTTGTGCTTTAACTTCTGGAGTCAAATTTTCCTGCCACGCAAATGTCCTTTTTTTAGATCCTACTTGAGCAAGCATAATGGCAGCTGGCCCTTGATTAGCCGCTTGCATTGCATAAAGACCGCCTAAACGTAAACGAGAACCATTGGCCACAGTAGAACCAAAAACAAGTTCAGCTTTTTCTCGTTCCATGGAACGAGAAAAACGAAGTTCAGCTTCTGCGATTTCAAAAATTCCTTTTGCTATACGCATCGGATCATCGCGATAAAGTTCCATTTCTTTTTTCAGTTTATTAAAACGTTCTAAACGTTCAGGCATTTTAAATGGAACGCCTTGTTCTCCGATTTGTTGTAACGCCGTCAATCGCTCCGGGCCTGCTGTTAATGCAAGAAATTCAGCACGAGCTGTTTCCATAGCAGCACGCATCTGAGAAAGGTCTTCCCTACCCACTCTAACGTCTTCTTGTAAACGAGCTCGTTCAAGCATTAATGCTTCGACTTTTTCTTTATTTTCTTTATATTTCTCGTTAAAAAGTTCTCTTTCTTGGTTTGCAGCTTCTCTGTCTTTCCAACGGGCTGCAACAGCCATATCGCGTTTTTTGCGAGCTTCTTCTAAATCTGCTTTAGCACTATTTAAAGCCGCGCGTTCCTTTACTAAATCAACCTCTGAAGGTGGGGCGGCAAAAAGAGAAACTGCTAAAATAAAAAGCAAAAATCCCAACAAATTTTTCATTACTTTACCTCCTTAGGTAAAGATACTGGTATCAACACAAGACGAGGAGCTGTTTTTCCTTCTGCAACTTTTAAAGCATCCTTTAAAAGCGTTCTCATTTCCATATCGCCTGAAACATTATTCCAAGTATATCCGGTTTCTGGAGAATCAGCTAACCAAAAAACTTCGTTTCCATCGGTAGAGACAAATAAAGAAGCGACAGCACCATAACGCATAAATGTCCCGCTCACTTCCCTATTGTCAATCGGCAAAGTTCCTTTCCAAACTTCAGTCGTATAACCAAGTCGAATCCTTTCTGTAAAAATTTCTAACGCACGACCAAGAGCGTCATCGGGAGAAATAACTGCTTTAGATAATTGTTCTGCTATTTCTTTTAAACCACTGACCGATTCTGTATTGCGATAAGGGAAATCTGCTTCAATAAGCGGAATAAGCGTTTCAATAAACTTTGCTAGTTCATCACGATACTTTGCTTTTTTATTTTCGTACCAACGGACGGTAGCTGAAGCTTTATTCCGAGCCGCAGAAAGTTTTGAAATTTCTGCTTTCATTGAATCTAACTCAGCCTTGAGAGCCTTATTTTGAGAATTTAATGCGACCACTTTTTGCTTTCCGGCAGCAATAAACTCTTCATGACGTTTTTTTTCTGCTTCATGTAATGATTTTTCGCGTTGAGTTTCTTTTTCCACAGCTAAAATCTGTTTTTTTACACTTTCTACTGTTTCTTGGGCAAAAGACAGAGAAAGAGACAATATAAATAACAATAAAAACCTTTTCATAATAGGGCAAAAATACAAAGAACGCAGATACAAAACCGACACTTCTTAAAAAAAAAGTCCCTTTTTTGCAAAAGGGACTTAAATTGCACTCTGTTTAAGCTAAAAAACAATCATTAACGACCGAATTCTTTAATGTAAGCAGGAGTATTTTTTCCACCAGCTTTTTGGACTTCTTTAATAAGGCGAGTATAACCTTCGTTTTTAGCCCAGTCTAAAACAGAATAGCCTTGTTTACACTTGATGTTTACATCTACTTTTTTACTCAAAAGATACATCAAAGCATCATAATGGCCACCCTTTACAGCCAAATGAATAGGATAATAACCATCTGCACCACGATTTTCAAGTGGGAGCCCAGCATCACCTAAAATTTGAAGCATATCAGCTTTACCCGTTTTAGCAGCAAAAAGCACTGCAGAAGACATGGCTTCTGGTGTGACATTTTCAGTTTTCAATTGTTCTAACAAACGAACAACTACTTCTTTATGCCCCATAGCAACAGCGTTATCTAAAACGGTTTCACCATTACTATTAGTTACATTTGCTTTAGCACCATGAGCAAACAGCCAATTTAGCATTTCTAAATTACCTTTGTTTACAGCAATAGCTACCGCATTGTTACCAGCATCGTTAGAAGCATCAATTTCAAATGCTGCTTGTAAAAAGAGCGTCATGCGAGCAGTATCGCCATTTGCAGCCGCATTCACAAAATTATTGGCGGAAACAGCAATCTGTTGCTTTTCTAAATACTTTCGAACCGATTGTGGGTCATTTGGATCCATTTTATCATTACATGCTGTCAAAGAAAGCAATAAAGCGGCAGCACAAAGAGAAAGGCTTGTTTTTTTCATAAAATCTCCATTTGTTTTCCCAAATCTATCTAAAAAAAATAAAAATATCACTTTTTAAAGTAAAAATTTTCAAATGTTTTCAAAGAAAGATACTTCATTGTGTTTTTTTTATAGTTTTTGCGCGTTATGCGCTTGATTTTATACCTTTTACTTTTTATTGCTATAAGTTCTTTTGCTGATTCTACAAAAAAAAGATTGCCTTTAGAAATCGGAGGCGTTCTTAAGTTATCTGATATTGACAAAGAAGAAGCGAATCTTGAATACCAAATTGCAAAAAAAAGAAAAGATATTTCTTTAAATACCTTTGAAATGTACGGGATTCATACCGCTTATGCTTTAACGCGTTTTTTTTATGCCTATGGAGATCTCTATTACCAATACTTTCAAGTGAGTGCCAAAGAAAATACGCAACAAGAGTTTATGGATGTCCACAATATATCCCTAGAATTCGGTGTTGATTTTAGACTTTTACTTTACCAAATGAATTATTTTCCTTTAGACATTAAGTTAAATGTGAAAACCGCACTGATTGCCGGTTATGCGATTTATGCAGAATCTGAATTCAAAAACGCTTCCATATTTGGCTATTCTCATGCAATAGGCATTTATTTTCTAGCATTTAAACATTATTTCTTTACAACTGGTCTTGATTGGCTCCATTATTATTCAAGAGCAGATGCGAAACATTCAGGGATAGGTAGCAAAAAAGAAAACTCTCTTCTTTTAGATTACGACTCTCACGGGAAACTTTATTTCTCTGTTGGTTACCACTTCTAAACAGAATATTCTGAAAACCTTGGCCAAGATTCCGGACATGGAACAGAAAATTCTCTAGCTTCACTCCAATAAGGGAGTTTTATTAAAACACGATACGCATAAAGTAATTGATTTTTAGCTCCTAATATCGCATAATCGTCTTCAGAAAGTGGACCTTGCGTCATTTTTAAATAATAAACCCCTGAATGAGAATAAATTCTATCTCCAAGAATCGGGAACCCTAACGCAGCTAAATGAGCCCGTATCTGGTGTTTTCGCCCTGTTTCTAATTCGGCTTCTACTAAAGAAAAAGGCTTTGAAAGTTGTCCAATATTTTCATTTAACAGAGAAATACGACGAAAATTTGTGGCACAAACTTTTCCATTTTGATCAGGAAACATTTGTGAACGGATAGGAGAATCCGTTTTTTCAGATAAAGGAATCTGACAATATTCTTGCTCAGGAAAAATACCTGGAACAACGGCTAAATAAAACTTTTTCAAAAGAATGATATCTAAATGCCTTTGAAACCTTTTTGCCGTATCCCGAGTTTTAGCAAAAAGCATTAAACCACCAGTATCTCTATCTAAACGATGTAAAGGCATCATTTCGTCTGAATTAAAAGCCCGCCGAATAATTCCTGTGAAAGTATTGTAAAAAATTTTCCCTGTATGGTGAACAGGAACGCCAGCAGGTTTTTCAATTAAAGCAAATTCATCATCTTCAAAAACAACTTTAAAATTAGTTGGAACTTCTGGTTCTATATAATTTTTCACTTTATATATTAAAACATTGCCACGATAAAGAATTGTCTCTGGGAAAATTTGCTTACCATCTAATGTTATATCCCCTTGGAGAAGTTTTTCTTGCCATTCTTCTTTGGAATGATAAGTAAAACGAGATACAAACATATCCAAAGCCATTAAGCCATTCCATTCGGGCGCAACGGCACATTTAAAAAACATTTCTCGTGGTGCTTGATTTACTTTATTGTCCATAAAATTCTTTCGGGCTTTGATGTTACATTTTTTACATTAAATTGTTTTGAACCTATTACTGCACCATCTTTTATAGCTGTTTCTACTTTCCAACGCCCTTCTGGCACATTTTTCTTTTGCGTATAAATACGAAAACCTTCTTCACGACTGCCTTTAGTTTGCATACGGCGAGAACTAATTTTGTCTTTTAATTCAAATTTACCCGTGTTTGGATTTTCATAAAACCAGCGATGTTCTAATGGAGCTGATATGGCGGCCGGTGCAAACACGGAACTCACAAAAAATACAGCTCCATCTTCTGGCGTTCTATGAACTGTTGGTGATAGTAAAGCATTTCTTTCTAAAAAGGTAGGCTTTGAAATTTGACAAGAATAATTTTTAGAAAATTCAAGACAAGGCATTTGGTCTTTTAAAACTAAAGGCACTGGTGGAATCCAATTCATGCAATAAGCTACTAATAAGAATACTGAAATTATAGAAGGTGCAACCAAAAGTCTTTTGGAATTTTGTGCGGAAAGTTTCCAAGCGACAAAACAAGCCAGATAAGAAACGAAAATAGATAAAATAAACCAAAAAATAGATACGCTATCCACTAAATGTGGAATTAAAAAATTAAAAAACATTGCTCCAAGTAAACTAAAAAACGCAAGACTTATGCCAAAAGATTCATAACGTTTTTGAATAAATTCATTGAGCACAAGAAGCCCTGCCAAAAGCAAGACAAAGAAAAGACTTGCAAGTGACCCACTACTTTTGAAATAACAAATTACCAATGCGCTATAAAGGCTTCCAAAACAAAATTGAACCACATAAGAAAATCTGTTTTTCCAAGTATCACCAAAGTCTCTGCCTAAAGCAAAGAACCTTATTTTTTGCAAACGTGTTATCGGCAATTGCGATTCTATACTTGGTAAAATTATTGAAGACGCGGAAAGCAAAAGTAAAAAGACTAAAGCAACCAAATAATAAACTAGCAAAACAAATAAATCTGAACTTTTTACTAATTGACCAAGTGTCAGAGAATCCCAAGTAAAACCTCCGACAAACGCTATAGCCGGCATAAAGGCTTTGATTTTTACAAACAACGTTTTCATTCGTTGTAAAGCCCTTTTTCTAAAATATATTGATAATTTTTTTCTAAAAGTCCTGACGGACAAACAGAGCGCTTTGTCCAAAGAGATTTTCTGATTTCTGTACTAGAAAAATGACCTTCAAAACCATCATCTTTACCAATAAAAAAGAGTGGAGCAAATCCTTTTTCTAAATGTGCCTCTTTATCAGGTGATGAATAACCTTTGCGAGAAAATACTATCAATTCAAATTCTTGTAAAAGTAAATGGCCATTAAATTCTGTACCAAAAAAATTCAATGGATCGCGCCAATGCGGGATAAAAGAATAACTATCAGCCCCTACAAGCAAACGAAAATGGCAATCCGGATAAGCATCTCGTAGTGCGCACATTGTTACATAAGAACCTCGGTAATCTCCCATTTCTATTTCAAAATCAGAAAGAACTAAACCAGGTATGCCTGATATAGCATTTTCTAACATAGCAAAACGATCTTCAGGTGATGCGTTTAATTTTTTATCCCACCTATCTGGGCTTGGCACAAACCAAACTTCTTCGCAAAAACCTTTTTCTATACAAAGCTTTGCTAAAGCAATGTGGTCTTGATGAACAGGATCAAAAGCGCCGCCTAAAATGGCCACATTCTTAATAGACATAAACCACAAATCCTAGATTCAATTGTAAACGCGTACCTGATATTTTTTCTTGTACAAACGGATCGTAATGAGAAAGGACCCAACGGTATTCAAGTTCTGTAACAAGTGCAGCCATAGGACTTAACGGGAATGTGGTTCCAATTCCTATTCCCCATTCATGCCAAGAAACGTCTCCAATCGCTGAAAGATTTTTAGCTCTCGTGTAAGAACCTTGGAGATAAGGTCCTGGACCAAGAGATATTCCTAACAAAACTGACAAATCACGATGTTTAACTGAATATTTTTCCCCTCCATCTGCTTTAGATGTAAAATCAAACATCCCATAACCGACCCGCAAATAACCAAGGCCTTGAATCCAAGCTCCTGCAAATGGCGTGATACGAACAATCCCAGAAGATGCTTCATTATCGTTCATAACGCCTGTACCTAAATCAAGCGTTCCTCCAATCACAAAAGGCAATTGGCTTTGTTGCGAAAAAGCCATACCTATACAAAAACAAACTAATAAGAATATTTTTTTCATTCAATTCTCACTAAAAGTAAGGACAAGAAAAGAACACCTAATAAATTTAACAAGGAATCTAATTTTATTTGCCAATAAAGAGATTTTGAAATGTTTTTCCCGTTTACAGCCTTATCTTGAAACTTATCTGAATAATATAAAGAAATCAAAAATTTTACAAAAACCATTACCAAAATAAGATAAGATAAATGAGATATAAAAAGTAAAGCCGTATATGCAAAGCATAAAAGACATATCAAAACTATATTCATGTAACGCAATTCTTTCAAATCAGTTTCTCTTAATTTTAATAAATCGCGGTATTTCAAAGCTTTTGAACAAAACGAGGAATATGTGTTTAAAAGCATAGATAAATTATAACCAAAAAAGACTACTGATACCAGAATAGCTAAAAACAAACAGACTGTATAAAAAGTCATATTAGAAAACATTTAACTAATCCTTTGCATTTAATATTCGCAAATAACTATCCAAGCGAGCTTTTGAAATTTGACCATTTTTTACAGCCTCTCTTACTGCACAACCTGGTTCTTCTAAATGTAAGCAATTACTGTATTTGCATGTAAAATGCCCATCTGGGAAAAAGCCTGGAAAAATTCCTGCTAAAATTTCAGAATCTAAATTTAAAAGTCCTAAAGCACGAATGCCCGGAGTGTCTATTACAAAACCGCCACCTGGTAAATCTAAAAGGCTTGAAGAAGTTGTTGTATGACGACCTTTACCATCTTTAACGCGAACTTCTCCTGTTTTTAATGCGGCCGATGGGACCAGCCGATTGATTAGAGTCGTTTTTCCCACTCCGCTTTGTCCACTAAACACAGAAGTTTTTCCAGACAACAAAGCAAATAATTTATCGATTCCTTCACCAGATACTGAGCTCACCGGTATAACCGTATCTACAATTTGCATAAAATCGGAAACTTCTTGCGGTAATTCTTTTACAAGGTCTGTTTTGGTTAAAACCAATACGCAAGGGAGTTCGTTTAAATGGGCGGCCAATAAAAATCTATCGGCAAAGCCATAATTGAAAGAAGGCTCTGCAACAGAAACAACTATAACAACCTGGTCTATGTTTGCTGCAAGTGTAAGTTCTCTTCTGTGACTATCTTTTGGCCCTGGGCGCACTAAAGCGGTTTTTCTTTTCTTGACTCTTACTACGCAATAAATGCCTGTTGATGCTAACCCTAAAACAACTTTATCTCCGACTGCTGGGAATTCGCCTAGTTCTCCTACAGTAGTCGCTCTGTAAGTTGCAGTAACCGTTTCTTTTTCTAAACGTACTTCACAAGTTCGACGATGGACTTCAACGACTAAGCCTTCTATTGTTTCATTTTCTTTAAAATTTTCTAATGGATCTTTGAGACGTTTTAAACGAGGATTTTTGAATTCTCTGCTCCAGCGCTCTTTGATTGGACGATCATCAATTGTTCCATTTAGCCACATTTGCATAGCATCAACTCGCCGCGCCCTGTGGGCGCGGCGAGTTGATTTGCCACTTGGATTCTCTTGATTTTCATTTTGCCAATCTTTCATCACAATAACAATTTAAAAAGTTTTATCGTAACATTTATTTTCAAAACGTAAAGGTGGCTTAAATTAAGAGTTTAAAAGACGTTGTGCTGTTTCTTTTGCAGATTCTATAATTTCTTCTTCCCCATCAATCTTTCTATTTTCCATAATAAAGCGGCCATTACAAATAACAGAAACAATACTTCTTGAATCCGCAGAATAAACCCAATTAGAAATAAGATTATAATTAGGAACCAAACGTTCATTATTCAAATCCACTAAAAGGGCATCAGCCAAAGCACCTTCTTGAATTACACCAGCATCAAGCCCATAAGCAAGAGCACCATTCCTTGAAGCCATTTTAAAAGCTTCTTCTGCAGGAAGAATTTCTGGATTTTCTCTTTTCGCTAAAAGAGACGCAAACTTCATCGCTTCATGCATATCCAAATTATTATTAGATGACGCGCCATCAGTACCAAGAGCGATTCTAACATTTCTAGAAAGCATCTCTTGCATTTTAAACAAACCACTGGAAAGTTTTAAATTTGACGCTGGATTATGCACCACAGTTGACTTAGAACTAGCCAAAAGTTCCATTTCTTTTTCAGAAACATGAACCCCATGAGCCGCCACAAAATTTTCACCTAAAACTCCTAAATCATAAAGGTGTTCTACGGGCATTTTACCTGTGCGTTTAAAACAATTTTTGATTTCTTCTTCTGTCTCTGACAAATGGGTATGGAGAATAAAACCTTCTTCTTTTGCAAAAGAGGCGCATTTTTCAAAAAGAGAATCTCCCACTGTATAAATAGAATGTGGCATTACAGACAGTTGAATTAAATCCGATTCGAAAGTTCTGTTTTTCAAAAATGCAAAATATTCTTCAAAGGGAGCGTGCGGTAAATTTTCTGCAAAAGTAACTCCTATTGCAGCTCGAACACCCATTTCTTCTGCGGCTCGAATCGTTTCTTCTCTATGCCAATACATATCAGCAAAAAAAACAGTCCCTGAACGAATCATTTCTAGCATAGCTAAACGAGAACCAGCATAAACATCTTCTGCCGTAAGTTTTTTTTCTAGTGGCCAAATGTATTCAGAAAGCCAACGAAACAGAGGCATATCATCTGCAAACCCTCGTAAAAGCGTCATTGCCGCATGAGTGTGTGCATTATAAAAAGGCGGTAAAATAGAAAGCCCTGTTGCATCAACTACCTTAAAAGAGCTATCAAATTCTTCAACATTTAAAGAACCTGCTTTCACTATTTTTTGAAATCGTCCAGATGAAATGGCTATATCCACCAATTCTCTTTCATGCAATACATTTAACAACAAGGAATTTTTCTCTTTTTTCATGCTTTAATTTTAGAAATAAAAACGACAAACTTCACTTATTGATTTTTCTATTTCATCAATGAATAGAACTTTTCTACATTGTTCTTTGAAAAATATTTAATGAGGAATATATGGAATTAAAACAAAAGCCTTATATGCAATCTAAAAAGATTTATGTCCCTGGGAAAATGTTCCCAGATATTCGTGTGGCTATGCGAGAAATTCATATTGATGACCCTAAAACTCCAATAATTCCTGTCTACGATACAAGTGGCCCTTATGCCGACCCTGATGCTATTATTGATTTAGAAAAAGGCCTTTCTCGTTTCAGAACAAAATGGATTGAAGAGCGTGGCGATTGCGAAGTTAATGAAAAAGGCATTTTTTCAGCAAAACCTGGAAAAAAAATTTCTCAAATGGATTACGCAAAACGCGGGATAATTACCAAAGAAATGGAATATGCCGCCATTCGTGAAAACCAAAACTTGGAAACATTAGGGCTTGGAAACGGTTCTCCTATTACGCCAGAATTTGTTCGTGATGAAATAGCTGCCGGGCGTGCAATCCTCCCTGCAAACATTAACCACCCTGAATGCGAACCCATGTTAATCGGCCCTAAATTTTTAGTCAAGATAAATGCCAACATTGGAAATTCTGCCGTTGCGTCAAGCATCGAAGAAGAAGTTGAAAAAATGGCTTGGGCTGTTCGTTGGGGAGCAGACACTGTTATGGATCTTTCAACCGGTAAAAACATTCATGAAACAAGAGAATGGATTTTACGTAATAGCCCTGTACCTATCGGAACTGTTCCGCTTTACCAAGCACTTGAAAAAGTAAATGGTAAACCAGAAGATTTAACCTGGGAAATTTTTAGGGATACCATTATCGAACAAGCAGAACAAGGCGTTGATTATTTTACCATGCACGCAGGGCTTCTCTTGTCGCATGTGGAACATACTTTAAAACGCACTACCGGAATCGTTTCCCGTGGCGGTTCCATTATGGCTTATTGGCAAATCAAGCACAACAAAGAAAATTTTATTTATGAACATTTTCATGAAGTTTGTGAAATTTGCGCCAAATATGACATAGCAATTTCTCTAGGCGATGGGCTTAGACCTGGTTCTATCGCTGATGCAAATGATGAAGCGCAATTTGCAGAACTTGATACATTAGGCGAACTCACCAAAATTGCTTGGGATTATGGCGTTCAAGTTATTATTGAAGGACCGGGGCATGTCCCAATGCACAAAATTCAAGACAACATGGCTCGCCAAATTGAAAAATGTCACGGGGCTCCATTCTATACACTTGGACCTCTCACTACCGATATAGCCCCAGGCTATGACCACATCACTTCTGCGATAGGAGCAGCTATGATTGGTTGGTTTGGGACTGCTATGCTTTGCTATGTCACTCAAAAAGAACATTTAGGCCTCCCGGATCGAGATGATGTCCGTGAAGGCGTTGTTACTTATAAATTAGCAGCCCATGCCGCAGACCTTGCTAAAGGACACTTTGCGGCACAAGTCCGTGATGATGCGTTGTCTAGAGCCCGCTTTGATTTCCGCTGGAACGATCAATTTGCACTTTCACTTGACCCTGAACGCGCTATAGAATTTCATGACGAAACTCTCCCTGGCCACCAGGCAAAATCTTCTCATTTCTGTTCCATGTGTGGACCTAATTTCTGTTCTATGCGCATGTCTCAAGTAGCAAGAGAATACATTGAAAGCAAAAAGGATGGTAAATAAAATGGCTATTGCAATGCAACTTGAAGAAAACCCTGCCGTTTTTGAACAAGAATTTGTGGTAACCGAAGCCATGATTGACAGGAACAATCACTTGAATAATGTCGTTTGCGTTCAATGGATTCAGGATATTTCTGTAAACCATTCAAATTCAACAGGCGGAACCGATTTAATGGAAACTCTTGGTTGCGGTTGGATGATTCATACGCAGCATGTGGAATATAAAGCCCAAGCATTCCTTGGAGAAAAAATTAAAGGCATTACTTGGGTCCCTGAATATTCAAAAATTTCAACCAACCGCCATTGCAAATTCATTCGTGAATCAGACGGAAAAGAAATTTTTTCTTCTGTAACAACTTGGGTTCTTGTAGATATGAAACGAGGTCGCCCAGTTGCCATTCCAGAAGAATTGAAAGACAAATTTAGAAAGCAATAATTTTTTTAATTCTGCTTTTCAAAACGTGGGATTTTTTTGCCATTTCTTTCAATGGTTTCAAAGAACATTGATTTTGGGCGTACCCAAATTTTTCGTTCGCCATAAAGAGCTTGGTAAACAACACAAGGTTCGAGAGTTTCAGAATCTAAAGCTTCGTGTAAAACACGATAAAGTCCACCCTTAAAATGTTTGTATACTTCATGAGATTCTGCTTTATCAATAGGTTTTCCATTTAAAATACATTCAACTAAAGACTCTCCAACATAGCGCAATTTCAAGGAAAAAAATGGAGCTTCTTCTATAAGCAAGCGCAAAAAAATACGATCGCCTTCCCACATCGGCAAATCAGCTATTTTATCTTTTTCGACCCAATGCAATTCACCTTCACTACATTGTTTTTCCATTCCTGAAAATTCAGAGCAAACAAATAAATGCATCATTTCAGAAGGCCAAGTATCTGAAATAAATGTCACAACTCCAGCATAACGATATTTAGAAACCATATACCCCGTTTCTTCAAGAACTTCACGTTTCATGCAATCTTCTGGGCTTTCATTTTCTTCAAATTTTCCACCGACAGCAATCCATTTACCTGCACTAGCATCTTCTTTTTTCTTATTACGAAAAAGCATTAAATATTTTTCATCTTTTTCCAAATAACATAAGGTAGTTTGTTTAACTTGCCCTTTCATTTTTAAACCTCAGACTCTTTACAATAATTTTGTAATGGACATTTTTTGCAATTATCTGTATATTCACAGCAAAGGTATTTTGTTTTACCATATTCTAAAAAAAATTGAAAAGCGTGCGCTGCTTTTATCGGAGCATTTTTAGAAATCGCTAAAAAGAAATCATCTGCCATTTTCTGCTTAGCGCCTTGCGACATTTCAGAAAAATTTTCTTCTTTTGCTGGCCCCATAAAAGCAAGATAACGCCTAATTCCCATTGTTAAAGGTAATGGCAAATTCAACTTTAAATCTGTAGAAAAACCTAACCCATAAGGAGCACAAGAAAGCAAACGATAAATAGCAGCATTTGCTTTAGGTCTATATGCTTTTTTCCCCATAAAATAAATTTCACCTAAATCACGCCATAACTCTTTAGGCGTTCTAGTAGAAATCCATTCTGTCAAAGGAAAATGTTTACGAACAAAATAGCCAACGCTCCAAAAAATCCCTGCAAAATGTTCTTTTAATTGCCAACAAGTCTTACCAAGAGTTTCTTCTACAACTTGTTCCAATTCTTTTCCACGTGGTACTGGCAATTCCCACATTTTTTTACCTGGAAATTTTTCAAGCAATCCAGAAAAAAGCTTATCAAATGAAGGGTAAGAAATCCCTTGAAAAAGAACAGTTCCAAGTAAAGTCCAGGCAATTTTTTCTTCATTAGAAGAAAGTGAAGACGTATAAAAAAGAACTGGGTCAGGAACGTTCTTAAAAGTTTCTACAAATAAAGAAGCGGCTCTAGCTTCTAATGGAAAATCCTGAACCCAATGCACAAACTAAAGCCTTTCACCCATTCGAACTGCACAAGAAATTTTTGCTGAGAACAAATCAGGGCAACGTTCTTTCAATACTTTATTCGCAATAAGAACCACGGTACTACCCATTTCAAAACGAGCAATTTCTTGACCGCGTTCCATATGAATTTCTCTATCAGGAGTCCAATCCAAGCGAGGTTTATCTTTTGGAAGTTTGCCTGCATTAGTTAAAAGAGACGGTTCATATTCAACAGCAATACGACCAACATTTGTAGCGCCGACTTTTACCAAAAGCATTTCAGCGCCATCTCCACAATCCAAATGTGTGATTAAGCGTTCATTGATACAGAAAAGACCTTCTACCCGTTCTACACTCCCCTTGTTTACCGGCCACAATGTGCCAGGACAATAAGAAGCAGAAACCACTTTTCCAGCGACAGGAGAATGGATTCGGTGGTAATTAAATGGAGCTAAATAAATAGTCCCGAAAACACCGCCGGCAAATTTTTCAGCCAATTCTTTATTCCTTAAAAGAGCTTCTAACGAATAAGACTTCCCTTTTGCCTGAATCATATTTTCAACAGGTCCAAACTGCGAAAGCACTCCATCAACCGGACTTACCACAAAAGAATCTTCTATCGGGCGTTTTCCCGGTTTTAAATGCCTAATAAAAAGTTCGCCTATATTTTTATAATGCTCTAACGGAAATTCTGATTCTTCCATATCAAGTTTATAATAAGAAGCAAACCAATTTTTTGCCACTTGACTAATCACAGGCAAATTTAAACGAGTAAACCAACCAAATGCTCTAGACACAGCGCACTTTGGCAAAAGTTTCATAAAAACATAAAACGGAGTATTCATAATTCCAAATATAATTTTTGAAAATAACTTAATGAGGTTCTACTTCTGACAAATTCGTTGAAAACATTTTCCACAACCTTTCACTAAAAGGTTTTGACCAAGAACGCTCTGGAGCTACGCGATTTGTCGTTTCTGCAAGGAATGAAGAATAACATAAAAAGACAAGTTCGCCATAACGTGCATCAAGAAAAAGCCAAAGCGTTTCATAACGGAAAGCGCCCTTTTTGCCTAAGTCCGGGAAAATTTCCACTTGAAGCACCACAGGAATTGAGAGATAACGCACATGATAACGAGAAGCTAAAACTTCAGATATTGCTTTAAACTTTTGAGGAAGTCCGCGTTTTAAAACTTGTTCTGTTCCCACTCGTTCAAGCCAAGGTTCAAGAGAAGCAAGAGGTTTCCCATCCACAAATTCGGTATTCAACAATTCTTTTTTTAAAGAATCAATATAAAGCGAATCTTCTTCAGGAACTTGCATCCCAGGCATCATTAAAAAACGTTGCATTTTAGGGAAAGCCCTAATCCAAAGCGAATCTTCGACAGAGGCTAAATCAAAATCTACAGATTCTTCGCTAAAACTATGACAGAATTTACAGTCTTCAGGAGCTTTTGCCGAAAGAACAAGAGCAGGCAATGTCCCAAGAAGTGCCGTAGAATCCAAGCGTTTAAAGGCATCAGGGTTCCA
Organism: Fibrobacteraceae bacterium; assembly: GCA_017631885.1. Classification (GTDB taxonomy): domain Bacteria; phylum Fibrobacterota; class Fibrobacteria; order Fibrobacterales; family Fibrobacteraceae; genus UBA1765. Next base: position 33,821 of record JAGBSH010000001.1, read on the forward strand.
TTCCCTATAAAAAGATTCTTCTTGAATCGCAAGTTCTAGTTCTCCGCGTTCACCGCAATCAGTACAAGGAGAATCACCAAAAGAATCACCACCAGAAGAAGCGCAACCAAAAATGACTAACAAAACAAAAAACAAAAACAAATTTTTAAAATTCTGATTCATAAAAAAACCTTTTTCCAAAAGCAATATAAAATTTGCTAAATTTTCGCTCAAAAATCAACAGAACTCGGAGAAATTATGGGTTTCAAATGCGGTATTGTCGGACTCCCGAACGTAGGCAAAAGTACAATTTTTAACGCAATCACTAATGCTGGTGCAGAATCAGCTAACTACCCTTTTTGTACCATTGAACCAAACGTCGGCATGGTCAATGTGCCAGACTACCGTTTAGACAAACTCGTAGAAGCCTACCACCCTCGCTCCATAATCCCAGCGGTCACCCAATTTGTGGACATTGCTGGTCTTGTAAAAGGCGCAAGCCAGGGCGAAGGTTTAGGTAACCAATTCCTAACACACATCCGTGAATGCGAAGCCATTATGGAAGTAGTTCGTTGTTTTGAAGACGAAAACATCGTTCACGTTCACGGCTCTGTTGACCCACTCCGCGACGTTGAAATCATTGAAACCGAGCTTCTTTTAAAAGACTTAGACTCTGTTGAAAAACGCCTTGTCACAGAAACTAAAAATGCAAGAACTGGTGGCGCTTCTGCAAAAGCCCGTTTAGAAGCTTGTGAAAATCTTAAAAACGCAATGAGTGAAGGCACACCGGCAAGAAAAATGCTTGGCACTTCAGATGAAATGGATTCTCTCATAAGCGATTTAGCGCTCCTCACCGCAAAACCTGTTTTCTATTGTGCAAATGTTGGCGAAGACGAAATGCTTTCAGGCAACGCTTACGTAGACAAACTCCGCGAATACGCCGAAAGCAACAACAGCGCAGTCGTAGTCATCTGCGGAAAAATTGAAGAAGAACTTTCCACCATGGAACCAGAAGAAAAAGCAGAATTCTTAAAAGAACTCGGCATGAAAGAATCTGGCTTGGATTCTGTTGTTCGTAAAGGTTACGAAATCCTCGGGTTAAAAACATACTTTACCGCAGGCGAAAAAGAAGTTCGTGCCTGGACATTCCACGCTGGCTGGAAAGCCCCGGCTTGCGCAGGCGTTATCCACACAGACTTTGAACGCGGTTTCATTCGCGCAGAAACACTTGCCTACACAGACTTTGAAAAACACGGGAGCTGGAACGCCGCAAAAGAATCTGGCCTTGTCCGCACCGAAGGTAAAGAATACGTTGTCCAAGACGGCGACATCATGTATTTCTTATTCAACGTTTAATTTTTTTACAAAGGGAGAAGTTTCTCCCTAACTTTGAATTGCACCAATAATTCTCCACTTCTAGTGGAGTTTTAAATTCGTTATACTCTCGTGATGTCTAGCTTACTCCCATTTTTTTTTGCAAAACAAAAAAAATGAATTAATTAAAGGAATAGGGGTGGCATAAAACTCACTATAAAAACACCACAAATCCAGTACAGAACAACAGTTAAAAGCAATTAGAAAACGAAACAAGCAAGAATTAGAAACGAGTAACTGAATTACTTTGGAAAATAAATTTAGGGAGATTTTCATTATATGATTATGCCTCTCTAAAAAGGACAATCTTTAATCTAAACGCGTTAAAAAAACAACACCTTTTTTTCTTTGTTCTAAAAAATTTTCCTCTTGTTCTTAAAAATTTTAGCGTCTACATTCAAAGCATGAACAAGATAATCTCTACACTCTCCATGCTTCTGCTTTATAGTTCTCTATCAGCAGAACCTCTTTCCCAGGAAGAATCTTTTCCTGAAAAACTCGGGTATATGAAAGGATTTCCTCCTAAAGCCGACAAAATTCTTTCCGCTTCTGACGGGAGTTTTTTCAAGTTCCCAGCGCTTCGTTATAGCGTAAGCCACATGCGAGAATTTATCCCTACGCGTGTTGTGCCAGCCGCTATAGAACACCGCTATGAATTCAAGAAAAAACTAGACAAAAACATTGATAATGTGAAATTCACACCAATGTTTTCTAACGAAAAAATGACCTGGAAAGAATCTCTTTCTAAAAACTATACCGACGGCATAATCATTCTCCATCGTGGAAAAATCGTATACGAAAAACACTTTGGCGAACTAAAACCTTATGGAACTCATGCCGTAATGTCTGTAAGTAAAACATTTACAGGAACTCTTGGTGCAACTCTTGTTGCTGAAGGCGTTTTAGACCAGAACAAAAAAGTATCTCACTATGTTCCGGCTTTAAAAAATTCAGCCTTCGGAGACGCTACCATACGAAACTTACTTGACATGCAAACGGCTTTAAAATATTCAGAAGATTACAGCGATCCAAACTCTGAAATCTGGGCTTATTCTGCTTCCGGAACGCCTTGTAAACCCAAAGGATATACAGGCGCAAGGTCGTATTATGAATACTTACCCACCATTAAAAAGAACGGAGAACACGGGAAAAAATTTGCCTACAAAACGGTAAACACCGATGCTCTTGGCTGGGTTATTTCTTCTGTTACAGGTAAAACTATTCCAGATTTAATTTCTGAAAGATTCTGGAAACCTCTCGGCGCAAATGTCGATGGCTATTACCAAGTTGATGATTATGGCATTGCTTTTGCCGGTGGCGGTTTTAACGCTAGTTTAGAAGATTTGGCCAAATTTGGAGAAATGATTCGCAACAAAGGGAAGTTTAACGGAAAACAAATCATTCCAGCTTCTGTTTTTGATGACATTATTCAAAATGCAGACAATTCAAAATTTGACAAAGAGCATTACCCTAATTTAAAAGGCTGGGGTTATCGTAACATGTGGTGGGTTACAAACAACCCAAATAAAGCTTTTATGGCTCGCGGTGTTTACGGCCAAGCCATTTACGTAGACCCTAAAGCAGAAATGGTTATCGTAAGGCTTGCTTCCACTCCAACAGCTAGTAATGCAGACAATGATCCCTGGTCTTTACCAGCTTACCAGGCTGTTGCAGACTATTTAAGCAAAAAATAGCCCTCTAAAACACGCCCAACCACGTTCCTAACTCGTTGATTATCAATGAGTTAGGAATTTTTTGCTATTATTATTGCATGCGGAATTTTCTTTTTATTTTATTGCTTTTCTCTGTAAGCACTATTTTTGCTTACGATAAACTTCAAGATATTCGCTATACAATGGGGTCTGAATACCAGGGGCGCTCCAAAATGCAATTTGGCGTTGGGTTACACACTTCATTCAATTCAGAAGCAACCGTTCCTATACAACTCCAAGGAAGACTTTCTAAATACTTTGAACTAGGAACCAAAATCATTTTAGACAAACAAAATGAATGGGAAGGCAATATGGATATCGGGGCAAAATTTTTCTTTAGCTCTGGTAGTTACATTGCTCTTGATGGTTACTTTGGCATAAATAGAGACAATGGTGGTGCTGGTATCATAACTTATGGAAACCGCCACCATACCGCTAAAAATTTTTATGTCGATTATGAAACTCGACTTGGCCTTGGAGATGCTATAGTCTATCCAGATGGCTTATTTAAAATAAGCGTCGGCGTAAAGCCGACACTACGATTTGGAGAACCAGTTATCGCTTCTATTGAAATCAATACTTCTGGAAGCGTTGGTGAACTAGATGAAGATTATAAAATGGATCTTATTCCAAAGTTAGAACTCATACTAGGCAACGTTTCTATTGCTCTTGAATACAACATTGGCATTCTTCTTGATTCTAACAATAGCAGAAACATTATTGGTCTTTATGTCCGATACGGATTTTAAACTCTCCGTTTTCGACATCTATTAAAACCACATCATCTATTTTCAGATTGCCAGAAAGAATTTCTCTTGAAAGCAAGCGTTCTATATGCTGTTGTATATAGCGCTGAATCGGTCTTGCTCCGAATTGGCTATCATAAGCGCCTTCCAAAACATTTTCTACAGCATTTTCTGAAACTTCTAAATAAAAACCTTCTCGCTCAAGCCGTTTAGAAAGTTCTTTGAATTTCAACCGAACAATTTTTCTTAATGCCTCTTTTTCTAAACGATTAAATACAAGTATTTCATCTAAACGATTCAAAAATTCGGGCCTAAAGAAATGTTTCAATTCTTTCATCAAATCATTTGCCGTCACAGATTTTTCTTCAGAAAATAAAGACGCTCCTAAATTAGATGTCATAAGAATTAAAGTGTTTTTAAAATTCACTAAACGCCCTTTTCCATCTGTTAAACGGCCTTCTTCTAAAACTTGTAAAAGTGTATTAAAAACATCTGGGTGAGCTTTTTCAACTTCGTCTAAAAGAATCACACTATAAGGGTGAGTTCGAACAGCTTCTGTTAATTGCCCGCCTTCTTCATAGCCCACATAACCTGGAGGAGCGCCTATCAATCTAGAGACACTATGCTTTTCCATATATTCACTCATATCAATACGAACCATTGCCGATTCAGAATCAAAGAGTTCTCTAGATAACGCTCTAGCAAGTTCTGTTTTTCCAACACCTGTTGGCCCTAAAAAGAGAAAACTTCCTATCGGAGCATTTTCTCTTGAAAGCCCACTTCGATTCCTAAGAATGGCTTCTGTCACAGACGAAAGAGCTGCATCTTGTCCAATGACTTGTTCTTTTAATCGGTCTTCTAACTGCAACAATTTTTCTCTTTCACCTTCTTGCAATTTTGAAATAGGAATACCGGTCCAACGGCTCACTACAAGCGCTATTGTTTCAGCTGTGACTTCTTCACTAAAGCCACCTTTTTCATTAGCTTCAACAACTTCTTTTTCTCGTTCTTTAACTTCTTTTTCAAGATTCACAATCTTGTTGTATTTGAGTTCTGCGGCTTTATTCAAATCATAATTTGCTTCAGCCATTGCCATTTCTTCTTTTGCTGCATGGAGTGCGTTTTTAGCTTCACGTAAAGCCGCATAACGCGCCCGCGTATCTTGCCAACGTTTTTGCATTTCTTTAACTAAAGTTTCTGAAATAGCCAATTCTTCCTTTAATTCTGCAAGACGTTTTTGACTAGCAGCATCTGATTCTTTTTCTAAAGCCTGCGCTTCTATTTTTAATTGCAATTCTTTTCTTTCTAAAGAATCAAGTTCTTCTGGAACAGTATCTAATTGTGTTTTTACCATACTAGCCGCTTCATCAATCAAGTCAATTGCTTTATCTGGTAAAAAACGGTCAGCAATATAACGCGAAGAAAGTTTAACAGCCGCCACTAAAGCATTGTCATGAAGCCTTACACCATGGTGAGCATCAAAGCCTTCTTTTATCCCACGCAAAATAGAAAGCGCTTCTTCTTCGCTTGGTTCTTCAACCGTTACCGGTTGAAAGCGCCGTTCAAGTGCTGCATCTTTTTCAATATATTTGCGGTATTCTTGTGTCGTAGTGGCTCCGATACAATGCAATTCACCTCTAGCTAATTTAGGTTTTAACATATTCCCTAAATCCATAGAGCCTTCAGTTTTTCCTGCCCCGACAATCGTATGGAGTTCATCAATAAATAAAAGCGTATTTGAATCTTCTTCTAAAGCTTCCAAAACCGATTGTAAGCGTTCTTCAAAATCGCCACGATATTTAGCACCAGCCATCAATAAAGAAAGATCCAAAGCAAAAATCTTTTTCCCTTTCAACGCATCAGGCACATCGCCTTTATGGATTCTTTCGGCTAGCCCTTCCACAATCGCTGTTTTACCCACACCAGGTTCTCCGACCAAAACAGGATTATTCTTTGTTTTTCTTGCAAGAATCAAAATCACGCGCCGGATTTCTTCGTCTCTGCCAATAACAGGGTCTAATTTACCTTCTTTACAAAGTTCAACAAGTTCTCGGCCATATTTTTTTAATGGAGAAAATTCTTCTGCGGCAGCAGCACCGGAAAACGGGTCTGAAAGCCAGGTTTTTACTGTTTCAGCATTCCCAAGAGCGTCTTCAAAAATTTTAGAGATTTTTCTGTCACTTGCAAATTCCATTAAAGCCACTAACAAATCACCAGGCATAACCATTCTAGATAATTGCCTTGCTGATTGTAAAGCAGCTCGTAAAATACGCGAAAGTTCTGAATCCATCGAAGTATCTGGTTGCACCCCTTCTACTTTAGGAATGGCGTCTAAAAACGGATCCAGTTTTATACGTAAATCCTTTGCTTTTACACCTTTTGCCTTAAATAAATTTTTAAGTCTAGCATCTGGTAGTTCGACTAAAGCACAAGCTAAATGAACACTTGAAAGATAAGAATGTGATTTCCTATCCATTATTTCTTGACCCTTAGCTAGAATTTTTTCGGCTTCATAAGTATAATCTGACATAAATACCTCTTTTTTTGATTTCTGCTTTAGCAAAAACCTTGCCAAAAATCATTTTCTTTTATTTTTTCAATATAAACGCCAAAAATCACTAAAAACAAGATTTAAAATTTTTCATCTTTATCAAAAAATGAAACATTTTTTGTTCCTTTTAAAAACATAAAACGCTTTTTTTTGGAACATTATATCGTAAATCATAAACTTTTAAAAAGAATTCCAAACTTTTTACCTAGAGAAAGATTATTTTTATGTAACATTATGGGTTTGGTTTCAAAATCTATTCACCTTTTTCGTCAATGCTTATGAAAAAAAATAGTCATCTTCATTTTTTCAAAGTCGCCTTTCTATTGGCTTCATGCAGTTTTGTGGCCTGCAATTTGTTTAACCCGACAAGTTCTGGAGACGTCCCGAACAACAAAGAAGCTCTTGTAAGTGAAGCCTATGGAGCTTATCGAGACGCAAAATATGAAGACGCTTTAGAAAATTTTGACAAGGCTCTCAAAAAAGATTCCACTCTTTCTGAAGCTTATCTCGGGGCTGTAAAAGCTATTATGGGAATACATGATATAAATGTTTTCACTATGATTGGAGAAGTCAGACTAGCTCAAAAAGACCAAATTCCTTTTATGAATCTCTCAGGACAAGAGCTAGAAAACTACCAAACCATGATTGCAAAATCCCTGCCTTACATTAGAGAACTTATCAAACGCGATACATTGACGCCTCCAAAAAACAACAAATACCTTTATAGTGACAAAAAAATCACATTCTCTCAAATTGCTGCAGGCTATTCCATTTTTGAAATGGCAGAATCTCTTCTTAAATTCAGACAAACAACAATGCAGTTCAATTTGAATATTTCGCAAAATTCTGAAACAGGAAAACTTTCTATTGACTTAGAAGAACTCTACAATTCTTCTTTAGAAAATCCCGAAAATTTAGACCTTGTAAATACGTCTATTGCAGAATTACAAAATGACATTCAAAATTTCACACAAAATATTTTACCATCTATTGAAGAATTTACCGATCTTTCCATATTTACCGGCGAATCATCTAGTGAATCTGTTACAAAAGAAATAGAAGCAACAACTTCAGAAATCCAGGCACAGATTTCCTTTTTCTTAATCAATGATAATATGGATAATGACGGCGACGGTTGCATAGATGAAGAAATCTTTGACAAAAAAGATAATGATGGCGATGGTTTAGTTGATGAAGATTTGCGTTTAACACTTTTAGACAGACTATCTTTAGATTCTGATTCCGAAGAATATTATGTCATTACAGCAATTACTCCTGATGGCAAAGATCACGATATGGATAAAACCGTTGATAGTATGCCAGAATTAACTTTTGCTGTGAAAGCCGAAGATAGAATTGAAAGTAAAAATTTCCTTTTGCAATTTGCAAATGAAAAATCTTTTTCAAATTCAGATTCTCTAGAACTCAAACACAATGTAGCAAGTGATACACTCAAAGCATCAATCCAATACGACCTTAAATGGCGAAAGAAAAATATTGGTGGCTGTTGGGTTAATTATGACGAAGATATGTTTGATTCTTGGTTCAATGGGAGAAACGAAAAATGAAAAAAATTGTATTACTTTCCATATTGTGTTGTGCAAGTGTCTTATTTGCAGCCAAAGGACCAAATCATAAATCTTTAAGAGCTTACTCTATGGGAAACGCCCATATTGCCGTTGTTGACGACAAAGAAGCTATCTATTATAACTACGCTGGTTTAAACCAAATCAATCGTTTAGGTAATTATGAAAAGCGCCCAGAAACAGGTTATTATCCTGATAATTACTTGGATATGCGAGTAAATATTGGTTCTGCAGGCGTTTTAAAAAATTTCTTTGATGTTTATACAACAGCTAGAAAACTTGAACGCTTGTATAAACGGGCCGACAAAGCCGCTGATAAAGCAGGACTTTCTACAAGCGATATTTATTTGGACTCTCTTTCTGCTCACCCCAAATTGGCAAACGAATTAAGCGAACTTGATCACCAATTATTGAATTTGCTTGTCAAATTTGATGCAGAACTTGCTTTCCATAATTTTGGCGGCGCTATGTGGGTTGAAGGAAACGCTGCACCTTACCTTGATGCCGGTTTGCTTTTGCCAATGGCTTCTCTTGATACATTCTACATTGATGCTGTTATCCAAGCGGGTGGAGCTTTTGATATTGCTGAACGCTTTATGTTTGGTGCAGGTATTAAACTTCTCAAACGCCACCAAGTAGAAGTTTTTTCTTTAGATGCAAGCAACTTTTCAAATGTTTTAGATACTTTGGAAAATCGTCTTGAAGATGGCGAAGAAGACCTTTTTAAACTTTCTACTATGGGAATTGGTCTTGATTTTGGTGCTCTTTGGCAATTTGCAAGAGAATGGCGTTTTGGTGTTTCTTTACGCGATGTTTTCTTCTCTGAAATTAATGACGAAAAAATCACCCCGAATCTTGGTTTTGGCTTTAATTATAGCCCAAGATTTTTCAACAGAAATACGGCTTACGCAAGAAAAATGAATATTGCCATGGATTTTGAAGACGCTTTAAATGACGAAAAAAATTACAAACCTTTAAGCCATTTGAATTTTGGTATGGAATTTGAACAAGTCCTACTAGCTTGGCCAGGTTACGAAAACACTTATCGTGCTTTAAAACTCCGTCTAGCAGCAGGCTTTAAAGGCGGTTATTACACCGCTGGCGTGGGTTTAGAACTTTTGCGTTTTCTTGAATTAGAATTCGCTACTTGGGGCGAAGAACGCGGTTACTATACAGGGCAAGAAGAAAACCGCTTTTACATGCTACAAGCAAGCCTTGGTTTTTAACTTTTAGCTCTTGAGAGTGTCTTTTAAAAAAGCCCTATGGGCTTTTTTTTTAGAATTAGTTAAATTTGTTTTATGACTCGTTATGTACTTCAAATTCATTGCCCTGACCAAACAGGACTTATCGCTGGCACCACTCAAGTTTTAGCTAAAGCTGGGGCTAACATTGTTGACCTTACTCAACATTCAGCTAAAGATATTGGCATTTTCTTTCTTCGTGCTGTTTTTGAAATCGAAGAAAATAAAATTGAAGAAATTAAAAATCATTTAGATTTGTTGTCTTCTCACCTTTCTCTTTCTTTCAAGATTCACGATTCTTCAAAGAAACAAAGACTTGCTTTATTCGTCAGCAAGACAGACCATTGTCTCTATGATCTTTTATTAAAGCAACGTGATGGAGACCTTGATTGCGAGTTTAGTTGCATTGTAAGTAACCATACTGTTCTTGGACCTGTCGGTGGCGTTTTTGGTGTGCCTTTCTACTATGTTCCAAGTAATCAAGAAAAACAAGTACAAGAAGATAGATTCCGCGAAATCATTGCTGAAACTAAATCCGACGCTGTTATTCTTGCTCGTTATATGCAAATTCTTTCTCCTGCATTTACAGAAGAATTCCGTTATAAAATCATAAATATTCACCATGGCTTTTTACCTGCATTTAAAGGGGCTAAACCTTACCACCAGGCATGGGCTAAAGGCGTAAAGATTATTGGAGCAACGGCTCACTTTGCAACAGAAGATTTAGACCAAGGTCCAATTATTGCACAAGATGTTCAAAGAATTCCAGAAACAGCAAGCATTGAACAATTAGTGCAACTTGGTAAAGACATTGAAAAACGCACTTTATCTTCGGCTGTAAAACTTTGGTTAGAACACCGAGTTTTCGTTTACGAAGGTAGAACCTTTATTCTCTAAAATCAGGAGATAAATTTTATGGAAAATACTCCAGAAGAAAAAGTCGAAGCTTTAGAACCAACTTCCGCCGCAAACGCGGCGGAAGAGACTTCTCCAAAAACAGAAGTTAAACCTGTAGAAGCTCAAACAGAAACCAAAACAGAAACTCCAAAAGAAGAACCTAAAAAAGAAGAGCCCAAAAAAGAAGAAGCCAAACCAGAAGTCATTGTCAAAAAAGAACGTGGCTTTGCTCACTATGTAGGCTTTGCTCTCCTTACCCTTTTAGCCATAACATTCTTCTTTATGCCTGGGATTTCCATTGCGTTTTTAATAAACAAAGTCGGTGGAGGCTTACAAGCAGCAACAGCATGGATTATTTCTGCTGCTTTCAGTTTCCTTATTTGGCTTATATTCAAATTAAAAATCAAAGGCTTTAAAAAAGCAAGTGCTTGGTATATAGGATTCTGTGGACTTGTATTCCTTATCCTTATGCTTTTGTCTCAATTAGGCAATTACCAGATTTTCCTTGATGACGCTGGAAAAACTGGCATATTCAACATTCTACTTCCTTAATATTTTGGATTTTCTCATGAACACAACCGATTCTTTTGTTCAATTTCTCGTAGAAGCTGGTGCTTTGAAATTTGGTGATTTTGTAACCAAAAGTGGCAGAAAAACTCCTTACTTTATAAATACAGGAGAATTCCGTACTGGAAAAACTCTTTCCAAGTTAGCAGAATTCTATGCTAGTGCTTTTATGCAACACTTTGACGGGAAAGCTGAAAACCTTTATGGTCCAGCTTACAAAGGGATTCCTCTTTGTGCCGCTACTTCTATGAAACTTTCCGACATGTTCAATAAAAATCTTTCCTTTACTTACAATAGAAAAGAAGCTAAAGATCATGGCGAAGGCGGAAATCTCGTTGGTTATACTTACAAAGAAAAAACAAAAGTCGTAATCATTGAAGATGTTATCACAGCAGGCACAAGTGTAAATGAAACCATGCAAGCTTTGTCAAATATTGAAAATGCTGAAGTCATTGGACTCTTGATTTCCGTTGATAGACGCGAACGCTTAGAAAATGGGAAATCCGCTTTACAAACCGTCCAAGAAGAATACGGAATAGAAGCTCATTCTATTATCAACATCAATGACATCATTGCATTCCTTGAAAAAGAAGAAAACAGAATAGCAATCAATGCACCTGAAGGTATTTTAGAACGCGTTTACCAATACAGAAAAGAATGGGGTTGCTAAAATGTTTTTAACAAGAAAAGCTATTCAAGAAGCTGTAGAATGTGGTGATATTGTTATAAAACCATTTTGCAAAGAAAACCTTTCTCCCAATAGTATTGATGTTACTTTAAACGAAAATTTGTTGGTTTATACTTTAGAAAATGGCGTTTTAGATATGAAAAAGCCAAATCCAACAAAACAAATTGTTATCCCAGAAGAAGGCCTTGTACTTGAGCCTGGCAAACTCTACATTGGAATGACAAATGAAACTGCTATAAGCCATCGTTATATCCCGATGTTTGAAGGCAGAAGTTCCATTGGGCGTCTTGGGATAAACACTCACATCACAGCTGGTTTTGGAGATATTGGCTGGGGTTTTGAAAAAAATGGCGATGATGTTATTTGTCACTACCCTACCTGGACTTTAGAAATTGCTGTAGTTCACCCAGTGCGAGTTTACCCGAATGTTAGAATCGGACAAGTTTACTTTGTTGAACCTAAAGGCGACATTGAATGGTATACTGGTAAATACGGTAAACAACGCATGCCTCAACCAAGCTGTTCTTACAAGGATTTTTCTGAAAAAGCATAATTCTTTTTCAAATAGCTCTTGCTTTAATATTTTTTTTGCATTATTCATAAAGAATAAAAGGTTTTTATGCAAGTTTTAAATAAATCGCTACCATCTAGTTTCGAAAAGAAGAAACTTTTCGACGGGGTCGTTGGTGATTTGAAAACAAAAAAATCTTTTTTTCTTTTACTTTGTGCTTGTTTATTTTTTTCTGGATGTTCCGGGACTTCTAATTGGGAAAGTTCTTGGCCAACGTATAAAAACGTTCTAGAAAAAAATGATTCTATTGCTCTCATTGGCAGAGGCGATGTTTTTACTTTAATGCGTGCCAAATGGTATTCAAATCGTCTGCAAATCCCAATGGATAGCATTTACCCATTTTTTGAAAATTTTTCTGATTCACTTATTGTAAAAACTTTATCAGAATCTTTTTCGAACATATCTATCCTAGAAAAAAAATACCAACAAAGATTCCCTGAAGAAACTCAAAAATTAGACGAACGTATTTTTATTGAAGGGCATTTTCCAGAACAAGGAAAAACTATTACTCTTGAAAATAAAAATATTCCCAGATATTTATTACTCATTCATGAAATCACACTAGGTACCGATTTAAACAAAAGTTCTTTTTTTGATTATAGCCAAAAACAAAATGAAATTGATCAAAAAAAAGCTCCTGTAAATATGTCGGTTATTATGAGTTTTACTCTTTGGGATAATTTAGCACAAGTGCCGTTGTATTCTGCTATTTCAGAGCAACAAAGAAAAATTTTCCCAAAAACTTCTTTAGAAGATATTGCCGATTTATTGAAATTAACTATTAAAGAAATCCCGCAAAAAATTTCTTCAGGAGTAAAAAAATGAGAATTCTTTTACTCCTTATCGTTTTTGTTTCTTTAACTTTTGCTAACGAATATTTTTCGTCTCCTTATACTATTTGGAAAGATGGCGAATACCTTCTTTGGACTCCTGATGATTCTCTACCAATTTCACCAAACGAATTTTGTCAAGCTCTAAAAAGAAACAACTCTTCTATCGGAGCGCCTTCATGTCGAGAAATTGGAGAATGGCAACGCGATACCATTTCTATTCTCTATGGAAATTGGCTCAGCAACAATTTAAATAAAGAAATGTCTGGAGAACTTTTAAAAGCTCGCTCCAAAATGATGGCTGCAAAAATTTCTGCCCTTGAAGACAAAATCGTTATTTTCATGACACAGAAAAATGGCCTTTTACAAATTGCTTTATTTAATGAAACAGCTGCACAACCACAAGCAGCCGGTAGTATAACTCTTTCTAACAATAAAAACGCAATTGCAGACAATATTGTGAAAAATTACTTTGCAAAAAATGCCGAACGTCGTTTAACAAAATCAGAACGAAAAAGAATTGCCGAAGAACCCGACCCTTATTTCCAAGAAACAAAAAAAATGGATCTTTGGGTTGGAGCAAATATTGGTTACTCTCAAGCAGAAATTCCTTTAACCCCTTATAATTGGTATAAAAACAAATTAAATAGCAGAGTCAAACGTTATCGAGTGACAAAAGATTCTTTAAGCCTTTGGAATTTTTTAGAAGACGAATCCCTCGTTTTAAGTGCTTATGTTGGAGCCACCTGGTATGGAATTTTTGGTGGTGAAATTTTTTACCGATATTCTGGCCATGATGTAAAAACAGATTCTAAAGACACTACTTATCGCGAATTAGACCTTTGGAGATTTGGCATACACGATATTGGCTTAACATTACATGTAACACATTCTTTTAACACCACCAAATGGTTAGAAATTTCACCTTTTGCTTTTTTTGGTTTTCAATATTCTTTCCTTGCCGAAAATATTGAATTAAAAGATAATGTTAAAAAACCTTCTGCAGCATATAGTACAAGAATTGAATTTGAAGATGTTTACAAAGGTGGAGTTTTCGGAATTGGTTCAAGATTCCTTTTCAAGAAAAATTTTGGCTTAGTATTCAGAACAGGAATAACAACTCGCGGGCGTTCTGAAGATACAACTCCTGACCCTAACGCCGTTGCAGAACCTACAATAATTGGTGGCTTAACTGTAGACGGCTTTATCAACGCAGGTATCGAATACCATTGGAACTGGAAATAAATATGAATGAACAAAACGACAATCTTGAAACAAAAACGGATTCTATTAATCCTTTTATGACTCCTTTAAAAATTATAGAACCGAAAAACAAGTTGCCTGATTATACTTTCGAACAATTACCTGACTTTCAAAAACAAATTTTAATTGCTCATGGATGGAAAAATTTAATGCCTGTGCAGCGTAAAACAATTCCCTATATGCTAGCTGCAAGGGATATGCTTATCCAATCCAAAACAGGTTCAGGAAAAACAGGTGCTTTTGTTCTTCCTTTATTACAAGTGATTGAACCTTCTCACCCTTACCCTCAGGCATTAATTTTAGTACCAACAAGAGAACTAGCTTTACAAGTACAACAAGAAATCGAAACTCTTTCTGGAAACAGAGGTATACGTTCTGTAGCTATTTTTGGTGGAGTTCCTTATGAACCACAAGTTGCTAGTTTAAAAAATGAATTACATATTATTGTCGCCACACCAGGACGTCTTATTGACCACGCTAAAAAAGGCAACGTTGATTTCCTTTCTATTCGCGATCTAATTTTGGACGAAGCAGATGAAATGCTTTCTATGGGATTTTACCCAGATATGCAAAAAATCAGAAAGTTACTTCCAAAAGAAATCGCATGCACAATGTTCAGTGCTACTATTCCACAAACCGTAAAAAGTCTAGCGAGAGAATTCCAAAGGCCTTCAGCTGAATTTCTTTCTTTAAGTTACGACAAAGTCATTGCAAACAACTTAACACACCGCTACTATTGCTGTGATGTTATGGAAAAAGATTCTTTGACGGTAAAAATCCTTGAATGGGAAAACCCTTCTAGTTGCATGATTTTCTGTAACAAAAAACGCGATGTGAGTTATTTAGAGCAAGTGCTGCATAACCAAGGATTTAATGTGGCTGCACTTTCTGGCGATGTAGCACAAAAGCAAAGAGAAAAAACGCTTGAAAATTTTAGAAAAGAAAAACTCAACATTTTAATTTGTACTGATGTCGCTGCCAGAGGTATTGATGTTTCTCATGTTACTCATGTGATTATTTTTGATCACCCAGAAGACAGAGAAGTCTATGTCCACCGTTCTGGCAGGACAGCAAGAGCTGGTAAAACAGGTGTTGCAATTTCTCTTATTACACCTGTTGAAGAAATAGAAATTCAAAAAACCGCTGCCGATTTTGGCATCCATTTTGAAAAAATGCCTCCGATTACCGATGAAATGCTCAACGAAAAAATTGGAATGCGTTTATTAGAAAACCTAGAACAACAAAAAAATCTTCTTGGTCCACTTGATAGACAAAGGCTATCTCGTTATCTTCCTCTTGTTGATAATATGGTTCAAGATAAATACCTAAAAGAATCTTTATGTTTTCTCTTAGATTCTTTTTTAAAAAAACGGATTTAATATATGGCAAAAATAAAAGTCAAAACCCCTAAAGAAATTGAACTTATCCGTGACGCAGGTGCTTTAGCTGCTGTCACTCTTTTACGCGCTGGCGAAATGGTAAAACCTGGCGTTGCTACAATAGAAATTGATGACTTTATTGGTGAATTTACCAAAAAGAATGGGGGTATTTCTGCTTGTTTAGGTTACCATGGCTATCCTAGAAATGCCTGTATCAGCATAAATGACGTTGTATGCCATGGCATTCCATCTAAAGACATTATTTTAAAAGATGGCGACATTGTAAACATTGATATTACTACAATTCTTTCTGGCTATCACGGCGATACAAGCGCCATGTTTGTCGTAGGAAAACCTTCTAAAGATGCTTTAGAACTTGTGCAAGTTACTAAAGAATGTTTAGACCGCGGCATCGAAGTTGCAGGAACGCCTGGTGTTCGTTATTCCGATATTGGGTGTGCTATTCAAGAAATTGCTGATGATTACGGCTTTGGCGTTGTTGAAGATTATTGCGGACACGGTATTGGCCGAAACTTTCATGAAGAGCCTACTGTTTTTCATTTTAGAAACAATTTTAAATCAGCACGAATTGAAACCGGACACGTTTTTACCGTTGAACCAATGATAAACGCTGGTAAACCTGGTGTAAAAGTTCTTAACGACAAATGGACTGCAGTTACAAAAGATGGGAGTCTTTCTGCCCAATGGGAACACACTATTGCTATTACCAAAAATGGTGCTGAAATTCTGACTTTGCCAAGGTAAATATGGGAGTTTTGACGTTCTTGCTAAATCGTCAACCAACGCTAAAACGCTTTGGTGAACTTCAAGATATTCAAATAGATAAAAAGAATAAAACTATTGATATAGATTTTCTTTTAAAAGGCGAATCTATTTCTCAGCGTTTTCAGATTTTCTATTCCATAGAAAATTCTTTTTTCATTGTAAAAAAAATTATTTGCGAAAAAGAATGGATGCAAGCCAGTTTAGATTTTATTTTAAAAAAAGAAATAAAATTTTCTTTAACGCTTCCTTTTTTTGAAAAAATTTTGGCTTTATTATTTTAGAGGTTTTTCAAAATGCCATTAGGAAAATCTTACAAACTTGAAATTTTCCCTGAGACTAAAAAAGTTTCTGTTGAATTATCTTTAGTCGAAGAAAATCTTCCTATTCTCATTACTGGCGATTACAAAATATCTGAAAATTCTATTGAATTAAAAAATTTTTCTTGCTCAAAAGTATGGCTACAAGAAGCAATAAACTTTTATATGAATTCTAAAAATTCTTTTAGCATTTCATTAGAAAAATTCTTAGCTGAGTTTTTGACCAAATTTTTATGAAAATTAAATTCGGACTTGCAATCTTTATTAACTTTATTTTTATAGTTCTCAAATAGAGGTTCTGGCTCGCTATGAAAGATTCTTATAATAGACTGAAAGAGAAAAGCGGTGAAATGCTTTTCGATATTATTACAGATATTCCTGAAAGCCTACTTTCTCCAGCCAAAACACCTCAAAAACGTTGTGAACTGCTCACGAGAAAAGCGGCTGCAAAAACAGCGGCTTTAAGTGCAACACTTTCTTTACCTGGTGGCTTTTCTGGAATCGTTACTTTGCTTCCAGACATTGTTTCTATTTGGAAAATCCAAGCACAACTCGTTGCTGATATAGCAATGACATATGGCAAATACGCTGAACTCAGTCGCGAAGCTATGCTTTGGTGCCTGTTCAGGCACTCCGCTTCGCAACTTTTAAGAGATATATTTGTGCGAAGCGGCACACGACTGATAGCTCAAAAAGTTTCTTTTTCTGCTTTACAAAAAATATTACAGAAAATAGGTATTTCCCAAGCTAATAAACTTCTTGGAAAAACAGCTTTACGTTCTATTCCGCTTCTCGGAGCTGCTGCTAGTGGTTTTTACGCCTACTATGATACAAAAAAAGTTGGAGAAACCGCTGAAACTTATTTTCAAGCACTTTCTGAACAAGCCAAAACTCCTACTTGCGAAGAAGTTAGCCTTGACTCTTGTCAATGCTAATAAGTTCTAGGAATTGCAATAGCACTTGCCCGCAACTTGACCGCGACTTGCCCGAGAACCTTGTCGTTGCGAGCAGTGCCACACGGCTCTTGTCATTGCGAACCCCAACAAGATGTTTTTGCGAAGCCTAAGTGTGAGCCTGCCACGAGCCACACTTGTGGCGTGGTGGAGGTAATCTGCTTACTAGTTCTACACTTGTCCGCAACTTGCCACACGACTCTTGTCATTGCGATGGAACGTAGTGACAGAAGCAATCTCTTTGCCAGTAGATCGCCGCACTGCGTTCGCGATGACTATCCTGAACTTGTCATTACGAGCCGTGCAGAAAGCACGGCGTGGTAATCTCCTTGCCATGACAACTTGCTAACAGATGGCCACGAGGCACAAGGCCTCTCGCCATGACAACTTGAACTAGCCCGCGGTTCTTGCCCGAGGCAGAAAGCCTCTCGCTAACACAAGTTCTACAAAGAGCCAAACTAGCTACAAACTGGTAACAATAATTTCAGACAAATTGAAAAGTCCCGCGAGAAACTCGCGGGACTTTTCAAACTAAAAAAAACACAATTACTTCACTTCAAAGTAATATGTCTGCAAAGACTTGCCATCTTGAGAGAATTGGATAATCTGTTTTCCCTTAGGCAAATTAGCAGTAATTTCAAAGAGACCTTCAGCCTTATAAGCTACGTTCAAAGCTGTTCCCTTATCCTTATCAGCAAAGACACCCTTCTTTTCAGAAGCATCAAAGCCCTTACAATCTGCGTGATCAGCAACAGAGCCAACAACAGCAGGGTAAGACATAGCAACAAGTGGAGTGGTTACAGAAGAAGCATTACGATAGAATACCGCCAAATTTGCATCAACTACACGTGGAGCTGGAAGCGGAACCATTTTAACATTGCTTTTCTTCTTTTTCTTTTTATTCTGGTTTGGAACTTTACCTGCATCTGCATCTTGTGGGAAATTTTCACGATAAGCAGCTACTGATTCAGAACAACTAGCAGACCAAATAACCCATTCGTTAGAAATCTTAACCGGGCCTTCTGCACTTGCAGTATAAAGACCTGGGTCAACCTGATCACTATAAGAGTAAAGAGTCAAGTTAGCATTTGGATTTGCTTCTGTTGTAGAAAATTTCTGTTGGGTCAAAACATACTTATTGCGACGAGCTTTAATAAGATAATCGCCAACAGGAACTTTTTCAAATTTAAACTTACCTTCTTTCAAAATGCCTTTATGAGCATACTTTGGAGCATGAGTTCCAAAAACAGTAGAATCCATCCAAACTGTAGGCATTTCAACAGCCTTACCTGTAAATGGATCAAGAACAACGCCTTCGATAGTTCCAGTTTTTTCACAACCTGTGAAGGCAAGAGCAAGCAATGCTGCACAGAGAACAAACTTTTTCTTCATAGAACGACCTCTAAAAATATTCCCTCCCCATTTAAGGGGAGGGGAATTTAATTATTCAGCATCAGCAGCTGGAGCTGCCTTACGTGTTTTGCGCTTTGCTGTAGCAATATTTGCACCGAAACGCTTATTAAAGCGATCAATACGGCCAGCGGTATCCACGCGATGTTGTTTACCCGTCCAGAATGGATGAGTATCAGCAGTAATTTCCAAAGAAATCACGCTATGTTCGACCCCATCGATAACCTTCTTTTCGGCAGAAGACTTCGTGGAGCGGGTGATATATTCTTTACCCGTATTCGCATCGACGAACACAACCGGTTGATAATTAGGATGAATTCCTTTTTTCATAGTGTTTCCTATTTTGAATAGACAGTGTCGTAGCCCAAATTTAGAAGAATTTAAGAATTTTGGCAACCACAACACCCAGTTCAACTCTTATTTTATTTATTTTACACGCTTTTTAAAGTCGGACAAAAACTCTTCTTATTCTTTTTTTATTTTTTATTGCATGAAAACACTAATTTTAGCATTTTCTTCACTTTTCATTCTCTTAATTGCTGCTTGCTCAAATGACGTTCAAACACCAACGCTCTCCACAAATAAACCCTATTTTTTAAAAGAGTGGCCAGATAGCGCTTATATAAAAAACATCGATTCAATAATTGCAGCAGAACCAGTCAAAAAACAACTCCAAGAAAAAAAGACAAATATTGTCTTAAATGCAAGCACACCAACACTCAAACTCCCCACGCAAAAAAAATCTGAAACAAAACTTACTGAAAAAACGCAAGCAACCAAACCACAACAAAAGCAATCCTTCGCCGAAAGTTTTGCAAACGCCATATCCAAATGGCAATCAGACCCTAACAATACAACTCTTTACACAACAATTCAAGCTAAAGAAAGCGAAGACATCATACAATTACTTGCAAGAACCTACGGCAAAGAAGCCAAAAAGCTCCCCCGTTTTTACACGCTTTCAGTACTCCAATCTCTGAATCCAGGTGTATCACTTGAAGCCCCGAATGCAGGCGACAAAATCCGCATTCCAAAATTGTAAAATCCCTCAAGCAAAACTTGCGGCAAGAGCACTACTGCAATTTAGCAAGTATCGCTGAGCGAAAATTTATACAATGGGAGAAGTCTCTCCCACGCTTCAACTGGCTTTGTCGACGATTTTCAAAACGCGTTTTGAAAATCACCTTTCCGATAAAAACACACAAAGCCATTTTCCGCTACCCACTCTAGCGGGCGTTCAGATGCCACCCCGCAACGCCCCGTCTTATTTTATGCAGACATTTTATAGCCTGACTTGTCATCGCGAACACAGTCTGACTTGTCATCGCGAGAAGCCTTGTAAGACGACGTGGCCATCTGTTAGCAAGTTGTCATGGCGAACGCAGTGTGGCCATCTTGGCTTTTGTCATTACGAGCGTAGCGAAGTAATCCAAAAACAAATGTTGATTGCAAGCAGATTGCCACGCCGTGCTTTCTGCACGTCTCGCAATGACAAGATTCAGGTTGTCATCGCGAAGTTTAAATATAAGCCACCCACAGGCCGCACTTGTTCCAAGGAAATCGTAGTGAAAGTAACCTAAAAATCCGAGGGAAATTCCTAGCGTTCCGTTTAAAATTATTCTGTATATCTTTTGTTCACACTCTCTTATAAAATCAAATCATTAACCTTAAAATGGAGTTGTTATGAACAGAAGCCAACATTTTGCCTTATTACAGGCTATGAAAATTGACAAAAAGAATCTTCTGAAATACCAGCAGATTTATAAATACGCTTATCTTTTAAGCGATGGCATTTTCAAAGTCGTTTTTGCCGAAGAAAAAGGCCATTCTATGCTTATTTCTTTGCTTAACGCAATGCTTGACTTGCAAGGTAGTGAGCAAATACAATCTATAACGCTTGAAATGCAAGAATTTCCGGGCGTTTTTAATCGCAAAAATTGTCTTTTAGATATAATCGGCACCACCAATGCCGGAGAAAAAGTCTTGGTAGAAATCCAACAACAAGGCGATAAATTTTTTCGTGACCGAGTGGAATATTACATGGCTCGTGTGATTGAAAACCATGTTCATAAAAATGAAAAATACGAACTACCCCGCATTTATTTTCTTGGACTTTTAGATTTTGAAATGTTCCCAGAAGAACCTCAGATTTACCTGCATCATGTAGACCAAATGTGCAATGGGCGTAAATATTTTCCAAAAATTCAAAAGATATTTGTAGAAATCGCCAAATTTTTTGAACTAGAAAAAAATGGTATCACTCAAAACGACAATTCAGACGCCGCCGCATGGCTTCGGGCCATTATGAGTATCATTCAAGAAAAACCTATGCCCGAATCAATTTTACACAACAAAATCTTTAAAAAGTTGCTTGAATCAGTAAAATTGATTAACTTTATAGAAGACATTTTCAATCTAGAGGTAAAAAACATGACAGATTTACAAGCGCAGCACGAAATCGGCTACTCTGAAGGTCATGAACAAGGTTTTGCCGACGGTATAGAAAAAGGATTCAACGAAGGCAAAGAAAAAGGTTTTGCCGACGGTATAGAAAAAGGATTCAACGAAGGCAAAGAAAAAGGTTTCGCTGACGGTATAGAAAAAGGGTTCAGCGAAGGCAAAGAAAAAGGTTCTTTAGAACAAGCTCGGAAAATAGCAAAGTCCTTATACGAACAAGGCGTTCCCATTGACATAATATCTCATTCATCCGGACTTTCTAAAGAAGAAATATTGCAATTATAAACTTTAAAAGCACCTGAATTCAGGTGCTTTTTCTAACAATCAAAGACTATAAAAACCTTCTCATTTTCTTTCATATTACCGGATTCTATTGAAGGTTCCGGTAGTGTGAGTGCAACATGTGGAGTTTCTACATATAATCATGGTATTAGTGGAGAAAATGATTTCTATACATCAGCTGATTTGTATTTCGTATTCAAAAACAATGCAAGTAATGCAACCACTCCATC
>JAGBSH010000008.1 GCA_017631885.1 Fibrobacteraceae bacterium
GAAATGGTTACTCCAGGTGATACCGTAACGATTCACGTGAACCTCATTGCTCCAATTGCAATGGACAAGCAGCTCCGTTTCGCAATCCGCGAAGGTGGCCGTACTGTTGGTGCTGGTTCCGTAACTGAAATCATCAACTAAGGAAAAATCATGGCTGGTGAACAACGCATTCGTATTCGCTTGAAGTCTTTCGATCATCGTATGATTGATCGTTCTACTCAAGATATTGTGAATACTGCAAAGAACACCGGGGCTCGCATCTCGGGCCCCATCCCTCTCCCGACCAAGATTCAAAAGTACACTGTACTTCGTTCTCCGCATATTGGTAAAACATCGCGTGAACAATTTGAATCTCGTACTCATAAACGCTTGATTGATATTCTGGATGCTACACCGCAGACAGTTGATTCTCTCATGAAACTCGACTTGCCAGCAGGTGTCGAAGTTGATATTAAGGTCTAATACAATGAACGGAATTCTTGCAAAAAAGCTGGGAATGACCCAAATTTTCACGGAAGCAGGCGAATGCGTTCCTGTTACGGTGCTTGAAGCCGGTCCGTGTGTGGTCGTTTGCCACAGAACAGAAGAAAAAGAAGGCTATACGGCTGTTCAAATTGGTTTTGGTGCCAAGAAAGAACAACGTGCCAATAAGGCTGAACTTGGACATTTCAAAAAGTCCAATGTTGCTCCTTGTCAAGAACTTGTTGAATTTGATGTTGCCGATTTGAACGAATGGCCAGTCGGTAAGGAATTCGGAGCTGCTGATTTTGCTGCTGATGCAAAGTTGGTGAATGTTTCTGGTATTTCTAAAGGTCATGGCTTCTCTGGCGGTATCAAACGTCATGGTTTCCATAGCGGTCCTCGTTCCCATGGTACTCACAATATGCGTGAACCAGGTGGTATCTCTGCTAACTCTTACCCAGGACGCGTTTTCCGCGGTAAGAAAATGCCTGGTCAATATGGTAACAAGAAAGTGACTGTTAAGCACCTCCAGATTGTTAAGGTCGATGGTGATCGTAACTTGTTGTTTGTTCGTGGCGCAGTTCCTGGTCCGAAAAACGGCATTATCGTGGTGAGGAAAGACTAATGGCACAGGCAAAACTTTACGCTGCAAATGGCGATTTCAAAAATGAAGTAGCATTGCCTGCAATGTTTGACGAAACTGTCAACAAGGTATGCATTTATCTCCATGTCAAGGCTATTTTGAATAACCTCCGTCAAGGAACAGCTCAGACTAAGACTCGTTCTCAAGTTAGCGGTGGTACTACTAAGCCTTGGAAACAAAAAGGTACCGGTCGTGCTCGTTCTGGTCAGAATACTTCTCCAGTTTGGGTTCGCGGTAACAAAGCTCATGGTCCGAAATCCCATGATTATTTTGAAAAAGTAAACAAGAAAGTGAAACGCATCGCGTTCCATTCCGCTCTTTCTGCTAAGGCTCTTGAAGGCAAAGTTCTTGTTTTTGAAGCTCTCTCTTTTGAAGCTCCTAAAACTAAGGATTTCCTTTCTGTTATGCTTAAGTCTGGCATTGAACAGCGTAATGCACTTTTGATTGTTGGCGAACAAGACAAAAACCTTCAGCTCTCTTCTGCAAACGTGCCTTGGTGCCGTTGCGCTCGCGTAGCTGATGTGAATACTTACGATCTCGTTCGTGCAAACAACATCGTTATCTCCCAGGCTGCTTTGGCAGAACTCGAAGGGGGGCGCTAATGAAAGAAATTCATGAAATCTTAGTTGCTCCGCACATTACAGAAGATTCTACTAAGAATATGGTAGATCCACGTTCTGGTGTGCGTCAGTATGTATTTAAAGTGGCCATGGATGCTAGCAAGCCTGAAATTAAGGCTGCAATCGAAAAACGTTTCGATGTTAAGGTTGATTCAGTAAATACTTTGATCAATCGTGGTAAAATGAAACGTGTTCGTTATGTTGCTGGTAAGAAATCCAACTGGAAAAAGGCCTACATCACATTGAAAGCCGGCCAGAAGATTGCCGAACTTGAAGGAGTCTAATCATGGGTCTGAAAAGTTATCGCCCGCTTACCCCGACTTTGCGTTATAAGCAAATCAGCGATAAGACTGAAATCACCGCTGATAAGCCTTATAAACCGCTTACTGAAGGTATCAAGCGTAGTTCTGGTCGTAACAATGTCGGTGAAATTACTTCTCGCCGTCGTGGTGGTGGCCATAAGAAACTTTATCGTATCATTGATTTTAAACGTAAAGAATCTGAAGTTTCTTGCGTTGTTGAAACAATCGAATACGATCCAAATCGTACAGCACGTATCGCTCTTGTAAAGTATGCGAACGGAAAACGCGCTTACATCATTGCTCCTAATGGTGTTAAAGTAGGTGATGTTTTGAATGCTGGCGATAAGGCTGAATTCAAAATCGGAAACGCAATGCCTTTGCGCAACATCCCTTTAAACTCTATCATTCATAACATTGAAATGAAACCGGGTAAGGGTGCTCAGCTCGCTCGCTCCGCTGGTGCTGGTGCTGAACTTGTTGCTAAAGACGGTAAACTTTGCCAGGTTCGTTTACCAAGTGGTGAAGTTCGTTATATTCCGGAAAATTGCCTTGCCGTTATCGGTCAGGTTTCTAATGTTGATCACATGAATGAAACATCTGGTTCTGCTGGTCGTTCCCGCTGGCTCGGTGTTCGTCCTTCTGTTCGCGGTGTTGTAATGAACCCGGTAGACCACCCACTTGGTGGTGGTGAAGGTAGAACTTCAGGTGGTCGTCATCCATGTTCTCCATGGGGTAAAAACTCCAAGGGTGCTAAAACTCGTAACAATAAACGTACTGATAAGTTTATCGTACGTCGTCGTCAGAAGAAGAGGGCCTAATTCATGTCCAGATCCCTTAAGAAAGGTGCTTTCGTGGATTCCCACGTTCTCAAAAAAGCCCAGGAAATGGCTAGCTCTGACAAGAAGCAGGCCATCAAAACCTGGTCTCGTCGATCCACAATTATTCCCGACATGGTCGGACTTACTTTCTCCGTGTACAACGGTAAGCAGTTCATTCCTGTTTATGTAACTGAAAACATGGTTGGTCATAAACTTGGTGAATTTTCTCCTACTCGCTTGTTCCGCGGTCACCGTAAGGATGAAAAGGCTGGAGGAAAGAGATAATGCAAGCTGTTGCTAAAGTGAAAAACGTTCGCTATGGCGTTCGCAAGCTTCGCCAAGTTGTTGATTTGATGCGTGGCAAGTCTGTTGCAGAAGCCTTTGCTATGCTTTCAATTCTTCGTACACAGAAGAAAGGTGCAGTAATTGTTGAAAACGCTTTGAAGTCAGCTGTAGCAAACTTCAAGCAGAAATCCCCAGCAGCAGTAACTGCAGAAGAACTTAAAATTACGGCAATTTTTGCTGATGGTGCAATGATTATGAAACGCATTCGTCCGCGTTCTCAAGGTCGTGCCTATCGTATTGAAAAGCCAATGTCTCATTTGACCGTCGTTGTTTCTAACGACACCGATAAGGAGTAAACCATGGGTCAAAAAACTCATCCGAACGGTCTTCGCCTTGGTGTTATCAGAGGATGGCAGTCCAAATGGTACGCTGAAGGCAAGTTTGCCGAATTGCTTAATGAAGATATCACTCTTCGTCGCTATTTGATGAAGCGTTTTGAACATGCTTCTCTTTCTCGCGTCGGGATTGAACGTACTGCTAAAAAGGTTAATGTAAACCTCTATACAGCTCGTCCAGGTATCGTGATTGGCAAAAAAGGTGAAGAATTGGAAAAGCTTAAAGGCGAACTTCAATTCTTAACCGGAAAAGATATCTATATTAGCGTTCACGAAATCAAGCGTCCAGAAACGGATGCCAAGTTGACTGCTGAAAACATTGCTCGTCAGCTTGAAAAGCGTATTTCTTTCCGCCGTGCTATGAAACGTGCGATCCAGAGCGCAATGCGTATGGGTGTCGAAGGTATCAAGGTGCAAGTTGGTGGCCGTCTTGGCGGTGCCGAAATTGCTCGAGTGGAAAAATATGCTGAAGGTCGCGTTCCTTTGCACACGCTCCGTGCTGACATTGATTACGCTACTGCGACTGCAAAGACTGTTTATGGTTCCATCGGTATTAAGGTGTGGATCATGCACGGTGAAAAGATCGGTAAGGACGTTATGTCTGACACCAAGAGAGAGAAATAAGCTATGCTGAGTCCTAAAAGAACTAAGTTCCGTAAGATGATGAAAGGCCGCATGAAGGGCGTTGCCACTCGTGGTAACTACATGGCCTTCGGCGATTTCGGCCTTCAGGCTTTGGAAAAGTGCTGGCTCACTGCTCGCCAGATTGAAGCAGCACGTATTGCTATGACTCGTAAAATCAAACGCGGTGGCCGTGTTTGGATTCGCGTGTTCCCTGATAAGCCAGTAACTAAGCACCCTGCTGAAGCTCGTATGGGTAAAGGTAAAGGCGGTGTAGAATTCTGGGCAGCAGTAATTCTTCCAGGGCGCATTATTTTCGAAATGGGTGGAGTTGAAAGAGAATTGGCAATGGAAGCTCTTGCTGTTGCCGCTCAGAAACTTCCACTCAAGGTTAAGATTATTGAAGCTTCGGAGATCTAATGAAAGCTCGTGAATTAAAAGAAATGGGCACTGACCAGCTTCAGGAAAAGCTCGCCCAGCTGAATCTCGATCTGTTTAACTTCCGTCTTGCCGTAAAAACCGGTAATTTGGAAAAACCTTCTATGATTCGTTCTGCTCGTAAGGACATCGCACGAATCAAGACAATCCTTACCGAAAGGGCAAAGGCTTAAGCCGCGAGGAACAGGAAAATGGATAGAAATTTACGCAAGGTAAGACAGGGTATCGTATTCTCCAGTGCTATGGATAAAACGATTACGGTTGTGGTAGAAAACCGCAAACGTCACCCGATGTATAACAAAATCATGACCACTACTAAGAAACTTAAAGCTCATGACGAAAACAATGAAGCTGGTGAAGGTGACTTGGTAGAAATCATGGAAACCCGTCCCCTTTCTGCAACAAAGCGTTGGCGCCTTGTTCGGATTGTGGAAAAGAAGAAATAATTTCTTTGGAGTAAGGCGAATATGATTCAAGAAGAAACCAGACTCGTCGTGGCAGATAACAGTGGTGCCAAGGAAGTCGCCTGCATCCGAGTTTTGGGCGGTACAAATCGTCGTTACGCAAGTATCGGTGATGTAATCAAGGTAGCTGTAAAAGACGCTATCCCCCAGAGCAAGGTGAAGAAGGGCGCTGTGGCTGAAGCTGTTGTTGTCCGTACACGCAAGGAAATCGGTCGTAAAGACGGTTCCTTAATCCGCTTCTCAGATAACGCTGTTGTTTTGGTAAACAAAGATGGCGAACCACGTGGAACTCGTATTTTTGGACCTGTGGCTCGTGAATTGCGTGAGAAGAAATTTATGAAGATCATCTCCCTTGCCCCTGAGGTTCTCTAATGGCAAAGATCAAGAAGAATGATAACGTAAAGGTGATTGCAGGCGCCTCTAAGGGTAAAACCGGCACAGTCATCAGCGTCGATCCTAAGAAGAATCGCGTGATTGTCAGTGGCGTTAATGTTTGCAAACGCCATGAAAAGCCTAGCCAGGCCAATCAGGCGGGTGGCATTGTTGATAAAGAAATGCCTATCCATGTCTCTAATGTGATGCTTTTGGAAGGTTCTGTTCCAGTTCGTACACGTCGTGTTCGTGAAGCTGGTAAAAAGAGCGTTCGCGTAAGCGTCAAAACCGGTAAGGCTCTTTGAGGTTTAACATGAATAGCATGCAACAACATTATAGAGAAAAAGTGATTCCTGCATTGCAGGAACGCTTCGGCTACAAAAATGTAATGCAGATTCCACGCTTAGAAAAAATTGTTTTGAATATGGGCGTTGGTGAAGCAGCAGGCAATCGCAAGATTCTTGACGAAGCCGCAGACACTCTTTCTGCAATTACTGGTCAAAAAGCCGTGATTACAACTGCCAAGAAGGCTATTTCCAACTTTAAACTCCGTGAAGGTATGGGCATTGGTGCTAAGGTTACTCTTCATGGCGATAATATGTGGGATTTCTTCTACCGTTTCGTGAACATTGCTTTACCGCGTGTTCGTGACTTCCGTGGTTTGGCTCGTCGTGGTTTTGATGGTCGTGGTAACTTTACCTTGGGCATCAAAGAACAAACGATTTTCGTTGAAATCGACATTGATAAAGTTTCTCACACATTCGGTATGGACATTTCCTTTGTAACATCTGCAAAGACAGATGAAGAAGGTCGTGCTCTTCTCGAAGCTCTTGGACTTCCATATAGAAAGTAAGGTAATACCATGGCAAGCAGAAGAATGATTGAAAAATGCAAACGTACTCCGAAGTTCACTGTTCGTGGGTATAATCGTTGCAAGCGTTGCGGTAGGCCGCACGCCTTTATGCGCCGCTTTGGCCTTTGCCGTATTTGCTTCCGCGAAATGGCTCTTGCTGGCGAAATCCCTGGTATCACCAAGTCGTCCTGGTAAGGAGAACTCACAATGTCTATGACAGATCCTATTGCTGATATGCTCACACGCATTCGCAACGCATCGCTTGCGAAATTGCCTGTGGTTGACATTCCTGCCAGCAACTTGAAGCGTGAAATTGCACGCGTATTGCAGGAAAAAGGTTTCATCAAGAAATTCGTCGTCGTTGAAGATGGCAAGCAAGGTATTTTAAAAGTCTTGCTCCGCTACACGAAGGGCGAATCCGCTATCCTTGGCATTGAACGTGTAAGTACACCTGGTCTTCGTCACTATGTTGATGTTGCCAATTTGCCACGCGTTCGCAATGGTCTTGGGTTTGCGATAATCTCCACTTCCAAAGGGGTGATGACAGATCACGAAGCTCGTCAACAGAAAGTTGGCGGTGAAGTCATCGCTAAGGTCTGGTGAGGTTAAGATGTCCCGTATAGGTAAAGCTATTATTAATATCCCTGCCGGAGTCAAAGTGGCTATTAATGGTCAGAACATTCAAGTGGAAGGTCCTCTTGGAAAATTGGCTGCGGATGTACATGAGTTGATTGCTATCAAACTCGAAGGCAATGAACTTTCTTTTTCTCGCCCGAACGATCAGAAGTTCTCTCGTGCAATTCACGGTACTACTCGTGCTATTGTTGCGAACATGGTAGAAGGCGTTACTAAAGGTTTCCAGAAAAATTTGGAAATTGTTGGTGTTGGCTATCGTGTAGAACAGAAGGGAAAAGACCTGAATCTCGTTCTCGGTTTCTCCCATCCGGTTATTTATAAAGCTCCGGAAGGAATCACATTAACTGCCGTGGATCCGCTTAAGATTTCCATTAAGGGAATCGACAAGCAAAAAGTGGGTCAGGCTGCTGCGGAAATTCGCAAGTATCGTCGTCCAGAACCTTATAAGGGTAAGGGCATTAAGTACGAAGGTGAAATTGTCCGTCGTAAGCAAGGCAAGAAGACAGGTAAATAAGGGTAAGTTATGACTGTTATTGCTAAGAAAAGATTCTTATCACGTATTGCGCGCCATGAACGTGTTCGCAAGTCTGTGGTTGGCACTGCTGAACGTCCACGTTTGGCAGTACGTCGCTCCCTTGCCCACATGGTTGCTCAGATCATTGATGATCAGAACAACAAGTCTCTCGCTCAGCTGACAACCGCTTCTAAGGATTTCCAATCCAAGTTCTCGGAATTGACAAAGAGCGAACAAAGCAAAAAGCTCGGTCTTCTTATTGCGGAAATTGCTAAGTCCAAAGGGATCAATTCCGTAGTATTTGATCGTGGTGGTTTCATTTACCATGGCCGCGTTCAGGCACTTGCAGAAGGTGCTCGTGAAGGCGGACTTGAATTCTAAGAGGTACACTTTGGAACGCGAAGCTCAAGTTTCAGAATTTGAAGATAAGGTTGTTCATATCAACCGTTGTGCCAAGGTGGTGAAGGGCGGTCGTCGCTTTTCTTTCAGTGCCTTGGTTGTTGTTGGCAATAAAAACGGCAAGATTGGCGTTGGTCTCGGTAAAGCTAAAGAAGTTTCTGAAGCTATCCGTAAGGGAACCGAAGCTGCTCAACGCAATCTCGTAGAAGTTCATGTTCAAGATGGAACCATTTCTCACGATATCGAAGTGAAGTTTGGTGCCACTCGCATTCTTTTGATGCCTGCTGCTCCTGGTACTGGTGTTATTGCTGGTGCTGCTGCTCGTGCAGTTCTTGAACTTGCCGGTGTGCGCAACATTTTGACAAAAATTCACGGTTCTTCTAATCCAAGCACTGTTGTATATGCTTGTATTGAAGGGCTTAAGGCTCAGAAAAATAAACAGGCTTGCGCCATCTTGCGCGGTAACGCCTAAGGAGTAATACAATGAAGAAAGTTCGTATTACCCAAATCAAGGGAACTATCCGTACCTTGCCTGAACACAGAGCTAATATGCAAGCTCTTGGTTTGCGTGGCATCGGTAAAACCGTGGAACATGTGCTTTCTCCTAGCATTGCTGGTATGATCGCACGTGTCCGTCACCTGATCAAGGTGGAGGAAATCTAAGATGGAATTGAATACTCTTAATCCTGGAAAAGCTGCCAAGGGCAAAAGCCGTAAGCGCATTGGTCGCGGTCCTGGTTCTGGTTGGGGAACAACTGGCGGACGTGGTCAGAAGGGTGCTGGGGCTCGTAAGAGTGCTAAGGGTGGCCGTGTTGCATTTGAAGGCGGTCAGATGCCTATTCATCGCCGTACTCCTAAGCGTGGATTCAACAATCCATTTGCTAAAGAAGTACAGGTTGTAAACTTGAACCGTTTGGCTAAGGTTAGTGCTGTTGAATTTGATGCTAAAGTTATGTTTGACTTAGGTCTCATCAGCAACATCAAAGTTCCAGTCAAGGTTCTTGCTTTTGGTACTCTTGATAAAGCTATTACAGTAAAAGTTAACGCTATCAGTGAAAAAGCAAAAGCTGCTATTGAAGCTGCTGGCGGCAAGGTTGAGATTGTCTAATGGAATCTCTTAAGAAAGCAATTGATGCGTTTGTCAATGCATTTAAAATCGCAGACCTACGTAAAAAACTTCTTTTTACGTTAGGTGTGTTGATTATTTATCGTATTGGTGCGCATATCACCATTCCTGGAGTGAATTCTGCCATATTGAGTGAATACTTCCGCAATAGCAATAACCTATTCGGTTTGTATGATTCCTTTACTGGCGGTGCTTTTGCTAAAGCGACGGTATTTGCTTTAGGTATAATGCCTTACATTAGTGCAAGCATTATCATCCAGCTTATGGGTGCCGTTATTCCGGCTATCCAAATGCTTCAGAAGGAAGGCCAAGAAGGTCGAGCAAAATTAAACCAATACACACGTTATTTTACAGTTGTATTGGCTGCATTGCAAGGCTGGGGCGTTTCGGTGTGGCTTTCTAACTTAAAAGTTACTACAGCAGCAGGAACCGGTATTTCTGTTTTGCTAGAAGATTTTGCTTCTGGTATGGGAAATATGGGTTTCCGTTTGCTTGCTACCTTAACCTTCACCACAGGTACGATTTTTGTGATGTACCTTGGAGAACAGATTACTTCTCGTGGTGTTGGTAATGGTATATCTCTTATTATCTTCGCCGGTATCGTCGGCGGTCTTCCGCGGGCCGTCTTCGCCGAACTAGAAATGCTTGCTAACGATATCCAACCTCTTGCAATAGAAATTTTTATTCTTGCACTTGTGGTTGCTATTGTTGGTTTCATTGTGTTTGTCGAACAAGCGAACCGTCGCATTCCGCTCCAAAGTCCTCGTCGGACGGTCGGCACAAAAACTATAGGTGGCCAGGCTAGTTATTTGCCATTCAAGGTTAATACGGCTGGTGTTATTCCTGTAATTTTTGCATCCTCGATTATGTTCATCCCTGCGATGATTGCTTCTTGGATGCCGAACGTCAGCTTGGCACAGTCGTTTGCAGCTGCATTCGTTCCAGGGCATATCTCTTATAGTGTGATATTTGCCTTGTTGATTATTTTCTTCACTTTCTTCTATACAGCAATTCAATATAACCCAAATGATATTGCTGAAAACTTGAAGAAATCTGGAGGATTTATCCCTGGATATCGTCCAGGTAAGAACACGGCAGAATACATCGACTATGTATTGACCCGAATTTCACTCCCAGGATCAATTTTCCTTGCTTTTATTAGCGTTGGTCCGCTTCATTTGAAAGACGCTTTGGATATGTCTTTCTATATTGGGGGTACCTCGGTGCTAATCGTGGTTGGTGTGGCGCTGGATACGCTTCGTCA
Source organism: Fibrobacteraceae bacterium (assembly GCA_017631885.1). Classification (GTDB taxonomy): domain Bacteria; phylum Fibrobacterota; class Fibrobacteria; order Fibrobacterales; family Fibrobacteraceae; genus UBA1765. Next base: position 10,213 of record JAGBSH010000008.1, read on the forward strand.
GTTAGAAGCTCAGTTGCATACCAAGAATTATGATGGTTTCCTTAAACATGGCCGCATTCGCGGCAGGCAGGCATCCTAGTGGCAAAAGAAGAAGGTATTCAGGTTGAAGGTGTTGTGCTAGAAGCTTTACCTAGTGCGTTCTTCCGCGTGCAACTTGGCAATGGTCATGAGATCCTTGCTCATGTTTCAGGAAAAATGCGTAAGCATTTCATTCGAATTCTTCCGGACGATAAAGTACTGGTTGAAATTTCCCCTTATGATTTGAATAGGGGGAGAATAACTTTCCGTTACAAGTAATAGGTCTAAAAACAGAAGGTAATAACCTATGAAAATTAAAGCCTCCATTAAACCCAGATGTGAAAACTGCAAGATCATCCGTAGAAAAGGTGTATTGCGCATCATCTGTTCGAAAAACCCCCGTCACAAGCAGAAACAGGGATAGGAGTTCACATGGCACGTATCGCTGGTGTCGATTTACCGAGAAATAAGACTGTTGAATATGGTCTGACTGCTATTTACGGAGTCGGCTTATTCACATCCAGACAAGTTTGTGCTCGTTTGGATATCGACAAGAACAAGAAATGTGATGATCTGACCGAAGAAGAACAAGGTAAGATTCGTCGCCTTTTGGAAGATGAATATTCCGTAGAAGGTCAACTTCGTGCGGAAGTTACGCTGAACATTAAGCGTTTGCTTGACATTGGTTGCTATCGTGGCCTCCGTCATCGCAAGGGTTTGCCTGTTCGTGGTCAGCGTTCCCGTACTAATGCCCGCACTCGTAAGGGTCCTAAGAAAACCGTAGCTAATAAGAAGAAGTAAGGAGATTGCACGTGGCTGACGAAGAAATTAAGGAAACGCCGGTTGCAGAATCTGCAGCCGCTTCTGAAGAAGTTAAGGTTAAAAAAGGTAAAAAGCGTGCTGATGTGCAAGGGATTGCATGCATCAACGCTACCTTTAACAATACAATTATCTCTATCACGGATACCCGCGGTAACGTAATCGCTTGGGGCTCTCCTGGTGTTGGTAATGCATTCAAAGGCTCTCGCAAAAGCACTCCATTTGCTGCACAGCTTGCAGCAGAAAATGCAGCTCGCAAAGCTTTTGATCTTGGAATGCGCAAGGTTGATGTAAAAGTAAAAGGTGCTGGCGGTGGTCGTGAATCTGCAGTTCGCGCACTTAAGAATGCTGGTTTGGAAGTTTTGTCCATTCGTGATGTGACGGGTATGCCACACAATGGTTGCCGTCCCAAAAAGAAGAGACACATTTAATTTACGAGAGGTATCGTTTATGATGTGGAAATCACTTCAAATGCCGCGCTCTTTCCAAAAAGTGGAAACTGGTGAGGATGGCCGCTATGCAAAGTTTGTTATAGAAGCTTTGGAACGTGGTTGGGGCATAACAGTTGGTAATGCTTTACGCCGTTCTCTCCTTTCTTCCTTGCAAGGTGCTGCTATTGTTTCTGTTCGAATCGCCGGAGTGGATAAAGAATTTGCCACTATTCCTGGTGTTAAGGAAGATGTTACTGACATTATCCTGAACTTGAAAAATATCCGTGTAAAGCTTCTTTCCGATCACGATGAAACTTTACGTTTAGATATGTCCGGCCAAGGCCGTGTTACAGCTGCGGATATTGAAGATAATCCAAATGTGGTTATCTTGACTCCGGATGTTCATATTGCAACGCTTTCTGGCAATGCTTCTTTGAGTATGGAATTGAAAATTTCTTCTGGTCGTGGCTATGTCACTGCAGACGAATTGAAAGCTCAATCCGACGAAGAACACCCAATTGGCGAAATTATTATGGACGCCAATTTTAACCCTGTGCAGAAGTGTGCTTTCCATATCAGCGATACTCGTGTCGGCCAAAGAACCGATTACAATCGTTTAGAACTGGAATTGACTACTGATGGTTCTATTGATCCAGAAGATGCTCTTGCTTATGCCGCAAAGCTTTTGGTCGATCATCTTGAAATTTTCATTAACTTTGAAGGCGAACTTGAACCTTCTGGAGAAGTGGAACAAGATGAAGAACGTCAGCGCATTGCTCAGTTGTTGCGTATGCGAGTAGATGAACTTGAACTTTCCGTTCGTTCTTCAAACTGCTTGCGCATGGCTAATATCCATACGCTTGGCGAACTTGTTCGCAACAAAGAAAACGATATGCTGAAATACAAGAATTTCGGCCGCAAATCTTTGGTCGAATTGAACGAAGTCTTAACGTCGATGGGCCTTAACTTTGGCATGGACGTCGATGAATACCTGAAGGATTAAAAATGAGACACGGTGTTAAGAATAAAAAATTAGGCGTAAACGCTCAACACAAGCGTGCCATTCTCCGTAGCTTGGCTACATCCATTCTCGGCAAAGGTTTAGAAGCAGAACAGAGCGACCGTTATGTTCGTACTACATTGCACAAGGCAAAACTTGCTCGCAGCGTAGTTGATCGTTTGGTTACTTATGCAAAGAAGGGCGACCTTTCTGCTCGTCGTGAAGCAGCTCGTTTTGTTCGCGATCCACAAGTTTTGCAGGGTTTATTTGCTGTTATCGGTCCGCGTTATGCTTCCCGTAATGGTGGTTATACTCGCATCTTGAAACTTGGTCCAAATCGTCCTGGTGATGCTGCAGAAATGGCTCTCATTGGTTTGGTTGAAGATGAAATTGTTGTTAAGGCAAAGAAGTCTGATTCTCAAGCTGCTGCAGATAAACCACTTGATATGGTTGAAGGAGAAGGCAAAGCAGCCGAATAAAGCTTCGATGCTTTAAGAATGTTTTGCAAAAAAGGTTTCAATATTTCATTGAAACCTTTTTTGTATATTTACGCATATTGTTTTTTTGTAGAAGTATATGCTAATTTCAAAAGTTTTAAAACATACATTGTTTGGCGTTCTGCTTTTTATTTTGTGTTCTTATGCAGACCCAAAGATATTTCAAGAATCTTCTAGTATAAAGTCTAGAGGTAATGTTTCTTTGCAACCTAATATAGCAGAATCAGCAATAGATTCTCTTTATGAATTGGGGCCTGGTGATTTTTTAGACATCTTTTTAGAGAACGCTTATTTTTCAGTGCAGGTAAATCCAGACCAAACCATTATTATAGATGAAGTTGGCGCGATTGAAGTTGGTGGCAAACCATTTTTTGAAGCTAAGAAAATAATTCTTGAAAAAATAGGAACCCGTTATGATGCGCGTTATTGTTATGTGCAATTATCAAAATTGAAAAGTTTTAAAATCAATGTAATGGGTGCTGTAAGTAATGCAGGACAATTTATTATAGAACCTCAGACACGATTAAGCACATTCTTTAGAAACATTAGCGGATTTTTGCCGGTTTCTGATTTAGAAAATATTTTGTTGATTCGTGATAATGATTCTTTGAGAATTAATTTAGAAGAAATTTCAAGGGAAGGAAAACTTGAAAAAGATTTAATCTTAAAACAAGGTGATTTCTTTTTTGTCCCTTATCAGGAATATACAGAAGTTGTAACACTTGCTTTGCCAACAGCAAGAAAGGCTTTGGCTTATAAAGAAGGAATGACTATTAGAGATTATTATGTAAAAGCCTTTGGTAATAATATTGAAAATGGTGGTTACCTTTCTTTGTTAGTGAAAGATTCTTCAGGAACAGAAAAGCGTGTTCCTGTAAGTTCAGCAAGTGTTATAAAACCAACTCCAGGAATGGAAATTTCTTTTATTGATGAAAGAGGAACAAATGAATTTGTTTATGTTGGTGGTGCTGTTGCTGCAATGGGAAAAGTCCCATACAATCCAGATTTTAAAGCCTTAGATTATATCGCAGCATCTGGTGTTACACCAATTACTGGTTCTTGGGATCAAGTTCGTGTTGTGCGAGGTAATAGAAAAACGTTGGACGTTAATGCCACAGAAGACGCTATTTTACCGGGGGATTTTATTGAAATTCCTAAAAGCACTTATGAATCGTTCAAAGATTTTACGATGTTTTTAGCATCGCTATTAACAGTAGTTTCTTCGTCTTTTATTCTTTATATGAATTATAAATAGTATGGAACAAAAAGAAAATTTATCGTTGTTTGAATTATTGCTTAAGGTGTTGAACAATAGCTTAAGGCATAAAGCCTTATTTTTATCGATAGTTCTTTTACCAACACTTGCTATGTTTATTGTAGTAATGTGGGTAATGAAACCAGTATTTGCTGCTGAAGCAATTGTTACTCCTCCATCAGGGAAATCTTCTATTGGTAGTTCTTTAGGGAAAATGCTTGAAAATGTTTCAGGCCTTTCTTCTGTTTCTTCGCTTTTAGGTAGTGAAGATCAAGCAACAAATATTGTGTGGACATTTTTTAATTCTTGGCAATTACATCAAGAAGCGATTGAAAAATTTGGAATTCGAGAACATTATGAATTTGATGGAAAATATCAAGCAGACCTCTTAAAAATTTTCAGGAAAAATTTGACGCTTGAATATAATGATGAAAATATGTTTTATTTGCGCTTTGAAGATGAAGATTACAAACTAGCAGCGCAAATTCTACAATTTATTTTAACAAAATCTGATTCTATGTACAATGCTTACAATACGAATCAAGCGAAGCAATCAAGAATTTATATGGATGCTCGCCTAAAAGAAGTTGAACATAATTTAGATTCCTTAGAAAAAGTTTTCACTAAATTTCAAGCTGAAAACAATTTGTATGACCCAGAAATACAATTAGAATCAACCGTAAAATATTTAGGCACTTTGCAATCAGAACGAGATGCATTAGTGCAAGAAATTTCGTATGAAAAAATGCAACGAGGTGATCAAACAAAACGGTATGAAGAATTGTCAAGCCGTTTAAAATCTTTAGATGCCTCTATAGCAGAGGCAATTAAAGGTAAACGTAATAAAATGGGTGTATTGGCTTTAAGTAAAACGCCAGATTTAACGGCGCAATATTTGAAAATAGAAAGTGAATTAAAAATTCAACAGACGATATATAAATTTCTTAGACAGCAAAGTGAACAGTTGCGTTTAGATGAAGTGAATAAGCCAACGAACTTAGTTGTTTTGCAACCACCTTGGGAAAATGACAAAAAAGTGCGTCCAGGTCGTAGTGTTATATTAGCATTCACTATGTTGTTGTCAGGCTTGTTTGCTGTTGTTATTTGTAATTTCATTGAATTTATGAAAAAGCTTCCTTCAGATTCTTCTATTTCAAGAGAATTAGGAAATTTAAAATTATTGTTGAAAAAGCATTAGAAATTAAAGTTCTGATTTAGAGGTTTGACATGTTGGAAATCATGCAGGATTACGGTGTAAGCATTGCATGTTTTTTCGTAGTTATTTTATGCCTATTTCAGACATGGATTTTAAAGAAAGATTTTTTTCGTCCAGCCAATATTTATGTTTTTACTCAAGCACTTACTTTAGGCGTTGCTTATTTAAAATTAAATACAGCCATGTCTGATTTTAGACCTTTAACATGGATTGTTTGGATTGGGGCTATGGTTTCTTTTTTATTAGGGACTTTAACATTTTCTTTAGTTTATCCTAAAGATCAGGCTTTTAAAGATTCTTCTAAAAAATGGTTACCGGATACAATGGAAAAGAAATATGATTGGTATAAGCATTTTTATTTAACTCTTTTCTTGTTTGGTGTTTTTTTATTAGGCGTTATTGGTATGGTAGCTAAAGTCGGCACCTTGATTGTCTTTGCAAAAGATGTTACGAAATGGGTTTCTTCAGAAGCGAATTATGGAGTGTTTTCCATTTTTGTTATGTCATCGCCATTGGTTGTTTTATTCTCTGGAGTCGCATCTTTTAAATCGATAAATCCTTACAAGTTGATTCGTATAAGTTGTATTGCTATTAGTTTTGTTACAGTTGTTTTAGCGTTGTTAGCTTATCCAAGTAGAACATCGCTTTTTTTAAGTGTAGGTATTCTTTTTATTTTGTTTAATTATTTGAAAAAGAAAATATCAGTTTCATTTATTGTTGTTACGCTTTTTTTAGCAGTAGCTCTTTTTATAAGTGTAGCTGTTGTTCGCTCTCAATATGGTGGGCGTTCTTTAGAAGGAATGGCTATTGATAGAGTGGTTTCTATCCCTTATGATTATGTTGCGAATAATTATTGGAATTTAGATTTTATGCTAAATCCAATGTCAGATAGGGAAAAACACCCTTTTACCTATGGGATAGATGCTTTTCATGGGGTGTTTGAATTTACAATGTTACCTGGCTTAATTCGAAATTATTATGGCTGGGATAATGCATTTAACAAGAGTGTTCAAAAAATTCCAGGTTATAATACAACAGGCTATCTTTGGGAAGTGTATAAAGATTGGGGAATATTTGGTATAGCGTTATTTCCATTTTGTATAGCGTTTTTAATTTCGTTTCTTTATGAAAAAGTACATAGAACCAAAACACCATTGTTGTGGATGTTATACGCCTTATTCCTTTACCATTTAGGTTGGTGGTTCTTTACTGCCGGGTATAAATCAGGGCTGTTTTGGTTGTGGATTTATGCGATTTTTATTTTCGGGAAACTTTGCGAGAAACGAATAGTCTCTAAAATTAAAGAGACAAAGCATGACAAAGTTTTGGTGGAATGATTTTTGTGAAAGTTATTTGAAAAATTTTAGAATTTTTTCTGTATAAATTTTCCGGCCTTTAGAAGATAGATGAATTCTATCTTGGAAAGATTCTGGATCGTCAGAGTTAAAAGGAATCATTTTTTCTAAGTAATTAAAAGAAGAATCCTTTTGTTGCATTTGATTGGCTGTTGATTCTGAAATTAAAAATTCAACGCGATTTGTTTTTGCTAATTCAATATATTCTGTCATGACTTGAAGGTAATTGGAATCAGTCGCTATTTCAATATATTTTGGAGTTTCTATCAGCACAAGGTTTACGTTGTGTTTTTTACAAAGGTCAAAGATTTTAAGCAAAGCATTTTTTTGTTCTTTTCTAAAAGAAAAATCTTCTATAGCAACAGGAGGTAAACTTCTGATTAAACTATCCGTACTCCCTGGGCTAAAAGCAGTATTACCGCCACGGAGGTATCGATTGTCTGTTAGTTTTTTGTTTAGAGGCCATGTCCATAAAATTTCATTATTGGAGGAGACAAACATCTGGAATAGTTCTTGTAAAGAGGCGTTACCGGTTTGTTTTAAAATATTCCAAAATTCTTTTTTTGTTTTTAAATCGGTGTGTAAAAATAAACGTTCATCACTTACTTTTGGAGAAACTACAACAGAGTAAGCATACATATCTAAAAAGAGAGTTTTTATTTTAACATTGTTATTCAATAAAGATTCTAAAATAATCTTTTCCCACACGGGTTGATTGCCATTATAAGCTAATATCCATGAAGTTCCTGGCGATTTTTCTTCTAATGCAAATATGTCTATGCCTTGTCGAAACATTGAAGAACCGACAAATAAATTTTCTGCAGAGGCTGTTTTAGAAATTAAAGTCTGAATTCCATAAGGAGAATTTTTAGTGAGTAGTCGTGCAAATTCATTTTTTAACAAGAGCGCGATAGCACATAGCAATAAAACGAAAAGAAAAATTTTTAAAAGTTTTTTCATTTTTAATCTCTAAAAGTTGGCATAAAGGAATGGCGAGTTCCCTGTCTGGCAAAAAAGGAATACACAAAAAAGTTGTATAGTAAAGAATAAAAGTTCTTTATCTTTTCCTTTTTCTTGTAAGTATTCTTGTGAAAATAAAATAAAGACAAAAGCAAGAGTAGTTAAAAAATGAGCTATACAAGTATTGGAATAAGTAAAGGGGAGTAAAGAGTTAGAAATGGTTGAAACGCTAATGTTAAAATCACAAATTAAATGGGAAAGGAATTGCAAAAGTTTTGGGGCTGAGTCAATTTTAAATAAAAGCCAACCAAAAAGAACAATAGAGAACGTTAAAAGAAAGGCTAGTATTTTAAGAGGTTTTTTAAACATCTGAGGGTCTTTTCTTGGAGTTAAAGTATTAAAAACGCCATGCCATATTCCCCAAAGGATAAAATGTAAGGCACTACCATGCCAAATACCGCAAGCGATAAATGTTACTAGAGTATTGAAATGTTGTCGTTTTTTACCAAGGCGATTTCCTCCAAGAGGAATGTAAACATAATCTCTTAACCAAGAAGATAAAGAAATATGCCAGCGCCTCCAGAAGTCTCTAATGTTTAACGCAAAATAAGGGCGTAAAAAATTGTCTTTGCATGGGATTCCAAACATTTTGGTAAAGCCAACAGCAATTTCAGAATAACCACCAAAGTCACAATAAAGTTGTACTGCAAATAAAAGTAAAGCAAGTAAAAGAGCAAAAGATGGGTAAGCTTCTGGAGTCGCAAATATGGCGTTGACATAAGTTCCGATTCTATCAGCGATGACTACTTTTTTAAACAAGCCTGAAACAAGAAGTAAAAATCCTTGTTTGAATAATTCTGGGTTATAAGCAATACCTTTTTTCAGAGGTTCTGTGATGGTTTCAGAACGGACAATAGGCCCACAAATCAAATGCGGGAAAAATGAAACGTATAATGCATAAAAAGTAAAAAATGGTTCGGAGGAACGTTTTTGTTTGTAGATATCAATAAGATAACTAATAGTTTTAAAACTATAATATGAAATCCCTAGCGGTAAAAGGATTGATTTGAAAGAAAAAGAAAATTGCTCTACAAAAAAGTTAAAATATTTAAAGAATCCTAAAATAGTCAAAACAAAAAGAATGCCTAAAATTAAAAATTTCTTGGCTTTATTTTGTTCTAAATTAGCTTCAATCTTTTTACCAAGATAAAATGTAAAAATGATTTCAATGGCTAAAAGTGCAAGAAATCGAACGTCACATAAGGCATAAAAAGCAATGCTTGAAAAAAGTAAAATTAAGGGCCTAGCCTTTTTGGGGACGGCATAAAATAAAGCTAAAACAAAAAAGCAAAAAACTAAAAACAAATAAATGCTAAATGGCATAAGGCTAAATATAAAAATTACAAAGCTTTTAGATTTTTAGTGTTTTATTCAAGTATGTATTTTCTAAAGTTTTCAAAGGTTTTCTATTTTAAACGTTATGTTGTTTCGCAAAGTATTGCTGATTTGTAGTTGTTTATTTTCTTTTAGTTTTTTTAGCTGTGGCGTTCAAGAAGAAACGTCAGAGATTTGTTTTGTAGGGGATTCTATTACAAGACTTTGGGATTTAGAATTTTATTTTTCGGGGAGAGATATTCATAAGCATGCCGTGAGCGGAGCAATTATTGAAGATGTTGCTAAATGGGATACCAAAGATTGTAAAGGCATTCCGACAGTAATGCTTATTGGGACGAATAATTTGATATTAGGTATGGAAAACGATACTTTGACATCTGTTTTTATAGATGATTTTATTTCAAAGTATATTCATCAGGTCAAAGAATTTAAAGCAAGTACTTTTTATGCTGTTTCTATTTTACCAAGAAATTTTCTTTGGAAACAAAACAAAAAAATAAATGAAGAAATCCAAAAGCTTAATGAAAAATTAGAAGGAGCTTTAGAAGCCTCAGGAGTTTCTTATAAATTTATTAACTTGCATGAATATTTTTTATCTGGTAAAAATGAAATTGAAAAGGATTATTATTTTGATGGATTGCATTTGACTCAAGAAGGCTATGAAGTTTTGAGTTGGTATGTTGAGGACGCATTATGAAAAAGAAAATTTTGTTTATTTTAATTTGTCTATTTCTTTTAAATCCTGTTTTGGCAAAAGAAAATCAATTTTTTGCTGGCATGCGAAATGAACGTTATGCTTTTATTGGCTTACAAACAAAGTATCGTTTTGGAATAGCTTTAGAAAATTCAGTCTTAGTTCAAAAGCCTAAAATTCAATATGTGCGTTTTTCTCCATATTATTTGCAAGAGTTTTCTTTTGGATTAAATCTTTCATACGCTTTGTATGGCGGATTCCGTTATGATTTAGATTTTTTTGATTTAGGCGCTAGATTAAATGCAGAATATTTATTGCATAATCAATATTTTCATTTGCTAGGGATTTTTCAACCATTTTATGATAGCGATTTAGGAACAGAACTTACTTATCTAGCAGGGTTTAGAACTTTTTTCTTGAAAGAAATCGGTTTTCAAGGTGTTATAAAAAATCTTCCTGAATACAGAAAGTCCGAACATAGAGTGGCTTTGGGTTTGATTTTTAAAACGGAACGTCTTTCTGTTTTGCCTGAGATTTCGACTCCATTAGATGGGCAAAGTCCATTAACTAGAGTTTCCGTGTCATTTCTTTATTCATTGCCTTTCTAAAGAACAAATCGTTTATTTTTCAAAGCATCAATAATTAGCAGGAGTGTAAATAAAATATCTCCTGATAAAACGAATAGAGGGGCGTTTTCTACCCCGAAATAGGAAATTCCTAAATAGCAACAAATGATATTGAATGTGCCACCAATAGAAATTAAAAGGACGTATTTCCAAATAAATTTTTCCTTTAACAATAGAGAAATACAAGGCATACGAATGGCTTGGAATATGAGAGAACACGCAAGAACTTGCAAAACAAAAGCGGAATATTTTAATACATCAGGCGTCCAATTGGCAGCAAAGAAAAGTAAAGACAAAATCTTCTGTGGAAAAAGGAAAATAGGGAGAGAACACAACGTAATAAAGAAAACAAAAATAACTTGATCTTTAAAATGTACTTTAGAATCATTTTGCTTATGTAATGAAATAAGAGAAGATGAAATAAAATGTACCATGAAGCCAGAAGCTAAAACAATTAATTTATTTGCATAATTGTAGGCGCTTAAAAGAGAGGGCGGGGCAAAGTAATCAACAAAATAAAGTCCAATAGGTAGGTAAGCAAAACTAGCAAGACTGGCAAGTGCATAAGGGAAGGCAGCTTTATACATTAAATGAATAAAACGGAATGTTCTTTTTGAAATAGTAAAAATTTGTTTTTTAAAAGCATGCGAAACGCCAAACGCCCAAGCGGGTAAAGCGGCTAGCACCATACAAAAAGCGATAGCTTCAATGGATTCTAGTTTTAGATAAATTAAAGCTATTCCCATAACGGAGGCGTAAGAAATAGCATGAAGAATTTTTGAAATAAGTAATTGTTTCCAAAATGCACCACAAGTAAAATACCAATCAAAAAAAGCATGTTGTAGAATTAATCCAGGGATTAAAATCAATTCTCCACAAAATACAGGATGGTCTTTTCGGATAAAAAAGGCAAATAGCAACATTCCTAATGCTGTAGCAAAAGAAGCAAAAAATCTTAATTGGATAATTTGTGTAAATAGTTTTCCTTTCACAGCCCGATTTGCAAAAAAGGCTAAAATAAGAGTAGTCATTCCAAAATCAGCTAACGCACAAAAAATCGTATAGTCGTTTTGTAAAATTCCAAAAAAACCATAGGATTCGTTCCCAAGATTTTTAGCAATAAAATTTTGAACAAGAAATGCGGTGCCTTGTATTAGAAGGTTTACAAAAGAAAGAAAAACGCCTATTTTGATGTTTTTAAAAACGGCTAACATTGCAAATAAAATACAAAGAATAAAAATTCAATTTAGTGGCTAATATAAAAATTTGAATAAAAGAAAATAAATTGCATTTATTTGAAATCTTTTGAATTTTGACAACAAGAGGGATTTTGCAAAGGACTTGAAAAAAATGGAAGTTTTTTTTGTGAAGTTTGAAATGTATTTTGTGAAGGCTTAAAAAAAGAAACCTCGGGCAAAGCCCGAGGTTTTAAAAGGTTTTATTTTTCTCCAGGTGTTGGGAGGTTTGCCTCCCAAGCAGCTGGATCACTTCCTGGCATTGAGAAATCGGCGCGGTGTAAACTCATTCCCATACCGTCTGCTTCTTCAGACCAAAGGCCATCATCAGAATAAAGAACAGCGTCGGACCAGCGGTAACACCAGTCAATTCCGTTTGGCTTTGTTAAATCTTCTACAAAAGCATAAGGTTCTTTAACAAGGATTTGTTCACCACGGTTAGAAATTTTTCCAGAATATTTTTGCAACACAACATTCTCGGCAAGTGTCGAAGCATAAGCATCTAAATCCAAAATGCTTGTATCCGGAAGCATTAACAAAAGGCCACCAGCAGGGATTTTAATGGTTTCAAGAGCCGCTTCTCCAAGACCGCTAATTTCCCAAACGCCTGATTTGCTACCAACAGGTAATGAGAGCGCTACAGCAGAATCTGCAGTGTTTATGATTTCAATAAATTCAATTTGACCTTCTGGAGGGTTGTAGAAAATTTCATTTACATAAAGAGGCCCAGAAAGCATTTCCGAAACATTCTTTTTACCTTTTGTGTCTGATTTTAAAGAGCCTTGCATAAGAGTGCCGTCAGACAGTTCTAAAACACCTGCTGTACCAGAAGGAGTTGCTGGGTATTCAAGGCCTGTTTCAGAATTTGTCCATTTGCCGTCAATAAATTCTCTTAAATAAAGATTTTCGCCACGGCGAAGTAAAAGTAAACTTTCGCCAAAAACGCTTTGTTCTAAAACTAAGAATCCATTAGCAGGCACAACAGTTCCGGCTGGAATCGTTAAAGTATCAGCACGACGTTTGGCAATTAAAAGCCAACCAGAAATATCGGCATCTGCTTTTCCAGAATTATAAAATTCAATCCAGTCATTAGAACCGTCTGTTGGAGCGACTTCATTAATACGAATCGTTAACGGAGCGTAAACTTCATCTTCGCCAGAACCAGGGTTTCCGCCTAGTTTTTTACTTGCTGCCCAATTTGTTGGCATAGAAGCGTTTCCGCCAAGGTAAACCAAAGAAGCTCCTTCTCCATCAGCAAGACTTGGCCATGGAGGAGTGTTATCAAAGGAACAATCAACGTCGCCGGCTCCTCTTAATTTTACAGAAACAACATCGCCACCATTTGAAAGTTTTTCAACATAGCCTTTGTTATCTGTGTTCCAAGGGCCAAACAAGCGGCCATTAAAATCAGGGTAAGCTTTTTTGAAGGCATCAAGGTCACCAGTTACAACAATGTGTTCCCCTTTTTTCAATGCTTCTTCTGGGAAGTTGTATTCTACAGCGCCGTCTAAACGGAGTTCTGAAAGAGCCATGTTTTCAATGTCTTCGCCATCTTCAATAAAAATTTCTACCCATTCTACAGTAGAATCTGGGTGGTGGTACATAATTTCGGAACAAGCCATTTGAGTTAAAGTTGACTCCGTATTTGGCTTATCGTTATTTTGACCACCTTCGCCACTAGAGGCAGAAGAACTAGAAGAATCATCGCTACTACAAGCTGTCAAAGCTAAAAAGCCAAAACAAACAAGAGCACTAATTAAAGAAAGTTTAGGGTGTTTCATGGAAAACTCCTTCATAGAATACAAGGAATATACTTTTTCTTAATCGTTTCTGGCAAAGTCCCCGGCAAGATTTGTGTAATTTGGAGCCCTAAAACCTCTTGGATTTTCGTAAATTCGTTGCCATTCGGCCGCGGCATTTCCAAATTTTGAGAAACCAGCTAGTTTTAAGTTTAAGGCGTGTATTAAATCCATCATCCAGTAAGGAACTTGAGAGCATGGACACTTTAATTCAAGAACAGCATCACAACCTGGCGCAAAAAAGCGTGGGAGTCCAGTAGAGTGCATATAATGAGGGTCAACGGTATAATCAAAACCGTTTTCTTCTCGGAATCGCATACAAGTATCAATAGTTACTCGAGAATACTCTTCGGTAGTACTAAACCAAGCGCGCCTTTTATATTGAGTCAACAATCTTGGGCTTGCGTTAAAAGTATTTACTTTGTACAAATATTCTTCTAAATATTGACGATCACGTTCACTTTTAACAGGCCACTTTTCTTTTGGATTTTCAAAAACAAATGAAGGATTTTCGCCCTTAATAGTTGCTCTACTTTTAAAACAAATGTTTCTTATTTTTCTTTTGACTTCAAAATGAAAAGTGCCTTTAGGGTCTGGGTGTTCACCATAAGTTCTGATTCTCATATTGAAGCGGTCAAGAAGTCTTGCATTTCTCCATTTTAAAAAGGTCCAATTAGGAGAATCTAAATAAAGATTCGTTATCCAATAAAAACCACCAGGAGTAATTTTGGAATAATAATCTTCTTCACAATAAGGAGAAATCATTTCACCGATAATGTCAGCCCATTCCACAGGGATGTGGTATTTCAATTCAAAACGTTCAAGAAGACTAAAACCGCGGGCTCCGGCCATTTTATTTTCCCACTTTAAAATGAGTTGAAATATCTGGAGAGGCTAATTTACCTGCATAGTCTAAAAGAATCAGATAGCGAGAATAAATTTCATATTCAAGTTGTAATGCCTTAATTTCGCTTTCTAAAGAAACATCACGAGCGCGTAATAGTAAAAGAGGGTCAGAACCAGAACGAGCCGCAAATTCTTTAAAGACATCGCCGGCATCAACGCGTTCAACAAAATTTTTCTGGACATTTCTCTGAGCTATTAAGGCAAGAGTTTCTTCGCGAAGGCGAGCGACTTTTTGAGTGATACTGCGTTTTTCATCAAGGTAATCACTTTCGGCTTCAAGAACATCAAGTTGTCTTTTGGTTTCGTCTCCACCATCTGTTCCAAAAAACGGCAAGCGAAGCGTGAGTGTTGCGTAAAATTTATCTCGAGTTCTGCGATCGTCGTCTTTGCGAGTGATTTCCCATTTTTTATCAGCAACGGCTACTTTGTTTTCATAATCATAAGAATAAGTTCCTGTTTTTACAGAATCATATTCATAAGACCCAAAAGAGTGTTTGTAACCAATGCCTATCGAAGAAAAAATTTTATTTGAACTTGTGCGTTCTTGTTCATATTGCTTTGATTCTACATTCCATTTATGTTTTGCCATTGCCACAGCAGAATAAGTGTCATCAACAAGTAAAGGGTCTTTTAAAAGGTTTTCAATATCTGAAATTTTAGGTAAAAAACTTGTATCTAAAGCAACAGAATCAAAATCAATCCAAGAATGGAATTTCATTTCAATATCGCGAAGAGCATTACTATCAGCAATAAGTTCTGCTTGCAATTCGGATTCTCTTTCAAGAGCACTGATTAGATTTTCTGGGTTAAATGTTTCGCTGCCGCTTTTCAAATGTAAAACTTCTAATCGGTCTTTGTTTACGGCAGCCATATCCAAATGTAATTGTTGTTTGCGTTTTTGTGTAAGGTAACGCAATGCTCTTTCATAGCGTTCATAAACAAGAAAAGAACGATAAAAATTAGCACGACTTTGTTGGTAAGAACTTTGGGCTTTCCAATATTCTTCAGTACTTGAACCTTCACCAAAAACTTTTGGTTTAAACCTGAGTTCAAAATCGTGTTCCATGAAACCAAAACCATCAAGTTTATATTGAAGTTCTAAACTATTCCAAAGTTTTGTTGATGTTCCTGATTGTATGGCTTTTCTCTTTTTTTCGCCTGCTTGAACAGCAGGTTCGGTTTCTACGGAAGATATTAAACGTTCAAAAGTCAAAGGCTCTGCAGCTAAAGGCAAAGCGCACAATAAACCAAATAATATTCGTTTCATTTTATCCTCGTATCCGTAACTTTTTAAACGTTTTATTTTTCTTGGGAATTCAATAGATTTTTCCAATCAGGTAATTCTGAAATAGAAACCTTTTCTCCAAGTAAGAATCCACTATTTTCTGGAATGGCTACATTAACTTCGCGACCATAAAGTGGTAAATCTGGAGATTTCAAAAGTCTCAAAGGAAACGGAACAATCTGGCTACTCATGCCGATGATTTTCCCGCGGACTTTTGCGTGTTGGCCAAGAGAAGTTACTTCTACTTCTGCGCCCACTTGGATTTTATTGTGCAAGTTTTCGTGCAAGTAACCGCGAACTTGAGATGGTTCTTTACGTGTAAGAGTCATAATTGGGTTAAAAGAAGAAACTTTTTCACCATCGCGGGCAAGAACCGTTGCTACAACCCATTCACCTTTAGCTAGGATAGTTTGTTCTTTCATTTCTTGTTCTAAACGAGCTAATTCATCATGTAAGATTTTAGCTTCAGAGGCGTTAGATTGGGCTTGTTTTCCTTTACTACCTCTTAAAAGTCTAATCTGAGTAGCGGCATTAGCTTCTAAAACAGATAATTCTTTTTTCATGCTTTGAATACGAGAAGCCATAGCATCGTTTTCGCTAGAAGGGCCTTCGCCAGAGAGAGATTTTAATCTTTTAGCAATGGCTAAATTCTGCTTGTATTCAGTTTCCATTTTTTGAATTTCAAATCGTAATGTGTTGCGTCTTGTGTCTAAATCAGCTTGGATTTCTGCGACTTTTTGGTCAACACTTGCCATAGAAACGTTTCCACGACCTTCAAGAGCATCAAGTTCTCTTTTAACTTCGTTTATGCGTAAGGCTAAATCTGGGCGACTTAATTCAATGAGGGTGTCGCCGTCTTTGACTTCTTCGCCTACTTCAACATGTAACTTAATAATTTCTACAGCAGAAGGAACGCTAATGGTTGTTGCAGAAGCTTCTGCAATGCCACTAAATAAAACGTCGCTTCCTTTTGTTACATAAGAGAAAGAAACTATTGCAGCAACGGATAAAATCCATGCACAACCCATCTTTTTAGAAACTATTGTTTTCTTGTCAAAAAAAGCATGTAATCTTTCAAACATATTACATCTCCGTGACAGCATCTTGCATCATAAAGTTTACATCAGAAATGCCTTCAATAGCAGAGAGAGAAGCTAAAACTTCAGCTGCAGGGTGGCGTCTTGCAAGTCTTACTTGGTAAGCGACATCCATTCTTTTTCCACCATCTACTTCGCGCATTGTTATAAGAACGAACGTTCGTATATTTGATTTCATTACTTTTTCAACGGCTAGACGAGCTTCACTTTCATTTGGCATAGCAAAGCGTAACATACCATCATAAAAATGTCTTGTTCCAAGACCAGTTCCACTTAAGATAAAAGCAACGATACAGAAAGCAAGAGTGCCGCCTGCGGCAACGCCCCAAGCAAAAACACCGCAGCCGATTCCTGCGCCAAGAGCTGCAAATAAGAACATGATATCGCGCGGGTCTTTAAAACTGGTTCTAAAGCGCACAATGGAAAGAGCACCTAGCATACCAAGGCCTCGACCGACATTATCGCCAATGGCTTGCATTACAGTTGCAGAAACAACGGTTGAAAGAACTAAGGCTTGGACAAAGTTTCTTGAATACGAAAGGCCTTTGAAGGTTTTTTCGTATGTCCATCCGATTGTAGATGAAAGAACAAAGGCTAGTAATAGCGTATAAATCATAGTCACCAATGTGGGGTGAGCTACGCTAGACTGGATAGCCATTAAATCAAGCATATATACTCCAAAGTGTAATAATTGTAATAAAGCTTACCCCAAACTTATTTTCTTAGAAGAAAAGTAGGGATTAAACTTTTGTAAAAACAGACAAGAAAGATGAATAAAGTTAGTTTTTTAGTGTTTTTTTTTGATAAGAATGGCGTTAAAAGAGAAAATTTTACGAAAATCGCGTAAAATGAGCGAAAAAAGGCAATGGGTTAGGAAAAAAGGAAAAATTTAATTTTTCTCTTTGATGGAGTTCTTTTAGGTAATATATTTAGGAGCAAAGTAAAAAAATGTATGGAGTAGGCTTATGTCTCAATCTATTAAAGGAACTCAGACCGAAAAGAACCTTTTGAAGGCTTTTGCGGGAGAATCTCAGGCAAGAAATCGTTACACTTATTTTGCAAGCGTGGCAAAAAAAGAAGGTTTGGTGCAAATTTCTTCAATTTTTGAAGAAACTGCTAGCCAGGAAAAAGAACATGCAAAGCGTTTTTGGAAGTTTTTGGAAGGTGGTTGCGTTGAAATTACGGCTTCTTACCCAGCAGGAGTTTCTTCAAATACTTTGGATAATTTGAAAGCAGCTGCTGATGGCGAAAACGAAGAATGGCATGATTTATACCCAGAATTTGCCAAAATTGCTCGCGAAGAAGGCTTTGAAGCGGTAGCACTTGCTTTTGAAAACATTAGTATTGCTGAAAAACAACACGAAAAACGTTATCGTGACCTTTACAATAACTTGGCTGAAGGAAAAGTTTTTAAACGTGATGGTGTTGTGACTTGGCGTTGCCGTAATTGCGGTTTCTTGCATGAAGGCCCTGAAGCTCCAAATGTTTGCCCAGCGTGTTTACACCCACAAGCTCATTTTGAACTTCTTGGTGAAAACTGGTAAGTTTGGTTTTAAGCGGAAGGTTTTCTTCCGCTTTTTTTTGGCAAAGAGATAGCTTTTTCACCATGCCACAAGTGTGGCTCGTGGCAGGCTCACATTCAGGATTCGCGGAAAATCTTTTCACTCTATCGTGAGTGAGAAGAACTGCGTGGCAAGTGTAAAAACAGGTTGTCATGGCGAGAGGCTTTTAGCCTCGCGGCCATCTGTTGGCAAGTTGTCATGGCAAGGAGATTACCACGCCGTGCTTTCTGCACGGCTCGTAATGACAAGTTCAGGATAGTCATCGCAAACGCAGTGTGGCGATCTTGGTTTTTGTCATTACGAGCGTAGCGAAGTAATCCAAAAACAAGTGTTGCTTGCGATGGGATTGCTTCTACCATGCCACAAGTGTGGTTCGTAGCTGGCTCACATTCAGGCTTCGCAGAAAATCTTTTCACTCTATCGCGAGTGAGAAGAACTGCGAGTAAGTTGTTCGCAAGTGACAAGGAACTCGTGGCGGCCTTATGTTTAGGCTTTGTAAAAAAATCAGAGTTTAGGAAAAACAAGAACTGTTTTGTGTGAGACTATCTAGCAGAAGTTCGTTTGCAATGAAGAAAATTTGTTTGAAAACAATAAGGTTTGTGCAAGTTTAAGAGCAAGTGGCGGCAACACGCGATACCGCAAAAGCCCGGTTTCGTCTTTTTTTGACGAAACGCCCAAGAGTAAAGATTTTTTTGTATAATTGGTTGCGCATTTTGTAGAATTTTGGAGCAATGTAGGCAAGGCTTGCTGACAAGAGGTTTAAGATTTTCTATTTTTGGACCAAAATGCGAGAGTGGCGGAATTGGCAGACGCACCAGACTTAGGATCTGGCACTTCGGTGTGAGGGTTCGACTCCCTCCTCTCGCACGATTTTAAAATAAACAAAGATTCGGAGTTATTATGACCGTAGATATTCAAGAAACTAGCGCTGTAGAACGCACTCTTAATGTTTCGATTCCTCAAGAAGATTTGAAAGCTCCTTTTGAAAAGAAAGTGCAGCATTACCGCAAAGAAGTCCAGTTGAAGGGCTTTCGTCAGGGCTCTGTTCCAAAACAGATGATTGTTGCCCGCTTTGGTGATGCTATCCGTCAAGAAGTGGTTGATGAAACTGTTAATGCTCTTTTGACAGAAGAATTGAAAAAGGCTAATATCATTCCGGTTGGTCGTCTTCAGGTTGTTGATTTTAAAGACGATAAGGAAAATCCAATTTCTATCGTTGCTAAAGTTGAAGTTGATCCAGTAATTGATATTAAGGGTTATGATTCTTTAGGCATTACTGTTCCTGATACAATGATTCTTGAAGATGAAGTGAACGCTGAATACGATCGTCTTCTCCAGATGTGGTCTCGTGATGAACACGTTGATCGTGCTGCTGAAAAAGGCGATGTTGTTGTTGGTAATTACATTGAAGTGGTTATTGATGGACAAACTCAAGAATTGCCGGAACAAAAAGAATTCCGTAGCCTTTTGGGTGAATCCGCTTCCCCTGGTTTTGATGAAGGCTTGATGGGCGTTAAAGAAGGTGAAACAAGAGAAATAGCCTTTACTTACCCAGAAGATCATAAAGAAGAAAAATATCGTGGTAAAAACGCTACATTCAAAGTGGAAATTACTGACGTTCGTGCGATTGTTCCGCCTGTTATGGATGAAGAATTTTTCAAACAACTTGGCGTAAAAGACGATGCTGAATTGAAATCAAATATTCAAGAAAGCCTTGTTATGAATAAGCGCAATGCAGCAAAAGCTAAGGCTGTTAACGAAGCGATTGATAAACTCATTGAAATGAATCCTTTTGAAGTGCCAAATGCTCGCGTTGAAGATTTGGTAAAATACACTTTGAACCGTCATTCTGAAAATCCTTCTGAAGCTCCTGCTCCTTCTGAAGAAGAAATGAAAACCCTTTCTCCAGAAGCTATTCGTGAAATCAAGAAACATAGAATTCTTGAATTTGTTGCTAATGCTGAAAAGTTGAAAGTAACACAAGCTCAAGTTGATGAACGCTTGCAACAAATGGCAGATGCTTATCATGTTGATTTTGATTCTATGAAAGCTCATTTCCGTCAGAGTGGTCGCATCATTGCACTTCGCGAAGAAATTCGTTTTGAAATGGCTGCTGACTTTATTGTCGGAATTCGCCCTGCTGCTGAAGAAAAAAGCGATTCTAGCAACTAATTAATAGTAGGAGAACGAATGGTTATCCCAACAATTATAGAGAATACTGGACGTGGTGAACGTGCGTATGATATTTATTCTCGTTTGTTGAAAGAACGTATTATTTTCCTTGGTACGCCAATTAATGACGAAGTGGCAAATAATATAATGGCTCAGTTGATTTTTTTGGAATATGAAAATCCAGAAAAAGATATTACGCTTTATATAAATAGTCCAGGTGGCTATGTTTCAGCTGGGCTTGCTATTTATGATACAATGCAACATATTCGCCCAAATATTGCGACTATTTGTATTGGTAATTCTGTGTCTATGGCAGCTGTTCTTTTGGCAGCTGGTTCTAAGGGTAAACGTTACGCTCTCCCTAATTCTAGAATTATGCTTCACCAACCATCTGGTGCTGCTGGTGGACAGTCTTCTGATATCCAGATTCATGCAAGGGAAATTATGCGAACCAAAGAAACATTGGCAGAAATTGTAGCCAAGCATTCTGGTCGTTCTCTTGAAGAAGTTTATAAGAAAACAGATAGGGATTTTTATCTTAGTCCTAAAGAAGCATTAGAGTTTGGAATTATTGACGAAATTTTTACCCCACGGAAATAAAATTATATGTATCGTAACGGGAAAAATTCTTCGGGTGCCACACGAGTTTTCTGTAACTTTTGTGGAAAAACTGCTGAACAGGTTGGCAAAATGATTGCTGGCGCTGGAGCAAGGATTTGCTCAGAATGCGTTTTGACTTGTTATAATTTGTTTGAAAATTCTCAAGAACCAAAACAAGAAGTAAGTAAACCAATTGAAGAAAAACCGTTACCTTCTCCACAAGAACTAAAAGCGCATCTTGATGAATTTGTGATTGGTCAAGATGATGCTAAAATGGCTTTGTCTGTTGCCGTTTATAACCATTATAAACGTTTGCGTTACAATGCTAAAAAAGACGATTCAACAATAGAAGTGGATAAATCAAATCTGCTTCTTGTTGGGCCGACGGGGTCTGGAAAAACTTTGCTTGCTCAAACTTTGGCTCGTTTTTTAGATGTCCCTTTTACCATTGCTGATGCCACTGTTTTGACAGAAGCTGGTTATGTAGGAGAAGATGTTGAAAACATTTTAGTCCGCTTGTTACAAGCTGCTGATTATGATGTAGCTCGAGCAGAACGTGGGATTATTTTTGTTGATGAAATTGATAAAATTGCTCGTAAAACAGCAAACCCATCTATTACGCGAGATGTCTCTGGTGAAGGTGTGCAACAAGGGTTGTTGAAAATTTTAGAAGGTACTGTTGCGGCAGTGCCACCTAAAGGTGGTAGAAAACACCCTGAACAAAATTTGGTTCAAATAAACACAAGAAACATTTTGTTTATTTGTGGTGGCGCATTTGAAACTTTAGATAAAATTATTGCTCACAGAGTGAATAAAGGTGGAATGGGTTTTGGCGCAGAAATCCGGAGTGAAAAAGATAATACGCTTTCAATGCTTTTCCGCCAGTTAGAACCAGAAGACTTAATTAAGTTTGGTCTGATTCCTGAATTGGTCGGGCGTTTACCGGTAGCAGTTGCTTTAGCAGAACTCGATGAAGAAGCTTTGCTTAGAATTTTAACTGAACCAAAGAATGCTTTGGTAAAACAGTTTTCACAGCTTTTTAAAATGGATGATATTAAAGTGTCTTTTGAAGAGGATGCTTTAAAAGAAATTGTTAAACAAACAATGGAAAGAAAAACTGGGGCTAGAGGCTTGCGTTCTGTTTTAGAAAAGTCTTTACAACAGTTGATGTTTACTATGCCAGGTAGTGGACAAAAAGAACTTAAAATTACTCGGAAATTAGTGCGAGAAGGTTTAGGTTTAGAAGAACCGAAAACAAAGAAAAAATCCGCAGATAAAAAAGTCGCTTAAGGAGTAGGAATGGCAAGGAAAAATGTTGCACCGGAGAAAAAGAGAAACGAAAACTCCGGTAATTCTTTGATGTTGGATTTGAATCAGCCGTTACCATTATTGCCTTTGCGAGATTCTTTGGTTTTGCCAGGAACTTCTTCTAGGCTCTGGGTGGGTAGAGATATTTCTTTAGCTGCTTTGCGTGAAGCAGATGAAAAACACCATGGTTCTCTTTTGCTTGTAATGCAAAAGGATTCTTCAATTGAAAAAATAAATACAAATGATTTGCATTCGGTAGGTGTCCTTGCCAGGATTTTGCAAGTGACTCCAATGCCTAAAGGTTATTATAAAGTCTTATTTGAAGGCTTTTTTGCTGTCGATATTTTAGAAATAAAAACGAATGGGGATTGTTGGAAAGCTCTTGCTGTACCACGCCCGGCTTATTTTAATTCGACAGAAGAAAATAAAAAACAAGTGGCTGAAATTTTAGACTTGTTCAGAGATTACGCTTCAAGAACAGATATTCCTTCAGATTTGTTGGATTCTCTATCTGCTGCAGAACTCCCTTTACAGGTTTATTTTTCAATAGTGCCATTTTTGCGGATGTCTTTACAAGAAAAGCAATCATTGCTTGAATGTTTGCGTTTAGAAGACATTGCAATGAAAATAGAATCGGCTATTCGCGCGTTGTTTGATTTAGAACAAACTCAAAAACGCATTCAAAGTGAAGTCCAACGTCGTATGCAACAATCACAAAAGGATTGGCTGATTTCAGAACAAATTCGTCTTTTGCAAAATGAATTGAGCCATGGGGATCCTTCAACAGATATTGATTTGTTGCAAGAAAAACTAAAAGCAAAAAATTATTCAGAAGAAATCCAAGAAAAATTAAATGAAGAAATTGCAAGGCTTCGTTTGATGCCGCCAGCAAGCCCTGAATATTCTCAGCTTCATAATTATTTAGAATGGTTCTTGGCTTTACCTTATGGCGTTTTTTCAGAAACGGATTTGAATTTACGTCAAGTAAAAAAGCATTTAGATGAAAGACATTTTGGATTAGAAAAAGTTAAAGAACGTATTTTAGAATATGTGTCGGTGCTACGATTAACCAAAACGGAACGCAGAGCGCCGGTTTTATGTTTGGTTGGCCCTCCAGGTGTTGGTAAAACGACTTTGGTTGCTTCTATTGCAGAAGCGATTGGTAGACAATATGTCCGTGTAACGTTAGGTGGCGTTCGCGATGAAGCAGAAATTCGTGGTCACAGAAGAACTTATATCGGAGCTATGCCTGGTCGTTTTGTTCAGGCTCTTCGTAGAGCTAAGTGTATGAACCCGGTCATTTTATTAGATGAAATCGATAAGATGGCTTCTGATTTCCGTGGCGACCCAGCAAGTGCTTTGTTAGAACTTTTAGACCCAGAACAAAATCGTTATTTTGCAGACCATTTTATGGAAGTGGGTTTAGATTTTTCTCGTGTTTTATTTATTGCAACAGCAAATACAGAACAAGATATTCCGCCAGCATTGTTTGACCGTTTAGAAGTTGTTCGTTTGCCTGGTTATTACAAGCATGAAAAAATTGAAATTGCAGAAAAACATTTATTGCCAGAAGCTGCAACTCGTTCAGGTGTTGAACTTGGAAAAAATTTGTCTTTGTCGCGAGACTTGATTGAAAAGATTATTTCTGATTATACACGTGAAGCTGGCGTTCGAGAATTGGATCGTTTGTTAGAAAAGATAACTCGTTCTCGTGCAAAAGAAATTGTCCTTGGCAAAAAAATTGTTCCAGAAGTTACAGAAAAACTTTTAACAAAATATTTAGGTGCGCCTCGATTTGTGAATGGTAAATTGCCTTTGCCGGGGCGTTGTGGACGTATAACAGGTCTTGCTTGGACTTCTGTTGGTGGTGAAATTTTAAATATTGAATGTATGCTTTTAAGCGGTCGCGGGCGTATTGCTTTAACGGGTCGTCTTGGTGACGTGATGAAAGAATCTGTACAGATTGCGTTAAGTCTTGTTCGCCAGCGTTTAAAACGCTATGGTGTAGATCCTGACATTGTGCGCAAAACAGATATTCATATACATGTTCCAGAAGGAGCTGTTCCTAAAGACGGGCCTTCTGCAGGTATCGCCATGACATTAGCTATTCTTTCGGCATTTACTCGCATTCCTGTTTCGCCAGATGTTGCCTTTACTGGAGAAGTAAGTTTGTGTGGAGACCTTTTACCAATTGGTGGGTTGAACGAAAAATCTTTAGCGGCAAAAGAAGCTGGAGTTAAAACGTTATATGTTCCAGAAGGTAACGGAAAAGACGTTTTAGAATTACCAGCTCCAGCTCGGAAGTCGTTAAAAATTTACCAGAAAAAGCATATAGATGAAATTGTGAAAGAGCTTTTTCCAGTGCCGTTGAAGAAGGCTTGATTATGGAACTTTCTCTTGATGAAATGAAAGAACGATTGCATTTGCTTGAAAAGCGTATAACAAGTGCAAAAGAAAAAGCCGGCAGAATATCGGATCATATTAAGCTTATCTGGGTAAGTAAGTTTCATACAAGAGAAGCGGTTGAAAATGCTATTTCTCTTGGCGCAACCGAATTTGGTGAAAATCGTGTTCAAGAAGCTGAATCAAAGTTTTCTGTAAAAAGAGATGGAATTCGCTGTCATATTATTGGCCCAGTTCAAAGTAACAAATTAAAGAAAGCAGCTCTTGTTGCTGATTGTATTCATTCTATATCCAGTGTAGAAGCTTTAGAAAAATTGGAAAAAGTTTGTGCAGAAAACGAAAAAGTTTTAGAAATTCTTTTTCAGGTAAATGCCGGTGAAGAAGAAACAAAAAGTGGGTTAGATGTTTCTTTTGCAGAAGAATTTTTACAATCACTTGAAGAAAAAGAGTTTCCTCATCTTAAATTTCGCGGTTTAATGACTATTGGAAAAAATACAGGTAATCCAGAAGATAGCCGAGAATGTTTTGCATTTTTAAGAAACCTTCAACAGCAATTTTTAAAGAAAGGTGGCGTATTTTCTGAATTTACAGAGCTTTCTATGGGAATGACTTTAGATTTAGAAGTGGCTATTGAAGAGGGGGCTACAATGATTCGTGTAGGTACAGCTCTTTTTGGAGAACGAATTTAATAACACTTTGTTAAACATTCTTCCACACTTTTTCTATATTATTTGCATTAAAATTTCACACTAAACAAAAAAGGCATAAAAATGGCTTCTAAAATTAAATCAGTTGTTGCTCGCCAGATTCTTGATTCTCGCGGCAATCCGTCTCTCGAAGTTGATGTTACTCTTGAAAACGGCGTTGTTGGTCACGCTGCAGTTCCAAGTGGTGCTTCCACTGGTGAACGCGAAGCTTGCGAACTCCGTGACGGTGATAAGAAGACTTATCTCGGAAAGGGTACACTCACTGCAGTAAAAAATGTCAACACAAAGATTGCAAAGAAACTCGTTGGCATGGACCCATCCAAGCAAACTGAAATTGATGACGCCATGATAGCTCTTGATGGTAACCGTATGCTCAAGAACAAACTTGGCGCAAACGCTATCCTCGGTGTTTCTATGGCTGTTTGCTGTGCTGCTGCAAACGATGCTAAGATGCCTCTTTATCAGTACATCGCAAAACTCCATGGCACAGAAAAGCTCACACTCCCATGCCCAATGTGTAACGTTATCAATGGTGGTGCTCACTCTTCTGCTCCAATTGATTTCCAAGAATTTATGATTGCTCCAGTTGGCGCAAAGACCTTCTCTAAGGGCCTCCAGATGGTTACCGAAATTTTCCATGCTCTTAAGGCTGTTCTTAAGGATGGTGGTTTCGATACTACTGTTGGTGATGAAGGTGGTTTTGCTCCTGGTGTTGCTATTAAGCCAGCAAAGAACAAGTTTGGTTATGAAATCAAGGGTGTAATGACTCTTGAAAAAGCTCTTGCTGCTTTGAAAACCGCTACAGAAAAAGCTGGTTACAAGTTTGGCACAGACATTAAAATTGCTCTTGACGTTGCATCTTCTGAATTCTGCGACAAGAACACCAAGAAAGGCAAACCAGAAACTTATACATTCAAGAAGAGCACTAAGAAAACTCTCAAGTCTGCTGACATGGTTAAGCTCTATGAAAAGCTTATCGACAAATACGCAATCTTCTCTATTGAAGATGGTCTTGACGAAGCAGACTGGGCTGGTTGGAAGGTTATGACCGACAAGCTCGGTGCAAAGATCAATCTCGTTGGTGACGATTTGTTCGTAACAAACCCAACTATCTTTGACGAAGGTATCAAGGCTGGTATTGCTAACGCTATCCTTATCAAGGTTAACCAAGTTGGTTCTGTTTCTGAAACTCTTGCTGCTATCAAGCGCGCTCAAGTTGAAGGTTATGCTCCAGTTGTTTCTCACCGTTCTGGCGAAACAGAAGATACCTTTATTGCAGACCTCGCTGTTGGTACAGCTGCTGGCCAGATTAAGACTGGTTCACTTTCTCGTACAGACCGCGTTTGCAAGTACAACCGTCTTCTCCGCATTGAAGAAGAACTTGGTAAAGCAGCAGTTTATGCTGGTGACCCACGCAAGGCTTGCAAGGCTGTAAAAGCTCCTGCTAAGAAAGCATGCGCTTGCAAAAAAGCTTGCAAAAAGAGCAAGTAATCTTTAGCTTGTAAAGCAAATGAAAAGCGCAGACTCTTAAAGAGTCTGCGCTTTTTTCTATCCCTAGTTGTCAGAGAAATATTTTTTTTTTCAAATTTCCTTAATGCGAAGTCAATGAATCTGGGCATTCTCCAACAAGTAAAGAAATTATTTTGATTGATGTTGGAGAATCCAATATACTTGACAAGAATCCTGTTTGTACATTTCTCTTTCCCAGTGTTGTGAATAATCCAAAGGTGTTTCTTCTTCGTTTTTTGGAATTGTAGAGCACTTGTCATTTACGCGAATTGTATATTCATCAAAATCTGTAATATTTTCCTTACTCGTTTTATATTCAATATTCCATTTAACTTTAAAATTTCTTGGATAAAAAGAATCTATTCTTGTGAATTTATCTGTCAATAGTTTTAAATTTATTTTGTTGGGAATCGGAAGTCTAATACCTCCCCATAAGACATGTTCTTTTGAACAAATATTTCGTTCTCCATAGGTCATAATATTATATAATCCTAATGAATCTAAATCTAAACTCATATTTTTTTCATATTCATATTTACCATTAATTTCCAATTCAAATGAATCTAATAAATGTTTTTGTGGTAAATAAGAAAGTATTTTAGTTTTATGTAAAACGAAATCATCATCAATACAATATTCTGCAAGCAACAAAGGCATTTCGCATGCATCAATAATTTTCGCTTTAAATCCCTTTTTATATGCAATATTCGTATTGCTTAAATTGGTTTCCCATAAACCTAAAAACTCTTTTCCATAAAACTTATTTAAATCACGGCAAGCGTTTTCAAATATTTGTGTCTGACGAAAAGAAGGGTCTAATTCAGTTTTTAATAAAGGTGTTTGAAGTTTTACTTCGCAAGAATCGCAATGATGGCATATATGAAAACCTGATAAATACCCTCTAGGTGAACGATACCAATCCCCATTTACAACAGCCGGCGTTCTTCGCGGTGACTGTAACGAAAAAGAACTATTCCATCTAACTTCACAATTTGTATATCCACAACACACGGAATCAGGATATATCCAATTTGTATCAGGTTCAATTACAATTTTATTGATTAGATGCAGATTATATTTATTGCAGTCCTTTGAAAAAGTTACACAAAATTCGGCTATATTTTCCGCATAGCTCAAAACTATAAAAAATAGTATTGCGTGAAAATACTTCATTCTCGTTCCGATGACTTAATGTTATTCACATTCACATTTGTAACTATTTTTAAATTCAATTTCTAAATCCATTAATGCTTCCGTTACGTTTATTCTATGCTCTGATATATTGTTAACGTCAAGGTCGTCCCACGCATTTTGTAAATTCAGTAATTTTCGGTAAGAGTTTTTATCATGGGGTGCTTTTTTCATTTGCTTTGTTCTCTTTTAGCTCTTGCTTTTTTCGTTCTCTAATTGCTTTTAACTGTTCCTCGGTGCAGAAACCTGAAATGTAAATGGTATTGTCTCCAGAAATTTTTTGTCTTTGTTTTCCCATTTCTAAGTGATACTCCCATGTCAGTCGCTTTGTTGTTTTGAAAAGAGATTTTACATATAAAGAATCTTTTGAAAGTATATAAAAATCTATTAGGTCATAAGGAGTTACTGTCCTATTATCTGAATATTTTCGACCTAAATAAAATCCAGCGCCACGTCCTTGCATGCCTCGAACAGGATTTATGATAATTTTATTTCTATCAAGATCCGGGAGGCTTACCCAAAAAAAAGAATGATCTGTAGTACTCTTAAAATTGATTGTAAATGTGATTTCGTTTTCCATTTTATAATAGGTTAATACATAAACACTATCCACCTCAAGCCATGAGATAGAATCCTTGTAAATGCAAAAATCGGCAAAAATAGGATCGTCATCAGATTTATTATCTGGATAATCGGCGGCATTGCAAAATGCAAACACAAACGCAATAAAAATGCAAATTCTATAAATCATTTGGACATTCTCCAATTTAAGTAAAAAAGTAAGAAAAAAAGGTTAAGACACTTCATTCGTTTAATCAGACAAGTCCTAATTTTTTTTGTTTAAAATTTTGTATCTAATGTTTATCGAAACAACGACCAATTATTTTTATGTTTAATGTTTTTGTAAATTTGTATGAGTGCTTTTCTCCTGATGACCTCATCGGATTTTTTCTTATTTCAAGAATAAATCTTCCTTTAAGTTCACTTCCATTAATTAGTTCTTCACCGATTTCGCAATTATGAGAAACTTTCTCTGAAAGCTTTATTGTTTTCTTGTTTTCAAAATAATCTTGAAGTTCTTCGCAAGTTTTGATATACCAAAGAGGCACGAGAGTATTGCAATTCCATTCTTTAGGGAAATCAATTTCATAGTTCACATCTAAATCAACTTGAGGGTGCCATTTATCTTCACATATTGTATATTTTGCAATTTCAGACAAAGGTAATTCAATATCTACATTATGTTTGATTTTTAAATCAAGAGATGCATCTTTTGCCGGTTGAAAACAAAATTCGGCAATATTTTCTGAAGCAAAAAGATTTGTAATCCCAGAACCAACAAACAAAAAAAATATTAAAAATGTTATAGAAATATTTCTCATTACTCAATAACCTCGCAACCTGTCAAATCATAATGGTTGTTTAATAATATTTTCTCTGTCGGACATGTTAACATCGAGTTTTCCTCTAATCCCCCAGGTCCATCAGTATGAGAATATTCCTTGTGATACCACCCACACATTTTTTGCCATAGATTATTGTTGTAATTAACTATTTCATCAGTACCATTTTCTTTCTGTTTTTCTAATGAGGAGGTGATGATTGATGTAATTCCCTCCAAAACACCATTTTTGTCACATTTGAAATCTTTTTCACATACATTTTTCATTTCAAAAACATATTGATTTTTAAACATATTATTCTCTTCAAGACATGAATATGATTCCGCATGTCCTTTTTCGTGACGTTCTCCGGCTTTATAATCCTCTTCCGTAACAAAATGGTCACCCATTCTGTATCCTATAGGAGTCACATAGTATTCATTTTTTCTCATTATTGTTGTTGTCGCAGATATTTTAAAAATAATTGTGTATTTAAGATTATTCTCACCACAGAATCCGGTTTGTTCTTTCTTTATAATTTCTATTCTAGCAAACCCATTTTCCGTATCCAACTTGGTACAAGGGTATCCGCAATAAACCCCTATATCATTTCCTACGCCATAATCTCGTCCTAATTCTCCGCATGCATAATCTGGACAATCTAGAATTTTTTTAGCCAAAGTATTCCGAGATAATCCCAAATGTTCAATAGGAATATTAACAACACTTCCAACATCAAAGGAATGGTTTAGTGAATATATATTTTTTGCTTTGTTTTGCGTAAATGTAATTTGATGTATTCGTTTAGTTTTTTTGAGACGACGTCCTAATGCATCGAAGTATTTTGGAGCATTTAACAAATCAATAGAATAGGCATTATCCTTTCCACTACTTTCATCATCATAATCTGCCGTTCTTTTCATTAAGACAATTTCGTCAGGACATTGTCCATCAAAATCTTCCTCCTCAAACGGATCATAGCAGTCAACTTCTTCGTACCACAAGCCAATATTGTGTGTTCCGAAGTTTTCGCCAGTCCAAAGCCAATTGTGGGAGCAATTGACATAGCTGTTCTCGGATTTACATCTGTAGCATTTCCCATTGTGAGCTATGCATGCTTGTTCTGGATTATAAGGGGTGGTCTCCATCGGGAAGCCGGGACATTGCCCAATTCTATTGTTGTCTTTTCTTTCCCCACTTATGCAATCAATTTCCGTGAAGAAATATTTATCTGGAGTATAAGGGTATATCCACATCCACTCTTCGTCGCATTCATCTGCACGACGCGCGGCATTGCATCTATAGCATTTGCCATTGCTTTCAAAGCAGGTGCTCTTCGGGTCGCTGGGAATGTAACCAAATGGGAGTGAC